>NZ_LK053004.1:0-3903 GCF_000723845.1 Haloferax prahovense | reverse complement strand
CCTGACAATCGCAATTGCACTCTGGATAACAAACAAGTAAGCGACAGCACCGCACCGCCTGTCGTGTCGCTCCGCTTCGCTCCGCTGTTGCGGACCGGCTTGCGGGTCGGGGGCAAGCCCCCGCTTCCGCCCGCTCCGCGCGGACTGGGACCCGCGCTCCGCTCTTCCGGTCCTTGCGGTGGACTGTCCCGTAAGCACCGCTCTGGACGGTTTGCGGCTGGTATACGTCCGATACGCGTCAGGCGAAACGCCTTTGCGTTCGGCAGGAGAAGACTCAGGCGAGGACGAACCAGTACAATCGGTTCCTCGACGGGTACACTTTGGTAGGGTACACCCGTCGAGTTCGTCCGTCGCCCGGCCTTCCTCCGGGCGTCTGTTCATTCTGTAAGTGGCGACGTTGTCTGTTACTGACTTCTCCTCCCCCCGACCACTTAGTTTTGACTCAAGCGTCGTCAGAGGTTTGAAGTCCGGGTATACCAGAGTATACCCACATGACAACGACGATTTCTGCAAAGGTCAGCGAAGACCTTGCACAAAGAATCGAGGACGCACGGGAAGATGGAGAAACACGCTCGCACGCAATCGGACGGCTCCTCCGCACCGGCCTCGAGGCCGACCCATCCACCACTTCAATCAGTCTCCCTATCGTTCTCCTCTGGTCTGGAACACTATTCCTCGCCTCCGCCTATGCCGACGCCAGCGGCCTCATCGGACCAGCTGGTGCAGTCCTCACACTCGGGGGTGTCCTACTCTCACACGACGATGCGAGAGCCGCTCTACTCAACGTATACCACGACCTCGGACAAAGCGACGGTTCAGAAGAAGACTGACAACATACTGGAATCGACTGCCGTTCACGATGGATACTCAACAGCCGCCACCCCACCGCCGCCTTGCGTTCTCCACCGACACCACCACCACACACCCCCCGGCGGGCATATATACTTACTACTAGGTGCGCTTTGGCGAGGGTTCGGCGGTGACCGACCCCAATAAGAATGAGATTTTCCCTCGGAACTGAAGGAGATCGACGCGAACGTGCCGTGGGTCAAGGTCACTCAGAAAGGAAGCTCAGTCGGAAGTCTCAGAAACCGACTCACCCTCACGACGGCGCTCGAAGTATTCGAACAATGCACCGACCGAGACTAAGGCCGACACCAGCGTAACGACCCAACCAGCGACCGCCGCGGCGAGGAAGCTTGCCATGTTAGTCACCCGCGCTCGAGGCCGTGAGCGAATCCGGCGACCCACCGTGCCTACCCGGCGACGTTTCCGGGTCAGGTACACCCGGGTCGATTCCTGCCCCACTACCACGGGAAAGCCTCGCCGTCGTATCGCACTCTCTGCACCGATGAACGACGTTCGAAGCGTCCCCGAAAACTCGACGGAACGACCGGGAAACGACCGAATCACAATGCTGACATCTTCGATTGTTCGTATCAGCCTCCATTACAGTCAGTAAGAGCGATGTATACCGCTTGAACCTCCAGAAAACCTTGGTCGGTCCGTCTGAAATCCACTCGTTCGAGGTTAGAGCTAAGTACCATTGGGTGGCCGAACAGGTACTTCATGGTATTCCGAAAGCTTCGAAACCACGACGGCACCCCACTCGTCGCGCTCGACCCCGACGAGTTGGCGATTGATGGAATCCTCGACGAGAACAAAGAGGTCCCAGAGAACCAGCAAATGTACGTACAACGTATGGGGAAAGGCGTATACATCGTTCGGGAAGTTCCCAACGAAGGCACTCTACCCCCGCTCACCGAGACCCCGTTCGTTCAGGCACTCGCCTCACAAGAAGCACTCAAACGAACCCAAGAAGAATCTGAATCCGACTTAAAGAGTGGGGGAACCGTGGTCAGTCGGTAATACCGACCTGCTCAGTCCGGCCTCTTTCCTGTGAACAACTCCCATCGACCAGAGCCAACGTGCCGAACGACAACCTGCCATTCGTCGGTCAACTCGCCGTCCACCACGATGCCGTCGCCCTCGAGGTCGTCCTTAGGAATCGTCACCCCGAACGTCGTGCTATCCAGTTTCCGCAACTTCATGATTCGAACGGCAGGAGGTTCGCACTCCTGACCGTCGGAACTATCCGCTTCGCCGTCCGAGCAATCGTTTGCTGTCATGGTGACTCTGTGACGGCACGGGGTCGGTGTCTTCAGCACCGGCCCTTTCGGGCGTGACCCGCGCCTCGCGCCTCGCCCGTTTTCACGAGGTCATCAGCAACACACAGCTACAACTCTCCGAACGCACCAAGCCCAGACTGCCGGTCGACCGTGAACATCCGTCCAGTCTCCAGCAACCACTGGCGAACCCGCGCCTCGTTCCCACGAATCGACGGCGGAGGTATCTGTGTCTCCTCGAACACCCACATCTCCACCGCACGGAGCCTGTGGATACGCTTCCTCGGAAGCGACGCTATCCATGAGGAATCCGACAGCCACGTCCTCAGTTCCTCGAGGTCGTGAACCACCGCCTCGCACCCGTCGATAGCGCACCGCACTTCCGGCTCCTCCCCATCGCCACCCAGCATCTCCTCAGGCTCCAATCCGACCGCCTCCCTCGCCCGCTCCTCCATGAAGTGCCACCCAGTCGCCGTCAGTTCGTCCTCCGGGTCGAACGACGCCGGATGCATCTCTCCGAACCACGTCGCCGTCTGACGGCCCTGCTGGGCCGCTCCGTGCGTCCGCAGATACCACGCGGCCCGTGCCATGTCCTCGAACCCTTCGAGGTCGTGCTTGTGGAACGCGGAGAACGAACGGATGTTCTTCACGACCCACCCGTCCGGCACGCCGTCCGGGTCGAAGTCCTCGCACGCTACCAGCGCGTGGTAGTGCGGCCCCGCCTCCACGAGTTCCTCCCACTCCGACCAGTCGTTACTGTCCGCCCAGTCTCGCAGGAACGACCAGCGTCCTCGACGAGCGTCCCAGTTCCCGTGCTCGACCGCCGCCGCGAACATCTCGTCCGCGAAGTCGCTCGTCCGGTACGGGTGGGCCACCATGTACCCGCCGCGCCCACCCGCCGCCTTCACCGCGTCCTGGGCGTCCGACCGGAGCGACCAGAACCGGTCAGTAGACACCCGGTCCACCTCCGGGGAAGCGACGACGTGCAGTAGCCGCTTCCCCCAGCCGGACGCCGCCTCCCGGTACGCTCCGAGTCGCGCGACCGCGCTCACCGTCCCATCGCGGACCCAGCCGCGCCAGTGGTCCGGACAGTATCGCGTGTCACACGACGACCGACCGAGATGGACGTGACCCGATTCACAGAATCCGACCGGCGTCAGTCCACGGCACCGATTCGGCGCGTCACCCATCCCCGGAATCCGCACCGTTTCACCGTAGTACGTGGATTCGGGAGTCGGCAGTTCAGACTCGACGGAATCGGCTCCAAGCATCAAAACCGGATTCCCCCGTTAGAAGCACTGAAAACCCCGTGAGTCGCCCCGTAGGGGGGGCAAGGCGGGCGTAGTAGCAGGATACTGGCCGCACCGCCCCGCACCACCACTCGCGCCCCGCTAATCTCGACTACGTTTACTAGTGGAGGTGAGACAATGCTTGAACTGAAAATCACGATAGACCTGACAATCGCAATTGCACTCTGGATAACAAACAAGTAAGCGACAGCACCGCACCGCCTGTCGTGTCGCTCCGCTTCGCTCCGCTGTTGCGGACCGGCTTGCGGGTCGGGGGCAAGCCCCCGCTTCCGCCCGCTCCGCGCGGACTGGGACCCGCGCTCCGCTCTTCCGGTCCTTGCGGTGGACTGTCCCGTAAGCACCGCTCTGGACGGTTTGCGGCTGGTATACGTCCGATACGCGTCAGGCGAAACGCCTTTGCGTTCGGCAGGAGAAGACTCAGGCGAGGACGAACCAGTACAATCGGTTCCTCGACGGGTACACTTTGG
>NZ_LK053003.1:0-96589 GCF_000723845.1 Haloferax prahovense | reverse complement strand
TCCTTCTCGCTTCCACGGGCCTCTAGCTGTGCAATGACATTGTTCGCGACATCCAGAATCGGTTGCTTGGAGCGGAAGTTCTCCTCAAGCGTTTCTGGAACCAGCGTCTCGTAGCGTTCCTCGAGTCGGTGCCCGATGTTCTCGACTGCCGCCCCACGCCACTCGTAGATCGCCTGGTCATCATCACCGACCACGAACAGTTTGTCATCGTCCGCGAGCTGGTCGACCAGCTCGAACTGGACAGCATCTGTATCCTGGAATTCGTCACAGAACACGTAATCATACTGTCCCGCAATCTCGGCACGGATGTCCGGATCCTCAAGGAGATCGAGCGTCGCACCGATCAAGTCGGCAAAGTCGACCAGCGATGCCTCGCGGAGGCGTTGCTCGTACGCTGTATAGCCAGCGGCCAGATCGGCTGCCTCCTGGCATTCCTCGACGAACGACCGAAGTTTCCCGGTGAGCGTGACGGACATCGAGTCGGGGATACCGCTCGGTGGACTGGAGTACGTCCCGAACAGATAGGCGGGTAGACGGAACGCGGGCTTGTGCTCACCATCGATAATCGACGCCTGCTCCGTTTCTAATAGCTCCGCGAGGGAGGTACAGGTCTCCTCCATGCCGCGCAGATACGTCGCGACCGACTGTTCGACACCGGTTTGGCCGACCGCGGTTCGTTCGTCTGCAATCGATTGCTGGAGGTCGGCGAGGCCGTCACGCATCTCCTCGAGGCGGTCTGCAGACGGGGCCCGCCAGCTGACCCGGACTGTCTCATTCGCCCGGTCGACAATTCGGTCAACGAGTGCCTCCAGTTCCAGGAGTCGGTCAGCGTCACCAAGGAATGTCTCGATGGTGCCTGGCGAGATTCCTTTGCTCTTCATCGTGGAGATGAATTTGAGCAGGCTGCCTGCTGCCCCATCAGCATGTGAATCGGGGCCATAGACTTCAGGACCGGTGAACCGATAGGTGATTTCGTCGAGCGCTTCGTGAATGAGGGTGGTTCGATCAGCGTTATTCACGACATCGAATTGCGGATCGATTGCAGCGTGATACGCATACTCTCGAAGGATATCGTGGCAGATGGAGTGATAGGTGTATGCGTTCACATCGTATCCTGGTGCGCCAAGCTTCTCATTCAACTTCTCGCGCATCGAGTCTGCAGCCTTGTTCGTGAACGTTAATGCGAGGATTCGATCCGGTGAGACGTCGTGTTCGTTGATCAGGTGCTCGATCTTCCGAACCATCGTGAACGTCTTCCCGGTCCCAGCTCCGGCCAACACCCGCATTGGGTACTCTCCAGACTCGATGATACGCTGTTGGGAAATCCGCGGCGACGGCTCTTCGTCGGGGTCGTTTTCAGCGGGAGGAGGCGACATCAGAACTGCACCTCCTCTGCGAGTGCATCGGTACACATAGAACGATAATCACACCGCTCACAGGCATTCTCGCGAATCGCGTCCCACCGAATGGGCTCGTAGTTGTCCTCACGGATCCCATCGTGTGCCCGCTGTATCAGCCCCCAGATCGTTTCTTCTTCGCTGTAATAGGTTTCCTCGACATCGCGACCATAGCCCGAGACACGGGGCTGGACGCCGGCAGTACTCTTTTCGAGATCCGTGTTGGCGAGCAGTCCATAGTACGTGAAGACGACCTCCATCCCCTGCTCGTAGACGGATGTATTCTGGACCCCTTCGATGTAGGTCGCCGCCTGAATCGCGCTCTTGACGATACGGGGGTGGTAGTCCTCGCCGGCAAGGTGCTCGCGGAGCTTCTCCTTTGCGCGATCGCTCGTCGAGAGCTCGTATCTGACGGATGGTTTGTAGTCGATGATCTGAAGGCCGTCGTCCGTACGGACGACGTTATCAGCGTATCCGTGGAGGGAAATCCCATCTCGTTCACATTCGAGTTCGACTTCCGTGAGAACGGATCCACGAACGTGATCGAGCCCTGGACCGGTCGAGAAGTAAGCCTCAATCGCGGCACGGGCGAGCTGTTTATCGTACTCGTAGTGGGCAGCAGTGGCGTACTCAGTGCGACTCGTGCGACCGTCCCACTCGTCGGCGAAGGCATCGAGCGCGAGCGCACGAATCTCTTCATCCGACTCTCCTGCTATGGTCTCACAAACATACTCAATAGTGCCGTGCAGCGCCAGCCCACGGTCTAAATATCGGCGCGTTTGATCGGGGTTCGCGACAGAGAGGTCGTGCTTATATTCGTACTGACGCGGACACCGAGTGTACGTTCCCAGACGGGAGGGAGACAACGGTCGCGACCGGTCAGAATCAGTCACGGCGAACCCTCCCTTCAGCGAAGTCGACATGCGCTTCGAATGCGGCTTCAAGTTCTGGGTCATCCGTCTCATCCAACAGCTGCTGAATCGCGCCGAACTGCGTCTCAACCGCGTCCAGGCCGACGTCGTCGCCAGTGACGGGTGCTGTCCGTACGTCCTGGAGAGCACGCTCAACGCTGGAGAGGACCCTCGTTGCAGCACGACCCTGGCTATGGACGTCCTCGTGGGTGATCGAGTCGAACTCGAACTGGCCCCGAAGTTGTTGCAAGAAGCGGGACGGCTGTTTGTACTTTCCTGGATCTGCTGCGTTCTCTGCATAGGTACAGAAGTACAGTTGATCCGTCGCCGCGTTGGCGCCAACCGCGAGGAGCCGTCGGCTCAGCTCAGTATAGTACGCCGAGAACGGATGGTTGATGTCGTCGTCTGCGGTCGGGAAGGTCTCACAAACCTCGTCCCGAGTCGGACTCGTGACAGCAGGATATTCGGGGAGCGATTTGAGCTGTGCAATCGGAAAGAGCGACGAAAACCGTGGGACTGCAGGGTACTCCTCCTCGACGACGTTCAAGACGAACACCGCCTTCCAGGAAGCGTTTTTGACCACGCGGGCAGAGTCGACGAGGACCCCGCCCTCCTTCACGTCGACCTCACTGTAGAAGTCGGGCGCGGAGTATCGGAATGCTCGCTCCAGTGCTTGACAGAACGCGTCCCACGAGGAGTCCAGCAGCGGGCAGTCCTCAACGAACCGTGCGAGGTCGAGAACGCGCCCGATGTGCTGGAACTGGATGCGAGCCTCCAGCTGTGATTCGGTCGAAGCGACCCGTTGCTTGAGATCTGTGTCGAGAACCCAGGTCGTCAAAGCGTCCGAAACCGATGCAGTCGCCAGCTCGTCATCGTCGAGAATCGTCGTGAAGTCCGGGACTCTGGCTTCGAGCAGCGTTCGAGATTGGTCGTCTCCGCCCGACTCGAGATATCGAGCAACGTGATACAACTCCCGGGCAGCAGGGTCATCAGAAATCGCACTCGTGGTGATAGACGCCGTCGGAATGCCTGCCTGCTGTAAGATCCGAACGGTCTCTTGGATCGGTGAACTCGAATCTTTGAGGACGACCGCAAACTCGTCGTACGACCACCCCTCTGTCGTTCGACGGCGTTCGATTTCTTCTGCGACGGTCTGTACCTGATCGGCGAATGTTTCCTCGGTTATCTCGAAAAGGCCGTCCGGAGCTGCCGATTGTGGCGCTTCGCCGGTCGCGAGATGCGCTGCTACCTGGGCAGGGCCCGAGATGGGAGACGAGGAATCGTGGACGACGGTTTCCATCTGGAGATGATCGGTGATGTCTCCAGGTTCGTTCCTGATCCGCTGAATACTCCCATGTCGTTCTCCGACACACACCAATTCAGTGCCCGTCGACGCGGCTGCCAAGAATCTGCGCTCCAAGGCGGAGAACTCCTCGACCTCTACAGTCAGAATCACGTCAAACCGATCGAGAATCGGTGGACGTGCGGTCTCCGTCTCCAGGTACTCTAATGTTCGTGGGATGATGCTCGCACGCTCAGCATACCCGTTCGTCACAAGAACCTCCTGCAGATGGGTCGTGAAATCGAATAATTCAGCGAGCGACGAATCGTTCGCGTCGACGTTCTGATTTTGCCACGCTGCTGCCAAGGTGAAACGACCGACGTCGTCTTCGAAGGCATCGAATGCCGATGCTTGCTGCAGAAACGAGTCGGTCCATTCGTACTCGGAGAGGACCGATGCGAGAACTGCAGCACGTTCATGCTGGGAGACGAGCGTCGGGTTCTCTTGGCTCGCTTCGAGGATTGTCCGGGCGAACCGCGTGAGCGACATCACTTCTGGTCGTTCAACGGAGTCGACGTGAGTGGCCAAGACATCGGTAAACGTCTCGATGCCAGTCGGGAACCGCTTCAACACGAGGATATCGCCGACATCGTGTTCATGCAGACACTCGGCGAAGATAGGTGCGACTCGCTCCTCAAGCGGGGGGCCGGTTGGAGAGAACAGATGAAGCTCACCGGGAAGCTCCGTCATTGTGTGACCAATTGCAGACATAGTACTGTCGTCTGCATCTCATTTGATAAATCTTCAGCACGTGACTATACGATGACGGAGATATAACGCGAGAAACCATGTTCCGCCGATTACTGCGTGCCCTCGGAAGCAAAACAGATGATAGCCCAAAGAAGGATTCAGCGACGGCTTCCTCGGTTGGTTCGTTCGATCACTACACCGATTCAGTCGATACAATCAAACAGCTAAAGCGCGAGCAGCGCCACGACGAGGCCGAATCGTTGCTCCTCTGGTGTATTGAGCAAACTGAACAGGAGGAGTTTGGCGATCCAGCGCCGTGGTATTACAAACATCTAGCAATCGTCTATCGGAAGGAGAACCGATACCACGACGAGATTCAAATCATCGAGCGTTACCTCAACAACGCTTCCTCACCTCGGGACGACCTCCAGAAACGACTGCATCGGGCGAAGGAGCTTGCAGAGAACGAATCTGGATAACGAAAGTTACTGAAACACCCAGTTTGTGATAGATTGAGGAAGCCGTGCTGCATAGATAGCGCGTATCTCGCACCAGAGGATTATCGAATATCACTCCAGGCCTTTCAGCAATCGAAATAGTGATACTGTAACACACGACTATCAAGCACAGTGCGTGGACGATACTCTGATCGGACGGTGCTCCTCTATCTCGGGAGCGAAGTAGAGCGGATGGGGACGACCCTCGGGGCAGAAGAAGAGACCGTGCGAGATGCGATCCGTATCTGTGGTGAGGTACTTCGAACGGACTACGCGTACGACTCGCTTGACTCGGTTGCTGGGGCGACTGTCTATCTCGCGTGTACCCGGCAGGATGAACCGATATCGCTACCTGACATTGCCGATGTGAGTCGGAAGAGTCAGAAGAACATCCAACACCTCGGAGCGAAGCTGATGACCGAACTGGGGATACAACCAACACCAGTCGAACCGGATTCGTACTTGGAGGATGGTATCAAGGAGTTCGAGTTTACCGCAGCACAGGCAGCCGATGCGAGAGCGATCCTAGAACGAGGAAAGGAGAGAGGACTCCACAGCGGAATGGCACCGACGACAGTCGCTGGAAGTGTGTTATACGCGGTGGTCCAGAAGTACGACCTTGATATCCGTCAGGCAGACGTTGCAGAGCTCGTTAACAAGACCCCCGTTTCGATTCGGAACAACTACCGGGACTATCTCCGGTTGGCTGACGACGTGACCGTCGATGCACTCGCCCCACAGAGTGTAGAGGAGGGGCTCGGCCTCATCCAAGCGAAGTTCGACAACAATCCAGCCGTGTACGTTCAGGACGCACAGCGTTTAGTAGACGATGCCGAGCACATCAACGGTGCCATGAGCCCGGCGGGGGTCGCTGGGGGCGCGTACTTGGCCGTCGTCAATGCAAATGGGGGAGACGGAGACGCAGAGATGGTCGCAGATACGGTCGGTGTCACCGCACAGACGATACAGAGACACGCCAAGAGGTTCAACCATGTCTGAATCGGAGGTCAGTGTAGACACATGTGACGAGTGGCGACAACGGCACAACCGGAACGAGTCGCTGTTCTCGATCGCACACGACAATGACGTGATTCGAGCGACCGTTCGCGATCACGTGTCCGGTGAGTGCGACCACACAGGGAACGTCGATCCGATCGCTGCGGCGGCGAGACGACCCGTTGGTGAGACGGAGTGTACGGCACTTCGACGACGTGCCGCAACGGGCGAATCCCCAGACTCACTGGCCGAAGAGACGGGGCGAAGGTGGAAAACGCTCGTAAAACATCTCTCTGGAAACTGCGAACACCCGGATACGGAGGGGGTGACCGTGGCTCGGGAGACGCTACTGGAACGTACCAATATCACCGCAGAGCAGTGTGCTGCGTTCCGCGACGGTGTGGAAGAAACCGGGAACGTGTTGGCCTACGCAAAAGCGGCGGATCACGAGTATCAGACTGTGCTTCGGCACGTCAACGGGGAGTGTAACCACGACGTAGATATTCCACCTCGTGAGAGGCGAGAGCGAAGCAACGACGTATCCGAGTCGGAGTGTGCAGCGATCCGCGACCGGTATCGGGAGGGGCCAGATGTGACACTTGAGATGCTCGCAGACGAATTCAGTCTGTCGAGGGGCACAGTCGAGCGCCACATCAGATTCACGTGTTCGCATCCCCCGGGGGACCTCCTCGTAACATCGGTGGACGAGGTACAGGATCTCCTCGAAGAAACGATGGAACCAGAGACGACGTACCGGCCGGAGAGCGTCGCTTCACTCGATTCGGTGACTAATGGGGATCCAACCGAGGCAGCGGCTGACCTTGCGACGCCAGAGCCCGAGCGTGTCGAGACAACACAGAGCAGGGTTGTCCGCAACACTGCCTTAGCTCGTGAAGTGAAAGCGTTGTACGGCCACAGCTGCCAGCTCTGTGGCGACGTTCGTCGTGGACCAGGAGGAGACCCCTACGCAGAGGCCCACCATATCCGGCCACTTGGAGCTCCCCACGATGGCCCCGACGAGTTGGAGAACGTTCTCGTGTTGTGTCCGAACCATCATGCCGACTTCGACTACGGTCGGGTAGTAGTCGACCCGGAGACGTTGACCGTTCGCCACCAGGATGAACCCGCCGTCGAAGGAGAGGAGCTGACAGTTGTCGACTCTCACGACATCTCATCAGCCCATCTCCAGTACCACGCAGAGACAATCGCCTCGCAAGAGCAGAGTTAGATTCGGTCCAAGACTCTGTTCACCACGCACTCCCACGAACTCACGGGCCTCATCGAGATAGTCTCAGGAGTTCACTTCTGGCCTGATTGTCGCGATGAGCTCGTCGGCTGCCGGACCCATACTCAGGTCGTCCCTCGCGGGTGCGGTCATTATATGGACAGGAGGCTCCCGATACGATGAGACCCAACTCGTGTCGTTCTTCGTGGGTGTCCCCATTGCCGCCGTCCTCTATCTCGGCCGCCTTGTCTATACGGTGTACCTGACGCGTGGGTCGCCTCTTCAGGTAAAAACTGTACTTGACAGGAGTCTTGGGTCAGGAATTTGCCGTTCTATCGCTACTGATATTTTGTGGGCTTGGCATTGTCAGTTCGCTTGTCAGCCGTTCATTCGGCACTCGATTGAACTGATAGAGAGTGTCAGACGGTCATAACCTCATCTCAACTCCATGCGGAATTCACCCTCTATATTCAGCAAACCACGTCCATCTGTCAGACGATATTCATTCAACATCTAGCTACGACCAGGTTGGCTCCAGCAGTTCGCAGGGTTCGTCTGGCTTCGAGTAAGGCCCATCGAATTGACCATCGTCAAGACCCCAGTACTGGGCGCTATCTGTGTGCGTATCGACTCGTTCAAGAAGTTCCGGGTGGCACGTCAGCAGGAAAACCTGGTTCGTATCCGCCAACTCGGAAATCGTCTGCAGCGTTCGAACGTGGTGAGCGGGGTCGAAGTTCGTCATCGAATCATCGAGCAAAACGGGGAGCGACGATTCATGGCGACGAATCCGAGCAAGGCGAATCGCGAGGAACAGCTGCTCGGCGGTGGCTCGCGATAATTCCGCGGTACGTTGTGTCTGGCCATCAGCGAGCACCGACTGGAAGTCGAGATTGTCGAACTCGTTAGTGGAGTCAACCTCGGTATAGGCGTTGTCGGTGATTCGCGCGAAAATCTCGCTGGCTTCGTCGAGGAGTGGCCCTGTCGTCCGGTCAATGAAGCGTTCGTGGAGTTCGTTCAGCAGGTACTCGGCGATGCGAGATGTCGCATACTCCTCGGCAAGCGGCTCGAGCCGACGTCGTCCCGCCTCGATCGTCGCATGTGCCTCGCGGACATCGTCATCAGAGGCAAGCTCTTCGAGCTCTCTCGTGAGCTCAACCCGGTCTTCAACACGATCCGATCGTTCCGATTCAAGGCTCTCGATGGTTCCCCCAATCGTATCGAGTCGCTCCTCGATCGCCTCTCTATCAGCGTACTCCTCAACGACGCGCTCGAACGCAGCGAGCGCCCAGTCGTCATCGTCGTCCTCTGAATCGCGGTACGATTCAAACGCTGGTTCGATGGCTGACGCCGTCAGTCGGCGCTTGAGTCGGACACGAATCTCGTCGCGCTGTTCCCGCGCTTCTACGAGCTCGGTGACGCTCTCACCGCGTTCGAGAAACTGGTCGGCCGTACGAACGATAGTAGCTGAATCAGCAGTGGTGAGATCTGGTGCATCGTCCCACTCGGTTAAGAGATCACGGAGGTCATCTTTGTGACTGGTGACGGTCCGTTGGGCTGTCGTGACCGCCTGTGCGAGATCGAGGTCGTCTTCGGTATTTTCGATCGTCGCGAACAATTTCTCTGCGTCTTCGAGCGGGTCGATATCGTCAGTATCGAGAACACCGAGTTCGGACATGGTATCGGCGGCTGCTGCGAGGTCTGAACGGAGAGTTTCCTCCTTCTCATCGAGGGCTTGGACGTCTCCTTCCAGCGTCGTGAGATCGCCTCGGAGCGAGGAGATGTCAGCATAGAACTCTCGTACGGCAGCAGGACTCGTATCGTTTGAGAGTCCGAGCTTCTCTCGGAGGGAGTCCAATTGCTCGGTATCGATCGAATACTCTGTTTCGAGATCCGCTTTTCGAGAGCGCAGGCCTTCAATATCGGCAGTCAGGCTGCGTTTGTCTGCTCGAAGCGTCTCGACAGATATGCCATCGACTTCAGGGGACTCGAATTCAAGCCGTGACGCGGCATACGCGCCGACAATCAGGGTTATCACGAGCGTGATGACGACACCAGGAATCGCGCCACCAACAACGCCCACCCCACTCCCCACAATCAGCGCAACTACCGTCCCACCCGCAGCGACGGGAAGCTGGTCACGAAGTGTGTGAGACGCCTCAGATGATGAGTCGGTTGCAGTGTCGATTTCCTGTTCCAGCTGTTCGTGACGAGTCGTTTTCTCGTTCAGGTTGCGCTCGACCTCATCTAATTCGGATTTGAGATCCTCACAGGAGCGCGTAATCGACCGAACCTCATCGCGAGAGAACAGGTCGGTCTCAACATCACGAACCCGGTCAAGCAAGGACTCGCCATCCCACCCAGGTTGCAAGTCCGCAGCCTGGGAGCGAAGTTTTCGACGCTCTTTCGCAAGCTCAGACCGTTGCTCTTGTAGTGAATTTACCCGCTCACGCCAGCCAGCGATTTCCTTGTTGTACGCCCGTATCGTAGACGTGGCATCCAGTAGCCGGTCGCGATACGCTTCGTGATCCTCCGCACTAACCTGTCGAGCGAACGCTTCTTCCGCAGTCGTCAATTCCTCCTGCCCTTCCGCTAGTTGACTTTGCAGTTGCCGAGCGCGGTCAAGTTGGTCTGTCGGGAATGCATCGACTTTGTCAAGGTCAGCCCCATCAAGTTCAAAATTAAGCTCCTGAAGCGACTCGAACTCCTCGTATTCCGTGAGGACCGTGTTGAGACGGGTTTGTTCCGTTGATAGATCAGCAATCTCTTCATCAAGTTCCGCGATGCGGGAATTCACATCGTCACGAGCAGCCTGTTTCCGGTCGTGCTCGTCGACCTGAGTGACGGCGGCGTCTCGCGCATCGACCCCCGACTGAATCTCGTTAATCGGCCCTTTGAGGTCATAGACCGATCGTCCGTGTTTGCCTCCGATTGATTTCGCCCGATCACTGAATGACTCTTGAATCTGGGGGATTTTGAGGACGTCACCATATGCTGCACCGAGTAGGATTGCCGACAGGCTAACGTCGTCATCGAGACTCGTTGGCAACCGCCGGAGTTCGTCGAGACTAATGGTGAAGAGCTGCTGGTACTGTGCGGGCCCTAGATTGCCGAACACATCCGAAAGTGCTCGATCGGGGGCACCATTGACAGGCGCAAGTGCAGGATCACCATAGCCAGTGAGTGCCAGCTCATATTCAGCGCCCTCGACGACGACATCGGCCGTGAGGTCATACTGGTCCGTTGCTGGTGGGAGACCATTGCCGCGAGGAATCCCATAGCCGAGATGGCGAACCGCTTCCATAAACGTCGTTTTGCCCGCTCGTTGTGGGCCAGCGATGACGGTCAATCCATCATCGACATTTTGGAGTCGAGCTCGCCTGAAGCATCCGAAATCGTCCAGATCGAAGTTCTTAATTCGCATTGTCCCTCCGTGTCGCAAGTTCGTCGATTGACCGAGTGACGGCGCGGTCAATCAGGTCGTCTAGTCGTTCCTCGTCCAACGCAATCCGTTCCTCTGAAACGTCTTCGTGTTCTTCGTCCGTCCGCCACTCCCAGACGTCACCTGTCCTCGCTCGCAGCGCAGCTCGTGCCGCGTCGTCCGCTCGTATCTCGTTGGAAAGCTCAACCAATTCGCTGATGATCTCGTCCGACTCTACCAACGTCTCAAGGTCTGGAAGCGGTGGCGCAGAGTAATCACGGACGGACTCGGTCCACACAAAGGGTGAAGCGCTACTGCTGCGCTCCCGCAGACGGTTGGCGAGCACATCCGTCGCTTCCTCATCAAGCGCTTCAGATAGCTCTCCACGGCCACTCAGCGTCCATCGACACACGAACCCCTCTGGCATCCAGTCTGTCTCAGCCACCGGCATCGGAAGGGTGTCAGTGAGAGAGTCCTGGTCCGCTACCCGAAGGTCTAACATACGCTCCTCGAGGTACCCTTCCGCATCTGCAAGGTTGCGAAGGGGGGTATCGTCGTCTGTGCTCGCAGTGCCGAGGTCGACTACGATTTCCTGCCAGACGATCGGGCTCGTCGGAACGAACTCGATGTCAGGGTCGCCACCTGCATCCACGTCGACGAGCAAACACCCGCCGACGGCAGTTTCACCAATATTTCGTCCTTGTGGTATCCCAGCGTACGCCGCTGGCGCTCCGTCGACGAGCCGTGGCGTATGGATGTGCCCGAGCGCCCAGTAGTCGATTTCCTTCTGTGCTAAGTCGCTCGGCCCACAGGGGGCGTACCGCCGGCCATCCGGATTCAGGCCCGTGTGGAGCAGGCCAATATTCGGGATTGCTGTATCCGGCGGTGTGTAGTGATAGTACAGAGAGTTGCTCTCCCACTGGCTTCCATAGGATTGGCCCATGATGCGGGCCTCCGGCTCGTCGTCGTTGGGGTACAGAACCGTCTCGACGTCGTCTGCACCGAACACGTGGACGTTATCGGGTAAGGGGAGTTTCTCCGCCCCTGCTCCCAGTGGATCGTGATTCCCGTGGACAACATAACACGGGATATCGGCGTCTTCGAGCCGCTCGAATTGATTGACGAGAAATTCATTCGCGTAGACTGAGCGCGCTTGCTGATCGTAGAGGTCGCCAGCGACAACGACGAAGTCGACGTCCTCGTCGAGGGCGACCTGGATAACTCGACGGAGGGCTTCGTGCGTCGCTCGCTGCAGGCGCTCAGCCAATGATTCAGATGCCGCTTCCACAGCGCGGAGTGGACTTCCGAGATGGAAATCCGCGGTGTGGAGGAACGTAACTCCCATTCAGTTGACTGTCATGTGAAGCTCATATCAAAGTTTCCTGTCTAGCGAGACGACAGAACAAGTCCAATCGTATTAACCAACAGAATTATGCAAACTCCCCGACATTGTTGGTTAAGTCCTGTCCGGACGGTGAGTCCGATGCCATACTCCGAACCGACAACCCCACCAGAACTGCCAGCCCAACTTGTAGAGCAACTCGACAACTGTGATGTTGAGACGCTCCGCGCAGCTGGCAGCTACGCCGAGGCACTTGCAGAATATCGAGAACGTGAAGCGCGATTACGCGACGCTGAGGAGGGCAACGCAGAAGGCGTCGACGAGCGTCCTGAAGATCTTCCGAATGACGTTCCAACGAAAGCCACTCTCACGGTGAAGGAGATCAACGACAACCAGTACTACTACTGGCAATGGAGAGATGGAGAGAAGATCAAGTCGAAGTATAAGGGGCCGGTGAGTCAGAGCGAATAATTAACCAACAAAATCGAGCTGGTCCGTGGGTTGTTGGTTAAAATGGTGGCATCGATTGTCAGCCGAAGTAGGTCAAAAACGGCCGTATCTTAATCTTAAGATTAATCTTCAACTTAGATTTAAGTCGGAGCAGTATGATGAACCACTATGAGCGATCAATTCACCGACGCCCTTGACCAGACGGAGGAGGCACAAGCGGCGTACGCGAAACAGCTGGGGATCAAGCCAGATCGGATTCCCTTCACTGCCGAAACCCTTCCGAACGCCAGTATCGCCGTGCGAGTCAATCAAGGTCTGCTCAATGAAGTAGCGAGTCACATACTCAATCGTGCTGGCCACATCTCGATCATCGACGAACGTGGTGCTGGCAAATCGCACTTCCGTGACTTGGTGTACGATGCGCTTTCGGACGGCCCGCGAAGTGATGAGTTCCGTGTAGCCAGAATCCGTGAAGTCGAGTCAATCACTACACGTCGATTCTACACGCGGTTACTCGATGAACTCAGTTCGTTTGACGACCTCGACGTCCCGGACTCATATCCACATGCAACGGACGAAGTACGGGAGATTGTAGAGGACGTTGCTGAGCAGCTCGAAGCTCAGGACATCGCATGCATCATCCAGGTCGACCAACTCGAGGACGCAGCCAGGAATACGCGAACCTTCGAACAACTGCTCGCGGCGTTGCAGAGCGTCGGTGACCTCGGCGAGAGCGAACCTGTATTCATCCTCTTCTTGTTCGGAACGGAGCGTGCTGGGAATCGTATCGATGAGTTGCGGGAAACGCTGAGCTCTCGACTCGTCGCGAAGGATCGAACACTCGAACGATTTGAGTTCGCAGAGACAGAGGAACTCATCGCTCGCTGGTTAGCCTGGGCACGCGAGGAAGAGTATGACGGTGGGTATCCCTCCGACCCGTACACAGCGAGCGCGATCGATACTATCGTCGAGTACAGTGATGGAACCCCACGGAACACCCGGCAAAAATGCTATCACGCATTCCGCGCGGGGGCACAGCAATTTGCTGCCGAAGACGTCGTCGAAATCCGTGACGAGACGTTGGACACATACCTTTAAGATTAAGCTTAAGAATTAGCAAACATGAGCAGCGACAATCCGTTCGGTGAGGCGATGGACGACGCCTCCGAGGAGAAACAGCGTGAGGAACGGCGAGAGGCATCCGATTTCGACCTCGATCCCTATTACAACGCGCTGAACACGGGTGTGAAAGATCACACTATCGGCGTGTCAGTGAGTGAAGAGATGCATCAGTTCTGGCGAGAACTCCAGGACACGGATGACGTGGACATCAAT
Source organism: Haloferax prahovense (assembly GCF_000723845.1). Lineage (NCBI taxonomy): Archaea > Methanobacteriati > Methanobacteriota > Halobacteria > Halobacteriales > Haloferacaceae > Haloferax > Haloferax prahovense. The sequence goes on along the minus strand of NZ_LK053003.1, from coordinate 82,986 downwards.
CCAGCGCAGTCCATTCGCAACCACCTCGAGAACCTAGCGCACCGTCATCCCGACGTATTCGAACGGGCGATGCGCAAACTCGAAATCGATCGCGAGATGTGAGCCACTTCTTTAACCAACGAGACAGGTGAGAGACGGCTGTTGGTCTTTTCAGGTCACAACGAGACGGCGACGTTGAATACGCTACTTTCCCACCACCACTGGTCCCGTCAGAAACGGTCCTGTTGCATTTCGCCTGAAAAGATCAATGTCTGTTGGTTAAGGGAGGTTGCTCTGTATCAAAGACACGAGAGTCGTTCGCAGCGATGTTGCAGTGGTGTAGATTCCGTTGCTCGTATTCTGATTGACTGAATCTGGAGGCACACCCCTATCGACTTGTTTTCCGAAACCACGTGCAGACACAGAGTCACCCCTATCGATTTGTTCGTGAAGGATGCGCCCAAGGGGGATGCAGACTCACGCGAAAGAGTACCTCTGAGATAAACGTGAAGCTGCGAACGAGAAGATCTCAGTTGAGAGCCGAATCTGCATCGTGGAGTACCGACTCGGGAACCACTCTCTCACCCCTATCGATTTGTCCCCGTACGAAAGAGCACCACAGGACAAGCTTTGGCCCGATAAAAGTAATCGGAGATCTCACGATTGGTGGCCCATGGTGTAATCCCCCTTGTTTAAGGCACTATTTTACCGATTTCTGGGAGACTGCGTTGATATCGAACAAATCGATAGGGGAGACCGGACGAATTTAGAATGGCGTCTAAGGACTTGTATTGCTGGAATCGAGACCGTTCGTATCCACACTAAAGACACCTGTTTAAGTAAAGTACACGGGAGAAAATCGGACGACTTCGACCAGTTAGAACAAATCGATAGGGGTGTGTCTACTCTAGCTAGGCTAGTCTAGAACTAGAAGAAAGAAGAAGAGATCGAAAGAACAACAACCAATTCAATGAAATACTCGGTCTAGAGGTAGTGACAACGCAATCGGAATCGAGTCACCCCCACCCCTCCTTTGTGGTTGGAACAAATCGATAGGGGTGAGAGGGTGTTCTTCATGTTTCCACGATATCGTGCTACGAAATCCTTCCGAACAAATCGTCGGAGGTCTACGAGCAAACCGCTAAAACTCTCCGATTCTCCACCTCTGAGCCTCGTAGAGGGTGAAAAGAAATCGACAGGGGAATCTTTTAGTATCCTGATAGAGAGGGATGAGATATGCCCACGGATCCTGGTCCCGAGGAATCATCTGAGTCCACGGGTTCTATTAAAGATCTCATCCTCGAGCAGGAAGAAGCCGCGAGTCTCATCAAGAACCGAGCTCTTCTCGAACCGAACGAGATCGTCGACGAGGAACGGATCGTCGGTCGCGACTCCCAGCTCACCGACATCACCCAGCACCTTCGAGTCGCGATTAGCAATGAACGCCCACCGAACCTCTTCCTCTACGGGCCGTCAGGGACTGGAAAGTCGCTCATCATCAACGCCGTCTGTTCGAACATCCTCGAACTCTGTGAAAGCCGTGACATCAGATTCGGCGTAATCCAGATGAACTGCCAGAACGTCGGGACTCTCGGTTCTGCCGTTTACGAGTTAGCTCGAAAAGTCGCGAACGATGTCGGAGTGACCGTTGAGGTTCCAGAACACGGCATCCCGAACAAGAAGAAATGGCGAGAACTCTACCGCCTGATTAACGAACACTACGACACTGTCGTGTTCATCCTCGACGAACTCGATATGCTCATCGGTCGCCGCGATATGGAAGAACCTGCCTTCTCCCGTCTTCTGTACCAGCTTTCTCGCGCTGGGAGTACGGACGAGATTACTTCCCAGGTCTCTGTGACTGCCATCACCAACGACACGAAGATGATGGAGAACGTTGGCAGTCGAGCACTCAGTTCATTCACGCCGGAGGACGTCCACTTTAGCGACTATGATGCCAACCAACTCCGAGAAATTCTCTGGGCACGGGAAGATGCCTTCCACGAGGGCGCACTCAGTAACGACGTGATCCCACTGGCTGCAGCATTCGCCGCCCAAACGAACGGGGATGCACGGAAGGCGATCGATCTAATGCGGACTGCAGGCTCAATCGCCGAGAAAGCAAACGCGGACCAGGTTCGTGAAGAGCACATTCGAGAAGCCCAAGACAAGGTCGAGAAGAACCGCGTTCTAGAGGTAACTCGTGGAATTAGTACCCAGAAGAAGCTCTGTCTCTTCGCGACTGCTGCCGTTGCCCGGGAGACCGGGGGGGCAGCGAAAAGTCCGCTCGGGTATCGAGTGTATCAGTATCTGACGGGGACGCTTGATGCAGATCAGTATCACCAGGAAACGTACGTGAACAAGATGAAGGAGCTCACGACGTATTCGTTGGTCGAGACAGAGCGGAAGAGTCAGGGCCCGCACTCGGGAAGCTACCTCGAGTTCACGTTTGGGGAGAATCCGAACACGATTATCGAGACGCTTCGAGAAGATTCACGACTGAAGGACGTCCACGTAGATGAACTACGAGCGGTGGTTCGGGCTCAGATCAACAAGTAGCTCCTCATCGGAACAAATCGATAGGGGCGAGGGTGCTGCAGCGGTCTAGTTCTCTCGACATCGATAACAAGTCGATAGGGGTGCGTCTCTAGGGTTTGGTGGTCTCTCTCACAACAAATCGATAGAGGTGTGTCCCTTCCGAATCCAGAATCCTGACTGACCATCGCCTAATGAAAACCTGGTATATGTAGGTGTCTGTCATTCATGTTGCTAAATCTCATGAAGTGACTCCCGGAGCGACAGTGGGTAAAATTTGCACTTCAAAGCCCGTAACGCTTGATCTCTATCTCTTAGGGTCTCTTCTTGGCCACGCAAGCGTTTATACGCTGGAAGAATCAAGATTAGGTTGACCAATGAGTCTTGATGAGGCGGTTGACGAGGCACTCGCGACGTACAACATGTCGCGCAGCGAAGAGGCCGAGGAAACGGGCCGAACAGTCGCCACGCTCCAAGACTAACAGAGCCGCTTAGTCGAGGTTCCGAATCTTTTCAGCGAACGCTGCTTTCGATAGCCCCGGCGTTTCCTTCAGCTCTGGATAGCCTGCGCGTTCGACGGCCTCCTCGACGAATTCGGTCCAGAGTTCTTCGTGCTGCTCCGCGTAGACGACCTTCGCTTCACTCGGGTACATATCCAGCTCGTATGCAGTCAGGTCGATTTCTACCGCGTGTTTCCGCTCAATCGTTCTCGCGCCGAAGCGGTACAGGTGCTTGAAGAGGACGTTCTTCCGCCGAACGGTCAACAGCCGCTTCGATTCGTTGATGTACTCATTCACCCACTCCCGCCAGTCGTACGACTCCGGATTGACTTCTATGGACGTTTCGGGCATCGAGAAATTCGGATTCAAACGCCGGAGGTAGAACTGGATTAGTGCGACAGCAGTCCGGTGATTGGCGTTCGGAAGTGCGTGTCTCAGAATCAGGTTTGAGGCGAGTCGCCCTGCAACGGCTGTTGCTGAACCCTCCCAGGATGTCCGATCAAGCACGTCCGGCAGCGCGTCGACGTCGATTTGCTTGTATGCCTCGACAGGAACGCCTTCCTCTTCCTCGTTCTGAGCGATGAGGGCGCGGTAGATCTCAAGCAGCCGAATGACGATGGTGCTGTTGTCCTCACTCATCTTCGCGAGTGACGCTTTGAGATCGAAGTCGACCTCACGAACGGGGCCACCATCAACGCGGGACGTGTAGACGACGTAGAACGCTTCGTCAATCTCGTACTTCTGAACCTTCACAGCGACGTCGTCGTCGTAGTCGACGATATGCGAGACGACTTCAGCAGGGTCCGGATGCACGAAGTCAAGAGAGAACTGCTTGTCACCGGGATGGTGGTAGTAGACGTGGCCCATCTGGTATACTGTACTCTTTCATCAATGCATATAGAGACTGCGAGGTTTCTACATTTGTCTTGGATAAAAATAGCAATTAGTATCTAGTTTGATATGTCATCACACTTCATATCGGCCAGTAAATATATAATATTCCATCAATCTGATTGACATGTACGCACCGCAAGACAATCGGTGCGGAACGATACCGAACTCATGATCTCCCGCTCAGTCACCGTCGAAGACATCGATGAGTTGTTCCTCAGGTGGAACGACCATCTCAACGCATCGGCCCTCTATCGGCAAGCCCTCCGCGACGAGATGCAACTTCGCGACGTTGAGCCGCACGAACTCCGCGCGCAACTCACCGAAGCGCGTGAGTTGGGCTACTCGCTCGATGAGATTGCAACCATGACGAGTCGCTACGCCGACCTCCAAGCGCTCGTGTACGACCACACCCAGTGATTCCCCGTGTCTGACTCACACCAGTCCTCTGCTGACGCTCGCTCCGTCCGTCGGTTACGGCCCTCCCGGTCCATCCTCCGCCACGTCGCGATCGGGAGCGTCCTGTTCGCGCTCGTTGCCGTCCAGCCAGTTGCCGCACAAGACAGCGTGGTCTGCAGCGCTGAGAAATTGCCGGAGATGGTCGAGGGCTTCTTCCAGATCACGACGACGATCGGCTTCATTGGGTTGGCAGTCATCTGGCAGGCCGATTCCCTCGCTGAGATCTTCACCGCCAGCCCCGAACAGAAAAAGCGACTCAAAGTCCACAAGCGCGCGGCACTCAAATCCGCCCTCATCTTGGCGGTGCTCGGCCCGCTGTATACCGTTGTGGCGTCGATTATGGGCCTCCCACTTGGGGACTGTGTGAACCTCACTCCCTGGTAAGCGCCCCACCAATCCACCTTTGCCCTCCGATGAAGCATCGAGTGCCCTCCGTACTGGTAGCCGCGTTGCTCGTGTCGAGTTCCATTATCGGCCTCGCCACGGCACAGCCCCCGAGACCAGGGACTGAAACAAACGGCCTCACGGAAAACGAGTCGGCAACGCTCTGGTCTCGCGATAGCGACCGCTACGTCAGCCAACAAGACTACCAGCAGCAGTACGGCGACGACCGAACGGCGCTCCACCAACTCGCCAACGGGACTGACATCACGTTCACGCGCCCGCCGGCAACAGCCGCGACGTGGACGCGCAACGACTTTGCTGATCTCGACGCAGGCGGACCCGACACGTCGACCTACCCACCCCACGCGTCACTCGAAGATGGGACGTTCATCGATGATGCACACGCGACGATTTTCGCGGTCACGCCATCGACGCGTGGCCATCTCGACGCAGGTGAGACACCGCTCTATATCGCTCCCAATGGGACGGTTCGTGGCCTCGTCGATTATCGTGTTCGCGTTCCAACCAGGAACGAAACGGGCAACCGGACTACCGACTGGGCACTCGTCTCCCATGAGATTGAGAACATCCGTCTGAAAATCGACGGCATTCCAGTCGCAACTGCGAGCGGCACTCACACGCCAGAATTACAGTATCACACCACTCACTCGTGGGGTGCGAACCTCACGCTCGAAGCGACCATCTCTGTTCGCCTCAAGAAGACAGTCGAGACAACGGTTGGTGGCGAATCCGAGACGACAGTCAACTACCGGACGGAGACACGAACCGTCTCGGACACACTCGATACCGAGATTTACGACCTCGCGGCGTACCCCTACTACGCGCAGTACCCGAACGGGGATACTGGCGTCGCGATTTTCCAGTCCCGGCCGTGGCAGGGCTATACGCTCACCGACGATGAGAACTCTCGGGTCCGTGGTGTGTGGCGGTTCTACACCGCTCGCAACACGAACTGGGACACCCTCGTCACATCGACCGGGTCAACGACAACCACGGCACAGTCGGATGCGATTCCCGTCCGAGTTCACGCGTATCCTTCACAGATCGGGCCGCGAGCAGAGCCGGTTCGCGATGGGCCGGATATCATCGATACGTGGGGGACTGACCGGGCGTCACCTCGCCGGACGATCGGCGAGAACGTAACCGTCGAGGTCGTCAATCAGTCGTACACGCCGACGTACGGACTGGCCGTCCGTGCGGAGACCGTCGACCGGGAGGCGCTTCGGGTGGGTGGGATCGTTCGCGGCGTGAATGCCACGATTGTCGACCCCCAAGTCGGGTCAGCGCGCCAGCTTCGTGAGAGTAACCTCTCTGTTGAGCTCGTTTCGCAGACGACGTCGAACGCGACGCTTCGAGTCGAGTTGCGCGATAACCAGACGGGTGCGCCAATCGCGTCGAATGGGAGTGACCGACAGTACCCGATTGGCGGGTCGTCACACAGCGGCTACATCACGGTGGGTGACCAGCGCGTTGAGACCAATGAGAGTGGCATCGCGATCGTCACGCTGGACGAGCCGGGGATCTACACCGCTCGCTACCACCCCGGCACGTGGCTTGGCCACGACCCAGCATATGTGGGCGATACGGCCTCCGTTCGCTGGCATCCACTCGGGACTCTCGAGGGCTGGGTTACGTTCGTATTCGAAGTTGGCTGGCAGGCGATTCCGTTCGTCGTGACGTTCTACGCCGGTCGCCGACTCCTCCGCATGTTTGGTCCGACAGATAGCTACTACCGAAACCAATGATTCCAACCGATTCACCGATTGATAGACGTACCGTCCTCCGAACCGTTGGCGGGGCCGCCCTCGCCAGCGTTACCGGCTGCCTCGATGGTAGCCGTAACTCGGGCACAATGACGCCCGACCAGACATCGGCGACGACCGAGCGTGCTGGTCCCCTCTCACGCATCGCTGTCGAGGGCCAAGCCGTCGTTGTTGAGGTTGATGCTGACGCACCCGTCGAACAGGTAAACCTCATTCAGCCGAATGGGGAGCTCTTCGGGAAGCGCGGGCTTGCCGCCGGCGCACGACAGGTTTCGTTCGAAATCGGGACTGCCTACGAGCCCGGTGGGTACCGTATCGTCGCGCTGGATGGTGACGAAACTGTTGCTGAGGGCTCACTTTCCATTCAACCGGACCTCAGCATCGTCGAGATGGGGATTGGGAGAAATCAGCCAGAGGAGATGTGGAACTCTTCGGGTGACGAAGTTACTGATGAGGCGTTTGTGACTGTTGAGAACCGTGGAACGGGGCCAAACGCAGTCACGAAATTACTCTTCATCGGAGACGTTCCGTATCCCTCCGATGAAGAGGGGACGAACTACGCCAACCATGACGATGTTAGTGGGATCTATGACCCCGAGTCTGACTCTGAAGTAGCTGAAGTTGTTATTCCAGCCGGGAAGCAACTCACGATTTACAGCTTTCGGTCTCCGTTCGCTTTTGTTCCCGGTTCAGATATCTCGTGTCAAGATGGGGAGCAGAGTGGTGAGTTCAACCTCATCCTCAAAACACGTGTAGCTGCTTCTGAGGTGTCTAAGACCTACAACGTTCAGTATACAGACTCGACTAGTACTGAGGGTTGCAGTATCTCCATCGGAGAGCACGATGGTTGATCTAATTGACGTTGTACTTGAGGGATTCAAAGAGGCGCTTAGCTGGTTGACTGGCCTGTTCATGCGGGGTCTGAGAACTGGATATCAGTCTCTCACGGAGGGTATGTTTGGAACTCCGACTCCACGTACTGATGGGCCGATTGTGTTTGGAACAGCGTCTAATGGGCCGTGGCCTGCGATACAAGACGCTTTAGTTGGCGGTGAGATTATGCTGATCTCGCTGTTGTTGTTGGTAATGTGTGTTCAGGGGCGTCATGCGCTCCGAATTTTCAATATCGGGAGTGCGTACGAGGCAAGACGCACTAAGAAAACTGCGTGGGTTGGTGCGCTCCTCATCGTATCTTGGTACTGGGTTAGTATTCTGTCCCTCTACCTCGTTGACGGTTTCACGATCGCCTTGATGCCGAGTCTGAGTTCACTTGGAGACACGATGTTCGAACTTCTAGAGGTGTCGCTAACTAACCCCGTTCTCGCCTTTTTATTCGGCGTTGCTGGCGGACTGTCAATGTGGTCTCTTGAGGCGTTCTATTACATCCGTGAAGTTCTCATCTATGTCTACGTGTATGGGATGCCGATTGCGTTCGCCCTCGGTTACGGTAACCTCCCGGTCATCTCTGATATCGCAGTTGGGTTCAGCAAACGGTTTGTTCCTCTTGCAGTACTTCCTCTCCCTGCAGCAGTCGTATTCAAAGGGTACGACCTACTGTTCTCACAGAATGCTCTTGCTCCAAGTAGTCCATTCATGAGGTATCTTGTAGCAACGTCACTTCCACTAATCGCGCTCTATCTCACCTGGAAGACGTTCACGTACGCGACGCCCCTCACCGCGAAGGTGATTGGTGGTGCAACGCGAGGCGCAGCCCTCATCGGCGGCGTCGCAGCTGGTGCGTACGTTGGTGGCGCTGGCGTTGCGACGACGGCCGCCCGCTGGGGACCGAAAGCCGCCGCCGGCCAAGCCCTCGCCCAGCGAGCAGCCGCACAGCGTGACTCGACTGATGACAGCGACGGACTGCCGTCGTACCGGCGGACCGAAAACGAACCCCGAACCCGCTAACTATGTCGACAGATCAAGACACAGCCGCTCGGCGCATCATGGACCAGTTCGGCGAAGCGAGTCGCATCCCCTACCTCAACATCGAAGAGGGTGACGTCGGCATCCTCATCGCTCTCCCCATCTGTGGGTTGCTCCTCGCCGGCCTCACGGGCATTGAATCACTCGCCGTCCCGCTTATCGCAAGCGGCCTCGGGATGGGTGCGGCCATCGTCTACGTCACCCCCGACCATCTGAACGCATGGACGTGGACGAAAGACGTCTATCGCTACGCCAAACGGCCCCGGATTACGCTGAGTGCGCCGGAACACTCGGAGAGCCAATCGAACGAGACCGTGCGCAACGAGGGCGGACTCGCGAACTACACGCCATTCACGCCGGACGAGCGAACCCAAGACCTCACGAATATCGAGCGAGCGTGGCCCGGCGCCGGCGCGATTCAGCGGACCGATGGCGCGATGGAGGCGTTCATCGAAATCGACCCGGGGAACATGGACTTCGCGATGGCCGACGACTGGGCCCAACTCCAGGACGCAGGCACCGAGTTCGCCAACAAAGAACTCGACTCGAAGCTCAAATTCCACGCAACAACCCGGTCATTCCCGGTCGAACAGATCACCGAGACAATCGAGGAGCGACTCACCGACGAGGACGTCACACAGAACCCGATCTTCCGGGAACTCCTCGAGGAGTATCGGGAGACGCGGCCCAAAGAAATGCGTGACCGCGGCATTCAGCAGGTCCGATACTACATCGGTGTAGAAGTCTCGCCACTCGAAGTCTACGACCGATACCGTGACGAGGGAACGCCGGCTGAAAAGCTGACGCAGTTCCCCGTGATTGGCATCCTGTTCAACCCGTTCGTCACCCGGCGTGCGGACCTCTCTGACGTGGAACGCCGCGCTCAGATGTTCGAGAAGCTGGACGACCGGATCGAAGACGTCCGTTCCGAATTCATTCAGCAGGCCTCCGGCTGGTCTGCCCACCGACTCAGCACGGTCGAATTGTTCGTCCTGAACATGGACTTCTGGAACGGCGAGGAACACGATTTCGAGACCGAAGCAGGCGTAATTCGCGAACAGCCGATTCTCGGCCGCTCACGCCGGGAGGAGGCGTTCGATGCGTAACCTCCCGTTGCAGTCGAGTCGTGATATTCTCACGCAGCTCACCCAGTGGGCTCAACAGCCGACATCCCCCGAAGGTGCAGCATTCTATCTGGGCACCATCGTGGTGCTCGGTGTCGGCGGGACAGCCCTCTGGCAGCGGTACCGCACCGACGATGAGCCGGAAGTCGACTTCTCGGATGTCTTCGACGAGGAAACCCTCGAAGCCGGCGAGGCAGAAGGCCAACTTCTCGACGATATCTCGGAGTCACACAAGACGGCGACAGCACCGGCGGCAATCGAATGGGAGACGCGAGCTGCCCGTGTCGGTGAGCAATGGACGACGACGCTGTACATCGCTGATTACGCCGACTACCCGAATGACGGCTACTTGAGTGACCTCTTCGAGTTGACCGACGTCGAGTTCGACCTGACGGCGCACATCACGCCGAAGAACCAACAGCGCGCACGAAACGAACTGCAGAATATCGCTGACGACCTGCAGGTCGACGCTGATTTAGAACAGAGCGTCCGGAGTGAGTATCTCCAAGAGCGAGCCAACGAGGCAGCGGCGACGTACAAGGCCGTCGAGAGTGGTGCGAGTGTGTTCGACCAAGGGCTATTCGTCACCGTCCGCGCCGACGACACGGACAACCTCCGAGATGCTGTCAGAGCAGTCAAAAGCGCGCTCCGTGACGAACCGGCGAATCTCACGCCGAAGACGGCTATTTGCCGGCAGGACCTCGCGCTCCAGTCCGCCGCGCCAATTGGCGACAACGTCTTTGGTCGGGAGTCGATTGCCCTCGGGGGTGCTGTTGGGTCGCTTCTGGCGTCGCCACATAACGCGACGATTCTCGAAGAAGGAGGCGTCGAGTTCGGGATCCACAAGGACAACCAGAGTCCGGTCGTCATCGACCCGTTTGCCCGCGATAACGGCTATGCGATGTTCACTGTCGGCGACACAGGCTCCGGAAAATCGTTCGGTGCGAAGGAGAACTTCATTCGGTCGATCGAACAGAGCAAGGACCGCATCGGGATCATTCTCGAACCGCTCAACAACTGGGCGGGCGTCTCCGAAGCGCTCGATGCCAAGCGCATTACCGTTGGTGGGACACTCGGGTTGAACCCGCTCGAAATCCGCCAGACGCCCGAACACGTCCAACGGGCGATGGGTGAAGACGCGAGCCCGTTCAACGAGAAACTCGACGACGCGATGAGCTTCCTGACGAATTTCTTCGCCCTCCGCGGCATCTCACTCGGTGACCGCCGAACGACGCTCGAACTCGGACTCAGACACGCCTACGACCGTCATGGCATTACGGATGATATCACGACGCACGGCAACCCGAGCCCGACGATTCGAGAAATGTTAGACGTCTTTGAGGAGATGGTTGACGACCCCGAATCGTTCGTCGTCCGGTCGGATGCGGAAGCCGAGAAGCTTAGCAACGATGCGACGTGGTTAATCGACCAACTGCGGCCCTTCGAAGAAGCAGGCCGCTACGCGAACCTCGGGAAAGAATCGGAGTTCGACATCCGTGACGAGAAAGTCATCTATCTCGACCTCGCCCAGCAAGAAGGCAGCGTCGACAGCAGTACGGCGCTGACGATGCAGTTGCTCATCTCGCTCGTCTACGAGCGAGCGAAAGAGACGGACAAGGAGGTCGTGTTCGTCATCGACGAAGCGCGGTATATCATGCAGGACGCCGCGAGTCTGGCGTTCCTCGAAACGGTGTTCCGACACCATCGCCACCACGACCTCTCGATTCGCCTCGTTACCCAGACCGTCGACGAGTTCTTCGAGCACGCTGAAAGTGAGGCTATCCTCGACCAGTGTGCCGTTAAGCAGTTCCATCGCTTGGATGGGATGGACAAGGAATGGGCCGACGAGTTCGGCTTGAATCACGCCCAGATGCGGTATGTGCAAGACGCGGTGCCCGGGAATGAAGACGCTGGTTTCTCCGAGGCACTCGTCGGCGTCGACGGCGAGTGGCGTGGTATCAGAGTCGAAGCGATGCCCAAGGAAACGGAGGTCATCGACTTCGATCCGACCGAGCAGCGCCGGGCGTCGCTGCCCGGTGCTGGTGAGACAGCGGTCTCACCCGAGATTGAGACCTTTCGGACGGAGTTAGCGCAGCAAGCAAACGGAGAGTCACAAGACATGCAGACTGATTCAACAGCAACTGACACCGACCAGCTTGGAGGTACCGACGATGCCTGAGCGTGAGTATCTTCGCGTGACGCCGACCTCGGAGGAACTCACGGCTCGTGGTATCCCGCAGACGCTCGAGAGTCTCCACAAACTGATCCCTGACAGTTCGGGGCTGTGGTCGAAACTCAACCCGTTTACATCCGCGACCCCACCGTGCTTCGAGTTCCTCGCACTCAGTACCGGACAAGACGCGCCGGTTGAGTTCTACTATGGTGCTGACGACTATCTTGGGACACTCGAAGAGCGACTTCGATCTATCTATCCGAAGACGTTCGACATCGAGCGTGTCGAGGTGGACGTCGCGTCGAAGTTGATTCACCCGGTTGCATTGTCTCACGAGGAATTTGTCGAGCGGTACCAGCAGGGTGACCTGCAGTACGAGTTCACCGACGACGAACAGTATTCGGCTGCAGATGTCGACGTGGACGTGACGCCGGACGGTGGCGGAAGCGCCGTACACGAGTCTGGGGGTTCACCGACGGACACTGCCGACGAAATGGGTGGCAGAACGGCGGACGGACTGGTGTCGATTGGAGAGACAGTTGTCGAACTCGAAACGACTGACTCCCTCGCTGACGAGGTTTCGCCCACGTCGGTCGAGAAGCCGACGGTGGCCGCAGAGGGGACGATTCTCGCCCGCCCCGCGGCCGACGCCGTCTCACCACGGGGTGTGCGGTGGTGTGGGTCGGCAGTTCGGAAGCAAGACTGGATGTCGTCGTTGACTCCGCTGACGGCGACGCCCGACGAGAGCACGCTGCCGGCGGTCGACGAACCGGGGGCTGTGCTTGCGTCGCTGATCGACCATCTGAACGATGCACGCGAACCGCTCGCGTTCCAAGTCGTGTTTCAGCGCCGGGAGAGTTGGCAAGCAGATGCAGAACTCCGCAAAGAGGACTTGAATGATGGCCGGGATACGCTGTCGCAGAAAATCCTTGGCGACCTGCTTGACCCCGAACTAGAGTACGAACGTCGAACCCGTGACGAGTTGAGTGACATCGTCGTCAAGCGGCTTGACGCGATTGATGCGGTTAACCCCAAACGCTCGTACACGACGAATATCCGGGCGATTGGTGTACCAACGAATGAGGCTGGCCGCGACGCCCTTGATGACCGCCTGTCGTCACTCGCGCCGGTCTTTGACCCACTCGACGGCCCGTTCTACGAGATCGAAGCGACGCGACTTCGAGACCGTGGCTTCCGACAATCGAAGAAAGAACAAAACGCGCGAGCAGCGCTCCAGCGACTCCTCTCGCGAGAGGTAGCGACTGGACGTGGTAAGACCCGGCCGGAGTTGGTTCTCTGTGGGGCTGAGCTTGCGAACTTCGTGGTTGTCCCTTCGTCGGAACGATTGACAATGGAGGGTTCTCGTGGGACGCGTGCTGAGCAACAGAGCCGGAACCCGCTTGCCCGTCCGAATCCGGACCTCATGAGCGAGTTCCGTGAGGGCATGGCAATCGGCTACGCGCTTGATGAGACTGGTGAAGCGGAGAAGCAACCGACTCGAATACCTCCCGGACTGCTGCCGACACACTATGGCCGGTTTGGGACGACTGGGGCCGGTAAGTCCAAGGCACAGATTAATGAACTCCTCTCACTCTACGAGGCGACGACTGGGCCGTCGATTCTCATCGAACCGAAGGGCGACGGTATGGCGGAGAACTACATGCGTGCGCATGCTGCGCGTTTCGGCTTGGACGACCTCAGAGAGAATGTTATCTACTTCTCTCTCCCAGACGTCCTCCCCGGATTCTCGTTTTTCAATCTCGAGCCGTCGCTTGAAAACGGACTCCGGCGAGAAGATGCTGTCCAGCGCAAGGCCGACCATTACGAGGAAATTCTGAAACTCGTTATGGGGGTTGACCGCTACGAGCGGGCGACAGTCGCACCTGGGTTGATTAAGTCGCTGATCAAAGTGTTGTTCGACGAGACGCATGGTCGCGAAAACGGCCAGTATCGCGAGTCAGCGGACTACTTCGCTCATCGGCAGTTGGAGTCTGTGCTTGACCAACTTTGGCAAGCAGGGCCACCCCAGCCAGATCTGAGTGCTGCCCCGCAATCGAGTGACGAGGCTGTCTCGCGGTCACTCCGACGACAGTTACAGGCAGACAAGACGACCTTCTCGAATGTGTTGGGTGGTGTCGGCAATCGTCTTTCAGTTATTTCGGACGACACACATCTGCGTCGAATCTTCAACAACACCGAGCCACGGTTTGATTTCCGCGATGTCATCGACGACGATACGGTGATTCTCTTTGATCTGGGTGATCTCCGTGAGGATGCTGCTCGCGTCATGACCGGTGTGATTCTGACCAACCTCGAGGACGCCCTGAAAGAAGAGAACCAGGATGTCGGTAAGCGGCCCGAGGATTACGTGGTTAATCTCCTGATTGATGAGGCAGCGTCGGTTGCTGTTTCGGATGTCATGAATACACTACTCGAGCAAGGGCGGAGTTTCCGGCTGTCAGTCGGGCTCTCGATGCAGTTCCCCGAGCAAATGAAAGCGGAAGGGGGGCGGCGCGCCTATCTCAACGTCCTCAACAATATCGGGAGTCCGATTGTGGGGAAGATCAACGTTGACCGTGAGCTCGCTAGGGCGATGGCTCACGAGGAAATGGACCCAACAGCGTTCGCGAACCGAATCCGGTCACTTCCGCGTGGTGAGTGGATTGCGAATCTTCCAAGTCCGATCTTCGGTGAGACTGGGCCGTATCCGTTCAGTCTCGCTCCGCTGCCGATTCCGGATGGGCATCCTGAGAGCGACCGTCCTCTTACCGAGAGTGAAGAGTCTCGGTTTAGTGAGACGCTCAGTCGGATGCAGGGCCGCGTTGACGAGACGTACGGCGTGACCACGACTGAGGCACCGGCGACAGAACTCCCCGACGAACTCAGTACCACGCTTGACATTACTGATGGGGAACTCGACACGGCTCTTGCGAAAGTCGTTCGAGCGGTGCAACTTCGGCTGTCCGAACGTGAGGCAAACGGCTGGGTTTCAGTCGAAACCGTTGATGATGAACTCCGCCGTCTGTGCGACGAATCAGGTGGTGATGCACCGACGTACGACGAACTATCGACGATTCGCCAGCGCTCTCGCTTCCTTGAAACGACGGTTCACCTCGACCAAGACGAACTCGTGATTCGTCTAACTGAAGCGGGCGAAGCGGTTGCTGCCCCCGACACTGGGGCAGTCCAATCTGCTGGTAGTTCGAAGCATGACGCTGCTCTTGCACAGATCGAAGCAGAACTGACGACCCATGGCTGTACAGTATCGATACTCAGCCAAGACGGGAGCGAGAAACCGGATGGGCGTGCGACGCACCCTGCGTTTGACGCTCCGTTTGCCATCGAGGTCGAGACGACAACGCCAGGGAAGCCTGCGAAAGTCCTCACGAACCTCCGCAAAGCACAGGAGGCGGGGGAAATCCCGATGTTTGTCGTTCGGGCTGGTGAGCCGGAACCCTACTGGGCAGAACGTGTCGAACAGGTGCTGTCGCCACCGCTTCGTGAACTCCAGTCAGGAGACACGCGGTTCTATACGACTGATACAACGATCTCGTTCAATGGTGGTGCGAGCGAGGAGGGTGGTCTGACGGCACTTCGACCCGTGTCACCTGAGAGCGCACAGACGATCTGGTCACGAGTCGATGGGGATCTTGTTTTGGAAGACGGTGCTGGGGGTGAACTGCTTCGAGTTGAGTCATTAGACGAACTCTCGAAGAGCCGACTGCCTGCGGTTTACAGCTATGATTCGGTGGCCGATGAGTACGTCGTCTATGCGGGGGGCGAGCAGTATGTCTACGACTCGAAAGAGGCGTTTACTGCTGACTGGACTAAGCTCAAGCGGCCATTCGTCCCCGAAGATGAACTGCCGTATCCAGGATTCAGTAGTGAGCAGTATCTTATCGTCATTCTTCGGAACGACGGTGACGCAGTAATTTATCGGGACGGCACAGTACGGCCCTTGAGTGACCTCTCGGAGCTGGATCTCGTCGCACAGCCAACCCAATCCAATACCGCAGCGGCCGAAAGAGCCGCAACCCCCACATCAGACGAGTCGGACGAGTCTCTGGTCGACGTATCGGAGCTTGCAGACGACCCTGATGCTGTTGTGGGCCGCTTCGCAGAGGAGTTCCTCCGTGAGACAGCCCACGGATCTGTCTCCTCTGAACGGGTTTACAACTGCTATCAGTCGTGGGTGACTGAACAGGGGCTTTCACCGGACTCAAAGCGGTGGTTCACACGCCGGCTGAGACAGCACGTTGAGTTCGATAGCACGGTCAAGAAAGACGGGAATGCCACAACTCGTCATTACGATGGGCTCGCCCTCACTCAGGAGGAATTATCTAATGACTGATACTGGTCTGTCAGCGTTTGTCCCCGGTCAGACGAACAACAGCCGATTCAACAAGAAATCGGCCGAAGGAGTGTTCAGACGGATGGTTACGACAGGTTACGATAGTATCGCCCAGAGTTACGACAGCCGTTACGATAGAATTCGGATAATAGCGGGACTGAACGGCGTATCTTGGACAGATTCGGATTGTCGGTTACGACAGAATCCGACTAGTATAGACAGGGGGGACCCCGTCGGAACTGGGTATTGTCAAAGTGAGCAGACAATGCAGACGTATTTGGACTCTGAAATGACTGCGAGTCAGCGAGGAACAACGAATGTGTGATGAAATTGACCTCGATATAGACCAGCTGCCACCCGAACTTCGCGAGCGTGAGCAGTGGGTTTGCTGGCGGAGTGAGATGCGAGATGACAAAGCGACGAAGGTCCCAGTCAACCCTACGACTGGCGGCTTCGGTTCGGCCACCGATTCCGTGACATGGGCTGATCTCGATACTGCGGTTGCGGCCGTCGAGTCAGACGACGCTGATGGGATTGGGTTTGTGTTCACCGATGACGACCCGTTTGTCGGTGTGGATTTAGACGACTGTCGAGACCCCGAGACAGGTACGATTGACGACGACGCACAGGCGATAATCACACAGCTAGACTCCTACACGGAGGTGTCGCCATCGGGAACGGGTTTCCACATCCTCGTTGCGGGTGAACTTCCTGCAGGACGGAATCGCCGCGGGAGTGTCGAGTGCTACGATACGGCGCGCTTCTTTACAGTAACCGGTGCCCACGTTGCGGGGACGCCGACAGCGATCACACATCGGCAGGATGCACTTGTCGACATTCATCGTGAATACGTCCAGCCCGATACTGAGCCAACAGCGGAGCCACCGAGTGCAACACCACCCGCAGCAGCACGTGATGACGCGAGTGAGCCTGCCCTCAATGACGAGGTTGTGCTGACAAAAGCGAGGGAAGCAGCGAACGGTGAAAAGTTCGATCGACTGTGGCGCGGCCAGACGAGTGGATACGAGAGTCACTCGGAGGCAGATATGGCACTCTGCTGTCTACTCGCGTTCTGGACGGGCGGGAACCACCCACAGATGGACCGCCTCTTTCGGGAGTCGGGGCTGTACCGCGAGAAATGGGACGAAGTCCACTATGCAGACGGGTCGACATACGGCGAGAAGACACTTGAGCGAGCAGTCCAGCAGACATCGGAGTTCTACGACCCCAGTCCAAGAAACGAATCGACGCAGTCGAAGCTAGAAACAGAGCCTGAGACCACCGACGTGGGTATCGACGAACCGAACCGCCAGAACGCCTACCTCATCGAGAAGAACCAATTGTTGTCTACCCGTGTGAGCGAGCTTGAGGCGACGATTAAACAGAAAGACGAGCGTATCGCAGAACTCGAAAGCCAGCTTGAGGACCTCAGTGCAGAGCCTTCGGCAGGTAGTGGTGAGGATAATCGTGAACAAGAACAACGAACCAGTGGCAGCGAAGACAACTCAGACAATACCTCGCTACTCGGCCGAACGAGACGCTTGTTCAGCGAGAACTCCAAGTAGTATCTGATAGCTGTCTCTGTTTTGTAGCCCCGTTAGGGGTGACGGGGCAACTTGTGTGCCCTGGAGACAACGTATGCATTCTGAGCAACAGCAACACACACGTAGCAACGAGAGACCGCTGAATAATTCGAACCAATCCAGTTCTCCGTGGTCAAACTTCCAACTGACTGTCCCAAATAACCGTCACTACATTTCGATTGTCGCGTTTGTTGAGTGTGTTCTCGTCGAACTCACTCACGAGGACGTTGGTGCGGAGTACGTCTCATCGAACGTGTGGGGAACAAAACGGACGCAGTTCATCGCAGTTGATGACGTTGCAGAGACGTTCTACAAACGTCATTACGACGAGCGTCTGGGGTGGCATGAGACGACAATCAGCCGGAAATCTGTACGCAACGAGTTAATAGACCGACTTTCGCAGACTGATTCACTCGCGACCGACCGTAGTTACAGCGTTCCTGTTGAGTCGACCGACGTGTTCAGGGTGAAGCCGGTGCGGCAACTCTACAATCGGCAATTTTAACCAACGAGAGGCAACACCATCTCGATTCTGTTGGTTAAGATAGTCGTATCACTCCCGAACTGAGGATACTTCATTGCTCAAAAACCAGCCGCTAATTTGAGATACTGATGCTTCTTGTTCTGAAGTTCAATCGTCGGCAGTATACGCACCGCTTCGGTGCTCGATTCGATGGACCTCGAGGATTGACTCATCGTAGTCCAAGACACAAGCCAGACGATACTGTCCGATACGGAGTTTCGAGAATGGCCCACCAGTTAACGGCTCAACAAAGTCGTCAGGATCTCGCCACTCTGAGTCGACAATCTCGTCGAGCTTTGAGACGATCCGGTCTTGAACGTGCGTATCGAGCCCTTTGAATTGGTTCGCAGCGCGTGGTGAGAACTTCCACGTCCAGTCTTCCTCACTCACCATCCGTGTCTCGATCCATCATTTCGAGGACTTCGTCTCGCGAGACTAAATCTGATTCACCGGACCGGAGGTCGTGTTCGCTCGCTGCGATTTGCTTCCATCCTTCTCGCGAAAATTCGGGATGTTTGATGGCGTCACGAGCAGCGTAGCGAAGGAATTCGCTCCGTGAGTTGAACCCCTGTTCTTCCCACGTTGCGTCGATGTCTTCGAGGAAGGCTTTGCTTAGCCGGAGGTTTATCTGCACCATCTCTGGGCCGTTATTGCTGGACCCTGTCTCAGCATCGGACATATGCGTGTGCTATGCGTCCGTGTAGACATAAGCTTTCTCCGAAGAACTACCTGATTGCCTTGATCGAATTCTCGGTGTCGTCGAAAGATTGGTCTGTACGTATCCACATCATGATAGCGTAATCGTCTACCCATGGACACGGATCTCAACCAACAGGTAAAAGAAATCGCCGAAGCGCGGGGCTTCACCGGGTCGGAGATCCTCGAACAAGCGTTGGAACGCGGTGTCGAAGATCTCTAGGCAGAGCTTATGATCTCACAACACGTAAACGACGGAATCGACCGAGAGACAGCCATCGATTTCGTCGGTCGAGACCGCGTCAAGCGTGCGGAGCACGAATTACAGGCCGTTGAAGATGACGTCCGCTGGGGACTGAGTGCGTGATTCTCCGCTACTACGCCGATGCAGAAATCTCGGAGTGGCATGACCATGCGCTCCGACTCCTGAAAACGCTTCACGACGAGTACGGCATCACAGTAGAGATCGACCGGATTGACGAACAGCATGGGCTAATCACAGACTTTCCAGGCGAAGTACGATACCCGACGCCTGAAGACGTCTACGAGCGCGATCTTAAACGTAACCGTGAGCTGAACCAAGTCATTGAGCAGACGCCGTCAGAGGCGTTCAAACGCTACGGAAAACTCGATATCGCCGGGAACATTTCGGTCGTTGATGATGGGGGTACCGTTTGGTGGGCCTCGACACTCCCGGGCTACGCTGACGGCTATCGGCTAGATGCTGAATCACGGACTGCAATGGACTTCTTGGAAGATATCGCCGCCTCTCCGAGCAACCGTCTCTGTGTCGAGTGCCTCTCTTTGCTGGACGGCGACGAGAGCTTCTG
The DNA here is from genome assembly GCF_000723845.1 of Haloferax prahovense. Classification (NCBI taxonomy): domain Archaea; kingdom Methanobacteriati; phylum Methanobacteriota; class Halobacteria; order Halobacteriales; family Haloferacaceae; genus Haloferax; species Haloferax prahovense. Next base: position 63,251 of record NZ_LK053003.1, on the reverse strand, counting down.
TCCGAACTGTGGCTACGAAGTTCCGTAACACAGTACACCCAATTAGAGTTCTTAGAGCTGTTTGGCATCCAGTGAGGCGATAGAATCCGAGCCAGTTACTGATCGGTCGCTGCATCTGTGTCCAAGTCGCGACTAGAAAGGCGGACTCGAAGTTCCTGGCCATGCTTAAGGTCTACAGATGGATCGTCCACCCGGAGTAGAATCGTCCCATTACCTGCGTCAACAACGTGTGCGGTGAGTTCTCGACTAGTGACTGCCGACTCGATTCTCCCAAGGCGCTCGTCAATCGCTGCGAGTGACTGCTCAACAGTCTGTGTCTCTGCTGTCTCAGTGTCTTCGGGTGACCGGGACTCGGAGCTCGTTTCCGCTGGCATCGGGGGCGTCTCATCAGCTTTCGTCTCGGGAGCACCGTTTGACAGCCGTGGTCCCGGTCGTAATGGGATTTGTGTGCGGAGTTGTTCGAGGTCTAACCCTTCGGCGGCGAGGTCGATGTCGTTACAACGGGTCGTGATGGGCAGTGAGTATTCGAGTTCAGCCGAGCCGTTGGTGAGTAATGACCCATTGGTCGTGGCTGTTGCCCGTACCTGACGAGTTGTCTGCTCTGTCACCCATGGTGGTGGTGTCCAGCCAGCGTCGTCCAATAGCGTATAGCAGTCAGTATCGTCGGTGGCCCACACGAAACTGTCATACTTGTCCTTGTACTGGGTTGCAGCGGAACCTTGTTGATGCGTGATAATCGTCTGGATGGGCGCAAATGCGTCGACAACGGCGTCGATAGTATCTGTTGTTGGGTGGTTGCTGAGCGGGAAGTGGTGCGTCGTGCAGGTGGCACTCGACAGTGGGTCGCTCGGGCCGCTCGTAAGTTGGACAAGCGTCGCACCGGGGTCATCGCGAATCGAGTCGAAGAGTCGCTTCGAGCTGCCACCGACTGGGACTTCTGGGCCGGCAATCGTGACACCACCCGCTGTGAGAACGTCGGTCGGAGAACTAAATTCTGGACTCGTAGTAACGTTCGGGACTGTGTATTCGAGACTCTCATAGAGTTTTGCTGCATGTCCAACGAGAGTGATTGGCAGCGGGTCGTCCCATTGGTCTGTGAGGTGCCCGAGGAGATAGGCGGTCTGTACCCCAGTCAGACCACTCGCAGTAGTGAGAACAGTTGACCCAGCACGCGCTCGTTCGAGAATCGTCCCAATCGCGTCGGTCAGTGTTGGTTCAAACTCGTCGTTCGTTGCCGCCGTCAGGACGAGCGCGTCGATTTCGATAGGGAGGTTGAGGTCGAAACCCCGGTAGCCAGCCGCCCGTCGCGTCGTAAAATCGCCAGTGACGAGAATCGTTCGCCGTACGTCGTCGTCGGTGACCTCGAAGAGGAAGCCTGTCGCACCTGGAGTGTGACCTGCCGGAACGGGGTGGACGCGAAGTTCCGGCGCAATCTGTGTCCACGAGGTGATCGGTTCGAGGCGATTGAGGACTTCTTCGGTCTGTGTAAAGCCGTGGTGTTCACGCCCCGTTTCGAGGACGTCTTCGAGAATTCGAGCAGTACCATCCCCAGTGTATATCGGGGGTCCATGACTGAGATTCGTCCCCAGAGACTGGTAGTGGTCAAGATGTGCGTGCGTCAAACAAATTGCGGTGAGATACTCCCCGGCGTCTTCGTCGAGGAGCGTGGTCGTATCGACATCTGCTCCAGCATCAACGAGCACACAGACGGTCTGGTCGGCGAGGAGTCCGTCGAACCGGAGGATGAGCGACTCACGACCAGAATGTGGATTCGCATGCTGAAACTGGATGTGCATTGATGTCCAATCCTACAAAGGGACGGCCCATATATCATTCCACAACTGACAGAAGAAAAGAACCATATGAAGACAGATACAGTTGGTGTGGCACGACTGCGGTCATGAATTCAACATCCTGAAAGCCCCCGGACGCTCGACGACCGCGACTCGCTGCGCGCCTCGTTCCTGCGGTGCTTGCTCTGAAGAGCCGGTCTTGGATATCTCCCAGAATCGCTTGATTAGACCTCGTCGTAGTAGGTTCCCGGCTCTCTGAAGTTGGGCGCGATGTCGAAGAGTTCTGGCTGCGTGTATTCTTCTCCGTGCTGAATCATTGGGTCGACACCAAGATGGCGTTGCACCTCTACCTTCCGCAGCTTGAGGAAGTGGCGACCAGTTCCCTTCGTCCTCATCAAGTGGTCGTAGTATATCTCGATTTGATACACAACTTCCTCAATATCCCTTTCGTCAAAATCGTTCATTAGATGGCCGAGACGCCCCTCACCCTCTTCACCCAGTCGAGGTGTGCGGACCGCTGCTGCAAGTTTACCTATTTGTCTAGGAGATAGGCTTCCGATTTCAGCTGCTTCTCCAACAGGTAGATCAACAGCGTCAGAGTCTGCGGAATGGGTCAACGGGTCACCATCTGAGTCTACAGTGATACCCTCGTCTTCAACGTAGAAGTGCAGCTTGACGCCCATATCTTTCATCGGTCCGTTTCCGATGTTCCGTATCTTCGGCCACAGAAATTGGTCGTAGGAGTCGACATCAAGGACCTGGAGTATCGGTTCGTGGCTGGCTTCCATCAATTTCTGCTGGCCTTCCTGCAGTTCATTCTGGCTGCCTTGTCTAATTGCCAAGACACCGTAGATTCCGATCAATAATACCGAGGTAGCGAAATTGAGTCCAATGCTCAATAGCTGGAGATTGTTCGATGCATCCGCATACGGCGACAGTAAGTAGAGGAACGTAAGAGAGAGGGCAAGAAAAACTACGGCACCCACCACAGCAGCTGCCAACATGAGATTGTCCCGTTGCATATTGACCAGATTCAGCCAAGAGCCACATAGATATACCTCAAGGCGACATGGCTAGGAGACTTCCTGAATTGTGGGAGAATCTAAAATCTGCTGTGACTACGCAAAAGGACGGCTCACGGGATGGAATTTTTATACTAATCTGACGAATAGTTAGGATATGCAGGCTGTTGACCGCGTTTCAAACCGGTTTCGGGACTTGTTCACACGAGTTTTCGCTCGTCTGTATCACGGACCAGTAGAATCGGTCAGTAGTTTCAACGGATATAGCGACGACCAAGATGTGTACTGGTTCGAAAGCAACTCTGCTGCGTTTGGACAGGCAACGCCAGTCGGTACGATTATTCTGAATAAGCAGCGGATGGATAATCTGTCAGACGAGGCAGCCGAACTCGTCTATCGGCATGAACAGGGGCATCTTAATCGTCTTCCTGTTTTCAGAGGTTTATTCTGGGGTTTAATACTCAATGGGGCCATCGGGATCTACTATTTCTTACAGAGCCTCGGGTACTCACTTCTGATTCCGTTTGGAGTCACTATCGAACCGGTAGCGATGATGGTTGGAGTATCTTTGATACTCATTCTGCTCATGGTGGGTGCCGCCCGTCTTGAGGAGTTAGCAGCTGATCTCTACGCGCTCCGGAGTATGGGTGAGGAGGAGTTCCTTACCGCATACGATGAAATCTCTGAAGAAGGGAGTGATTCGCTTCACGTTAGGATCGTGAACCAGATACAGTACACTGATCCCGAAAACGTGGTCAAGTTCCATCGATTCTTAGCCCGAGCGAAGACGCTGTACCCAGCGTAGTTCATTAACTCGTCTACGGATTCACCAAACCATCCAAAATAGGTAGTACTGGGGGTAGGTTTCTTTTGACCCCTCTATGGGTGAGGGGCTCGCTGTACTGGCGGGTTCCCTGAACACGGTGAGAACGATGGCAACCAGAGACATCTACGGAGAGCGGACTCGACGAAGACGTCCGAACGGAATCAAGTGCGAACCAGTGTCCCGAGTGCGACGGCCAGGTCACCACGAACGCGGTCGAAACGGTCTGCGAGGACTGTGGGCTGGTCATCGACGAACAGCGTATCGATCACGGGACGGAGTGGCGTACGTACGACGACGAGGAGCGCGAGCGAACGGGCGCCCCACTCACTGCGGCCCGCCACGATCGCGGCCTGTCGACAGAGATCGGTCGCGGCACCGACGCGAAGGGAAACGAACTCTCTGGGCAGAAGCGACGGCGACTCGCACGGATGCGCCGTGAGCAGACCCGGGGTCGCTGGCGGTCGAAAGCGGAACGGAATCTCGCACACGGCTTGGGCGAAGTGCGCCGGTTGGCGAGCGCGCTCGAACTCTCCGATTCGGTCCGCGACCAGGCGTGCCATCTCTTCCGGAGCGCCCAGAACGAGGATCTGCTTCGTGGCAGATCCATCGAGGCCATCGCCGCGGCCAGCGTCTACGGGGCCTGCCGGTGCAACGGCCTCTCGCGGTTAGTGGACGACGTCAGCGAGATGGCCCGCGTGGCAGAGTCACGGGTCACGAACGCGTACAAAACGCTGAACGAAGAGCTGGGCCTCCCCGCTGAGCCCGTCTCCCCCAGCATGTTCGTGCCGCGACTCGCCTCGGACCTCGAGTGTCCGAACAAGATCCGACAGCGGGCCCGAACCCTTGCGGAGCAAGCTGAAGAGCGCGGCGTCACGACGGGCGTCCATCCGGCCGGGTTCGCCGCGGCCTGCCTCTACAAAGCGGGGCAGGAACAGGGGTAGTGGGTGACGCAAAGCGACGTCGCGGAGACAGGGAACGTCACGCCAACGACTGTCCGGACGCATCACGAAACACTCGATGAACTCGCGGTCTAGACAGGCCAGGTAGGAAGCGAGGGCGTGCCATTCTCCCAGCGAATCGCCTCTACCGCCGCCGGGAACTGTTGGAGCCGGTCATCGAGGACGGCGAGCGGGTGCGCATCGAGAAACGACGCGCTATGCCGATCAACCGGCATGTTTTCGTGGTTAAGTTGGATGTGACAGGGACCAAGGTCCGGATGGTCGGCGTCTTGGTGGAAGCCGAGCATCAGGTTCCGCTCCGGTTCGACCCAGTTGATGCGGTAGTATTCGTGGTCGACGCCAGCTGGGTACCAGAAGCGAATCTCGAGCCGTGCGGTCGCCGCATCGTAGGAGTCTCTCAGGAACGTCGTCGGGTCGATGTCCGCGATTACGTACCGGGGCCGTCGTCGAGACGGGCGATAGCGCACGTCATCACACCCAGCTTGATTCGTCAATCGGTCGTGAACGTCGCGGAGGAGGGTCCGCTGTGTATAGCGGTCGCGACCGGCAAGAAAAATCATTTGGGAGAGAAAGGATTAGCTCGTGGCGCGGTCGGCCACGTCGGTCATCTGTTCGCGGGCGGCTTCGACGTCAGAGTAGAGTTCCAGTGCGTGCTTGATGAGGCGGCGATCCTCCTCGTTCTCACGCCAGAACGCGATGACGTCGCGGCGCTCACGAAGCTCGGCACTTGCGAGGTTACCGTCGGCGAGCGACTGTTCGAGTTCCTCCCACGTCTCGACGTCGTAGGTCGCCTGCCACTGCTCGATTTCCTCGGTGATCGCGGCCAATTCGCTGCGCAGCTCTTCGCGCGTGTTCTCCTCGATGAGCGTCCGGATCTCCTCGAAGAGCAGACGCGTGTAGTCCGGCTGATAGCGCGTGGTCTCGCCGGCCTCGACGCGGCGCAGCTGGCCCTGATCGACGAGATCCTGGAGTTCCTCGTTGGTCGTACTCCAGGCAGCGTCGGCCTGTTCACTAATCCAGTTGACCGACCGCGGTTCGCGAAGCGTCTCGGCGACCGCTCGAATACGGTCGCGGGCACTCATCGATTCAGTCCACGACTGGACGCCATCTCCCGAAGATTCGGACATGCTTGGCACCTCTTGCGACTGTGTTAGCGCTGAACTCGCATATATGTTTGTACTGTCTCGCATAATCAAGAGGCCATTACGAACGTGGGGGGTCCTGACGTTGAAATACAAAACCGACTGAAACTATGAGTCAACCAATGCACAACCGATATTCTGACTTTGCAGAACTGCGGCCGACTGGCGAGGAGTCCCACATTCCGGACACGAGGCTGGACGACAACTGTGAGGGTGCCCCCCGGCGGCAACGCGTCGCGACGAGCGCTGGTGGCTACCCTGATGCGCCGACGGTAACCGACGGCGAGTGCCGGTCCTGTGGGGCGTCAGTCCCAGACGGCCAGACGAAATGCCGGTTCTGTCTCACTAACTATCTCGGGAGTGACGCCACTAGCACGAACGAGACAGCGTCGACGACGTGCCTCGGCATCGTCCACCTGGTCGTCGAGTCGACCACGTTCTATGGCGCCGTCGCGAAGGGCGGCGCCGCGGCGAACCTCCTCTCTGCCAACGAGGCGGAGCAGGCCGTCGACGACTACACGCTCATCTACGATCTCGACGAGGCACCGGCGCGCCAACTGGCCGAGCAATGGCCCTCACTTCCCGACGCGGTACAGGTGTCGTCAGCGGAGGGAGAGCGGCTTCTCAGTACCGCCCGCGACCGGACTGGGTGGCACGGGCAGGAAGCGTCGGAGCGTCAGGAGCAGGCCCCGACGCGGCTCTACGACCAGCGTGGGGACGGCATCCGCGACGCGTCGCGTCTCGACGCGGTCCTCGACGACGCCGACGACGCGGTGTGGCTGGTTCCAGCGATGGCGCTGACCGAATTCACTGGCAAGGCTGCGGCTGAGAGCCAGGTGTCGTCGGTACCGACGACGCAGGAACTCGACTGTCAAAACTGTGGACTGACGACCGACCATCGGTTCAAGACCCATGAATCGGTCCCGGATGAGGCGTGGACGGGACAACTGATCTGGGAGTGCCGGGTGTGTGGCTCGGCTCGCTACGGGCCCAGTCTCGAGTAGCACTAGTACTGGGCATAGATTAACCAACAGCCGGCGGGTGTCGTCGAGGTTCGTTGGTTAAGGTCGGCCTCCTCCAACCCCGACGCCAGTCTCGATGGGGAGTCTTTCCGCGCCGGCGAGCAGTGAGGCGCTTCCGATGGAGCAAGAGTTCAAACAGGGCTACCGGATGCATCGTATACTCAGCAATCTCAACCGACTCGACATCGACCGGTTGGATGAGGCGGATCGAGAGCGAGTCAAGACCGCGAGAGACCTCCTGGAGGAGGTGAGCCTTCTCACGCGGCCGGGCGACGGATCCGGGGCAGACGCCCACGCAGACTCCTAACTGGCGTCTCCGGCCACGCCTCGGGAGGCACTTCTCGCGTCGGTTTATCGCCCCCGACAGGGGTGCGGGGGCGACCCCGTGAGGTCTAGACATGGCGACACTACAAGCTGCGACGACGTCGACCGGCGCGATTGTATCGGATCCGCAGGCAGTCCGCGAGCTCTGTGAGAGCTACTGCTTCGGGACGCTCGACTGGGAGGTGACCGAAGACGGAGAGTTCACCATCTGGGGTTACGACGACTTCGAGGTGTACGAGGCACGGGAGAACGGCCTCCCAGACTACGAGAGCGGCATTGTGACCCACAAATTCTTGCGAAAACTCGCCGGCTACATCGAAGTCGACGAGGAACTCGATATTCAGACGGCCGGGTTCACGAAATGTCGCTTCCCCGTGCTGGCCAAGCGGTACGTCATTCGCGACGACGAGGTTCTGTATGCAAACCTCAGTTCCCCCGACCCGATCGACGAGTAGCGTTTTGGTCTCTCCTAAACGGACCCCACGTTTCCGACGTTCTTGACCACCGGCTAGCAGAATCAAATCAGCGTCTGAACGTGTTTGGGAGCTGAGGATTATCGGTACGTTTGGGGGGCGACTGCTCGGGTTGCGCGCGCTCCGGCGGGCAGTCCGTTCCTGCCGGGCCCGGGCGTTTCGCGCTGCCGTTGCGTCTGCGACGGACGGGGCACGGTCGCGGGGCCGGGTCGGGCCGGGTGCAGCCACCCGATACCGGTCAGCCCCGAAGGCGGGCCTGCGAGCGCTCGGCCCGCGACCGGGCCGTGACCGAGACCGGGGTGGCTGCATCTTCACCAGCCGTTGCGTCGACGCTCCCTCAATGCGGTCGCGCCGCCGGCCGGCTGGCTCAGACGTGGCCGCTTGCGCGGTCCGGGCGGGCTGCTCGCCATTCGGGCGATAGCCCTCACCCCTCGTTCGCCCGGGCTGCCGCGGCTACTGGGGGCTCGCCGTGCTCACCCCCAGTATGCCACGGTCCGGGGCTCACTCAGGGCTGGCTGTGCGGCCTGCCGGGCGTGCGCTCAAACTCGGCCGCGACGAGCTGTGGGTCCGCGGGCGTCCAGCCCGCACCGGGCTGCCGCACGAGGCGTTTCCGTTGCGTCTGCGACGGACGGGACAGGCTCGTGCGGGTCCGGGCGCGTGCTGTTCCAGCGGGTCCTCGCTCTCTGCGGCCTCGCTGTGGCCGTATGCGACGCCGTTCACCACCGTATACCCCCCGGCCGTGCCGCCTCGGCGCCGTGGCCGCTTCCGTTGCGTCTGCCGACGGACGGGTGTCGGCGAGGCGTCGACCCGCGGTGACCGGCTGGGTATATGGTGGTGACCGCGCGCTCACCTCGAGGTTCACCCCCCGCACTCGTCTGTGGGGGTGCCGTCGGTGCCGCGCCGCGCCGGACAGGGTCCGGCGTGAAGGCGCGGCGCGGACACCTCGGTGACGGCGTCATCGGTCGACGTCGGAGCCGTGGCTCGAGTAGGTTTGTTCGTGAGAATCCCGCGAGTGGTGTCGCGGGCGTCGGCGCGTTAGCGCCTTCAGGAACAACGATGTCTAGTAACAACTCCAGTCGAAAGGTAGTTTCGGTGGCTGAACAGGCGTTCGAGCAAGCGGATGACAAGACAGTCGACGAAGACGGGTTCGAGGTCTTCGACGAGACGCCGACGTTTCAGGCGACGGTGCAACAGGAGATCCAAGCAAAGGTGGATGCGAACCACCCAGATGGGATTGCAGACACGAGCGACGAGCGGATTGACGGGATGACGTTGGCCCAAGAAGAACGCATTCGAGCGCGGGAAGCTGAACTCGAACGGATTAGTGCCCGTGCGGAACTGGGCTCGCAAGAGGGTCGTGAGGCACGGTCGCGGGTGATTGCGGCCGAGCGGAGCGCTGCGCGACGGCGGCAGTTTCAGAAGCGCGCAGCGAGTGTGAACCCGATGGCGGACCCCGACCGGGCGGATCCCCGGACGGAGCTAACCCAAGCACAGTTGGGCGCAGTGAACTCTCAGGCAAAACGGCTGGCAGAGAAGCTGGATGGGTGGTCGCGAGCGGCGATCAGTCGGCGGCTGAGTGAAGCGGTATTAAGCGGCAAAGACATGCTGTCGGCAACTGTGAGCGTGTTCGAGGAACTCGAAGGTGCACCGGGGACGATGGTGCCGATCGGGAAACTGGAGGGCGTGTCGCGACGCGAGGTGTGCATTGAAGGGAGGCTGACGACGATGTGGGAGTCAGAGTCACCGGCGATTCAGCAAGCAGGAATACTCGAAGACGAAAGCGGGCAGGTGAAGCTGACGAGTTGGAAGGCGTCGGACGTGCCGTGGATTCGCGAGGGCGAACGCGTGCGGATTCACGGAGCGGCGCGGAACTGGTACGACGGGCGTGTCTCGGTGGCGCTGACGGGGTGGACGACCGTGCATTTCCCCGAGCGTGACGCTTGGTGGGACGCCTAACGGCGCGAGGCAGCCCTCTTTTTTGTTGGTGGCCGGGCCGACCCAGACCCCACCGCCCCACCCTCCGCTCCGTGCTCGCTCCGTGAGACTCGCATTCGCTCGTCTCACGTGCCCTCGTTCGCGATGCTCACGAGTGACTCCGCTGCGCGCGCAGCCACGACCTTGGTCCATACTCAACATCGAGATCCATGTTCATGGCGGCAACCCCTCTGATATGAACAGCAGGCTCTGTGGAAGTCCTTAGATTTTGACAAACCTGCGTAACACAGACAGAGGATGTATGCAGTAGACGGTCCTCGTTCTGTCGAACAACCCTGAGTATCTGGCCCCCAAAAATCATATGTCTGGTCACGACTGGAATCAGAGAACAGTATTCGTTCAGCGGTTTCAGATCAACCCGTCGTTGTCATCGTCGTCCTGATCGATGAGGTCAATCCCAGAGTTAGCAAAATCCTCTACGAGAGACTCTACGTCGATGTCACCCATGTTTTGCTGATGGTTGTTCGGTAGTTCAGGCCCATTCTGGTTCTGAACAGGAGTAGAGTCGTTATTGGCGTTCTGCAGAAATTTGTACAGTAGATAGCCTCCCCCGACGATTCCTCCTATTTTACCTGCAGATTGGAGGACTTTCACAAACTTCTCTCCGCTATTTATCTCTCTGACCGACATCTTTTCCTTCTTAGTGAGCTGGTCGGCCTGCTGTTTGGCATCTTCAACCCAGTCCCCTATGTTATCCCAGCCATCATCTCTCTTCCATTCGTATGTCTCAAATACGTTGGAGAGTTTCTTCACCCCGTCCTTGGTTTCGATGACGAAATCTTTGAACGGGTTGGAGCCTTGGAAATCTTGGCCGTCCTCCTTGTCTCTCAACCGATGGATCTTGATGCCGACTATCCCGTTACCCTGCCTGACGCTCTCCTTGATCTCGTAGTTGACATATTTCCGGCCCGCGGTTTTGTTACCAATCAGAACCGCTGTTACTGAGGTACCGTGTAACTGGTCGCCTATCCAGTTCTTGATCTCTTCCTCGCTTTGCTTTTTTACTTCCTCCCAGTCCGCAGCATCTTCGAAACCAGCCGCTTCTCTCCCTTGCGTCACCCACGCATTTCTAACCGGGTTGACTCGCCACTTGTCTCTCTCGTAATGAAAACTGAAGAAGACTCTTCGAACCATGATTTGAACTTATAGCTCCATTGAATACCTACCAGTATCAAAATTTCCCGACCGCGGTGAAAGTAATAACAGGAAGGAGGTTCAAAGAATTCTTGAACACCCACTTTTGAAATATTGATCAGTTTCTCAGCTAAACTCACCCGGTGATAGTCGCTCACCCAGCTCACCAACTAGATTAATGAATAGTCTACCGCGTATTCAGAAGTCGTACATCTCGTTGATCGATTCGATATCCGGTCCTGCGAAGTACTGCATCAATTTCGTCAACCGTCGTGACCAACTCAGAAAGTGGGTGGTCAGCAGAGGGCAAGAAATATACTTAAAAGCCGGATCAGTTGTTGGTATGGCCGTTCGTACTGAGCAGGTACGAAATTAAAATTCGTGTTCACTTCCCATCAATTCCTTTTTGATGATCTCCGCGTCGGAGTCCATCTCCGAGCGGTTCAAGTCCAGTCGCGGACCTTCCAAACGAATTTTGTCTGTTGCTGACCGTGGCAACACGTGAAGATGAACATGAAACACTTCCTGACCGGCTGCTTCTCCGTCTGCTAGCCAAAAGTTGATTCCTTCACTCTCTATCTCTGAAGCTCTGAGCGCCTCAGCTACCTTCATACCTACCTCAAATAGCTCTCCTCCGGCCTTATATTCCATATCTGACAGTGAGGCTGTGTGTGTTTTTGGTATCACGAGGACGTGACCTCTGGTCATCGGCCGGAGAGTCATCATAGCCAAGATGCAATCATTCTGATAAACAACGCTGCTCGGCGCGTCTCCAGCTACGATCTTACAGAACTCACAATCTTCCATAGTGATACCGTTACAGCCAGAAGTCATTATTCGTTCTGCCAGTGTTTAATGGCTGCCGCTAAAATCCATTAGACCCTCATAGTGTATATAATATGATTGACTATAGTGATACACCACTCAGTTCAAGAGATAACCACAATACGAAAACCAAAATGGAATATATTAGTAGTAGAGCAAAAATTGTCCCATGGAAAAGCAATAGCGATTTTGAGAGCATTAACTTCGGGATTGAGTCTACACTATACGCAGATGCATCCATCTCGAACTGGGCCCTATTTTCGTTACCCGTCCTTGCATCCTCAAACATAGACCGATATCTTCGCTCAAGTTTGAGGTAGTATGCGTCCAATATCCAGAATCCGAAAAGAGGTATAAACGCAACTAGGAGATGCAGATCTTTAGTCCGGAAAAGAAGGACTACCACAATAAGAGTGATTGACCATCCTTTAATTTTAAATGAGTTCCCAGCTAAACGGGAAATGATGTCTTGAATAAATTCAAGATCTGATATATTAGGGCCGTCTCCCATTACCGGTTAACAATTTGAGCTGCTTCCTCCACCCAATCCCCTAAATTCTCCCGGCCATCGTCACTTACCCAATCATAGGTGTTAAAAATGGAAGACAGTTTTTGGTCTGTGTTTGGATCTTTATACCTTGATAACGGGTTTTTACCTCGCCGACCTCTGTTTCCATCTTCATCCCGTATTTTATGAATTCTAACGCCGACTAATCCCATATCTTCTTCATAACTTTTTTCGATTTCATGATTTATCCATTTTCTATCGTATGTGTCACTTCCAATTAGAACAACGGTCACAGAACAACCCTTTATTTGCCTATTAATCCAGTCTCGAACTGCATCATCCCCCTCACGTTTTATTGATTCCCAACTTGCACCATCAATAAATCCAGATTCTTCAATACTCTGGTCAACAACATCTGAATTCCGGACCTGACTAGCTCTCCAGATGTCGTTATCGTAATGAAAGCTAAAGAACGTTGTTCGCGCCATATGTTTATCATTCAATTAGTGTACATTATATCTTTGGTTAGTAACGATTGACACGTGAAAATGGGAGCAGTTCGGGTGGCACATTCGTGCGCTGTATTCAGCACGGCCTCAACAAACTATCTGTGACTGAGGATTTCAACAGAGCCGAACAGCAGGAATCACGATCTAATAATGTGTGGTCCAGAAGTTCTATAAGATATGTATTTGTAGTGAACTATAATGGCTGCAAATGTCTTTCTCGTCCCATGTGACCCCGGAAACTTCCAAAGAACAGTTCTAAACCACGTTGAATTGGATGACTACCCGGATCACCCTGCTGCACTTTCCAACCTTGAGTCTGTCCGGTTCTGGGGTGCCCGTGATGGTGAGAGTAACCGAAACTACTTCGAGAAAATGGTGTCAGACGATCTTGTATTGTTTTATCAGGATGGTCAATACGTAGGTGTTGGGTTCGTTGGGCTAACATTTGAGGATTCTTCCGATTGGGAAAGCACAACGTTCTGGCGGAACGCACCGTCGAATCTCATCTACACTATTACTGAGTTTGACGAGGTTGCTGTCCCACGGGCTGCTGTCAATCGAATCTTTGGGTATAGCGATGAGTACTACCCCCAGGGATTAATGCGGGTTGCTTCAGGTCGCGTCAGCCGTCGACCAGTCGTAATCAAGCGAGCGGTAACAGAATTCGATGCAAAGAATAGCTCGCAACAAGATATATACCGTATCTTTGCTGTGTGTGGTCGCCTTGCTCGTTCTCACTCGGTGAGTGTACTCGTATACTGTTGTTCCCAGTCGTCGCGGGCTTCGATTTCTCGGCGACCGCGAGCTGTGATCGCGTAGACGTTTGTTCGGCGGTCCTTTTCGCCCTTGTCGAGTAGCCCTTTCTCAACGAGTGTATCGAGGTTGGGATACAGCCGACCGTGGTGGATCTCGGTTTCGTAGTAGTCCTCGAGTTGGTCTTTGATTGCAAGCCCGTGTGGCTCCTCCAAGCCGGCGGTGACATACAGCAGGTCGCGTTGGAACCCAGTCAAATCGTACATTTTGCTGCCCGCAGCTAGTTTAAGAATACATATACGTTTGTTGGCTATCGGCCGGGTTTCAGAGCGGCCTCGCTGGACGAACGTTTATATCGGAACGTACAGCCACGATGCGATATGCCGCCCTACCGTGACCCGACCGCGGAGTTTCGACCATATGGCGAAGCGACGCAGATTACAGACGCACAGTTGGAAACTGACCATGCCGAGTACGGCGACGGAATCCCGGAGCGTGACTACCCTGCAGGTAACGACCGGGATACGGACACCTGTCAGACCTGTGAGCGGGCCATTCCTCGGACCCAGAGCCAGTGTCGGTTCTGCCTCGATCAGGACGTCTCGGTCCCAGACAGCACCTCTGCGCCCCACGAGCAATCGCTCCACGGCATCATCTGTCTGCTCGTTCCGTCGCAGTCATCGCGGGGTGCACTCGCAAAAGGAACTGCAGCAGCACGATTACTGCAGCGTTCCCACTCGTCCCCCATCGATGAGTGTACACCTGTTGCAGCGCTCGAACAGCCGATCGCGGAGCCACTTCGAACTCGATGGGGTCACCTCCCGGACGTCGTCCCAGCGACTGGGTCGCGGGAGGATGGCTTCGTGGCGAAAGCCCGGTCAGTCTCGTTGTGGTCCGCCTCTCCTTTGACGGAGGGTTCTGCTTCCCGGTGGTACGACGCTGCTGGGACGCAGATTACTGAGGAACCCCGTCGTGAGCAGTTACTTTCGGACCCGAGAACGTGGGTTGTCCCAGCGATTGCGCTTCGACGAGCGTCTGTCGACGCCTCGCCATCACAGTCGTCGTCAGCCTCACCAACACGGCAACTGCTCCGCTGTCAGTCGTGTGGTGAGCAGACACCGCATCGGTTCGACTCACGCGACGACAGCCCACCCGCAGCGTGGGCTGGAGAGCCTGTCTGGCGGTGTTCCGTATGTCGAACGCCGCAGTACGGACCTGACCTGGGTGCCAGTCATTGAGATTACTGACCGTGTGGTCATCGCGAGGAATTCTTGAGCGATACCGGCGGAATCCACGTATGCAAAACAGGACAGCGACAGTCTGATCAATAGTTATACAACGGCTGAGCAATTCAGCGAATTTAGCGTTCCCTGAACTCATCAAGCTTCGATTGTATCGTATCCTCTTCCAACTCAACGGATTCGTCGCCGATTCTGAGCGACACATCTTTGTCTTTCAGTTTGTCATAGAGCCAGGAACTCGCAACATTCAGTGCCACCGATCCTCCCACATATAGTACGAAATCAGCGACAGGTGGCGTGTCGATGCCTTTCTGGATGAGAGCCCCATTAAATTCAATCTCTACACCATCAGCAATCTCATTGGACATTCCCATCGCCATTCGTTTCTCATCGGGGTCGATGAGATCGTACGCGATGCGTTTGTCACGTGAGACAATAGTGAGTGGAATACGCTGAGTCATACTTCGTCCCTTGTGGTAAAGAAACAAGAAGGGTCACCACCGGGTGAAACTAATAGACGGGTAGTAGCTTACCTGTTTTGAGCGATTCGACTCTCTCTTCGCTAGACATCATGCCTGGTCCAACTTGCACCCTGAGTTCAGCACGGCTTCAACGACTGCCAGCGACTGGGCTTTCAACAGAGCAGTCTGAAGCGTCATCCAACCTCGTTAAGAGCAACAGTACACGTGAAATCTGGTGTGTCGTAGTGGGTTGTGTTTGTGTGCGCCGGCGATGGGCGCCGGCGCAGGAGGTCGGACAGACTTCGACTCTTGAGCCGGTGAGGTGACGACGAATGCACCAGGTAATCTACGCACTCGTGACTGCATCGACAACAGACCAAGCCCTCTCGCGGGCCGCTGACGTATTCGATCAACTGGTGGGGGCCGCCCCGCACGCCGAGGCGGTGTTCGACTATTATGTGACGTTCGACGACGACTCGACAACAGTCGCCGGCAGCGCCCGGTGGGGTGACCTCCCGGTTGCAGAGCCTGTTGGCTCAGAAGACGGACAACAGCTCCTTGAGCGCGGGTGGCAGGCGACGACACGCGAGTTTGAGCGAAACCTCGAGCGTGTTCGAGAGGGCGTTGACAACCTCGACGCTGCGGCGATCATGCGCGATGAGGATCTTGTCAGGCATGCGTGCCACAACCTCGGGGCATACCGCGGACCGGCGGTGTACCTCTACGACGAGTTCGCTGACGGGGTTCGGCATCGCGAGCGGCTTGAGCAGCTCGTCGGGTCCAACGACCATCTGTGGATCGTTCCCGCTGATGTCCATTACTGAGTCGACGCTGTGTCCAATGGTACTCCTGAGAGAGCCGCTTCCTGATCGTGGTATTGCTGTTCGAATCGTCATCGACGACGTGGCTGACACTTATCGTGTCGAGTACACGCCGCTGTCCGGTGGTGTGGTGACCGACGAGTGGACTGTGTTCGGTGGCTCCGTCGGCTATGATGCGTCGGTGTTTGCGACTGACACTGCTGCCCGTGCGTTTGTCGAGCGCGTTCGAACGACCTCACACGATGATGTCCTCGCGGAGTTAGCAGCAGACACAGACTGAGCGACCGAGTAGGACGGTGGTGCGCTTGGTGTTGTTTTTGCGCCGCCCAAAGGGGCGGAGGCGCAGTAACAGATACAAATTCCAACGCTGGCAGTCGAGTTGTCTCACTTCCCACACCACCCGCTCGTGATACTTGCTCCGGTGGTGAATGATTGATGAGTCTCGAGCGCGTGTCCCGTCACGACGAGGCGCTGTTCGAGTTTTTGTGGTGTCCGGTGTGTGGCACGGAAGCGTTCACGCACATTCCCTTCGAGGGGGTGTTCTGTACTGAGTGCAATACCTGCGTGACGTACCGTGAGTCGCCTGAGTCGCGTGGCTACGATGAGGCGGTCATCATCACATTCGACGCGACGACGACGTGGAATCTCCACGTCGACGAGAAACTTCGCCGGCCGCTCCCGGACGACGAAGCACAAGTTAAGATTCTCGGTGCGCCCGGTGACTACCACGTCGATTGGTGGGCACCAACCACGACCGAAGATTGGACGCCAGTCGAGCGCAACGAGTTCGCTGACGAGTCCGAACCGGAGGAAGTGTCGCACCTCGCATAGCGTCGGTCGGGAGACCCGTCGGTACTAGCGCGCCGTGGTTATTTTTTCGCCCGTGATGGGTGCGGGCTGAAGACACAGTCCGTGTGACGTGATTTCCATGAGTCACCAACAAACAGAGTCAGACGTGTCAATCGATCAGGTTCCGGTCGACCTCGACCTCGTGCATCGTTCGGAGTTCACCCGAGCCGACGTTCCCGATGCAATCGAGTCGATTTCGTGGGACCTTCTGAGTGAACAACCGCCGACGAATCCGCTCGTTGTGCTCAAAGCCGCTCGCTGGTGGTACATCCACGGCACAGGTGAGTCCGATCCCGTGTACTGCTGGGCGATTGAGTGGGTTCGCCACCTCACAACCGGTGAATCGACTGCAAGCGGCCTGTTCGGCGAGTGTCGACAGTACCTTCGGAGCCTCGAGTGCGAGGACACCGACCAGTAGTTCGCCCCGCTGTTTTTTTGTGCGCCCCAGAGGGGTGCGGCGCGTCCTAGAGAGACGTGTTAGAACTGAAACCAATGGCAACAACGAGTTCTCCGTCGGTGTCGTTCGACGAGACCGACACGCGACACGATGAAATGCATCGCACGATCGAACAGTGGCTTGCTGACCTCGCTGACGACGTCGACGACGCTCGGGCGAGCGAGCAGTTCCAAGAATGGCTGGACATCCAGAGCCGATTCCACGACTACTCCCACCGCAATACACTCCTCATCACCCTCCAATGCCCTGAGGCGACGAAGATTGCTGGCTACCGGACGTGGCAAGCAGAGTTCGACCGATACGTCGAGGAAGGCGAGTCGGCGATCTGGATCTGGGCGCCGATCATCACGACCCAATGCCCCGAGTGTGGGAACGCACCGAGCTATCACGAAAACAGCGAGTGTGAGTACGACGAGACGCCACCCGAGGAATGGTCAGAGGGACTGGTGGGCTTCAAGCCCGCTCCAGTCTTCGACATTTCGCAGACTGAGGGTGAGCCACTCCCAAGGCTGGACACGGCGGCGACTAGTGAGCCTGACACGCTCGTCGACGACCTCACTCACATCGCGTCGGACCTCGGCGTGACCATCCGCATCGTCGATTCCGACGAGTGGCGACATGGGGAGGCAAAGGGCGTCTGCCAGTCGCGGAGCGTCCAAGACCTCACCCCACTCGTGGAAGTGAAGAATCGGCCGAACCGTGCCGACCTCGCGTCGACGATCATCCACGAGTACGCCCACGCGATTCTGCACTTCGACATCACCGACGCGACCGAGCGGGCGAAACGTGAGGTCGAAGCGGAGGCCGTTGCGTACGTCGTCGGTCGCTATCTCGGCTTGGATACGAGTGGGTCGGCGTTCTACCTTGCAGCGTGGCAGGGCGACGAGACAGACGTGCTGCAAGAGCGACTGGGTCGGATTAGCGGGACGGCTGAAGAGATTCTCTCAACACTCGACGCGGTCTGAGATCTCTTATCTGTGGTTCGGTTGTCGCTGCTCTGTGCCTCTTTGTCAGACGTAGTTTGTCTGTAACAGGGTATATAGAACTTTTCACAGGGTGATGTTTTCGCAGGTCCAGCGGTGAATTGCTAGGCACACCGTTTCTGGGGATTTATTGATTGAATGTCGGTGCCCCGGTGGAATAGTCTCGATGAGTTGAACTGGCCACTTCCCTTCTCCACGATATGATGACCAACGAACTCGACTCCTTGCTCGAATGGTTCGAGTTGAAGGACGAACTTCGGACGGGATGGGTGCTTCGGAATATCGACTCGCCTGAATCGGTCGCGGCCCACACGTGGGGGACAGCGTCGCTTTGTCTGCTCTATGCCGAGCAGGAAGACGTTGACCCTCAGAAAGCAGTGACGATGGCACTCATTCATGACCTCGGCGAAGCTCGAACGGGCGATATCGCAACCCGCGCGGAAGACGGACGCCAGACCATTCCCACGTCCGAGAAGGAGGCAGCTGAACGGAGTGCAGTAACCGATCTTGTCGGACCGTTCGCGGACACCGAACTGCTGTCGCTTTGGGAAGAGTACGAAGCTCGTGACACCCCGACGGCACAGTTCGTCAAGGACATGGATCTAATCGATAACTGTCTCCAGGCGCTCAAGTACGAGCGCCAAGGTCGGTACGACGAGGACGAGACGAACGACCACTTTGCCGAGTTCGAGAATCTGGACGAGTTCTTTGCTACCGCTGCGCCTCGCTTCCGGACAGAACTCGGCCAAGACCTGTTCGAGCAAATTAAATCGCAGTACGAACGAGAACTTGGGCGACCCTGCCAACTCTGAATACGTCTTTCAGTCGCAACTCCCCTAGTCGGTGTCGCACCTGTATTGACTGCAGGACAATCAGGACAGGACAGCACAAAGAATCCCACCAGATTCTGTGTCACCTGTCACTCTGTTCGGCAGTGTAGTTTTTCATGCGCCCGAAGGGGTGCGCGCATTGCGTGCTGGCTACCATGATTCCTGTACTACCAGAGTTCGACCCACCTGCACGCGTCCTCAAGCGGGCGCAGTACGAGGCGTTTGCATTCGAACTCCTCGAGGGCGATGTCCGTGTTCGCAACGAGAGCTATGCTGAGCCGACTGCCCACGAGTACCGGGTTCGAATTCGTGATGGCGTGCCCGATTCGTGTTCGTGTCCCGCTGATGCGAGCGGTAACGGTCCGTGTAAGCATCGAGTTGCGGTCGCGATCCGCCCACGAATACTCGACCTCGCCGTCCAGATGCGCGTCGTCGCAGATGGTGGGTCAACATCACGCGGTGATGATGACACAACAGACCTGCCCTGCGAGTGTGAACAGCTCTCTGAAGCTCTTCCCTGTTGGAACTGTATCGTCGCTGGGCGGCGTAAGCTGTCTGAGTAGTCGTTGGTGAGGGCCTCGTACGTCACCAATCACCCATCAGTCGTCGGACTGCTGGGACGCAGCGTACGCACCAGCAAACTGCTCGCGCATCTCTCGACGGAGCAGTTCGCTCATCACTTCGTAGACGACTGGCTGGGGATACTTGTTGAGGAGGCGTTGGACGTCAGCTGCACATTCGCTTTTTTCAGTCGCAAAGTTCGCAGTCCATGGTGAGCTACTCATACCAGATAGTAATTTGTTGTCTCAGTTAACTGTTCGCCTGGTGAGAGATTCCTACGACCGCAGTCCGCGACTCGTGGCCCACAGATATCGATAACTCGAGTGCACGAAACTCGGTGGGCACGAGGCCCACGAGGGAGTTATCAAGGGGTGGATGCAGATAGCTTGGTACGCGATTCCGCACCCGTTGCAGAACAGGGCACGTCTTGTGTGACACGACGAGCCTGCAACGGTAATCCACCTGCTAGCATGTTTGGTATTGTGGTTCAGTCATTTAATGACCGCCAACCGAAGCCAACCTGTCCGAGACGGCGACGGCGTTTTTTGAGCCCCTGAAGGGTGCGGGGCGCAGCGAGATGCGTCCCGCGGTGTTCGAGATGGCAACACGAGATGTCTACGAGCGACAGTTCGACGAATCGTGCGGGAAATCCTGTGGAAACGCCTCCTGTCCGGAGTGTGGCGGTCAAGTCATTACGGACGCTGGCGAGCAACGGTGTGAGTCCTGTGGGCTCATCATCGACGACCACGGCATCGACCACGGCCCGGAGTGGCGGTCGTTCGAACGTGACGAGCGCAAGCGGGTCGGGGCGCCGCGAACGCCGACGCGACACGATCACGGCCTCGCTACTGAAATCGGCCGACACGTCGATGCGAATGGGAGGCCGCTTCCGGGCGAACGCCGACAGCAACTCTCCCGGCTCCGCACCCAGCACAGTCGGAGTCGGTATCAGTCGAGTCGCAAGCGTCGACTCGCACATGGGTTGGACGAAGTCCGGCGACTCGCCGGCGCGCTCGACCTCCCCGACAGCCTGCGTGACCAAGCCTGTCGGTGCTTCCGGTCTGCTCAGCAGGCGGATCTGTTGCCGGGGCGGTCGATTGAAGCAGTCGCGGCTGCGAGCGTCCACGCGGCCTGCCGATGTTCGGGGCTTTCGCGAACGCTCGCTGAACTTGTCCCACTCGCACGGGTGGTTGAATCGCGCGTTCGGTCGGCGTACAACGCACTCAATACAGAACTCGGGCTGCCTGCGGAGCCAGTTACACCGGTTGAGTTCGTTCCGCGGGTGGCAGATGCGCTTGACGTGACAGACCGGATTCGGCGACGAGCACGGTCGTTAGCTGAGACATCGAGTAGTGAGTGGGCTCATCGGGGCGCGAATCCGCATGCAGTCGCGGCAGCGTGTGTGTACACTGCTGCGACTGAGCGGGACTGGCCGCTCACGCAGGCGCGCGTTGCGGCCGTGAGTGATACCTCAACTCAAACAATTCGGACGCATTACCAGACGTTGTGTAAAATCGGCACCACGTGAATAATATCCCCCCGGGATTTACCATCTATACATGCTCGGCGAGCAGTTGAAGACAGTCCCAAGTGGTGAATCCGGGGTCTATTGTATGTTTGATCTCGATGGTGAGCCGGCTTATGCCGGCCGATCAAGTGATCTTCGCTCGCGCTTACGCCAACACTTCGTCCGACAAGACTCGAGCGTGGTGAGCTATGGTCGGTTAGACATCTGGGACATCGGACGGGTCGATTGGTGGCAAACGCCGCACGACAAAGACGCCGAAGAACAACTCCTTGCCCATTACAGACCGTACCTAAATTTCGAAGAAGTGACTGCCGTGGGTGATGTGAAGACTCACATTGACCCGACCTGTCCGGACGATTCTGTCGCGCTCGCTTCAGACGATGAACAGCGGTTCCGGTCTGAACCCTACAACCGCACAAAACAGAAACTTGAGCACATCTCTCGAATGGTCGACAAAATCAAACTTTCGGGACATAGTGACGATACCAAGCGAACGTTGTACGAACACGAGCGGATTTTACGAGAGAACCTCGCAGAATTCCTCGATATCGATGCTCCTGGAGAACAGTCTACACTCTCAATTTGGGACGAAGAGTAACTACGTGGGGAGGAACAGAGTCGCCCAACGAGTGTGGTAACTCAGGGTAAATCCAGCTCAGATCGCAAATACGCATCGACACTATCGTATTGATTCTCGATAACCTCACAGAGCTCTCGGTTCGTCAAGAGTCCACCTCTGGTGATGTTTGCAGACCCAATGTAGACGTAGCCGTCAGTCACGACTGCTTTGGCATGCAGATCGTCAACCTCGAAGATTGTCGCTAGGTCCTCTAGCCTGGAGAGTGCGTAGCTATTGTGCGACTCACCCTCCCTGACGTAGATGTCTATAGTAGTCTCGAACTGCTCAAGAGCTTCTGAGAGCGTCATTCGCCTTGTTTCGACACCTTGCCCCAATGGAAGCTTGACTTCGACATCGCTCAACCATGGTGAACAAATTGCCACCTTGTCAGCGTGGACCAGCGAGAAGCCGATAAAGTACCGGAGTGCGCTAGAGGGTAACGAAAACGCTTGTACCATCGAACTCACCCCCCGGTAACGTTTCGAGATTAAACATCTTATCCTCTACCTGCTCGCTAGGGACCCGTTCGAGTAGCTGTTCCCGTAGCACTTCCAAGAAGACGTAACTGAGTACATCAGACTGATCGTGAGCAGAGATGCATTCTGAGAGGTGTAAGTTATCCACGCATCCATCGATATCTGGTGAGAAGAACATCTGTTTCGCGCGTTTATGACCGTCGAAATCTGGGACGACTTCGGAGACGCGCTCACGGGGATAGGAGTCGTTTCCAGCAACCCGCTCTCGCGCAATCACGTGTTTTATCTGATACGCCACGTCTCGGGAAAGTCCTTCTTCAGTAGCGAGCTGCTCGGCTCGGTCAATCGATGACTGGGCCTCTTCGACAACGAGATCGATAATGTGATCAAATATGGGCACGCTGTCCGATGCTCGAACCAGGTTCTCGATGCTACCGTGGTTCGGGTCAGTCGTAGAAATTCCATCAATAAATGTCCGGTCGGCCCAGAGACGTTCGTTGAGTACTTGTGGGTTGTATGTGATTCGGGTAATCGCTTCGAGAGCAGATGCCGGATCTTCACGGACATCATCAAAGACTAGGTCAACAATTCCTTGACCACCTTGCGACCGCTCGAACACATAGACCTCTTGATTGTCCAAGTCAACACTATAGAAAAGCATATTCGAGGTAATGCCAGACATGTCTGCGACAAACTGGGTGAAGAAGTGTGCAGCGGTATGTGCCGCAACCTCCGTTTTCGACGTTTCGTCAAACGACTTGTAGCGAGTCACCTGTTCCGTCTCTGCCGACGTGGCTGCGTGAAGGAAGCCACTAATATCGAAGAGGAGACCACGTGTGTCTAGCGTAAAGCCAAGTGTTTGGTCTGGTGCGTCAATCTCTCGTTCAATTCGATCACCACCTGTAAACCGATACTCGCCAGTCGTCTGGTTGTACCTTGCAGGTGTAATTTCTAGCGAGGTGCCAGTAAGACGAACCTTCCCAGAAACATCTGCAAGCGTCATGTTCCCTCTCGTCTGCTCATCAGCTCTGTCTGTGAGCTCGGTTTTGATGCGTGGACTGGCGTGAATTTTTCCGGTCTGTGACTCGTTGTGTCGCAGACAACTGCTCTGGTCAAGTATCTGTAGACACACCGGACAGTATCGCACAATATTCAGCGCTTGACTACCACTCAGGTCGGAGACATCACGAAGTGTTATCGACTCTGGAACAAGCAGTCCAACCCTCTCTTCCCCGTTTATCTCGCTGAAATCGAATTTGACAGTATCGTTTTCAACAACAGTTTTGGGGATGAACGCTTTCAGGTGTCCCGCTTCTTGCTGATATTCACTTCGTAGTGGCGTGTACGTGTGGACCAGCTTGTCGATCGGCTGCTCAGACCCACTTGTGTCTTCCTCACCCTGGAAGACTGTGAAGTACTTGCCTGCATCGTCGAAGTAGTTCTCGGGCGTGTACCATACTTCACTTCCAATCGATCCACCATTTGCTCGGAGGAATCGGTCATAATAGTAGCCACCTCGAAGTAGATACTTCACGTAGTACAAACTGAGGAAATTCGACTCAATGCTGAAGTACTCGTGTAACTGCTCGAGTGCCTGCATTAAGTAGTAAATCTGCTTTTGTTGGCGGGTGATCTTCTCAATCTCGTCGTTATCGACTAAGCCTTTTAATTTCGTCAACTGTGTTTGGACATCCTGAACATCATGTTGATCTGTTTTTACGTCGACACCCTGAGCACCTGCACGGTTTCTCACGTGCATCATGTCGCCAGTAAGATGATACAGGTCTGGAAGCAGTTGTTCAAATTTACTGACCAACTCCACGGTTGATGCTTGCTCTGCAACAGCCTGCTCTCTAACAGACGCTAACTGATCTTCGACATCCGTGAGGTGTGATTCGGATACAACCTCCCCAGAATGTTCACGACATGTCTGGACAATATCGACCCGTTCTTGAACGAACTGTAAGATGGTCTCACGGACGGATTCGGCGAGTGAGACGACCACATCAGTTCCGGCTTGGTTATTGGCCCCCTCGACAGCTGTTCGCTCGTTGAGTTCTTCTTGCTTCGTTTCTAATGCAGCAAGCACCTCGACGACTGGCTTTTGCCCAGTTAGCGGATCAAAATGCCCATGCAAATCTAACTCACGTGAGAGAACCTTCGACGGATTCGTCAGGAGCGTATGATAGTCGGCCCACTGTAATTCATCGACAAGGAATCGCTCGTGGAATGTGTCTTTATTTTGTCGTTGCGAGATATTTCGTTGGTTCCGTACCTCCGTCGACACTTCGTAAAACGTCTCATATTGGTCGTGGATCCATTCGACGACCTCATTATCAACCTTTAGTGGTGTTTTGATTTCAGAATCGAGGAAGCGGTCGGCGCGGTAGAACATGTTCGCGTCATCCGTGAGGTTCGACAGGAAGACGAAAATGTGCGAATCTGTCCCCTCTTTTCGGGCTGCACGCCCAGCACGCTGGATGAACGAGGCGAGGTTCCACGGTGTACGATACTGCGTTACAATTGTGATATCCCCCACGTCAATGCCGACTTCAAGGAAATTTGTTGAAAGGAGGACGTCGCTTTCGAGTACCGACGCGTCAAATCCAACGTCAGAGTAGACGGATGAGAACTCAATGTCATCTGAGAGAAACTCGTAGCCCATCTCATCAGCAACGACCTGCCAGTCTTCCTCGTCGCCTGACCCGACGTGGTACTCCCAGAGTCTCCGGTTGTGGTCGGCATCCTCCAACTGAGTTCGCTTTTGATTCACCTGGCTAATACTATCGATAAACGAGAGGAGCTTACCATGGGTTCCATCAGATTTCTTCAGGAGGCCATGTGCAAGCAGTAGCACTTGCTGAATGAACATTGACGAGACTCCCGGCCCGTCATCCGTCGATTTGAGAAAGTAATAGTGTTCTTTGTCGTCGTGAGTTGTGTCAAAATCAGCGGCACCTGGGGACGAGGATTCGATTTGGCTCGCTGGGACAGGGAAGATTTTCCCCGCGAAACGCTCCGCATTGTCGACTGTCGCACTTGAGCCAAGCCAGAGTATTGGATCATCAGTAACGGACTCGATGTTCTTCACCACGTTGGCTGTATGTGATCCTCTGAGACCGGTATACTGGTGAATCTCATCGAAAACGATGGTACTCGCGTGGGAAATAATCTCGTAGTTTGGCTTGAGTCCGAATAGCTCCAAGGACTCGAGTGTTGTCAGGAGGATGTCCGGCTGTCCGCCATGCCGCATATCCGACCTGTTGAGTAGTAGTTCCCGACCGCTGAAACTGTGTGAGTCGTCATGTTCACATACAATCTCATACCCGTCGTAGCCACCCTTGTAGTGGAACGAGTGCGATTCCCCCTCGGTTCCACACCAGCAGTTCGCAAGCCGGAAGCGACTTCGTCCATTTGACCGCTCAAACAGTTCTGGTGTCGATTCGAGATCACCCGGATTGTATGGTATGTTCCCAGTCCAAACTCCAACTGAGAGAGTGTCATCGCTGATTGATTTGATTTTGTGCGCGTGTTTGAGGATGCGACCGAGCTGGTCTTGGAGGAGTGCACGGCTTGGATACACCAGAATTGCCATCTCTTGGTGGCCCTTACGGAGTAATTGATAGAGCGGGCCAAGGAACGCCTCTGTCTTCCCAAATCCGGTTGGTGCCGAAAAGATGGCGCCCTGCGAGCGATTTCGTTTTCGACGGGTGTGGTCTAGCTCTTGGACTAGCTTCCAGCTCTCTGCTTGGAAGTCTAAGGGATGGAAATCGGCTCCGAAAATATCGAGAATATTGCTAATGAATGGATCATCGCCTGTGTATTGGGTGACTTGACGGCGTTTCTGAGGTTTTTGGGTATACTTGATTGCATCTGTAACGTGCCGCAGCGTGTCATCATCCGGTCCGAAGATCTGTGTATTCTGTAAAAGCCCCTGGAGTAGCGGACGAACACTCTCATCCATCCGCGACCGACTGGAGTTCCGGTCGAAATATTTCATTGAGATAATTACAGTCGATTATTCAAATGCATATGTTTACTCCTTCGACAACTCTCGTTGTGGGCAATTCCCGCTGTGAGTGATGCTGTACTCTGCAATAACCCCTCCCAAATCAGGACTACAGGTAACAAACAACATACAGGACATAGTTAAAGTCCCTGAGGGAAAATATCAGATAGGAATCTCCCGAATGCACTCACCACAAGACACTCTGGACGCGGCGATGGATCGAGCCGCGGAAATCACGTGGTGGAACCGTCGAATGACGAAGCTCGCTGGGCTTGACGGCATTTCGAACGCACAGTCGTTCGTATCCGACGAGTTAATTGAGAAAAAAGGCCCATACGTAGAGTTCGTTGATGCGCCGAAATTCCACGATCAGACTGCCAGAGACTTCCTTGAACAGCTTGGATACGACGACGCAATCTCGAACACGATAATCACCGAACTGTTCGGTGGGGACGCATCGGGGTCGCTGTACCAGCACCAGGCTGAGATGATTGAACAGATTGAGACCACGAGCCGAGACAACATCCTTGCCGTTCCGACGGCGGCTGGCAAGACTGAGGCGTTCTTTCTCCCGATTCTCAATTACTGTCTGTCAACCGATGAAGAAGGCTTGAAGTCGATTATTCTGTACCCAATGAAGACGTTGGGTGTTGATCAGCTCAATCGGTTTATTACGTACCTCCATCAGATCAACCGACCTCTAGACCCTGACGACCGGATTACGATTGGTATCTGGGATTCTGATACTCCCCAGCGTGTTGGAACGAGAAGCTACGAGGTTGAGGAAGGGTCGTACATCCGTGGCCTCGTCGATCCACAAGACGACTCTGAGAAGCTACGTGTTCTGAGTAATACGAGCGTCGGAACGGATGATAACCAGTACTCGTGGATTCGAGTAACGCGCGATGCGATTCGACAAGGAGTCGACATCCTCCTTACGGTTCCTGAAGCACTCGATTATATGTTCGTCTCAGATAACGATGAGACGAGAGGGCTTCTCGGTGATCAACCCGGGTCCCAACCGCTCAAGCATATCGTCTACGACGAGGCGCACGTTTGGAGCGGGATCAAGGGTGCTGCAGTTTCACTCCTGTCGCAGCGGCTCAAGTCGTTCTATGCAGACAATGATCCTCAGGTTACGATGGTGTCCGCAACCGTCGACAACCCGAGGACTCTGGCAGCCTCTCTGGCTGGGAGTGGTGCAAAAAAAGAGGACATAAACGCAGTTGAATTCACCCCCAGAGGATTTGATGTTTCAGGCGAGGTGGCGTTTAATCGCTTCACACCGTGCAATTTGGGAGACCTCGTAACTGCACTTGCGATTGCAGTACTCGACGTTAAGGATGCTGATAACCTCGTCGACGAATTAGATGTTGGAAACGGAGTTGCGACACTTCGCGAAGTTGGACTCCTCGAGAACGACCGGATCGAGGTCTCCGCTGGTCCACCGGAGTTCGCTATCAAGCCGATTGTAGATGCGGTCGACGGGCTTCTCGCGCACGAGGAGTTCTCAGACGAGGGTGCCATCCTTCGCTCGAACTCAGGGCGAAACCGCATTGTTGAGAACGTAATCGAGGAGAGCGGTTCCACAAGCGGCTGGTACGACTTCGTAATCGACTCTGTTCCAGAAGTTGCAGCGTTCACCCAGTGGTTTGATACAGGGACTACTGGTGTTGTCGGCTTCAAAAAGTACGCTGCATTACTCGAAGATGCAGCGAACCAAGGGGTCGACATTCCTGACGGAACAATTGAAACCATTATGGCATTTGGTCGGCTCGCCGGCATCGTGACTGAAAAATACCATGTCTTCCTCAAACCACCACACAAAGTCTTCTGGTGTCGTCAGTGTGAGCAGGTCACCCGAGACGAACGGTGTCCAGACTGTCAAGAGGCGCTTCCAGAGATTAGGTTTTGTCGTCGCTGTAATGAACCATATGTAGAAATTGACACCGAAGATGATACTGAAGAGTTCGTCCCGATTACGTCACCTACACCAACGGACACGTGTCCTGGCTGTGAGAGTCGACCACTTCTGAGTGACGTTGGGGTCCCCACCTCCTCGCTCTTATCGTACATGTTGACCGAGGTGTGCCATGTGACACCGTCAAAGAAGACGTTGGTGTTCTCTGACTCTCATAGTGCAGCAGAAAGTGTCGGTGATACCATCATCGACACAGAGTACGGTCTTATGGCTCAAACGCTCTACCTCGAAGAGCTCATCAGCGAAGGGGGACGGGCAGACAACTACGACCTCTACGTGACTGTTGCATCTCGGCTCCAAGAAGAGTACTGGGACCCTCTTGTTCAGAACGAAATCGATGAGAGCTCGGAGGCGTACAGCTTCCTGCAACCACTTCAACGGACGATTAGGAACCACGCTGGATTATCGAATTGCGATGCGCTTCTCGATAGTGCACTCGTTACTGGGGATGTTGTAGCTGACTGTTCCGATCCAGTTGAGATGACTATTGCTCATGAGGTGTACAAGCTGTTCGTCCTGAATAAAGCGTCATTCACGTACAATAGCGTCTCATTTGATGGATTGACCCGATCGAAGATCATTGACCGATTGGACAATCGGCTCTCGATTGGTAGTAGTCGAATTGAGTCCGTTGTTACTGATGTGCTCACGGACATGCTTGAGGTCGGAATCATCTCGATAATGCCGTTTGATGATGTCAAGCAGTCGGTGAGCTCATCGAGCGCAAGTGAAGCAAAAATCGAAGGACTCCGAGAATATCTTGAGTCAGCACGGCAGCGTGTTGATGAGCTGGATATCCTCGACGAGCCTGCCGATAGTGGTATTTTCACGAGGATTATCACACAAGATCGATCTAATCTTGTCTTACTTCCCAGGGTCGCCTTCTGTGACGACTGCTACTCATCGTATCCGGTGACCTCTGCTGGGGAGGTAGTTGACTCCTGTCAGCATTGTGGATCGTCGATCGATGTCTACCGGCGGTTTACCGAGCAAGATGATGGGACACTCGTCGCTGCGCCCGGGTATGCGGATGTCGACACGGATTGGGACTACGCAGTCGACCACTGGGCACATGACGTAACGAGGCCGATTCGGAACGGGAAGTCACCGGAGTTCGTCACGGTCGGAATTCACAAAGGAAACATCCCACACACCGTCAGGGGGGCAATTGAGGAAAGCTTCCGAAAAGAGGATCCTGATGTGAATATCGTGAGTTCGACGCCAACGATGGAACTTGGGGTTGACATCGGTAGTTTAGACACCGTCGCACAGGTTGGTGTCCCGCCAACACTAACGAACTACGTCCAGAGATCCGGTCGTACTGGGCGGACGAGAGGGAGTTCATCGCTCGTCATGACCGTCGTCCGTGGCCAGCACCCAGTTGACGGTCATTATTATGCAAACCTCGATAGCTATCTCGGAGGCTTTGAGCCGGTCCGTGTTCCAGATCCCTATGACTTCGATGAACTTCTTGCTGGCCACGTCGCTACAGAGGTATTTGCCTACCTCGCACGGAATCCCCACGAGACAAACGTGTTCAGGCGGATGTACAGCATTCCAGAACCCGAGCGAGAGAACCTCAGTAAATTTGTAACTGCCGTACAGCAACGGCTCAGCATCCTCACGGACTTCATCAGCGAAGAACGAGAGACAGTCCTTCGAAATCACGTTCGGAGTGTGTTTGGGGAGCGAGGTGTAGCAGTATATGAACAGATCTTCTTCGATACCGGGCCACTTTCGCTTTCAGTTCGAGTCGAACAGACGTTTGGTCGGTTGCGAACCATGTCAAGTGGTGCAACGGCGAACCGAGACCTCACAAAGAACGCAAGCAGACTAGACCAATGGCTCGACAAGCTCGGATACCTCGCGAATTACCGGTCATTTGGTCAATCGTTCCCGGTCAAATTTAGTGGGTATAGTGATGAAATCTCGTTCGAGAGTAGTGGACGCCTCTACGACATGTACCCTGGTGAAGAAAACGATCTTGGTGCGTTGGTTACCCTTCACGGAACGGACTATCTTGTCGCCGACGTTCGCGGGACACCGACAGAACTCACCGATGTCGCAATCTGTGACAACGAGGAGTGCGACCGTCGGTTCCAGAGTTACGATACGAGCGAAACTGTCTGCCCACACTGTGATTCGGAGTTGAAACGAACTGACGTTCATGGCATTGCAAACGTCGAGTGCAAACTCGCCCGTGGTGCGCAAACTGGGTGGCGGACACACGCTCAGATGTCGACGTACATCGAGCCCAAGGATACTGCGGACAAAACGGTCCAAGAGGTGACTGTCTTCGGAGTCCCGTGTGAAGTTGAGTACGGACAGTACGAACTCACCGACTTCGTCTATGCGTTCGAGCGAGGGCATTCGAATAGTCCCGACACGAAAGTGATTCGGTCGGAAGCGCTTGTTGAAGAAGATGAAAGTGAGGGAGCATCCACAAGTGGACTCTCGTGGCGAGATCGCCTTGATGAGGCAGAAGCCCAACAGTATCGACCTGTTGGCCAACAGTACCACACACAAGGGCTCATCCTCCGATTCGATCGTGAGACGCTTGAGAAGCGATATGAGCAGGCGACTCACGAGCCGAAATCTTGGCCACAGGCACTCACAAGTTTAGAACAGGCGCTCCAGCGCGCGGTTGCGATTGTTGCAGAGTGTGACCGAAGCGATTTCCGAGTCAAGTCGACGACGACTGGTACGAAAGTCGAGGTTTCACTCGTTGATAGCCGCCAGGGTGGCAACGGGATCACCTGGCGTATTCATGAGAGCCTTGGTGAAGTCGAGACGCGGATTAACGAGATTGCAGAGTGCGATTGTGTCGCATACTGTGACGAGTGTCTGCTCCTCTCGCGGACACCTGCACACTACCTCGAGAATAACCTCCTCGACCACCGAACGCTTGCGGCACTTGTTGGGAAGGTGAACGTGTGACGCTGGCAGCCATCAAGCGTCGGCTGGAGGCGAATGACGTTGCGTTCATCCATGACCCAGAGGGGAGTGTTCACTTTTGGAAACTTCGTGTGCTCCCTGCACTCCAGTATCTCGGTGTTGGGAATTTCACCTATCCAACGTCATGGCGACAGCTGAAACAGAGCTGGGAGTATGAGAAGGGCGGTCAGCAGTATGAATTCCCAGGAGGAGCGTATCATGTCATTGGGGGAATGGACCTCTCAAATGACGAAGACTTGGGAGTGGTCACGACGAGTTACTACGAACACCAGACAAAATACTCCATCAAACAACTCATTGACCGATATACGCTGGGAGAGGGAACATTGGTCGTCATCGCAGACAAGCGTGACTTTCAGCCGGTAGGGGGCACCAGGCCTCTGTATCAAGAGCAGTTTGTCGACCGAGTGGGTTCGTACGAGCGAGTCTATGACGCGATTAGAGAGACGTACATCAACGCGGGATGGAACCCACTACTTCGTGACACCAAGAATCTCTTCGTCCAAGACAACGCTATGCTTTACGAGTTCGTCGAGGGAGAGCGGCTTACGACGGCACATGAGCTTCTCACGGTACTCCCTGAATCTCCGTATCTTCCGATGTATGAGACATTTTGTGACATCTTTACTACTGGTGGCGACCAACGAAGTAGCCCACTAGAGAGTGATACAAAAATTGAAGCGCTTGGCGGGTGGCTTCGACGACGAATCGAATGGGATCGACAAAAGAGTATCCAGATTGCTCGAGAATTGAATCGGGCTGTGGCCGCGAATATCGAGACGTTTGATCTCTCGTACGCAGCACGAAGCCCCAAACTCAGAGATGCACGTGAGGCAGCGAAAGAATTGAGTCCCGAAACGAACGACATTGATGAAAAGTATCACCGCTGGCTGACCACTACACTACGATGAGTGAATCTGAAGGATACCTACTGAATGCGGTACAGACTCCGACACCACTACAGACAGTCTACTATTCCATTGAGCG
The DNA here is from genome assembly GCF_000723845.1 of Haloferax prahovense. Lineage (NCBI taxonomy): Archaea > Methanobacteriati > Methanobacteriota > Halobacteria > Halobacteriales > Haloferacaceae > Haloferax > Haloferax prahovense. Next base: position 31,208 of record NZ_LK053003.1, on the reverse strand, counting down.
AGGAAACACGACGAAGGACGCAGTCCAAGAAGACACATCGCTTCCCGAGAATCTCCTTGAACAGGGGTTTAGTGGGCTGCAACAGATTGGTCTCATTGGGCGCGAAGAACCCAATTACTATACTGTCGACTTCCGATGGGTGTCTGGAGATGACGACGTAGACTTTCGGCTAGCTGCTCTCCATCAACTTGCTTCAATCGCAACTCCAGATGATTGGGGAAAACAGTCTGTCGTCCTTTTGAACTACCAGTACCTACTCGATGAAAACATACAGACGTTCGAAGCAAATTCGGAGAGCGTCTACACACGGATGAATCAGTTTGCGAGAGAGCGTGGGTATGAACCTCGTTCGAAACAGGGACCAATCGATATGAACGAACCCAAGATGGTAAACTGGACACGATTGGCTGAATTCTTGGGACTTATCTACAAGGTTAGCGGACGGACCTATACGACGTATCCTGACGAGGAGCTGATTTATCAGTCAATCAGATGGGCTTCGGATGACCTTAGTCGCGAGAGAATCACGATACAGTCCTACGAGAACTGGCTTAACGAGAATCTACTTCTCGTGGATATGGGTCCAGACGGTATTCCTGCGCCACTTTCGCGTGTCCTGTTCAACCTCGTTGTCGACGGCCGTATCAGGATTCTTGAATCGGGCGACGCAGGTGCAGTTGATCTCCAACAAGTCCCCCCCCACCGTGGCATTGACAGCGAAGCAAATTCGATTGAGATACTTTCATGAGTACGTACACTACCCCAGCAGAGAGCGAATTCGGACGCTGTCCTCACTTTGATGCAGTCGATGAAAAGACACTCAGAAGGCTGTTCAGTAAAGTTGCAGCCGTTCGGTCCGAGGATTACGACCTCTTTTCGTTTACCCATCGTCCGATGGATGTGTACGACGGATCGGACCCGCGTACCGAGCGAACGGTCAGCGAGGATAAGGTCTATCGCCAATTTACTGAAAACCGCGAAGGGAACTTCGTCGTCGTGATTGAGGGTGTTGTTGGAACCGGGAAGTCTGAACTCTGTGCATACCTTTCACACAGACTCGAGGCTGAAGATGACCGCCCAACCCTTCACATCGATAAAAACGATGACTTGATGACAATCCTCTCAGAGCGGATTCCAGAATTCTATGAGGAACACTTCGATGAGGAACTACCAGGTGCTAGCGATTTCAAGAATCTGAAATCAGACATCGAAGATAATCCGCAGACAGTCGCGAACAATGCAACGTCCGGGGCGATATTGAACCTCAAACGCCTAGATTACGACGTATCGACGACGGCAGATCAGGAAAATGAGATTCGAGACTACGTAGCGGACAAACTCGTCCAACTCGTTGAGCGGGGAGAGTACGACAGAAAAGTCCAGTTTGTTGGTGACAAGGAGTACGAGCAGAACGAGGATCTCCAGATATTCGAAGACGATGTCCACTCGTCTGAGGCTGCAAGCGCGTTCGACGCAGAACTGTGGCGAGAGGTCCGCGACCGGTATAACACCGCATCACTAGATAATGTGTTAGAACACGTCGGCAGTCGGTTCGAGGATACGAGGCCCGTCCTTGTATTCGAAGACTTCTCGATTGCTGCGATGGAAGCGGAGAAGCTCCGAAATTACATGGAGCGAGATAAAACCAGCGACAACTGGGATTTCATCATCGCGGGGACGCACGACTCAACTGAGATTTTGCACACGCAGACTGCTGGAGATCGATTCAAATTCTATCAGACGAATACCCCGAACTCCAATAGTGTCCCCTTCCTCACCGAGCAGACGGCGGTTGATTTTGTCCGCCCGTACCTCGGCTATATGAAAAAGCACGACGGAAGCGTTCGGTACGATTCTGAGGGAGATTCGTTCGAACTCCTTCCTGCACCAAGTGGCTCAATTTGTGCAGACTGTGGATTCTGTGATGAGTCGTTCCGAGACCTCTATCCGTTCAACAAACCGTTTCTCCGGCGAATATACACGAGTCTCGAAGAGGACCAACAATCACCCCGTGAGCTGGTTATGGTTGTGTTCGAGGTTCTTCGTGACTTCTACGAAGGGTTCGTACACGCCCCGTCGAGCGCGGATATCCTCAAACCGCTTCGAAACACAATTTCGGTCGCAGATTCGGTCTACGATGAAGCCGAAGAGTACGCAGACTTGGCGAAATGGTACGGTATTGAAGACGGTGAGTCAGTAGTAATTGATAGAAAATTTGTTGATGCGTTTGGGTTACCGATTGAGAATCTCCCGGACGAAATATCAATTGGAGATGACCACATCCGTGTTCAAAAGACAGGAGGAACTATTGGGCCGGAGAAGACCCGTTGCCCATCTTGCAATGCGCTTTCTTCTGAATTCAGGACCGAGCAGAGCGGGAGAGTTGTTTGTGGTTCGTGTGGTGAAGAAATCTCACCACCAGATGATCCGGTCGTAGGAAAAATCAAGAACGCTAAAGAGGAGGTAGACTCCTGGCTAGAGAACCCACAGAAGTACCCGGACACGAATATGTACATTCGGCGTGGGATCAAAGATCTCCTCGAACATCTCACCGATGGTTTCAGACTCTACGAAGGTCAACCGTTGCTGTACAAACTCAGTAGCCAAAAAGATCCGTTCGTCTACCCGGACTCAACTGATTCACCGGAGCCGGACCAGATCATCATCGATCGCGAAGAGTTCCAACGCTCTGATCTCCGCCAGTTGGCAGAGTTTGGAGTTAGACGGGTAGAGAAACCGCGAAGCGCGAACTATGAGAAATTACGAAGTCGAATCGGAACGCAATTAACTGGATACGCCAAGCGATGGCGACGCCGTATCTTTGAAACCCAACTTGACAATGAAAACTCTCTGTACAAACAACACGCACAGTATGACTTCTCTGACTTCATTCTCGCGTCGTACGCGACACTCGTCGTACTTGACGACCCTACAACGCCGGTAACCGCAGAACGGCTCAATGAGAGATTCCAAGACCCAGAAGACCTGTCTCTCGATCTAGATCTTAAAAGTGGCCTCAAAGAAGTCGTGGACAAGGATGACTATCCACACTTCACAACCGCGATGAATAACGCTGCATACGTTGAGTCGCTAGTTGGCGAACTCTTCGGTGTCTCTGCGAGTTCACTCGACGTGCCTCACGTTCGCCAACGGCTGAGTCAACGCTCACCCTACCAAGTACTGGCGATGCTGGGCCGACAGTACATCCAGAACGTGGAGGCTAGAGTTCGATTCGATACTGGGCACAACGTCAAGGATTTTGCTAATACGATGTATGACGTTCGGAAAGCGTTAGACGACGTTGTCAATCGAGGATATGATGCTGAAACTGTTAAGTACGTAACAACCACGATCGAGGGAACAGATATGGGTCGGATAAACGAGATTTACAATAATCTGACAGCGTACAATGGTGTGGACCCGGACTTCCGCGAAGCTCTTGCCAAAGTGTGTCAGCACTCAAACGAAGACGTTGCGGATGCGATTGACATCGCTCATCTCGCACGAGAGTTGTCCTCTGGTGACACATTTGATCAGGCAACTGCCGCGCTTGCGAGCCAGAAACTCTCGAATCTAAAACTCGTCAGGCAGTTCGAGGAGGTACCGTTTGCAGGTAAGGGAGGTACGACTACCGATTCAATTGGCGCAGCATTCAGGGAGGTGAGCCAATACTATGTCGAATGAATCTTTCCAAGCTCAGCTCGAATCGGTGTATAAGCGCTATCAACACTCGGAACTCGAGACTCGACTCAATGACGTTGCACAGGTGATCGAGGAGACTGTGCTTCAACGCGTCCTCGCTGAGGAATTTCTCCACACCAACATCGAAGTTGACCCTGAAGCAAAGAAAGCTGTCCGAGATGCGCAGGCATCCCTCAATGATGGTGACTTGGACACGCTTTCAGAGAACATCGATAACCTCGAAGATGTCGTTGCTGATGAAGAGCGGAAGGTAAATGACCGAATTCAGAAAGCCCGCATTTCGATGTCAAAGAAGATGGACGGGATGCAACGTCTGAATGAACGTGTTGACCGAGTAAACGAGATCAAGCTCAACTCAATCTCAAAACTCCTGAAAAACTGGAACTGGAAAGAGCAAGTCTACCGCAATGACGACGCTGATATCGAGATGTTAAAACAACGTTCACGTGAGTATGGTGCGGATATGCGTCGCTTCTATGAAGAAGCAAAGAGCGACCTCTTTGGACCCTACACGGATACACCGCTTGAACAAATCGTCGATGGACTACTTGATGACGAACGTTTTGCGCTCAGCAGTTTGAGTGATGCTCAGTTAGAACAGCTTCGTCGTTCTGATCTTGAAGAGCACGTCGAGCTGTCGCTATCGTGAGATTGTCACTCAGTTAATGTCGAGGTGCGGTGGCTTGTGGACAAGTCTGCGGGGTGTTCTTCTAGATAATCGATCAACTGCTGGATATTCTCGTTCCGGAAGTGTTCAGTAAGTTGCAGCGCACGGGGATTTCTGGGGAAGACCTCACCTCGTCCATACGCTGTGAATGCATCCTCGATTACCTGTCGATAGTTCGAACTCGCAACGTATCCTACGATATGATCGTACTCCTCACCGTACTGTTCGAGGTACTCTGTCACCCGTTTAGTCACGAGCTCTCGTTGTTTCGTGTCCTCGTTCGCAAGTACGTATTCGTATTCCAGCACAGGGTCTTTTTCTTCCATTTCTTGTGGTACTGGTCCATACATCCCGGAGACAGTTACTTTATGTATCCGGCGGGTTTTCGACCCCAACTTATCCCACAGGACAGAGTGTGTCCGTGATTCCGAATACGGTTTTACCTGACTACAGGGGATTAAGAGAAGAACGTCCTTCTCGCTTGGGGGTTCGAATTTCTGTTGAAGAACATAGAAGTCACTCGGCCGGTGCTTAAGTGAGATTGTCTGTGTGGGCTCTAAATCAGAGGCTCCGCCGCCCCACTCGGTAAGCTGTTTTTGTTCGCTTCTGAGCCATGGGCCCGGTATCAAGTCCTCTGCACCGAGTTCCCTGAGATCTTTCGTAAGTTGGTTTGTCGGGTCTTGTACTTGTGCTTGTTTCAGACCTTTTGCGATATCAGCGTGGTCACGAGCGAGATCGACGACGTATTCGAGGAGCCGACCATCGGAGGTTGCATCCCGAACACGCTGTAACTCAGCGTTGTACACTTCGAAATTGTGCCCCGCGAGTAACGCATAGTAATCGCTTTTAATCCACTCGTCATTCGCCTTTCGGGCCTGCCGTTCATCGTAATCGAGGCTGAGGTTGAGTTCTTCGTTTAGCAGCTCGTAATCAATATCGTACTCTCCACTACACAACGGGCAGTGCTCGAGCGAGCACGGGAACTGTCCATCATCGAGACGTGATTCGAGGTCATCGAGTTTGATGTGCTCCCATGTCTCGGGGATGAGGTACTTCTTGTACATCGCTGTCTGCATGTGACTCGAACAGTCGAACGAGTCTGCACCGAGCAGCGAAAGAAGACCCACTTGTTTCCCTCCAACACCGAACACGTGAATACCAACCTCGTCGTCGAGCCCTTTCTGTTTAATCGCCTGTTTCGCACCGTTGACGATGTTTACTAAGACGTCGATACTGCTCCGGAGGGGCACAAGTGATCCGATTGCAAATCCTTCGAACGAACCTTCGAGGTTTTCTTCCTCAACCCGCTCGATGAATTTTTGAACGTACCAGCTTACCCATTCATCATCGTGGCCGTGGATTGCAACGTATACACCTGGTCGCTCTTGGCCCCCGTCCTCTGGGTTAAACCCCCCAGACTGAATCCGCTCTGCCACAGCTGGATTCAGAAATGTATCGGGGTCCAACTGACTAGGTTCATCGAGAAGTTGAAGACATCTAATTGAACTCTCGATGCTCTTCAACATCCGCTCTTCGCGTTCTTCTGCATTCAGGTTCGGGGGAACAGGGTAATCGAGCGTTGCGATTATATCCGCACCAAAGTCTAGTTGGAGCCCGAGGATACTTTCTGGGTTTGTGTACAGTCCCCACTCGTTTTTCGCACCGCCTTCAGACGGAGCGGCGCCAAACGTGTCGGAATTCATTAACTTGAAGCCCCCCGAGTCAATGAACACCGGTGCACTCAGTTCCTCGAACTTCTCATGGAACGTTTCAGTCCGCCAAAACTCATTCAGGTTCTTCGGAGAGACGCCATAGTCGATGAAGCTCATCGCTTGAAACATAATCCCCTGGAGTCGTTCAGCGGACATAAGGCGATCTCGCATTCGTCTCCACACGCCACCCGACTTCTTTGTCGTCCCACCGATTAGATTGATAACTGGAAACAGCGCCGGTGTGTCAACTGAGTAGGAAGGCAAATCGAGAGTCCCGAGTCTGCCGTAGCCATCATCGCCTTCCTCGTCGACGCGAAAGACAGACATCGCTTTGAGTTGGTAGTCGGTGTGGGTTGTTATCCGCTTTGCTTTGCATTGTCGGCGGAACGTCGGTTACTTTCCCCCGACATCTGCTTTTATTCTGAAAACTAATTCTTGGGAGATTCCCTCAACTTCGACCAGGTTGTCTACTGTGGCAGTTTTAAGATCCTCAATCGAACCGAACCCCGCAGCAAAGAGTGCCTCCGCCTCACGCTGTTCGACCCCACTCACAGAGCACAACTCAGTTGTCGCTTGAGCGGGGGTAACCTCGGATGATTCCGTCTGCTCTTGTGAGCCTCTGGGGTCAATTATATCTTCTCGGTCAGGCCATTCCCATTGATCTACTGGTGGCTCTGCTGGGAATTCCGCAAGTAACTTCGTCACATAACTGAGTTCGCGTTCTGATTCAACAAATACTGGAAGCGGTTCCATAGATTCCGGTGAGACAGGGCGGTGAACTGCAACGGTCTCCCATTCGAGAACCGATTTGAGGATATCACTAACTACGGAGTCAACTGGTTCAACACCGATAACTTGGAACTCGGTCACCTGTTCGCCATCGCCATACTTAGCTCTGTAGTCGTTAATGTTGATCGCTGATCGGTCTGCTTGCTGTGGTCCGTATCCATTTTCCCACTCTGCTCTTCCTTCCAAGATGAACTTGGACAGAGTGTCACGCCACTCCCTCATGACCGATTCAGAAGTCTCTGAAGCAGTTTGCTCGACGAGTCGATTGACTGTTCGACTGAGCTGCAAAAACACCTCGTACCGTTCTGCAAGCTCTGAAGGGGACACAGAAGAAGAATTCTGGCTTTCATCGGTGGTCGAACTCTCCTTTGTTGAGCTGTCGCTCTCCTCAAATTGAGTTGCTTCTTTGGCCTCGTCCCAAGAGTCAAAGTGTTTGTAGACATCGTTTGGTGAATACACACCGTGAGTTTCCATCTCAGTTGTCGTCGGGAGGTGCCCCAGCTTCACCGCAACTGCTTGTAAGTCGTCAAGTACCTCGGTGCGATAGTCAAGCTCTGTTGCTTCTATTGCGTCGACCCAGCTGCCGAACCGCTCCGCATACATGTGCGAATTAAATCGACCCTGGTCGTCCATGTGACGAGCAGTAGGAATTCGACCCAGCTCGTCGGCTAACTCTTCGATTGCTTCACAGAGTTCCTTATCTGTTGCAGGGTCAATCTTGGAGGCCGCTACTGCATCGGTCCATGATCCAAATGCACGTTGTATCCGACTCGGTGAATACTCACCGTGTACATTGTGTTCAGCAATTGTCGGTCGCTTGCCTAGCTTCTCTCCAACGGCCTTAAGATCTCTAATGAAGGCGCTCCGATGAGCAATGTTCGACGCTTCAATGACATCAGTCCACGAATCAAAATAATCATAAAATATGTCTAGATTTCGCACACCCTCATTTCGAACATCCTCGTGAGACGGAACACGGTCCATCCGCGTTGCGAGATCTTCGACATAGGTTAGTACTTCATCTCGGCTTGGGTTGGTATCTTCGTGATTGAGCAGATTGTGCCAGACATGGCTAGAAATTTGAGTTATTGACTCTCCACTCAGATCGCTTGCGTTGCCAACGGTGGGTATCTCTTTTATATCGGTGAGAAAGTCTTGCAGCTGGACAATCTCGCTTTCACTCAACGAGGAAACTGATCCGTCAGGGGGGGCAAACAACTTTTCCAGAACTCTCATGTCGGCTTTGAGCAATTCAGCGTATTTTTCGAGTGCGCTGATATCTGACCGAATTTGAGATGCTTTTCGATCCGTCAATTCGTGATTGCTCTCTGTCGAAAGTTGACGAAGCGCTCCACAGAGTGAGTTATGTGCTAATAGAATAGAGCAGTAGACCTCACTCGGCGAATCCAGCTCATCGTCTATTGAAGCAATTTGTCTCTGGGCGGAAGCAAGATGTTCCGCGACTGTATCTGGTTTGTGACTACTGTGTGACATTCGTCGCTACACTTTCTGAATAAGGATGGTTGTTCTGGGTTGTCATTCTTATAGCTTGTCGAAGGCGTTGTGAAGCAATGTCTATACTTTTTTCCTGGGGAATACATGATGGGTGTGAAACAGTAATTAGAACTGACGAATCAAATTCCCCTTCAAATGTCACACTCTCGCCTTTAGTCTTCTTGTGGTCCGCAAAGTCACCGCAGACTACGGAGACGAAGGCACCATCAAGTGGCTCTCCCGTCTTAGAAATAACATCTATGATTATCTGCCGAGCCCCGTTCTCAACCATATTCTAAGCAGATGAAACGCACGTACTTATCATTTCACATCACATACCTTTATTCTCAAAACTATTGATGCACACTATCCTTGACTGAGAGGGAGAAAAGAATAAGGCCTCGGCGGAGACAACATAGTTCATGTCTCTGCTATTGCTGCAGTCTTGCTCAAATTCTAAGCGAGAGGCCTCAGAAAGCCGTCCTGCCCTGGAATTATACTCTGGATATTTCTACAAAATCATAAAAAAAGCGATACGAGATGGAGAGTGCCGTCCAGATATGGACCTAAAGATACTCTCCGCAAAATACGGACTCCTCGAACCTGATGAACAAATCGAATATTATGACTATCGAATGGACAAGCAACGAGCAGAAGAACTCCGCCCAATAGTTGTTGATGAACTCCAACAACTCATTCTCGAAAGAGAATATGAACGCGTTGTTGTTAACATGGGAAAAGAGTACAGAATGGCGATTCGCGGCTTCGATGATGGACTCGATATTATTCCCGAGTATATCGGTGGTGAAGGAATCGGCTATAAGGGTCACGTCCTCAAGCGATTTGTCCGCGGTGACGATACGGTACTAGAGGTGTCTGGGTGAATGCCATTCTCCTCACCGAGAACAGATATTGCTACATTTGATATCGAATCTACCGCTGGAGATGCTCGTGCTGGCACGCTCCGAATAGAGGATACGTCTCTTCAGACTCCTAACCTTCTCCCAGTAGTGAACCTTTACGCGGGGGGAATGGACAGGAGCCTCTACGGCGGTGGAATCCACCGAACAATGAAGGAATTCATGACCGGGCATGATGTAATCGGAGGTGGTGATTACAGCGAGTTCTTCGATGGTATCATGACCTCTGTTGGCTCACTCACGGATTACAATATTTCACGTGAGCGGTATGAGGATTACATTGCTGAGCCAGTTAAGGAACGTGAGGTTTTTGAAGATTTCAATGGGACGTTGTTTCTCGACTCAGGCGGATTCAAATTCCTTGGAGGATATGGCCTCGACGGGAGTAACTTCGAAGTTGAAATCGATCAAGAACAGGTGTACGAGATACAGCAACAGATGGGTGGAGATATTATCGTGAATTTAGACCGCCCAATCACCCGTGATGATGACTATGAGACGCGGGTTCAGAAAGCTCGACGGACAGCTGAGAACGTCGTCGAATTTTTAGATCTCTCTGAAGGAACCTCAAGTGCCCGATATCTCACACTCCACGGCCATAACTACTCAATGCTCGACACATTCCTTCAGGAAATCGATGATGTTGTTGGATCTAAGCGAGCGCACAACGAATTCGACGGTGTTGCATTGGGGAGTCTCGTGCCGATGAAAGACAACAAAGGAGCACTCATTGATGCTGTTCAAGATTGTCGGTCCGTTCTTCAGGACTGGCAATTCGATGACCTACCACTTCACGTCTTAGGAATCTCTTCAAGTGCGATTCCGCTCTTGGCTGCAGTTGGTGCAGATTCATTTGACTCTTCGTCATATCTGCACTCGGCGATAAACGGGAAATACAACACGTCGTTAATTGAGACAAAACCACTCGACGACGTTGACTTCAACAATTGTGATTGTCCTGTGTGTTCCAACGAGGATCTCGTTCGCCAAATGAAGGGAGATACAGAGTATCGAAAAGATGAGCTTGGACCTGTCGCGATGCACAACCTCATCCTGCAAAAAAGAGAGGTTGCACACATTAGAGAGTGTATCCACGAACCAGGTAGTGAACGTTTCGTAGAATATATTGAGGAATCGATCGGTCAAAATAAGGGATTGCGGCGTTTCGCTCACCGCGTCGTAAACGAATCACTAGGTGGGTATTTCTAACATGCAAAAGGCTCCCGCAGACACACAAACAAAGAAACGACCAAAAGTTAACGAAGTAAACGAGTTTCTGGAGATTGCAAGCGACTTCGAGGACCCGCTTGAGGTCATTCGTGAAGCTCTTTCAAACAGTTATGATGCTGGAGCAACCAGTGTCGAAATTAGTATCAAGAGTCGTCCAGACGGATCTGAAATCATCATCGAAGACAACGGAAAGGGGATGTCTCAGTCAGACCTTGAGTCGTTTTTTGACTTGGGTAATTCAACCAAGACGAATCCTGAGAACGACTCAATTGGATACAAAGGTCACGGAACAAAGATCCTCTACAAAAGCGATCGAATAGTCGTGAACACGGCCAGGGACGGGACGAATCTCCGTGCTGTAATGGACAAGCCGTGGGAGAAGCTTAATAATCGCGTTCTTCCGGAATATGAAGTAACTGAATCCACGACTCGGCAGGGTAATGATGGAACACTAATCAAAGTTAGTGGATTTAAATCCGGGCAGGGGTTCGCTCCAGAGTCGCTCACATATAATAAAATTGAGCATTATCTAAAGTGGAAGACGCTTGCAGGGTCTACAAAGCATTACTTCCATCCTGAGGAGCATGATGAACTGGAAATTACTGTAAACTTGGGTGACGAAATCGATGATAGCCGAGATAAGCTAGTCACGAACAATAGGCTGGAGTTCCCAGAACCAAACCCTGAACCAGGCGATGGACCATTCCCAGAATCCGAAATGTGTCAACATTATGGTCCAAAAACGCTAGCAGTTGAAGCTGAGAATGGAGACACGACTGAGCTTGAAATTGTTGGAATGGTTGGTGGAAAAGAAGCCAGAGACAAACTTCCAACATATGGCCGGCACTCAGCGCAATTCGGAATCTGGCTAGCGAAAGATCACATCAAGGTTGAACGTTTGAATGAGGCAATCTCCCACGACAATGAGTTCATTCATTTCTTATTCGTTGCAAATTCTCAAGATATTGAGTTATCTGCAAATAGGGAGAAAATAAGAAACAAGTCGAGTGCCATCTATCAAGCAATCGAAGAAGAATTGAACTACTTCCTTTCAAAGGTGTCCGCTGACCCCTGGTTCAAAGACTATCTGGAGCAGCGGCGAATCGCAGAATTAAACCGTAGAGCATCATCCCAACAGAATTCTGTTGAAACTCGAAAACAAGAAATTTCTAAGCGAGGTGGTTTCTGTGCGACGAACCAATCAGAAGTCATTCTCGGACTAGAGAGGTCCAACCGCCTCGAAGGCCATACCAAAATCACCATTGAGGACTTCGATCTCGGTTCAGAAATCAATGCGATTGTAGAACAAGAAGGTCGCCTGTACGCGAGCTCAGTTCATCTCCAACTGACTGACCACTTTACAGAAGACAAGCCCTTAGAGAACGTTGATAAGCTCATTTGTTGGGAAGTGGGGGATAAAGACAAGCTCAGGGAGATTGAACGGAAGGGGTATCAGAAGGGGGATGTTGAATTTGATTTTGAAAATAACGAGATGGCGTATGAGAATGTCACCACTCGCAACATTGAGATTGTAGTTGTCAGTTCTCGACTCAAGTAACATTTCGAGAGTCCAGTCTTACTGACAATCAATTCTGTTTGACGGACATCGACTACGATTGCCATGCCTCCCTGCAGTTTCGTCGTCCTGCCACGCTTGTTCCACGCTGACAGAGAGTTTTTCTGCGCCTATAGGGGTGCAGGCGCGTATGTGGACCTGCGTTGTACTACAATGAATCGTAACACCAACTCAAGGGCTGGACAGAAGACTGAATTAGAGAAGTGGTCAAATGTACTGTTTATCAGCATCTGCCCCTCTCGAGATTCATTGAACCGGTTGATTCCAGTAGCGGGACCGAAGGTTCAAGTCTTGAACAACCATCGAGTTGAAATATGAGTGGACATCAATCCGAAATGGTTCATTTTGAGTCTGCAGCGGAGGTTCGGGATTTTGTGAGCAAGCACCTTGCAAACTATCAGTCAGTCGCTGAGGAGTACGATACCTATGAAGCTGCAACTGCTATCCGGGCAGATTTCAACCTCTGTCCGTGGAGTATTGCAACGCAATTCGAATCACCTGTCCCCTTTGACGAACTTACGGGACCTGATCCAACAGACGCAGTAAACCATCTAGCGATTTTGTGCCTTGAAGAACTAATTATTGAACTACTGGATGACGATTAATGATTTTCAAGAGTACCTGACAGCGTTCAGCGACGTACCTGCCCTCACAATTTCGGAGAATATCTGTGTTGCGTGTCTTCTCACCGACAAGCTCAAACTTGGATCAATCCCTGTGGTGAGTTATTTGTATATTAACCTCATTTCTCCAGAAACGGTAGCTTTCTGATTTCAGATAGCAAAGATTGAGTGTTCAAGTGGACCTCTGTGACTACTAGTTTGTGACTGTCCGAATCAGACTGACCTCGCACGGACGCGAGTTCATGAGTACGCTCACGCGCTGCTGCACGTGACTATCGATGATACCACTAAGCGGTTCAAGCGCGCGGAAGTCATCGAGATACTCATGGACTAATCCAGCACTAAACCCAGATCTGAACGGCAATCAATTCGTTCGATGGAAGACCGTGTGAATCAGCCCATTGCCTGACTTACGTAGCGAGACGGCGGTACAGAGATCTGACCTCGAATTAATACTTCAGGCGCCGCTTGTCATATCATGCCATACTGTCCGAATTGCGGTTCAGAGGTTGGCGAGAAACACAATTTCTGCGGGAGTTGCGCAACTCCGTTGCCGAACTGCCCCGACGAACTCCGAGAATCTCACTACGACTCGCTGAGCGACGGGTTTCTGTCAGTAGAAGAGTATCAATATCTGCTCGATGTTTTTAGCGGCGATCGACAACCCCATCAAGATGACCCAGAGCGCCAGGAGATTATCAACCGAGCCCGTTCCTCACTTCTCGATTTCCGGCTGCTATCTCAATTAGATACGATCGAAGACCGAGATGTGTTTGGAAAGCCAGTTGCCTCACTTGTCAAACACATCGACGGTGGCAATGTAGATGCGGCCGCCAAAAGACGCTATTAGATCTCTTTCCGATGCTCGTAAAGAGCTTAACACCACTGTTAGCCACTGGTTTGATTGAGTCCATGATTTCATCCGGAATTTCCGTCCCCGAGGGTGGCGATTTGGATGTTTCAGTATCCATCGAGATTCAACCAGATGGGGTAACGCTTGCTGACATTCAGAGACGACGAGAGGAGGGGACCGAGATAGATTACTTCGAGTCGTGGGTTCTGTATCAGGAAGGCGATATAGAGAAACCGGAGTTGTAACGCGGTTCAGAGAAGGTTTTTCTGCCGTCGAAGGGCGACGGCGTGATCAGGAACATCGCGTCGAATAGAGCGACCGCATTCATGACCGAGCGAAGTAACCACACGAGAACCGCCAGTCGAAGCAAGTGATCAGTAATTCAGATGGTTTCGCCTCCGATGGTGGGGTCGTTGCCGTTCCCTCTGCATCGGATGCAGGCGATGCAGAGATTCAGTCACCGAAGTAGGAGATGATGACCAAGACAACAATATCGATCCGAGAACGGAGCGCGCTCTGACGGAAGAGATGGACGTGTCGCTGCTGCGAAAGGGAGGGGTGTATGAAGTAAAGTCCCACTCAGGCAGCTATTACGAAGGAGATGTAGATGGACGGCTTCCAGATAACCCACGGCCTGGCCAATCCAGTGGCCCAATATCGCAGGCCACCGAGTGCATCGCAAAGCAAATTGAGTCTCTCGAATCCGAGATAGAACATCGGTCGTGGAGACATGAACAGCACCACGAGCTACTACAGTTCTCAAGAGTCTCCGCTGAGGGGAGCTGTAATGAAAATCCAGCTACTGCCCAGATAGACCAGTAACAGGAGGGAAAATGAGATTAACTTTAACATTAAATCGACAGAGTGGAGTTTTAAAACCGTATATTAGAAAGTCTGATAGTGCTGGCCTAATTAGTTACGTTAGATTGTCTAATTAGCGCTGGAAAGCTCGCCACAGGAGCGAATTAGCAAAAATAGTATCATCACACAGTCGAAGATAGAGAACAATGACCGAAGACACGATCGACAACTCGCTTCTATCCAACCTCCATCGTCACAATCCATGGTGGAAAAACGGAGTGAGCGCATTTGACGAATTGAACATTCCAGCACAGAAAAAAAGTGATTTTTATGGGTTCGCATCACCGCATAAATCAGAGCCTGCGCCCGACGGAGTCGACGTTTATGCGTTAGTTGGGCAACGAGGAGTCGGGAAAACCGTTCTCATTAGTCAATTTATCCGTCAGCGAGTCAAAGAGGACGGGATACCACCTCAAAACGTACTCTACATTCCTTTTGACGAAAAACCGCTCTACCAGCTCCAGTCTAATGATCAGTTGCGACGTGCGGTCAACTATTACGAGGGACGTATTTTGAGTCAGGTGTTCGAGAACGATGCACCACAGTACATCATTTTAGACGATATCCATCGAATTGAGCACCCAAACAAATCCTTAGAAGGCTGGGGTAAGGAAGTCAAATCACTAATCAACGAAGCTGAAGATCGGCATGTGATTCTCACCGCGAGTGCAGAACTCCAGATCGAACGAGAACTCAAACGGGTTGGATTTGATTCCGATCGATATTCGGTCTGGCCGATATTCCCAGAGAAGTTCAGTGACCACATACAGAGTGTCTTCCCAGAACTCGGTGAGGACGAGAGGCGGCTGAGTCCAAGACCTATCCGAAAGGGCGAGACGGGATTGCCAAACGCCTGCCGAACGGGAGATCCAACGCAGTTTTTCGAAACGTTACGCGAACTCTACGACTCTGTCGAGGCCGACTCAAGCCGCATCCGTTCACAGGTGGCGCACTATCTTGCACTCGGTGGTGTTCTCAGCTACGAAGCAGAAGGAATAGATTCTGCATCGAACCTCTCAGATGATACCTACAAACGGCGTCGCGAAGACGTACGACTCTCACTCTACCAAGAGATTCCAGGCCTGGATGCAGTAAAGAACATTGCGGACTTAGAACGGTTGTGTGCGCTTGTTGCTGCAGATTTAGAATCGCCGTTTAGGTACAACCGTCTTTCTGACCTATTCGACGTCGATCGGCGAACCCTACGAGAGAGCTACTTCGAGGCACTCGATAAGTTGTTTCTCCTCACTCCGTCGCCAGAATATGATAACAGCCGCCCCCGATCCATTCGACTCTACCTGCGTGATACTGCGCTCGTCAATTCCTATCTAGGCCACAACCCCAGTGAGGTTCTCAACGACTATCAGCTCGAATCCAAACTGGCGCGAGCCATGGCATTCGACCACTCAATGCGGTTCAGTTTCAATATGAACCGTTATGCAGGATATGATTTCGATGACTACGATCCACCAGCTGAACCGACAGTCGAGTACTGGCCCGGAACAGAGGGTGAGGTTGATTTCGTGTTCGAATGTGCTGGTGTCCCCGTTCCGATCGGACTCGGCTACAAAGCAGGTTCAATGGAACCAACAACGAACGCAGTCGCGGAGTTCATCGAGACCTACGAAGCTCCGCTTGGTATCGTTGTCGCGGGAGACACAGCGACCTTACCAGAACCAGTCCAAGTTCTTGAAGAGACTCCTATCGTACGTATTCCATACTGGTTCTATCTCATGCTCGCATAGCAACGCAACGATTGGATAGTGTAAGAACGTATGCAGACTATCTGAATCCCAGACGCTGCAAGAACCCGCGTCTGGGTTCGATACCGGTCCACTCAAAGAACCGCTCAGGTTGACTAAACTCGATCCGTGCTCGTTGCTTTTCTGCCCGAATCGTCGCGGGAACGAGCTTCTGGTACTTCCAAACGTCTTGTGACTCGAGTTCTGCGGAGAAGTCGGCTCGGATGACTCCGTTCCGCGTTTCAAGAGTGAATAGGCCGCTCTCGTGTGCGTGCCGCCACACGCGCCGGCCATGGTCATAGATGTCCTCAGCAGGACCTTCAGACGGGAAGTAGTCCGGTTCGTCACGCCCAGCGAATTCGTACAGCTGTTTGAAGACAGCGCGAGCGACGGCTAACTTGTCCGACCGATCTGGAAGCGAAAGCTCCTGCTCGAACATGAAGTGCGAGAACCAGGAGAAGAGCCGGTTCTGTTCGTTTGCAATCCGGGCGGCTTTCTCGCGCTGATCACCAGTAACGTCGAACATGACGTCGAAGTCGAGGACCTTCATCCTGGTGCGGAACTCCGACTTGGGCTTCGTGTGGTTGCTGGTGAAAATGAATGTGGGAAACGAAACTGAGCCATTCCAGCCACCTTCCCAGTAGGTCTTGACGATGTCCCGCTCGACATTGCCCTTATCGACGTCGTCGACGACGAACGGGAAGACGGTATTCGACCCTCGACACCGGTTGATCGCGTCCTTCGTGAACTGCGTTCCCTCCACAGGTTCTGCCACGTACCCATTCGAGATGAGCCGAGTCGCAAACCGGATGAACATCCCCTTTCCGGAGTCGTTTCCACCGTGAATGTACAGGAAGGGGAGGTCTTTGTCAAGCTCAGCGCCGGGGGTACCAGCGTAGTGACTCGCAAAGTAGTCTGCGAACGGGGCCCAGAAAAAGTAGATCAGTGCCTCATAGAAATGCGCCATCGTTGCCTCGGAGTGCTTCGTGTCCCCAAAGCGCTGAATCGTCTCGATGTACGACTCGACATGTGCTAGTGCGTCGTCGACCTCCGTGGCGTGGTCAGGCGAAGCAGTGAGTTCCAGCGTAGTATTGTCCACCTGCATCCTGACTGACTGCTCTTCCTCATTGACCCACATTATCGGGAAGTCGTCGTTGAACGACCGCATATAGCGGGCGAAGCCAGCTGGCGATCCCCGTAGTTCGGTCGGTTTCACGACGACGTTGTGGCGTGTGAGCGTTGATTTGGCACTTTTGACCGGGCCTTCGAGACCTTGTGGTGAGAGTCGGATCTGCTGGCTCGGTCCCACATCGGTAGGGTCGACATCTCCAGAGCCGTCCGTAGCCAGCGCAACGACTTCGTCTGCCTCGTCCGGGTCGGAAGCCACGTTGACCCGTCGAATTCGCTCGTCGTTTTCGTCGAGAAGATCGACGATACGGCGGTGTAGGTCGCCAGTAGGGTTGTTCGACGGCATCGTTCCATCAACCCAGAGATGCAGTTCCTCCGTTCGCTCCTCCGGTGTCTCGGCAGCATCGAGTCGCTCTGTGAGATCCTTCATGAACACCTCGCATTGCTTTCGATGCGCCTCGTAGAACTTCTCGAACCAGGTGTCGATAACCGAAGTCCCATCCGTCGTAAAGGCAACCAGCATGTTCGTCTGGTTTCCCTCCCACGCTTGTTTCGAGAGGTTGGGTGACCCAAGGATGAGTGTACGCGTACCATCGCGATTCTCGTTCAGGTACAGCTTCGAGTGAAGCGTCACCTGCTTATCGAGGGTGAATAGCTGAAGCTGCTCATCCTGGAGCAGATGGTTTAGCTGTGCTGCTAGGTCGACGTCCCCCTGCAAATCTTTTCGATACTCGCTCTGTCGGTAATCGCCGATGACCACTTCGAGAAAGTCGATGTCGAGTTTTTCGTGATTGAATACTTCGTGAATGATCTGTGGCGACTGAGAGTAGGTGACAGTACGAATCGCCCGTGCCGCACCGAAGTACTTCACGAACGACCGCCACGACCGGACCATCGCGAACTCCATCTCGATTTCGACCGTGTCGTCGCCGTCACTGCGTGGGACTGTGATTGGGGTGCTGAAGTTCATGGGTTTGTGGGGTTTGAACGGACTCAGTGGTGAGATTGCCGCTCACCATCGGCCGAGGGTGACTACAGGTACGGAACCCCCTCGATCAGTTCACCGTGGAGTAGATAGCCCTCTCGAGCGTGCTCAGCGCAGCGGTCTGCGTAGTAGGTAGTAATCGGGAGCCGAACACTCCGCGAGACACTTCCAACGTGGGCTTCACTCAGCCAGTACACCTGCTTCAGGAGCGTCAGCATCGGCGTGTCTCCCGCACGTCGAACAACGCGTAGCGTTTTCGGGGTCCCGAGGTTATCCGAGTCATCGAATTCGGGTTTCCCGGTGGTCGCGATGAACCCGTGGGTATCATCTTGGGAGATGAACAGCCTGCCCTTCTCATCGATTTTGAACGAGTTATCCTCGTACCGGGCGATACGTGGAGCACCACTCTTCCGGACGTCGAGGATGTCGATTGAGACGCCTGAGTCTGCGAACGGCGCCTGAATCTCGTCTGCGTCCTCGAATAGCCGACCGTCGCGGTGGATGACGATGTGCTCGGGGGACCGCCCTTCGCGTCGAACGAACTCCTGGAAAACGTCTTTGATGACGTCGATGATGGATTGTTCGTCGAACGTCTCTCCCGATTGCAGTGTCTGGGTCTTCGAGGCGAAGACCGTCCCGTCAGCGTAGACCACGTTTGCACTGGCCCCGAGATGTTGCCCCGTCTCCGGATCGCGAGTGACGTCGAGGCCAATGAAACAGTCCGCTTCACCGGGCATCTCGTCGACGCGCCATGGGACACCACCGGCACCGGCAATGAGCCCCATCGCAGTATTGTTCATCACCCATCTCGTGCCGAGGTTTTCGGTCACGACCATCTGTGATGGGACCTTTTGCTTTCCGAGCCCTTTCTTGAATTCAGGGTACGGGTCGGTGATATCCCCAGCAACAATTCGGTCGTCGTTCCGTGGCGGGACGACAGCAAGGACAGCGTCCACCGACTCTAGTTCGTTGATCACAGCAAGGTAGCTGAGTTCACCGCCGAGTTCGTAGGGAACATGACGCGTTGCCGTTGGCTCGCAGTGGCATTGTGAAAGCTTGTTCTCGAAGTTCGAAATGAACCGCTTACTCTCCTGTTCGCTCTCCGTAGGATAGACGTACGCGATATCGAAGCTCGTGGGTTGCTGGTAAACCCCGGAGCGAATCCCGCTCGACGGAGTGGTAGCCGTTCGTCCGTCTTTGAATCGGAGATTTCTCTCGCGATCGACAGCCGTCGACATGTAGGACAGACTCGGACCGAGGGGCTCTGGAGCAACCGTCGAATCGATGTCGGGGAGACTGCCGAGATGATCGACGAACTCGATAGCGTGCCGGAACCGCTTGTCTGGGAGCATCTTTGCCTCGCGGTCCCACCGTCGATGGAAGGCTGGGTCAAGCTCCTTGACCACCTCCTTGCGCGGCGCGACTCGGAGTAGCTCTGGCACGTGGATTCGAGCAGGTTCGTCTTCCTGATACTGGATATCGACGAGCTGTGGATTTTTCTCGCGGAGCGCCTCGAGGACGCCTTCAGGAACGCGACCCTTCTGGGCGTACCAGTCTGCAAGTGAGAGGCCACCGAGTTCGTCGAGGGAATCGGTAAAGTGGTGGTCAGTGAATCCCACAACTCGCCCGGTCCCACTGATGTTGTACCGCTCGGGGTCGTGCTCGACGATAGTGCCGACCAATTCGCCAGTCTTGTCCTCGTAGACGTCAGCAGTGACCTGACTCCGTGCGTGGTAACGCACTTCAATGCCCACGAATGCATCACCCGAGGGCATGACATCAACCCGTGCAGCGAATTCGTAACACGCCTCGAAGAGCCCATCTCCGGCAGTGATCGACGGTGTTCGCGCACGAATCCGGTTGATCTGGTACGGGTCGTACGTCGAGTCGTCGATTGCAGCTTTGACGAGTGATTTGAGGAGCCGCTCGATTCGGTGACGATCCCGGGCATCAGCCGCTTTCAGTTCTCTCTCCGTCGGTTCGCTCAGCGAGAACGGGTCTGCGAGTTTATCCGGGAGTTTCCGGGTCGACACGATCCGCATCGGACCCGCATACGCGACACCCGCGCCAGTAATCCGACGGAGCCGACCAGCACATCGGTAGGTGACTGTATCGGGAGGATCCTCGAAGGCCTCAGCCGCTTCAATCGAGTACTCGTAGACCGAGAGGGTATCGAAGGACCGACTGATCGGGAAGAGCGAGAGGTAGGCCTGGTCAGGCGACATGTTTCCGAGGATGGTGTCAACCCGACCTACGTCGTCGGCACTCGTCTCTTCTTCCTCTGATGCCTCCAGGGGTATCGCACGCATATTCGACGAGCCATTCAGACTCTGTTTCCCGTTAAAGACATTTCCGCGTGCGTTCTCGAGTCGGTACCATTGGCCGACCGTCCAGTCGTAATCCGAGAGCGCGTTGTTCTTCCAGATCGCTAGCGCGAACTGGTTCCCGGCACGGTCCGCGACGAGAAGACGAGTCGCCATCTTCGGGCTGGGCTTGTCGATCTCCTTGAGGACCTGAACCTCGATTGTTATCGGCTGCTTGTGGGCAATGTCGTCCTGGGTCTTCATCCTCAAACAGAAGTACGCATCACACAACTTAATTCTAGGGAGAAAGCCGAAACGCGATGTATCTTTCTTAGTTATAGGCACAATCTGAATCAGATTTTTTAATGGCGCGTTAGATGGATTTTCACAGCTATTTAATCCTAATATTAATCTTAAGTACATCAGAACCGCTGTCGAACCACTATTCAGACGCCGAAGCACTGGATAGTAGAAGTGAATCTGCTATACAGGCTCTTCAGGACAGTTGAATAGACGGTCGAGTTCGAAAAGGGGCTCAATGTCCCCTGTGGCATAATGTGAGATCAACCGTTCGAGGTCATCAATCGAACAGGGGCCAGTATCGCCGCTATCGAGTCCATCGACATACAGCTCTCCCAGAACTTGCCCAATGTGCTTGCCCTGTACATGTACGGAGTCAATCGCGTCGTATCCCTGCAGCGACGTCTCCAGATTGTAATCGGAGTAGTAGGTGGGTGTCGTCTCAACGCCCTCCCAGTCACAGAGCGTCTCGAACTTTGGGAAGTCCTTCCATTCCGGAAGTCGATTACCGTGGCGTTCAGTCGCCGGATGTTTCAAATCCTCGTGACCAACGAGCAGCGGTTCAACGTCGACGCCCACAAGTGCGCCCCAGTTGCGAAGGTGGATGGCGTCAAACCCGTCTCCGTTATAGGTGAGCGTACGAGCGGTTCGAAGACGGGACCTCCTATGAACTGGTCGTCCTGAGCGACCCAACGGGCCGCACTGAGGCAATCGATCCAAGAATCGATGTTAACCCGTTCCGTACTGAAGAATCCGAGTGTTACGAACTGCAGGTTCTGACGGACGAAAGAAGTGAGGAGGAAGAATCTACGAAAAAGGATTGAGCGCGGTGGCCACCCTCAAAAAGGGTATAGCGCCATATAATTTATAATTTTGTGTTCCGTGTTTTCAGACCTTCTATCTTCGAAATTTGGGGTTTTGGGAGTTCTCCAGTCTACTGTGTATTAGACGAGTTGTACACAGTAGATTTACGTGGGTCGCCGCCGTCGGTCGAGCACGAACCATGGAACCCGACGAGGGAGACGCTACATCCGGGGGAACGCCGGTCGAGACGGCCATCCAGCAGTATCTCGACAGCGTCGAGGCGGGCAATTCCCGGAAGAACTTCCAGTCGACCCTCGTGACGTGGCAGTCCTGGCTACACGAGGAGCGGGGAGTGACGACCCTCGAGGAGCTGGACGTCCTCGACTGCCGGCGGTACGCTCGCCACCTCAAACGCCGTGTTCGTGCCGGGGACCTGAAAGCGAGTACCGCGACGACCTACTATGCGTACGTCCGTGCGTTCCTCTCCTTCTGCGTTGCCGACGAACTCCTGGATACGAACCCTGCGAAGGCCAAGCGCGCGACCGATGAACTCCCAGAAGACCTCGGTGATGCAGATCGCCAGTTCTGGCGACAAGAACAACGGCGTGCGATTCTGCGCTACGTCGACGAACGAGTCCAGCGTGCGCTCGACGACAAGGCAGACGTCTCTCGCGAGCGAGCCTACCGCGACCGGGCAATTATCTATCTCTTGGCTCTCTCGGGTGTGCGTGGAGCAGAGGTATTCGCCGAACCGTCCGACGAGAAACGCACTGGCATCGCCTGGAAGGACGTCCAGCTCGACGCTGGTGCCGTCCGCGTTCTCGGGAAGTCACGCGAGTACGAGTATGCCCAGCTTCCTGAAAAGGCTGCGACGGCGCTTGAACGGTACAAGACCATCCTCGATCCACCTACTGACGAATGGCCGGTCTTTCCCAGTGCACACGCTCCCTCGAAATACCGCGCCGTACGCGAGCAGCTGTCGAAGCGGGACGTCCCCGACGACGAGATCGAGGCCATCCTCGAGAGCGACAACATCGATACGGTACTCCGAGAACACGATGTCGTCCCTCCAGCAATTTCGACGAACGGAGCACGCAACCTGATGAAGCGGCTCTGTGAGGATGCCGACATCGCCGTCGACGGCGACTATCTGAAACCCCACGGCGCCCGTCGAGGACTGGGTCACGAGCTCTACGCTAACGGTCATGCTGAACTCGCGCAGTCAGCACTCCGTCACGCCAGCATCGAGACAACCCACGAATCCTACTCTGATATCCAAGCTGCAGAGACTGCGCGGCAGGTCGATGATCTACTGAGCGAATAAATTAACCAACGAGAAGCTCTCGGCGTCGTTCGTTGGTTAAGAACCAGCGTCACAGAAAAGCAGTTGATTATAATATTAAGATTAAGTTCGCTCAGAAGTCGACGTGTCGGGTGAGAGCGTGACGGCACTCACGGTGGGGAAGGAATTCAGATGCACGTTCTGGCGTTCCATTCTCGTGTTGACTCGCATGCTCCTCGATAAGTGACTGAAGCATTGTGAGCGGAACAGCCCCACCTTGAGACTCGATGTCTCGTTTGATGCCAGCACATATGTCTGTCGTTCGATGATCATCGGGCCCCATCCATTGGTAGACGTACTCTTGGGAATCAGCTCGAGACGAATAGCTTTGCACCCGTCTCAGGTTTGACATCGCAGCACTTTCCGATCCTATAATCGTGAATACTCTATCTTCATCCAATCCCGTGTGTTCAGTTACCTCGTCGGCGATTCCTCGCATACTATAATTGCCCTCAGTCAGTTTTCTGCAGAGAATCTCAGCGATCTCCTGAGCCTGAGACTCCGGGATATCTTCGTAATGTTGGTGTATCGCCTCAGAACGAGCGTCAACATCGTTCCAGTCGTACTGTGGAATCGTCTCTGACGGTTCTTCCTCGGACGTACGAGTATTCCCAAACAGCCGGTCAATGAGTCCCATAGTTGGATTGTGAGTCGTTAGCACAAAATGATTTACACGAATAGAAGAGTGTCCACTCAGATGTTATCGACTGGATTCAGACAGTAATCCAGTTTCTTAATCTTAAGATTGAGATTATATCACCCCAACCGGGATTCAACCTTGCGTGCTTGACCTCGTCTTACTTCGCCGTTCAATACGGACTCACCAAAATCTACAAGAGTATCGATAGCTAAAAGCGACCATGGTAGCCTTCAGGGAACAGACTGCAGGGATGGAGCTCACGTTCCCACTGCCTGTACCAAACAACCGGCTGTTCCGATATGCTGCAACCGGCGACGTTCTCACACTGCTCGCCAACAACCCGCATACACGGTTCAGCATCCGAGATATTCGACGAGCGACCGATCACAGCCCGAGCAGCGTGACCGATACGGTCGACTTGCTGGCTGAAACAGATCTCGTCCAGATCACACGAGAAGGGAACAAGAAGCTCGTCCAAATCAATCGCAACCGCCTCACGAAGCCCGACGACCCCATCCTCCAAATCCCGCAGTCTGAGTTCCATGATCCGGTTCGCACCCTCGTGGACAGGTTGCGCAGCCGGATCGACAACATTGCTGGCATCCTCGTCTTCGGCAGTGTCGCCCGTGGCGAGGCTGACCGGTCGAGCGACATCGACTGCTTTGTCCTCGTCACCGAGGAGAAGTCGACTGCCCAGCGAATCGCTCACGAAGTCGCACGCGACTTAGAGGAGGAGCGATTCGATGGCGACCGCTACCAGTTCCAGGTCCTCGCCGAATCAGTCGAGAGCGCTACCAACATCGGCGATCGCCTCCGCGAAATCTTCACCGAGGGCATCGTTCTCCACGGAACTGAGGACCTCCAAACGGCCAAGCAAGAGGTACTGACGACTGGACAGTAGTTACGTTGAAGATGCGCTCACGGACGCCCAGCGAGCGTTCGATCGTGAGCCAGTACACAAAGAGTCCGGACTCGATACCGACGACGATGCTCTCCTACAGCTCCGGAAGGCATGTTGCCTCCTCGATGCGGCCCGCTTCCTGCGAACACAGAACGGGTACTACACCGTCGTCATCGAAAGTTCGTTCATCGCCATCGAACGCAGTATCCACTTCTATCTCCTCCACGCAACTGGGATGGACAGCACGGAGTTCGTCACTCACTCGGACGTCTACGAACGAGGTGCCGAGGCGAACTTGTACAGCGAGTCGCTGGGAGACCAGTTCGTCCAGCTCTGGCGGGAGAATCGCTCGAAAACCAACTATCGACAGGCCGTTGGCAGAGAGACACAAGCCGACGCCATGCTCGAGCTCGCGACCGCGGTTCATCAGATTATTCTCGACTATCTCTCGATCGGCCACGAGTGCATCTGCACCCGAGGTTGACAGGCTTAATTCTAATATTAATATTAACTCACCAGCTACGGCCTCTGTAGTTGGCTCTGAGTGAAAGTAAGTTCAGGACAAGAGTCGATCACGTGACGGTCTCGGGGTTGGATGAAGAGGGATTGAACGGAACCGCTCTACTAGAGGTTGGTTGGCGGGAGGAGGTCACAGAGGACGGGCGCTTGTTCAAGCAGAGAGTCAAAGAGGCGCTCAGTAGGCCGAAATAATGCATGATGTTCATCAACGGTGCAGGTGGCCTCCTCATCGTCCGTCCACGAGAGGAAGCCATTGTCGAGAAGCGGAGCTAGCGTCGCATCTAGCGCGGCACCGGTACGCCCAGACTCGACCTCGAGTGTATGACGTGGAAATTGGGAAAGAAAACTGCGGGTACAGCAGCTTAGCACGTGGGCGCGTCGAGCAGCGAATAACTCATTGAGCGCAATACGGTGGGTGCGTGTCCAAAAATCGTCGAGCCTGACGTAGGTGCGAACAATCGGAGAGAGATCATTCAGGGCACCATTTGCGTGGACGATGCCGAGGTCGTTGAGGGCGTGCCAATCGTGGGTCTCGAGAGACTCACCGAGCGGATGGAGGACAGTTTGAAGAGCGTCGTGGTACCGTGACGTGAGAAATTCGCCAGCGACGACGTGGGCGTTGCCGATATTCCGGGTTGGGTGGAGTGCCTCGTGGTGATCGGGATTGCGATGGTCGACATGAGTGCGTGGGTAGGTCATGTTGCACCCCCACAACGAGGCGTCGAGGATTAACATTCCGAGCGTTCAGGAACTGCTTATCGAAGTTCCCGCGTACAGTCGGGTCAGTTGAATGCGTTCTACCTTTTCGAGATCCACGAGCGGTGTCGTCCCTGAACAACTGAGAACGCGTAGCTCGCTACGACGGACGAGGTTCCAGGGCTCCGAAATTAAAACGGAGAGAGTGGTAGCAATTTAATATTAGGATTAAGATTAAGTGGGCGGTGGAGACGCCAGAGAGACAATCGGCCTGCTTCGCTGTGATCGGGTCTGCCGGTGGGCGCTATCTTGGCTATGATAGTCCCAGTCCAAAATATCGCACTGTCTCTTCGACAGTATGTTTAAACACTCAGGATTGTCAACATCCCATATGAGAATATTTGACAAGATATTTGGTAAGCGCCCTTCCTCAAAATCGGAAAAAGCAGCGGAGCCGAGTCCCGATATAGTAATTGAGGGCTCTGTTGAAATCCTCAGAGAGTTACAGGTTCGCCCGGTAGTGTGACCGAATGCAGGCCCTCCCAAAGTCGCGGTTGCTCCGGTTCGTTGAGCAGGCGTACCACTTGGCTCGTCGAGCCGTTGCTCGCTACTCCTCGAAGTTCTCGAAACGTCGGTACACACTTCATCAGCACATCGTCCTCCTCTGTCTCAAGGTTCGGAAGAATACGACGTACCGGACGCTTCTTGACGAACTTATCGAGATGCCCCGGATTCGGAGTGCCATCGATCTGATGGAACTCCCCTCTCCCTCAACGTTGTGTAAAGCGTTCAATCGCCTTGATATGGCTGTTTGGCGGGTTCTTCTCAACCTCTCAGTCACGCTTCTTCCGACTAATGGTGTCGTCGGGATCGATGCCTCCGGTTTCGACCGCAGTCACGCCTCGAAACACTATACAAAGCGAACGAAGTTGACTATTCAGCAGTTGAAAGTCACGCTCCTCGTAGACACGAAGTCGAACGCAATCATCGACTTACACGTGACGACGACACGAAAACATGACTCGCAAATTGCGCCGTTGATTATCAAGCGGAATACCAGTGATGTAGGGATTCTCCTCGGCGACAAGGGATACGATGACCAGAAGATTCGTGTATTAGCTCACGAGGAGGGTGTTCGCCCGCTCATCAAGCACCGCGAGTTTTCGTCGCTCCACAAGGCGTGGAACGCTCGGTTGGACGCTGACCTCTATGGTCAACGGAGTCAGAACGAGACAGTAAACTCCCGCCTCAAACGCAAGTACGGCGCATTCGTCCGCTCACGCTACTGGTGGAAACAGTTCCGTGAACTCGCTGTTGGCTGTCTCACACATAACATCGACAAGACACTCTGAGCGTTAGATACAGACAAAGCACTTACCGTTAGCATAAGTTCAGGTCGCTATGCGCATGCGCATTGGTTTCCTGACTGCGTTCGTCGTGGCGAATCTCGCTCTCGCAGGGTGTGCTACGTCGCCAGCAAGCCAGTCCACGCCAGCAGACACTACAATCGGTCCTCCAACTACGACGACCACGGAAGCCGGAACGACAATCGAGACGGCTGATGAAACATACTCATCGGCACCATCGACGACAGTGACCTGCATGGCGACGTCGCCCCGGTACAATGTGTCGGTGCCTGCGAAGCCTGCGAACCTGACCAGGGAAACCGCCACGGCGCTTGCAAAGAACTTCGACAGACGATACGAGAGAGCGCGGGTTAACGCCACCTACGACAACGTCACGGTCGATAGAATGTCGTTTCGGGAGGTCAATGTCCAGCGTATCGACAGGGGTTTCGAAGTTACGGTTCGATTGTACGTCCAGATCTCGGGTGAAGACCTCCACGCTAAATGGGCCTACCCGACAACCTATCGCATCACCGACCGCGAGTTTGAGCGAGAAGGACGAACACTCACTTGCTGGTGAAAAGCAGTCCTATCTAACGGCAGATTCATCTGGAAAGGTATCGAAACAATGGGATTTCAACAGAGCCTAATTGAGGGTTCTCTGAATTCTGAGTTTATCTCCGGTAACTTCCGTGGATCAAGAGTGATGTTCCAGTCGGTGGAATCTCCCGACGGCGAATGGCACTGCCTCTATGCCAGTTCTGGATCAGATGATGGCGCACCAATTGTGCTAGTGAACTCTTCCGACCAAGTTGCACACGCCTTCAGCGTCACTCGGGTAGAGGATGCTGCTGTGGCCAACAATGGAACAATAGTAGTAACTGACATCGGTGACGCTACCGACCAGGATCTACGTGGGACACTTGTTGTCGTCAATTCTAATGGTGAGTCAATCGTTGAACACGAGTTCAACGCAAACATCTGGAGGTGTGCGATCACTGACAACGGACGATACGCTTCAACGGCTACCCACAACCCAGATCGGACGGTGTACATCTTCGACACTGATACGGGCGAAGTTGTGACGGAATATGAGACGCCCAATCTGAACGGCCCACCACAGAGATTTGGAAGTCACGAAGGCGAAGAGGTATTGTATCTGCTGGATGGTGACTCTCGGTATCGTGCAATAAATCTCGACGGTGAAACGGTGTGGCGGAGCGAGGAACTTGTACGGAAGGATCGTTATGAAGAACTTCGAGCAAGTGGGGAAGAAGCTGATCTGGAAGAAGCTCTAGAACTTCTTGAGGAGGCCTACGAACTTGCGAACGGCGAGTACGAGAAAAAGCCGGTGGCTCGGGAACTCGCAGAGACACACTGGAAGCTTGCCAAAGAGATATGGAAAGAAGAGGATGACACCGACGAGTGGTGGGCAAATCTCAACCAAGCCAAGATGTACTACATGGAGATTCTTCCATGGCACGATGGGAAAAAAGGCGTTGCCAAGGTTCAGCGGAAGCAGGCCAAGTACCACCTCAAGAAGGGTAACGAAAACATGACCCTTGAACTCCTCCAGAACATTGCTACGATGGAGGACGAATACGACGTCCAACTCCTCACAGACCACGACAAGAAGACGATAAAGGAACTTTCCTAAGTGGCGCTCGTTCGAAATTTTCTAACGAAGCAATTGATTTGAAACCGATATTGCAATTGCGGCTAAGCTGGCGTCGACAACAATAGCGAATGACCAACTCGAGGTGAGTCGAAAAAATCGACAGCAGCTTAGTGAGTTTGGCTGCAGGACAGGCTACGGTGGGGACACCACTGGCAGTGATCGCCCGCAGTGTAGTCGTCAAAGGTCGAGTCTTCAGCCGCTTGTAACCGTGTGAGGAGGTCTTCTCGGCATTGCGCTAATTCATTATCAGAGAACGCACGAGTACTCATGTTGGGGCCGACCGACCCGACATAGACATAGCCGGCTTCCTCGATTCGTTCGTCGAAGAGCTGTTGGCAGGCGAGCAGATAGATCGGTAACTGGAGGTTGTCATCGAGCGAGCGCTGCATCGTGGTCGCCTTGTAATCGAGGACGACGAGGTTGCCAGCCGAGTTGCGACAGACAGCGTCAATTTTCCCCGTAATCGTATGACCATCAATGTCAAGCGTGAACGACCGTTCTGCACTGAGGATCTCCCACGAACTTGCCTCAGTGCTGAAATACCGGTCGATGCAGTCCTTGGCCTGATCAACGATATCAGCAGAGTAACTCTCCTGGCGGCCGAGTTCGTCGCAGACATCGTTCCATTCCTCAGGGGATGTCAGACTCCGTTTCGCAGCTAGCTCAGCGGTATCGTGAAAGAGGATACCCGTATCACGAATCGACACGGTGTCGGAACCGGTGGCACCTCGCTGGGGATCCTCGAACGCACGAACGAGATAATCGAGATAGTGACGCCGGGAACACTGGCTGTACTTCTCGAGCGAAGTATAGCTGTGCCGGTGACTCAGCGCAGGACCACCATCCGTCGACAGCGCCTCAACGGCAAATCCAACCGTTGCAGGTGAGACAGAGTCGAGGTCCCCGTTCAGTAAACCACGAGCAAGTGCCAGGACGCGGTCCCGGGCCGCTGACTGGGGTACGGGTTCGCCGTTCACAGAGATAGTCGGATCGACGCCGCCATCGGTCGGAGCAACCTCGTCCGTCCAATCTGTGGCTGCCGGTGGAAGTCCAGCGGTGACCTCTTGCCAGATGGGGAAGGACGCGCCGGTGGCTCGCCAAGGAATTTGCTCGGGGAGCCAGGAGTCGATGAACGATAGCGAGAGATCACCGTCATCAACTCCGCCGTCGTCGGCGTGCCGACCAACGAGTACGAGCTGTTCTTCCGCACGCGTCATGGCGACGTGGAAAATGCGGCGTGCTTCGTACTCGTCGCGCTTTTCGAAGTCCTGGTCGAGCGGGGTAGCAGCTGTCTCTTCGAGCGTGTGGCCGAGTGTATCGTACGAGCGCGTACTCGGTTCCCACTGGTCAGCAGATAGGTTCGGGAGGAAGACGACCGGGAACTCCAGTCCCTTGCTCTTGTGCACGGTCATGATGTTGACCGCGTCACTCACCGTTTCAGCCTGGTCTTGGACGCTTGCGATGCTATCGTCGAGTGACCCCATGAGGGAGAGCAGCTCGAGGAACGACTCGTCTAATGCTGGCTGGAGCGCGCCCTCTCCGAAGGAGTCGATAAGTGACTCCAGGGTTCGTAGGTCTCGTCGTTCTTGTGGCGACAGGTACCAGTGGATATTCGTCTGCTCTTTCAACTCGCGGAACAGACGAGCTACGGAGTAGATCTCTCGCTTGGCACGTAGCGCCTGGAGATCTTCGCGGGCACGACGAACGCGCTCAGGTTCACGAAACTGGTCGAGTGGAAGCGACTGCAATGCCTCCGATAACGAATCAGAGGCAGTGTTGAGTAGTCGTATATCAGCGTCGTGAAGCCGATAGCGCATCGTAAACACACGATTCAGACTGACCTCGTCCGCTGGGTTCGCGAGTGCTTTGAGATACGCGAGGACGGTCTCAACACCAACCGAATCGGCCGCGAGTCCACCGGCGAGTTGATAGGGGATGCCGCGCTCTTCGAGTGCTCGTACTATCGGCTTTGCATGGCGATTTTTCCGTACGAGAAGTGCGATGTCGCCCGCATCATACGTTTCATCGACGTCACCGAGTGACCCTGAAAGGAGGTGGCCGATTGCAGTCGCAATCTGTTCAGCCTGCACTTCATCGTCCCCAGCTGCCGTTACCGTCGCAATGCCATCGCTGGCATCCGCAGCGTCACCGACCGCGGTGAGTTCCTTCTCGCTTCCACGGGCCTCTAGCTGTGCAATGACATTGTTCGCGACATCCAGAATCGGTTGCTTGGAGCGGAAGTTCTCCTCAAGCGTTTCTGGAACCAGCGTCTCGTAGCGTTCCTCGAGTCGGTGCCCGATGTTCTCGACTGCCGCCCCACGCCACTCGTAGATCGCCTGGTCATCATCACCGACCACGAACAGTTTGTCATCGTCCGCGAGCTGGTCGACCAGCTCG
>NZ_LK053002.1:0-318363 GCF_000723845.1 Haloferax prahovense | reverse complement strand
ATCGGGCTCATCGTGGGTGCACTCGTCCGGCTCGCCGCCTTCTTCGGCGGCGTCCTGATGGTGTTCTTCTACCTCGGGAACGCCGACTGGGCCCACGGCGTGGTCAACGGTGACCTGTTCGGGCTGATGATGTTCGCCATCGTCGGGACGCTCGCAGCGGGCCGTATCCTCGGCCTCGACGCCATCATCGAGAAGATGGAGTTCGTCCGCCAGCGCCCCGCGCTCAAGTACCTCCTCGGCTGAGCGGGACTTCCTTTCCCCCGCGCGGCCCTGTCGGTGCGCCGCGGTGACCCACCAACGCCATCGCATCCGGCGCGCTTCGGCGAGACGGGAACTGAGAGACGAGACTGATTTTCGCGGCGTTTCGACTGTTCTTCCCTGAGCTGACGGCGTTTGCCGGAACGACCGCTCTGACTGCTACTTATACCTGTCGCCGAGCTGCGCCCGTCTGCACTCGATAGTTCGGTTATATGCTCCTGTCGGGTGACCGCCACGTTGCCGCATGTCCCCTGACGACTCTCGGCCCTCCACAGGCTCGACGCGACGACAGTTCCTCGCGACCGGAACCGCCGCAGCGGCCGCGTCGCTCTCCGCGCTGACCGCCGGCTGTCTTTCGGACCTCCCCCCGCTCGGCGGTGCCCAGCGCTACGGCCGCCTCGACGTCCCCCCAACGCCCGCCCCGGCGTATCGGCGCTGGCTCCCCGCACCGTCGAGCGTCGAGCGACCGCCAGACCGGTACTACTTCAGTTCGTCTCGGAAGCCGAGGATTCGGCCCGACGCTCCGCGGCTGTTCGTCGCTCGGCAGGCGTACGACAAGGCGGCGCTAGACTACTTCGGCATCGGTTTCGACCGCTACGACCGCCTCGTTGACTCGGTTTTCGGGAGCGTAATCGAGGCGTCTTTCGAGCGTTCGTCTGTCGGTCGGACGCTCACCAAAAGCGGGTACGAGCGGGCCGGCACGTACCGCGGCTACGACATGTTCGCCCGCGACGACGGCCCCCGCCGGGTAGCGGTCGGCGACGACGTCATCGTGTTCACGAGCGCGAACCTCCACGACGAACCGAATCTGGAGGCGCTCGTCGATACTGGCGCAGGCGAGCGACCCCGGTACCACGAGGTCAATTCCGACTTCGAGCAGTTGACCGCGGCGGCTGGCGAGCCGTCCCACGCCGGCATCAACACGAGCCTCCACGACCCCACGGACCACCCGGCGATGCTCGCCGACGGTTTCCGGTTCGACCGCGACAACGCCTATCAAATCGTCCACTACCAGTACACGACCGACCGCGTTCCCACGAAAGAGGCGCTCGAATCGGCGCTCAGGGACGATCACTATCGCTTCGCCGACGCCGCCGACACGTTCGACGTGTACGTCGACAGCCGGCTCGCCACGGTCGAGGCGCGCGTACCGCTCCGGCCCGACGGCGAAATCGACCCGCGGTACCGGCTTCCGCAGGTGACGTGGGGGCTGGCCTACGACGAGGCGGCCGACCGCGTTACGGTGCGCCATGAGGCAGGCGAGACCGTCCCCGCTGACCGACTCTTCTACGACCTCTCTCTTCCCGAAGCTCCCGGGCGCGTCGAGAAAAAACCGCTCTGGCCGGGAGCTGAGACGGTCGCGCCCGGCGCGGAGGCAACCATCGACCTCGGTGACTCTCCCGGTGTCGACCGTGCGAGCGTCGTGTACTCGATAGGAGGCACGCACTTCGCCGTCCTCTTCGGCCGCGAACTCGGCGGTGAGACCGATGTGTGAGGATGTCTCGTGCGCCCGTGTCGGCCGCTTTCGACACCTATGCTCTCCCCCGTGCCAGTCTTCCGTCCCCCCTCACCGGCCTCACCTCCCGCCGCGCCCGCCGTTTTCTCCGAGCGGCGGCACGACTAGCTTCGATTTCCACACCGACGATGAGACACAGCACCTATGGACGAGTCGGATGACCCGTAGAGACGAGATGGCAGACGTCGACCTGGCGACCGTCGTCGAACTCCTCGACGACGAGCACGTGCGGTCGATTCTGGCGGCGACGAGCGAGTCGCCGCGGTCGGCGAAGGAACTCAGCGAGCGGTGCGGGCTTTCGACCTCGTCTATCTACCGCCGTCTCGACCGGCTCGTCGACGCGGACCTCGTCGCCGAGCGGACGCGACCCCGGGCCGACGGTCACCACGAAACGGCGTACGTCTCCCAACTGGACCGGTTCGAGGTGACGGTCCGCGACGGCGACCTCTCGTGGGAACTCGACCGCCGGAGCGACGACGTGGCCGACCAACTGACGCGGATGTGGGGGAAGTTCTGATGGCGCTTCCCGGCTTCGGCACTCCCATCGGGCTCCTCGCCGGCGGCGCGGCAACGCTCTCCGCACTCGTCGGCCTCTACATCGGCTATCAGGCCTACCGCGGCCTCCGGCGGAACGACGAGCGGTCGATGCGGTGGCTCTCGGTCGGCATGATTCTCCTGTTCGGCGTCACCTACACGCTCGCCGTCGCGGGGCAGGGCCTCGTCGCGTTCCGCCTCGTTCCCATCCACTTCCAGGGGGTCTTCCGGTTGCTCGTCAGACTGACGCAACTCGCCGGATTGGGCTGTATCGCCTACTCGCTCCGTATCGCGACGGACCGGTAGGCGTCGGTTTCCACCCGTGTCTCGGAATCGACTACTTCCTATCGAGCCTGCTGAGGCCCTGCCAAACCGCCTCGATGAGCCGCGCTTCTCCGTCGATTTCGCCCGTCGAATCGTCTTCGTCCGCCGCCTCGCCCTCGCTCGCTGTCTCCCCGCCATCAACGTCGTCCCAGCCGCGAGCGATGGCGTCTTCGAGGACGGAAAGCGAGTGGTTCTCGAAGTTGTTCATGCCCCGGAACGATTCGAGCGCCGCGACGGCCTCGTCGCCGAACTCGCCGCTCGGCGTTCCGTCGTAGAAGCCGAGGTCCGACAGCGTTTCGAGCACCGATTCGGCCGTCTCACCCGATAGCGACCGGGTCTCCTCGGGCGCTTCGCGCTCCAAGAGCGTGATGTCGTACAGCTTGAACACGCGTTCGAGCTCGTCTATCGGGTGGTCGTGGTCGTCGACGCGCACGTCGACCCAGCGGTCGTTGCCGCCGTCGTAGCCGCCCTCGGGCTTGGCGATGTACATCGACGCCGACTGCTCGCCGCGCTTGTCGCCGCCGGCGTCGTTGCCGGCGTGGAGCGCCGCGAGCAGGCGCTCGGGGAGGCCGCCGTCGGTCGTCTCGAACGCCTCGGCCATCGCTTCGAGCGTCGCCTCGTTTTCGAGGATGTTCCCCTGGACGGTGTAGTGCTCTCCTTGGATGTCGCCGGCCACGTCGAAACACTCGTCGCCGGTAAAAGCCGCGATGCTCCCGTCCGCCCCTACGACGCCGACCTGCCTGCTCGGGGCCTCGTCGTCGGCGTCGGTCAGTTCGGCGACGACTTCCTCGGCCGAATGCCCCTCGCGCAGGAGGTCCAATCCGTCGGGGCCGTAAGCGACGTTCGCGAAGCTCTGGGTGGCGACTGCGCCGGCGTCCGCGCTGACGAACGGGACGACGGAACCGACGCTCACGAACTTCGACTGGACGGCCACGCCGACGGCGTCCTGTTCGGGGTCGCGGGCGACGATCGAGAAGGTCGACGGTCGCGGTGTCATGGTCGGAACCGACGGACGCCGGGCGAATAAGGGTTCACGTCCCGGCGGGATGGACGGTGACGAGCGATTTTCGAATGTCGCTTCCTCATCTCGATATTTATATATTGACAAAATATTCAGCAAGGTATGGCAGACCGATTAGACGGCAAGACTGCGGTCGTGACTGGTGCGAGTAGCGGAATCGGGCGCGCGAGCGCCAAGCGGCTCGCCGACGAGGGTGCGAACGTGGTGCTCGGCGATATCGACGCCGAGCGCGGGCGCGAGGTCGTCTCCGAAATCGAGGCGGACGGCGGCGACGCGACGTTCGTCGCGGTCGACGTCACCGACGCCGACGACGTGCGGTCGATGGTCGAGACGGCCCGGGAGACGTACGGCGGCCTCGATATCGCGCACAACAACGCGGGAATCGAGGGCGACAACGACCCGCTTCCGGAGCAGTCGCGGGAGAACTGGGACCGAGTGCTCGGAATCAACCTCACCGGCGTCTGGCTGGCCATGAAACACGAGCTCCCGGCGCTGATGGAAGGCGGCGGCGGCTCGGTTATCAACACCTCGTCCATCGCCGGACTCGCCGCCGACGGGAGCGAACCTTACGTCGCGAGCAAGCACGGCGTGGTCGGATTGACGAAGTCAGCGGCCGTGCGGTACGCCGAGGAGGGCGTCCGCGTCAACGCGGTGTGTCCGGGCGTCGTCAGGACCCCGATGGTCGAGCGGTCGCTCGAAGCGAACCCCGGCGCGGTCGAGGCCATCACCGCGGAACAGCCCCTCGGACGGATGGCGGAACCGGAGGAGATTGCGAGCGTCGTCGCGTGGTTGGCCTCCGAGGACGCGTCGTTCGTCAACGGCCACGCGCTTCCCGTCGACGGCGGTAAACTGGCCTGAACCGGTGCGACCGCGACCCGGCCGCACGCCTCGGCGCGGGCTACGCCGAGATGCGGTCGATGTGCGACTCGATAGCCGCCCGGAGCGACTCGATGGACTCGTCGGGTTCGAACACCGTCAGCCGGCGTGCGCGCGTCCCGGTTAGAATCGAGAGAAACAGCTCGGCCTCGGCCTCGGGGTCGGCGACCTCGAACTCGCCCGCCTCGACGCCGCGGACGAGGATGTCCCGCAGCAGCTCCGTGAGTTCGGCGTCGACGTGGCGGTACTCCTCGCGGCAGTTCTCGTCGTGCGGCGCGTTCACCCGAAGTTCGAACATCGACAGTTGGAGCCGGTAGGCCTCCTCCGAGAGCGTCTCGGGCAGGAGCGCGTCGACGAGCGTTTCCAGTTCCTCTCTGGGCGTGCGGTCCCCCTGCGGGAGGCCGTCCAAGAACCGCGCGAGGACGTAGTCGAGGAAGTCGACGAGCAGCTCGTCTTTCCCGTCGTAGTGGTAGTACAGGAGCGTCTTGCTGTTTTCGAACTCGTCGGCGATGTGCTGAATCGTCAGATTTCCGTAGCCGTGCTTCCGGAGCGCCCTGTCTGTCGCTTCCATGATACGCCGCTTCGCCGGCTCCAACTCCTCGGCGCGACCGTCCTGCGTCATATCCCGGCGGTTCGCGTTCGACGGAAGTGTCGCTTTCGGGTCGTCGCGGGCGGCGGCGGGATGACTCGCCGACGACCGCGCTCAGACCCGAATCAGGTAGGCCACCCAGAACAGCACCGAGAGCGACCCCGCCCCGGCCAGCAGATAGCTGTAGATGTTCTTCGTGTGCCCGTGTACCTTGTAGCCGCTGTAGACCGAGACGACCCCCGCGATAGGGAGGACGAAAAGCGAGAGCACCGCGCTCAGTCCGCCAATCGCGAGATACCTCCGCGTTGTTGTGTCGTTCATGGTGTGTCCACGGCGCTGTTGAATATCAATTCAATATTTAAGCTATCGGTAGCGGTACCGCGGTTCGGCGACCAGAATCGCTATACGTGGCTGAACAAAAATTCAATATATGAATCAACGGACAGTCAAGCACCCGTTTCTCGCCGCGCTGCTCTCGTCGTTCGTTGCGGGGCTCGGACAGTTGTCCCTCCGCCGTTGGAAGCGCGCGTTCGCGTGGGCCGTCGTCCTCCTCGGCGTCGGCTCTCTGAGCGGTCCCGATGTGGTCACGACGTACCTGCGGGGCGCGGGTGACTTCTGGAGCGCCGCGCCGCTGTTCGTCGTTACTCTCCTCGCCACTATCGACGCGTACGTGGTCGCCCGCGCCCAGAACCGCGCGTCGAGGCGGTCCGGGAGCCGCGACGGCCGGGTCTGTCCGAACTGTCGACGCACCGCCGACCCGTCGCTCGAGTTCTGTGAGTGGTGTGCGACCGAACTCGATTCGGTACCCGGTTCCGAGGCCGAGGCTGACGCCGCCGAAGGGGGGCTCGAACGTGACTGACGCGACCGACGCGGCGGGTCGCTCGTCTGACGCCGATTCGACCGTCGAATCCCGTTTCCGGTCGCTCTTCGACGGCTTGGACGGGTCGGCGGCGGCGACCGCTCGCGAGGTCGTCGAAGAGTCCAAGACGCCGTGGTACGCCAACCTCCTCGCCGACACGGTCGACACCGTCTCCGAGACCGACGACGCCGTCGACGCTAGCTCCGTGCGCGCCGCGGGGTCAGCGGTCGAGCTCCTGTGGGGGTACTACCGTGTTCGGGGCCGACTGCTCGTCCAGCTCTCGGACGCTCGCGCCCACTCGCTCACGATGGACTCGACGACGGCGCTCCTCGCCGGCGACTACCTCCACGCGGCCGCCTACTCCTCGATTAGCTCGGTCTCTTCGTCGCACCTCGGTTCGTGCGTCGAACGGCTCAACGAGGCGGCCCGGGGACTCGTCGGTACGTTCCGCTCCGCAGAGCGGGCCCCGGTTCGGACCGAGGCGGAGGTGGTCTCGTACTGCGAGGACACGGCCGGTCGGCTCGGCGAGACCGCGTCCGCTCTCGGCTCGATGCTCGCCGACGCGGACGAGCCCCAGCGCCGACTGCTCGGCCGCGTCGGTCGCGAGACCAGCGTTGCGCGTCAACTCCGTCGTATCTGCGAGTCCGACCCCGCCGCAACCGCGATTTCCCCGCCCGAGTGCGACGAGTCGCTTCTCCGGGAACGGGCAGCGCGGCGGCGGGATGACGCGCTCGACGCCCTGCGGGAGCTTCCCGGGTCCGTCGACCGGTCCGTGTTACGCGCGTCCGTCGGTCGGCCGGAGTGACTGGGCTCCGCCCTCGCTCTCGACGACCCCTCACGTCCGCAACGCGAACAGGAGCGCCACGGAACCGACGAGAAGCGCGAGGAGCGCGACGACCGACCGTCCGCCGGTGACGCCGGCGTATATCCCGTAGCCGAGCGTCGCACCGGCCGCATACACGAGGGCGCTGCTCAGCCCGTGGACGGCCTCGATTCGGAACGTCGAGGGCTCCCGCCCGACCTCCCGCGCGATGCCGAACCCGTGTTTCCCCACGTCCCACGCGAGGAGTACGAGGAACGCGGCCGCGAGCAGGAACGGCGGTTTCAGACCCAAGACGCCCGCGAGCACGACTGACCCCGCGAGGAGCGCGATGCCCGGCGCGTAGGCCGACTCGACGCCGAACGTGAGTGCACCGGCGAGCGAGAGCACTCCCAGCGCGCCCATCGCGAGCGCGGGGACCGAGACCGCGGTAATGACGGCCGCACCGATCGCGGCCGCGAGCGCACCGCCGCTACTTCGGAGCGGCGGGGCGCTATCTGGACGTCGTGGCACGGCTTTGACCACTGCGCGTCACCTCCCGTAGCGGTTCGGTCGGGTCCCAATCGCTCGCGGGGATACCGGCCGCTCGAAGCCGCCGCAGCCGTCGCTCCCTTGCGAGCGACGCGTATCCGGACTCGTAGCCACGAGCGCGCGTCCGAGCCGCTGGGTCCGGGCTGAGAACCGAAACGGGGTGCCCGTGTGCGTCGAACCGCCGCGCGGCGGTCACGCTCGGGTCGTCGGAGAGCGGCGAGACGAAGACGACCCGCGTGTCCGCCCGCACTCGCCGGTGAATCTCGCGAACCGCCGCGGACGCGTCCACCTCGCCGTCCGGAGGCTCCCATCCGAACGCGGGGCTGGCCACCAGCGCTTCCTGAAGCCGGCGATGGTGGTCGCCTCCGCGGCCGGGCGGGAACCGACAGGACCGCGGTGAGAGCGCCGCGAGACCGACCGGGACACCCGCGGAGCGGAAGCGAGAGACGAGGGCGGCGGCGGCGGCGACGCCCCGCTGGACGACCGGCTCACCGTTGCCGTTGCCGTCGCCATCGCCCCCGCCATCCCATGCGACGTAGGCCTCGGCCCGCGCGTCGACGAC
Organism: Haloferax prahovense; assembly: GCF_000723845.1. Classification (NCBI taxonomy): domain Archaea; kingdom Methanobacteriati; phylum Methanobacteriota; class Halobacteria; order Halobacteriales; family Haloferacaceae; genus Haloferax; species Haloferax prahovense. Next base: position 310,473 of record NZ_LK053002.1, on the reverse strand, counting down.
GACCAGCACTCGCTGGCGTCGGTGTTCGTGAAACGCCACCGTCGAGAACTCCCCCGTCTTGGCCTTCCGTCTCCAGTCGATTCGGGATGGGGGGTCACCCGGTCGATACTCTCTGACGGAGTGGAACTCGACGCCCGGCCCCGGGGCGTCCGACCGCGACCGCCCCGCTCGCGTCGTCGTTCTCGCGGGAGCGCCACCCGGAAGTGATTGCGCCGGCGGGCGACACGAAACCGTCGTCTCGGTGTCGACGAGCGTTTCCCGCTTGCGTACCCCGAGGGCGTCGCGCGTGACGACGAGCGCCGGGTCGAACGCGTGGTCGCCGCGGGCGGCCTCGACCGTGTACGTGACGCTCGCACGCTTCCCCGATCGGAGCGCGGTCGCGAACTTTGGCGACCCGTCGACGACGGCGAGCCCCGGCGGAACCCCGTCGACGAGTCGGAGGTCCGCGAGCGTCGCGTCGCCGACGTTCCGAACCGAAAGGGTCACCTCGACCTCGTCGCCGACCGCGGGTTCGGCGTCGCTGACCGCTCTTTCGACCGCCACCGCCCGCGACGGGGCCGGGACCGCGCGGGCGTACCCCGAGACGGTGATTCCGAACAGCGCGAGGAGGAGCAGCCCCGGTCGCAGCGTGACGATTCCGAGCCCGCCGACTGCGAGCGCTGCGGCGGTCACGCCGCGGACCCGGTCTGTCGCCGACTCGCGTTCGCGGCTCTCCTCGCCGTCCGGGAGATATCGGCTCGTCCGCACGGCGGGTTCGTCCCCGAACGCCACCCGAACGTCTGCCGACGGGGCCGGTGTCATGTCGCCCGCCCCGGCCCGCTTCGACAGCGCGGCGGCGGCGCGACCCGCCCGACGAGCGAACGGCGGCTCGCCGCGGACCAGCGCGCGGACGTACCCCGAGAGCGACAGCGACGGGACGAGGTCGCCGGCGAAGAACGCCGACGCGAGCGGGTCGTCCGTCCAACTCCCGTCGCGGAGCCGCCTTTCGACCTCTCTCGGGCTCGGCCCGGAACCCCGCGAGAGCGCGCTCGTCGCCGCGTTCCGGAGGTCGTCGCGGAGCTCCCGGCGGTTCGCCGGCTCCGCGTCGCGCCGGTCGGTCCACCCGATTGCGTCCACTCGACGGGCAAACTCCGTCCCCGGCGGGTCGTAGCGCGGACGACGCTCCGGCGAGGGGAACGCGCCTGAGGTGGTCGCCTTTCTCTCGCCGTCGCCCGCGGCGTTTCCTCTGAGAGCGTCCAACAGCGAGCGGGCGGCGAGGGCGGCGGCGGCGACGCCGACGACGGCGACGGGCACCGTTCGGGCGGCCCCCGTGAGTGAGACGCCGCGGGCGACGCCCGGGGAGGCGACGAGCAGTACGCCGACGAGGCCCGACGCGAGGCCGACGACCAACAGCCCGCGGCGAGCGCGGCTCACGGTTCGCGCCCGCCCGGCCAGTTCTCGTCTCGCCGCAGCGCGTCGAGCGCGTCTTCGGCCCGTCGCTCGCGCTCGTCGGTCGGCCGCTTCCCGCCGTACCGAACTGCGCGGAACAGCTCGGTGAGTGACCCGACCGTGCCCGCGGGCAAGCCGGCGTCGGCGGCCGTGCGGGCGAGTTCGGCTGGCGTCTGTCGCGGGGTGGCCGCCGCGCCGAGCGCGGATACCATCGCGAACCACGCGCGGGAGACGCCGTTCGCCGGCGGGCCGCCCCAATCGGACGGCGCCGGCGCGTTCCGTTCCGACGGTTTGTGGTCCGTGCCTCCCCGCTCCTTCGTCGTCTCGGACGCCCGCGCGTCGTCGTCGGTGAGTCGGCGGAAGACGAGCACCACCGCACCGACGACGAGTGCGCCCCCGACGACGAGGCGCGAGCGCAGTCCGCCGGCCGGTGACGACTGCACCCCGAGACTGCCGAGTACGCCGTCGTCCGGGAGTACCAGTCGACCGACTGAGGGTCGGTCCGGACGGTCAGATTGCCTGCTCGACCCCGACTGCTCGCGGAGCGCTACCGACCCGTCGGCCGACTCCGAGACGGCCGGTCCATCCGGTCTCGCGGCGTCGAACGACCCCGCGGCGAGGCCGAGGGTGACGAGCGCGAACGCGGTGACGGCGAGGGCGGCGACGTGGGAGGTACGCATGGGTGTGCGGACTGTGTCGGGTCGTCACCGCCTCGCGACGAGTCCGATGAGGACGATGCCACTAGTAGCCGCTCCGAGGGCGTACGTTCCGCGGAGCCCGGCAAGGAGGGCCGCGAGGAACCGTTCGACGCCGTCCGTCGAGACGCGGGGGAGGGAGTTCGTAACGGAGGACATACCCTAGAAAGTTCAATCTGTTGTTAAAAATCCCACGGTGGTCCTTCCCGAAGTCGGGGTTTGACCAGCTGTTTTTCCTCGTGCCATTGGCGAATCGTTATCACATCCGAAATCATACCGCTCCCTAACTATAGAGGTCGAACCTATGTGTCGCCTCGGGAGTTACCATTTGATAACTACCGATGACGATCTCGAAATCTCCGCACATCGTCTATGTTGACGACAATTCGGCGCTCTTGGACCTCGGCGAGACGCACCTCCGAAAGCTCTCTTCGTTCGAGGTGACGACCTGTGCTGACCCCGAGGCCGCGCTCGATATCGTTCGTGATTCTGATATCGACTGCGTGGTCAGCGACTACGACATGCCGGCGATGACCGGCGTCGAACTCCTCGAAACGGTCCGCGAGGAACACGACTCGCTCCCCTTTATTCTCTTTACCGGCAAGGGGAGCGAGGAGGTCGCGAGCGACGCCATCTCCGCGGGCGTCACCGACTACCTGCAGAAACAGCCCTCCTCCGAGCAGTACGAACTGCTCGTCAACCGCATCGAAAACAGCGTCTCGGAACACCGGGCGACCCGTCGCGCGGAGCGCTACGAGACCGTCCTCGAGGCCCTCGGGTACCCCGTCTACGTCGTCGACGAGCGCGGCCGCTTCACCTACGTCAACGACGCCTTCGCGGACCTCTCGGGCTACGCCGTCGACGAGATTCTCGGGCGCGGCCCGGAGCTCGTGAAAGGCGACGAAGACGTGCAGAAGGCCGCCGACGAACTCGGGGAGACTCTCTCGTCGCGCGGCCCCGACACGACCCAGTTCGAAATCGAGATACGGACGGCCGACGGCGAGGTAGTCCCGTGCCGCGACCACATGGGTTATCTCCCCTACGAGGGCGAGGCGTTCCGGGGCTCGGTCGGTATCCTCCGAGATATCTCCGGCGAGCGGGCGCGCCGGGACGAGCTCGCCCGCGACGAGCACATCATCCGCGCCGCGGGCGACCCGGTTTACTCGCTCGACTCCGACGACCGCTTCGAGTACGTCAACGACGCGTTCGTCGACCTCGTCGGCCACGACCGCGAACGCGTCCTCGGCTCGCACCTCTCGTCGTACCTCCCCGACGCGGACTACGAGACCTACGAGTCGCTCCGGGCGTCGCTCGGCGACGGCGCGGAGACCGACCGGCTCACCTTCGAGACGCAACTCCTCGCGGCTGACGGCGACGGCCGCGACCGCGTGCCCATGGAGTGTCACCTCACGCTCTTACACGACGACGGCTGCGAGGTCGTCGGCACGACGGGCATCCTCCGGGACATCTCCGAGCGACTGGCGCAAGAGGCCGAACTGTCGCTGATGCGCCGCGCCATCGACGAGGCCTCGGTCGGCATCACCATCACGGGCCCGAGCGAGGACGACTGTCCCATCGTCTACGCCAACGACGCCTTCGAGGACCTCACCGGCTACGACGCCGAGGAGGTTCTCGGCGAGAACCACCGCGTCCTGCAGGGACCGGACACCGCCGAAGAGAACTGCGAGCGGTTCCGCGAGGCCATCGCCGACGAAGAGCCGTGCAGCGTCGAACTCCTCAACTACCGCCGCGACGGGACGCCGTTTTGGAACCAGTCCGAGATAACGCCGGTCCACGGCGACGACGGGAGCGTCACGAACTACATCGGCTTCCAGCGCGAGGTGACAGAGCACAACGCCCGCCAGCGCCTGCTCGAACGCCAGAACGAGCGCTTCAGCGAGTTCACGCGCGTCGTCTCTCACGACCTCCGGACCCCGCTGGCGACCGCGCGGGGCTACTTCGACATCGTCGCCGAGTCGCCCGGCGACGCGGACGCCGAGGACCTTCGAAAGCTCGGACAGAGCCTCGACCGGGTCGAGGAGTTGCTCTCGGACCTGACTGCGCTCGCCTCGCAGGGTGATGCGGTCGCCGAGCCGGAGCCCCTCGACTTCCGGCGCGTGGCCGAACGCGCGTGGGAGACGGTCCCGACCGCCGACGCCGAACTGCGGTTCGACCGGACCGACGGCGGCGCGTCGCGGACGATAGCGGCCGACGAGAGCAGACTCCGACAGCTCCTCGAAAACCTGTTCGAGAACGCCGTCGTCCACGGCGGCGAGGACGTGGTCGTGACGGCCGGCCGGACCCGAAGCGGGTTCTTCGTCGAGGACGACGGCGAGGGCTTCCCCGACGGCACGCCCCCCCACGAGTGCTTCGAAGCCGGCGTGAGCGAACGCCGCAGCGGCGGTCTCGGCCTCGCCATCGTCAAGCAAATCGCGGCCGCCCACGACTGGACGCCCGCCGCGGAGTACGGTTCGACCGGGGGCGCGCGGTTCGTCTTCATCGAGTCGGCGACGGCCGCGAGACCGCCCGCCCAGCGATAGCGGGGTGACGGCTGACACCCGCGCCGCCGATTACAATTTCTAAAATTTTCACACTTTTTAGACGACTGGTCCCGGTTCGTCACTCGTTCGCGGCTCGCGACGGCCGTCCGCACATCCTTAAGAACCCCTCCGAGAGTTAGACACCCATGGTCACGAATCGCATCACGGTGTCGCTCGACGAGGACGCCCAGTCGGCGCTCGACGGCCTTACCGGTCGGACCGACAAGGCGCAGAGCGAACTCGTCCGCGAGGCGCTCGTCTTCTACGCGGCCAACTTCGAGGCGGCGACGACCGACGCCGGGCCGAACCTCGAAGCCTACCACCAGATGCTGTCGAGCGGCGAGCACGTCCTCCTCGACGTGGACTTCCTGCACACGTTTCTCGACTACGTGGAGGGCGACGACGGCGACCCGGACCCCGCGTTCCTCGACGCCGTCGACCGGGTGGCGGCGTTCCACGCCCACGAGTACCGCGACCGGTTCGAATCGCTGGGCGAACTCCTCGATTGGCTGTCGTTCTGTGGCTTTCTCACGGTCCGCGCCTCCGAGGGCGACACCTTCCACGTCGTCTTTCCTACCGAGTCCGTCAAGTGGTTCATGTCGCGGTTCATCGCGCTCAGCACCGAGCAGTCCCCGTTCGATATCGAGGTCGAAGAGGGCGTCTCGAAAGTGCTTCTCACCGAGGTCCGGTGAGGGTCGCATTCGACCTGGACCCGACCCGGTCGCTAGTCCCCCGAACCGGTCACCGGTCCACACCCGCCGCTGACTTCATACTCGTTCACACACCTTCATACGCACTCTTCCCGGCGTAAACGACGTTCTCAACCGGAATTTATCAATCAGAGTTTGATACGTCAATCCACCTCACAGGGAGAACCATGAACTTCATCGAACGTCTGAAATCTATCGGTCCGGGCGCGATGGTCGCCGCCGCGTTCATCGGCCCCGGAACGGTCACGACCGCCAGCGTGACGGGCGCGCGATTCGGCTACGCGCTCGTCTGGACTATCGCCTTCTCGATTATCGCTACCATCGTCCTCCAGGAGATGAGCGCCCGACTCGGCCTCGTCTCCCGCGAGGGACTCGGCGAGGCGCTCCGCAGCCAGTTCGATAGCCCCGTGCTGTCGGGGCTGAGCATCGCCCTCGTCGTCAGCGCCATCGGCGTCGGCACGGCCGCTTACGAGACCGGGAACATCCTCGGCGGCGCGGCCGGACTGGAGGGCTTGACCGGCATCAGCGCCAACCTCTGGGGGCCCGCGATGGGCCTCGTCGCCGGCGTCCTCCTGTGGTCCGGCAAGTACAAACTCATCGAGAAGGCGCTCGTTGGACTCGTCTCCGTCATGGCTGTCTCCTTCCTCATCGACGCCATCCTCATCGGCCCCGACCTCGGTGCGCTCGCCCGCGGGTTCGTCCCGAGCGTCCCCGAGGGGTCGGCGTTCCTCATCACCGGCCTCATCGGAACGACCGTCGTCGGCTACAACCTCTTTCTCCACGCCGGGAGCGTCCAAGAGCGGTGGGCCGGCCCCGAGGAGTTGAACGAGTCGCGGGCCGACACGATTCTCTCTATCGTCCTCGGCGGGTTCATCACCATCTCGATTCTCGTCACCGCCGCGGCGGCGTTTCCCGTCGGAACGAACATCCAGAACGTGAGCACGATGGCCGAACAGCTCGAACCCCTCGTCGGCACGCAGGCGAAGGTGCTCTTCGGTATCGGGCTGTTCGCCGCGGGCTTCACCAGCGCGACGACCGCCCCGCTGGCCGGTGCGTACGCGACGGCGGGGGCGCTCGGCTGGGACACCGACCTCAAGTCCACGAAGTTCCGCGCCGTCTGGGGCTCGATTTTGCTCGTCGGCATCGTCTTCTCCGCGGTCGGCTACAGCCCCGTGCAGGCCATCGTCTTCGCGCAGGTCGCCAACGGCGTCCTCTTGCCCATCGTCGCCGTCTTCCTCATCTACGTGATGAACGACCGCGACATCCTCGGGTCGTACGCCAACTCCACGCTCCAGAACGTCGTCGGCGGGCTGGTGACGCTCGTCGTCGTCTGGCTCGGCCTCCGAACGCTCTATACGGTCGCCGCCGATATGGGGGTGTTCTGATGGACTCCGAGACACGAATCGGCGTCGACGTCGGCGGCACCTTCACCGACGTGGCGCTTTTGACCCCCGAGGGCCGCCTCGTCACCGCGAAGGTCCCGAGCACGGACGACCAGAGCGTCGGCGTCGTCCGCGGCATCGAGAAGGCCTGCGACGACGCCGGCGTCGACCCGGCCGAGGTCGACGCGTTCACCCACGCGATGACCGTCTCCGTGAACGCGCTCCTCGAAGACGACGGCGCGAAGACCGCGCTCGTCACCACCGAGGGCTTCCGCGACGTGCTCGAAATCGGCCGACAGGCCCGCCCCGACCTCTACGACGTGACCGCGGACAAGCCCGACCCACTCGTCCCGCGACGCCGTCGGTTCGAGGTGACGGAGCGCGCGACGGTCGAAGGCATTCAGACCGAAGTCGACGAGCGCGAGGTCCGCGCGCTGGCCGACGACATCCGCGACTGCGGCGCTGAGAGCGTCGCCGTCTCGCTCTTACACGCCTACCAGCACCCCGAAAACGAGCGCGTCGTCGCCGACGTGCTCCGCGAGGAACTCGACGCGCCGGTCTCCGCCTCCCACGAGGTGCTCGCCGAGTTCCGTGAGTTCGAGCGTACCTCGACCACCGCGGTCGACGCCTACGTGACGCCCGCTATCGACAGCTATCTCGGCCGCCTCGAATCGCGGGCCGCGGACCTCGGCGTCCCGGTTCCCAAAATCATGCAGGCCAACGGCGGCATCGCCCCGGCCTCGACCGTGCGCGAGCACGCCGTGACGACCACGATGTCCGGCCCGGCCGCGGGCGTCGTCGGCGCGGCGGAGACCGCGACCGACTCCGCCGACGACCTCGCGGGGCTCGTCACCTTCGACATGGGCGGCACCTCCAGCGACGTGAGCCTCGTCCGCGACGGCGAGGTCGAGCGGACCACTGACGCCGAAATCAACGGCCGGCCCATCAAGACGCCGATGGTGGACGTGAACACCGTCGGCGCGGGCGGCGGGTCCGTCGCGTGGGTCGACTCGGGCAACGCGCTCCGCGTCGGGCCGCGCTCGTCGGGCGCGAACCCCGGCCCGGCCTGCTACGGCCGCGGCGGGACCGAACCGACCGTGACCGACGCGAACGTCGTCCTCGGCTACATCGGCGGCAGTTCCGCCCTCGGCGGCGAACTCTCCCTCGACGTGGACGCCGCCCGCGACGCGCTCTCCGGGCTCGCTGACGAGGCCGGTCTGGACGACGCGCTCGCGGCCGCCCGCGGCGTCTACCGCGTCGCCAACGCCAACATGACGCGGGCGATTCGGGCCGTGACGGTCGAGCGCGGCCGCGACCCGCGGCAGTTCGGCCTCGTCGCCTTCGGCGGTGCCGGGCCGATGCACGCCGCCGCCCTCGCCGAGAGCCTCGACATCGAGACCGTGGTGGTCCCGCGGGCCTGCGGCGTCCTCTCGGCGTACGGCCTGCTCGCGGCCGACCAGAAACACGACTCGGTGCGGACGCTCCGCCGACCCCTCTCCGGCCTCGATGCCGGGGCGGTCGACGCCGCCTACGCCGACCTCGAAGCCGACACGCTCGAAGACGTGGCCGACCCCGACGACGCGGCGGTCCGGCGCGCCGCCGACCTCCGGTACGTCGGTCAGAGCTTCGAACTGACCGTCCCCGTCGGCGAGACGTTCGACGCCGAGGCGGTCGAAGCGCGGTTCCACGGGGCCCACGAGGGCGCCTACGGCTACCGCCTCGACGATCCGGTCGAACTCGTCAACGTCCGGGCGACCGCCGTGGTCGAGCGCGACCCGCTCGACGTGACCTACCGCGGCGGCGGCGACGCCCGCAAGGACACCCGCGAGGCCTTCTTCGACGGCGAGTTCCGAGAGACGCCCGTCTACGACCGCGACGGCCTCGGCGCGAGGACGACCGTCGAGGGGCCGGCCATCCTCGAACAGCACGAGAGCACCGTCGTCGTGCCTCCGGCGTGGGGCGGGACGGTCGGAGCCGACGGGACGCTCGTCCTGACAAGCGGGGGTGACGGCGAATGAACGACCGCGAGGTCGACCCCGTGACGCTCGAAATCATGCGCAACCAGTTCGAGAGCGTCGCCGAGGAGATGGGACAGGTGCTCATCACCTCGTCGTACTCGCCGAACATCAAGGAGCGCCGCGACTGCTCGACGGCGCTGTTCGACGCCGACGGCCGCCTCGTCGCGCAGGCCGAACACATCCCGGTCCACCTCGGCGCGATGCCCGAGGCCGTCGACACGGTCCTCGACTACGGCCCGGAACCGGGCGACGTGTTCGTCCTCAACGACCCCTTCGAGGGCGGGACGCACCTCCCCGACGTGACGATGGTGTCGCCGCTTTCGGTCGACGGCGAGGTGCTCGGCTTCGCCGTCTCGCGGGCGCACCACGCCGACGTGGGCGGGATGACGCCCGGCAGCATGCCCGCCGGCGCGCGCGAAATCTATCAGGAGGGGCTTCGACTCCCGCCGGTCAGACTCGTCGCCGGCGGCGAGACCAACGACGACGTGCTGTCGCTGCTCCTCGCCAACGTCCGCAACCCCGGCGAGCGCCGCGCCGACATCCGCGCGCAAATCGCGGCGAACGAGCGCGCCGAGGAGCGACTGGCCGACCTCGTCGGGGAACACGGCCGGTCCCGCGTTCTCGCGGCGTTCGACGCCGTGATGGACTACTCCCGGAACCGCGTCACCGCGGAACTGCGCGACCTGCCCGACGGCGAGTACCGCGCCCGCGACGTGCTCGAAGGCGACGGCGTGACCGACGACGACATCCCCATCGAGGTGACCGCGACGGTCGACGGCGACACCGTCGAGTTCGACTTCGCGGGGACGGCCGACCAGGTCGCCGGCAACGTCAACGCCCCGCTCGCGGTCGCGAAAAGCGCGGTGTACTTCGTCGTTCGCTGCGTCACCGACCCCGAGATTCCGCCGAACCAGGGCTGTTACGACCCCATCTCGGTCGAGGTCCCCGACGGCTCGCTCCTCAACCCCGACGCCCCGGCGGCGGTCGTCGGCGGCAACGTCGAGACCAGCCAGCGCGTGACCGACGTGGTCTTCGCGGCGCTCGCCGACGCGGCCCCCGAGCGCGTCCCCGCGCAGGGACAGGGGACGATGAACAACCTGACCATCGGCAGTCGCGCCGGCGGTTCGGACGGCTTCACCTACTACGAGACTATCGGCGGCGGCTTCGGCGGCCGCGCGGGCGGCGACGGCATGGACGGCGTGCAGGTCGGGATGACGAACACGCTCAACACGCCGGTCGAGGCGCTGGAAGCCGAGTACCCGCTTTTCGTCGAGGCGTACGGCCTCCGCGAGGGAAGCGGCGGCCGCGGTGAGTTCCGCGGCGGTCTCGGTATCGTCCGGTCGGTCACGGTCGAAGCCGACGCGACCGTCTCGCTTCTCACCGAACGCCGGCGGGTCGCCCCTCGCGGCATCGCCGGCGGCGAGGACGGAGCGACCGGACAGAACCTCGTCGACGGCGAGGCAGTCCCGTCGAAGACGACCCGCGACGTGCCCGCCGGCACGACCGTCACGGTTCGGACGCCGGGCGGCGGCGGCTACGGCGACCCCGACGACCGCGATGACGACGCACGCCGCCGGGACCGCGAGGACGGAAAAGCGGACTAGCGTCGGCCGGTCAGTTGGGCTCTGGCGAGGGGACACGGGGAGTCCCCGCGCCGGCGTAATCAGTCGCCATAGAAATCACACACTGCTGACTAAACGGTTCGATATTCGGGTTGTACTCTCTCCTGACGAGCTGTGGCCCGATGGACGCGTGCTTAGATGGGCTCGAGTAACAAATTCTACAATTTTTAAAATTTGTGAGTGGTCCGCTTATCGTGTCAGGAATCAGTGTTCGATAACCGTTATCTCCTCGACGGGCCACTGACTGAGGAGTTCGACGCCGTCGTCGCGGACGACGACCATCTCCTCGACGCGGACGCCCTGTCTCCCCGCCGGCTCTTGGGTCTCGACGGCCATCGTCATCCCCGCCTCGATTTCGATGGGATGGTCCGGCGAGAGGCCGCGCCAGATGAGCGGTACTTCGTACAGTTGAAGGCCGAGGCCGTGGGCCCAGTGATTGGTCGTCAACTGCCAGTGGTCGTCCGCGCCGTACCAGTCGGCGTGTTCGCCCGCCATGTCCGGAAACGCCGCCGCGATTTCGTCGGTGGTCTTCCCCGGCTCGATTTCGTCGAGGACGGCGTAGAGGTTGTCGCGGGCCGTCTCGTAGGCGTCGCGCTGTTCGTCGGTCGGTTCGCCCATCGAGAAGGTCCGGTAGTAACACGAGCGGTAGCCGAGGTAGCCGACGTTGTAGAAGTCGGCGTAGACGAGGTCGCCGGGGCGAATCAGTCGGTCCGTGGTGTTCGCCTGGTGCTTCGGCCACGTGTTCGGCCCCGACGTGAGGTAGCCGCCCTGCGCCATCGCGCCGTGCCGCCAGAGTTCGCGGACGGCGTCGCCCCACACCTCCGACTCCCGCGCGCCCGGCTTCGCGTTCTCGGCGATGGCCTGAAAGCCCGCCTCGCAGACGGCCGCGACCTGCCGCAGACACTCGATTTCGTCTTCGGTCTTCGTCTTTCGGGCGTCCTCCATCACCGCCGCGCACTCGGCGGGTCGGGTGTCGATATTCTTCGATTCGAAGGCGTCGAGCAGCCCCGCGTGGCCGGTGTCGATGCCCATCGCCTCGTCGGCGAGGCCGTACTCGTCGAGGGCGTCGACGACGGTCTGGGCCATCTTGTCGAGGAGGAACGACCGGGCCGAGTCGCGGCCGGAGGCCCGCGGGACGTTCCCCAGCCCGGGACAGGCGTAGCGAACGTCGGTCAGCCACGGGCAGTTGTATCGCTGGTTGCTCGCGTGGTCGGCGGTGTCCCAGTGGACGACCGTACCGTCTTCCAGAAGCAGCGAGTAGTGGTCCGCACCCGACCCGCCGGTCATCGCCAACCCGGTCACGTACCGGATGTTCGGGTCGTCGATGAGGAGCATGCTCCCGAGGCCCGCCTCGCGCATCCGCGAGAGAGCGCGGTCCTTCCGCTCCTCGCGCATCCGCTTCACGTCGATGCGCTGTTCCCAGTCGACGGCCATCGTCCCGCGGGTCCCGCTCATGAACCCCCGCTCGTGGAAAGGCATACGCCCACCACTCGTGACTATCACATTAATTTGTTGTAGATGGGCAGTGCGAGTGTACCTCATGATTTATTGTCTTATACGTGAATCGGCAGGTGTACGCATGTACAAGCACGTAGCCCTGCTTGTCCGCAAGGCGGGGATGAGTCACGACGAGTTCGTCACCTACTGGCAGGACAATCACACGCCCATCGCCCGCGACATCGAGGGCGTCGTCCGCTACCAGACGGTGGTTCCGGTCGACCCCGAGGTCTCCGAGTTCGACGGTCTCGCGGAGTTGTACTTCGACGACCTCGGCGCGCTCCACGACGCGCTCGGCAGCGAGGGCTCGCGCGACTACGACCCCGCGAAGGGGACGGCGAAAGCGGCGAGAGACGACGTGGACAACTTTCTCGACGTCGAGCGACGCCCCCGAATCATCGGCGAGGAGGTCGTCGAGAAAGACGAGACCGGCGGCGACACGACGGGACTCTACAAGCACTCGGCGTTTCTCGTCCGCAAAGACGGGATGAGCCACGACGAGTTCCTCGACCACTGGGCGAACACCCACGTCCCCCTCGCCCGCGAGATTCCCGGCGTGGTCCGGTACGCCCGCGTCGTCCCGACCGACCCCGAACGCGCCGAGTTCGACGGCGTCGCCGAACTCTACTTCGAGAGCCTCGACGCGCTTCGGGCGGGCCTCGGCCACGAGTCCTCGCGCGACTACGACCCCGACCACCCGAAGGCGAAAGCGCCCCGCGAAGATGTTGACAACTTCCTCTCCATCGGCGACCGCCCGCGGTTCGTCGGCCGCGAGACGGTCCAGAAAGACGTGACTGGGGGCCGCTGAGCGATGTCGCACGACTACCGCGCGCAGGTCGAGGCCGCCTTCCCTGAACTCGCCGACATCGAGGACGCCGACCTCCGCGAGCGAGTCGTCGAGGCGTGGTGTCTCGGTCTCGCCCGCGGCGGCTGGCGCGACATCGACGACATCCCCTACGCGTGGAACATCCACGAGGTGACGAACGTCGAGCACGTCCGCGGCGTAACGCGAATCGCCGTCCGCGCCGCCGAGGAACAGCGGGATTTCCATGGCGCGGACCCGGAGTTCGACGTGGTCCGCGCGGCCTGCCTCCTCCACGACGTGGGCAAGTGCTACGAGTACGTCGATTTCGTCGACGACGACGTGCTCGACGACCCCGACCCGGAGTACGCCAGCGGGGAGATTCCGCACTCGCTTTCGGGCTACGCCCTCGCCCACGAGGTCGGCTGCCCGCTCGCGGTCCAGCGCGCCATCCCCCACTTCATCGGCGAGATTCCGACCCGGACGCTCGAAGCCGAACTCGTCAAGAGCGCGAACTCGGCGTCCTCGAACGCCATCACGCAGGCCGCGATGGGAATCAGCCTACAGGAGTGGGTCGAGCGGTACTCCCAGACCCAGTAGTCCGACGCGAACCGCCGCGACACTCGTCAGCATACCTATTACCCCGCGCTTCGTAGCTCGCGCCGATGTACGAGCGCGTCAACCTCGCCGACCTCGAACCGCACGACGTGGAGAACGCCGACGCCCGAGTCAAGGCCGTCGGCTACGAGCTTCGCCCGCGGAAGATGCGCCCGTCGGTCTGGTCGTTCGACGCGGGCGGGTCGGGACCGATGCACTACCAGCGCGAACAAGAGGAACTGTATCACGTTCTCTCCGGCGCGTTCGAACTCGCCTTCGCCGGCGACGACGGCGAGGAGACCGACGTGCTCGACCTCGAACCGGGCGACTTCGTGGTCGTCTCGTCCGACGAGGTTCGGCAACTGCGCTGCGTCGAGGACGGCGAGGTGTTCGTCGTCGGCGCGCCGAACGCGAAGGACGACGGCGTCGTCGTGGAGTGAGCGGGCGGCTCGCGCTCGGCATTCGTCGGAAACGCGACGAGTGCCGTGTTATAAGGGCGCTCGCGACAATCCGGTGATATGGTCATCCCCGGTTACGACCCGGACGACCTCGACGACAGACTCGAGGAACTGCTCACAGAACGCGACCTCGCGGACTATCTCACGCCCGACGAGCGCGAGCGCTACGACTCGGGCGAGAGCCTCGTCGACCTGCTGTCGCCCGACGATATCCGCGACCTGCTGGACGGTCCCGAGACCGAGGGCGCCGACGACGCTCGGCGGCCGTGACCGACTCCACGGCGGCGTTTCGGCCCGTCGGCTCTCGGCTCAGACCGGCTCCAATCCGTGTTCCTTCCGAAGCACGTTGAGGTAGTCGCGGAACCCGGTTTCGAGGTCGTACTCGGGGTCGTAGCCGAGGTCGGCTTGCGCCTTCGTCATGTCGAGTTCCTGGGTCCACGGGAGTTCGCCCTCGTCGGAGACCGTGAGGTCGGCGTCGGGGAGGAGTCGCCGTACCGTCTCCGCGGCCTCGCGAATCGTCGCCAACTCCCCGCGAACGTTGTAGACGCGTTGGGTGAGGTCGTCTTCGGGGGCGAACGTTGCCTTGCGGAACGCCTGCGCGATGTCGCGGACGTGTTGCCAGTCGATAACTTGGTCGCCGTAGTCGACGCTGAAGGGCTCGCCGAGCGCCGGCTTTTCGACGATGTTGGCGAGGAACGCGGACCCGCCGGTCTCGCGGTACGGGCCGTAGGCGACCGTCGGCCGGAGCGCGACGTGCGAGACGCCGAAGTCCTCGTAATAGACCCGGGCCTGGTGCTCGTTGTACTCCTTGGTCGCTCCGTAGAGCGTGTCGGGGTAGACGAGGTCGGACTCGGTCACGAAGTCGCCACCGTAGTTCGCGGGCGGGGCGTACACCGCCGCCGACGACGCCCACGCGACGCGTTCGACCTGTTCGGGGAGGGCGCGCGCCGCCTCGAAGACGTTGTTCGTCCCCTGGACGTTCACGTCGAGCGCGGTCCGCGGGTTTTCCCGCGCCGTCGTCGTCAGGAGCGCCGCGAGGTGGACGATGTGCGTCGTGCCGGTCTCTCGAACCCCCCGGAACACGTCGGTCGGGTCGGTTACGTCGCCGCGGCGTATCGTCACGTCGTCGGCGACGCCGAGTCTGTCGAGGATGCGCGGGTCGGTCGAGCGGTCGTAGGCGACTACGTCGTGGCCGGCCGCGACGAGGTCCGACGCGACGTACGAGCCGATGAACCCGGTCCCGCCCGTAACCATCACGGTCGATGCTGACATGATATCGTAGTTCTACCTGCGCGCGAGAAAAGTGTTTCCCGGGGAGCGGACCGCCGAGAGGGTCGGCGACGGCCGACTCGTCACCGCGCGCTACTCGTGGAGTCCGCCGACCGACGCGTAGAACGACGACTGGAGCGTCGCGGCCATGTCCTGACTGCGGTCGATACGGGCGTCGATGACCGTCGGGAGGCTGTGCATCTTCGCGTCGGCGAGCGCGTCGCCGAGTTCGCCCGGCGTCTCGACGCGGACGCCCGTCGCGCCGAACGCCTCCGCGACCCGCGCGAAGTCCGTGTCGTGGAACTCGACGCCCGCGATGTCGTCGGGAGCGTGCTGCATCTGTCTGACCATCCCGAGGCTGGTGTCGTTGAGGACGACGACCGTCGGCGCGACGCCGTGTTCGACCGCCGTCTCGACGCTCGTCATCGTCATGGCGAAGCCGCCGTCGCCCGCGACGCCGACGACGCGCTTGTCTGTCGCCAGCGCGGCCGACACCGCGGCGGGCGTCGCCCAGCCCATGCCGCCGACGCCGCCGGAGCCGAAGTAGGTCCGAACCGCCGGCGTCTGGAGGTAGTTGAGCAGCCAAAAGCGGTTGTTGCCGGAGTCGGCGGTGACGATGGTTTCCTCGTCGACGACGCGCTCGATTTCCTTGACGGCCCGCTGGGGGAGGATGGGGGCGGCGTCCGACTCGCACTCGGGCGCGTGGAACGACTCGCGGGCCTTCCGGGCCCGGTCCTCGGCCCAGTCGTTTTCGGTGCCGCCGGCGGCCGCGAGTTCGCGCAGCGATTCGGACGCGTCGCCGATGAGTCCCACGTCGGCGGGGTAGACCCACCCGGCGTTCCGCGGGTCGATATCGGCGTGGATAATCGTCTGCTCGTCGGGGCGGATGAAGTCGGGGGCCTGCCAGTTGGTGTCCATCGGGTTCATGCGACAGCCGACGACGAGGAGCGTATCGGCCTCGCTGACGAGTTGGTTCGCACCCTCGTGACCGAACGAGCCGATGACGCCTCCGGCGAGGTGGTGCGTCTCGGGGACCGTCGATTTCCCGAGGTAGGAGGTGACGATGGCCGCCTCGTAGGCCTCGGCGACCGCGGCCAGCTCCTCGTACGCGCCCGACGCGTGGACGCCGTTGCCCGAGATGATGACCGGTCGCTCGGCCGCTTCGAGCGCCTCGGCGGCGGCCGCGACGTCGCGGGCCGTCGGCGCGGCGGTCCACGTTCTGGTCTGCGTCTCGTCGTTCCAGACCGGCGGCACGGACTCGGCGGGGAACTCCTCAGTGACGGCGTCGCCGTCGAGGACGACCGCGGTCGGACCGGGACGCCCGGCGACGGCGTGTTTGAACGCGAGTTGGAGGCTCCGAACCGTCTCGGTCGGGGTCCGCGGGAACCAGTGTTCCTTCGTCACGGCGTCGAGAAGCTTCGGGAGTTCGAGGCCGCCGTAGTCGCCGCGGGACTGCTGGTAGGGCGCGAGCGTCGAGTAGTTCCCGCGCTCGGAGGCCTCGGTGATGGCGACCATCGGTGACGAGGCGAGGCGCGCCTCCATCTGTCCGATGAGGCCGAGGCTTCCTATCCACGGCCCCTGTCCGGCGAGAACGCCCGGTTCGCCCGTCAACCGGCCGTACATCTCGGCCATGACGCTCGCCTCGCGCTCGTCGCGGGGGCGCACGAGGTCGATGTCCGACTCGGGTAGCAGGTCGAACAGCTCGATGACGCGGCCGCCGGGGTAGCCGAAGATTCGCTCGACGCCGAGCCGTTCGAGGCTCTCGACGAGTCGTTCGCTCGTGTTCATGGATTCAGGACCTGTCGAGGTGGACCGTCTCCTCGACGTAGAGCGTCGGCCCCTGCTCCATGTCGATGAACTCGGCCGCGTCGGCGTTCACGCGCTGGCCGACCTCGGAGTCGAACGCCGCCTTCAGTACGGCCATGTCCTCGAAGTAGAGTTCGACGATGCCGTCGTACTCGGACCGCTCGGGGTCGGTCGGGACGCTCGTCGCGTACTTCACCAGCCCCGGTAGCTCCGCAGCGAGTTCCGCGTGGCTCCCCCGCCACCGCTCGACGAACTCCTCGTGCGTGTGGCCGTCGTCCCGGACGAGAATATTCACCAATTTAATCATGCACGTCTGCTATCCAATCGGACGCTACTTTGCTCTATCGCCGACTCGCGGTTCGAGCGTCCGCCGCGGTCGTTCGAGCAAGTGGAACCCTCGTTCGAACTGTTCGAACAAGATTTATCACGAACGAACACCGAAGATAGGTGATGACAGACGATGAACAGCGCCGACCGGTGACGACGGCCGCCACGTCGCTCGGCATCCTCGAACGGCTCAAATCGGGGGGCTCGATGGGGCCGACGGGGCTCGCCTCGGAGCTCGGGTTGGCCAAGAGCACGGTCCACCGGCACCTGAAGACGCTCGAACGCAAGGGCTTCGTCGTCCCCGACGACGACGGCTACCGGGTCGGCCTTCGGCTCCTCGACTTCGGCATCTACGCGCGCGACCAGCACCAGCTCTACGAGGTGGCGAAGCCGAAACTGGACGAACTCGCCGAGCAGACCGGCGAGAAGGTGTGGTGCGTCACGGAAGAGCAGGGCCGCGGGTTCCACCTCTACGGCGCGGCCGGCGCGCACTCGGTTCGGACGCCAGCCCGGGAGGGGACGCGCTCGTACCTCCACCAACTCGCCGCCGGCAAGGCCATCCTGTCGGCGTTCCCGGACGAACGCGTCCGCGACATCGTCGACCGACACGGCCTCCCGGCGAAGACGCCGAAGACGATAACCGCCCCCGACGCGCTCTTCGAGGAACTGGCGACGATTCGCGAGCGCGGGTTCGCGCTCAACCGCGAGGAAATCGTCCCGAAACTCCACGCCGTCGGGGTCGCCGTCACCGACAACGAGGGTCACCCCGTCGGGGCGATAAGCATCTCGGGCCCCTCGAACCGGCTTCGGGGCGACCGACTGACCGGCGACCTCGCCGACCTCCTCCTCGGCGCGGCCAACGAGGTCGAAATCAACCTCAACTTCTCCTGACCCGGCCACTCGCCCCGCCGGCGAACCGAGTATGCGGCACGTTCGTTCGAATGGTTCGAACTACCTCAACGAACATTCTCTCGCGCGAAGTCCGATATTTCCGCTTTCGAGAGGTCGAGACGACGACTCGATTTCGACAATCGCTGTTCGAACTCCTCGAACATATTGTGGTTATATACTTATTATACCATCGTAGATTGACGCGGTGGGAACGCGAGCAATTACAAAATTACACCTGTCACGGACTGTGGCGTGGGAGACGAACCGTCCGGCTGCCGTCCTGTGGGCCGGCCGCATCGTTGCTGGGTCTCGTTCGCCCCGAAACCGCCGTATCCCCGTCATTCGAGACTCGGTGTTCGGTTCGCGCGCGAGACGGTCTCGATAGCGACTGCCGATACGGTGGTGTCGCTCGAGTACGGACTCGCGTTCGAAAGGACGGAACGCCCGGTCCTCCACCGCTGCGCCCCCGATTCGGCCTCGCTCGCGGGCCGGTCGCTCCCGAAGACGTGTTCACGTCGTGAAACTAGCGCTCGCGCCTGCGCTGTGAGTTCTCGCCGGGCGGTCGCGGCGGTTTCGAAGTCGTTCGAGCAGTTCGAACGGCGCGAGTGGGGGTCTATCGTTCGCGCTCGTGCCACTCGGGCTCGCGGTCCTCGAAGAACGCGTCGATACCCTCGTCCTTGTCGGGCGAGCCGAACAGTTGGGCGAACAGCTCCGCCTCGTACTCGATGCCCTGTTCGAGGTCCGTCCGCGAGGCGGCCTTGACGGCCTTCTTGGCGAACTCCAGGGCCACGGGGCTCTTCGTCGCCATCATCTCGGCGAGTTCGTACACCCGGTCGTCGAAGGTGTCGTCGCCGTGGACCTCCTCGACGAGGCCGATGTCCGCGGCCTCCTCGGCGGAGATGAGCTCGCCCGTCAGGATGAGTCGCATGGCGTGGCCCTCGCCGACGAGGCGCGCGAGTCGCTGGGTGCCGCCCCCGCCGGGCATGATACCGAGATTGATTTCGGGTTGGCCGAGTTTCGCCCGCTCGTGGGCGATGCGCACGTCGCAGGCCTGCATCAGCTCGCAGCCGCCGCCGAGGGCGTGGCCGTTGACCCGGGCGATGACCGGCTGTCTGAGGTCGTCGACGCGCTCGTACACCCGCGGGCGCTTGCTCGCCTCGCGCTGTTCGAGCATGTCGCGCTCGCGGAGTTCCGTCACGTCCGCGCCGGCGACGAACGCCTTCGCCTCGTCGGAGCCGGTCAGGACGACGACGCGCGCGCTGCTCTCTTCGATGGCGTCGAGGACGCGCTTGAGTTCAGCCCGGAGCGTCGCGTTGAGCGCGTTCCGCGCGTCGGGGCGGTTCAGCGTCACGGTGACGACGGCGTCGACGCGGTCGCCGACGACGGCGTCGACCGTCTCGCACTCGGCGGCGACGGACTCGACGGTCGGCGTTCCGCCGTCGGCTCGGGGGCCGCCAGTCTCTCGGTCGTCGGCGCTCGGACCGTCGGCGCTCGGACCGTCGGCGCTCGGACCGTCACCGCTCATCGGTCCATCACGTCCTCGCTCGCGCCGACGATTTCGCCGTCCTCCCAGACGTAGAACCCCTCGCCGGTCTTCTTGCCGAGCTTGCCGGCGCGGACCTTTCGCTTGAGAATCTGCGGCGGGCGGAAGCGCTCGCCGAGTTCCTCGCGCAGGTACTCGAGGATGTCGAGTCGAACGTCGAGGCCGACCACATCGCCGAGTTCGAGAGGCCCCATCGGGTGGTTGTAGCCGAGTTCCATCGCGGTGTCGATGTCCGCGGGCGACGCGACGCCCTCCTGAACCATGCGCATGGCCTCGACGCCGAGAGCGACGCCGAGCCGCGAGGAGGCGAAGCCGGGCGAGTCGCCGACCTCGACGGCCGTCTTGTCGATGCCCTCGACGAACTCGGTGGCGAACGCCAGCGTCGCCTCGCTGGTCTGTTCCGCGACGACGACCTCCACGAGACCCATGATGTGGACCGGGTTGAAGAAGTGGAGTCCGAGGCCGCGCTCGGGACGTTCGAGGGCGCTCAGTATCTCGGTCACGGAGAGCGACGACGTGTTCGACGCGATGACGGCGTCGTCGTCGACGAGGGATTCGACCTCCGCGACCGTCTCGCGCTTGAGTTCCATGTCCTCGGGAACCGCCTCGACGACGAGGTCGGCGTCGGCGACCGCCGCCTCCAGCGAGGTCGTCCCCGAGAGCCGGTCGAGCGTCGCCGCCATCTCGTCGGGCGTCACCTTGTCGCGGTCGACGCCGCCCCGGAGGTTTGACTCGATGGCGTCCAGTCCGTCTTCGACGTACGCCGCTTCGATGTCGCGCATCGTCACCTCGTGACCGGCCATCGCGGCCACCTGCGCGATGCCGTGGCCCATGGTTCCCGCGCCGAGTACACTCACTTGCATCACCGGAAGGGGTTCGGGAACCCTCATAATCGTTTGCCCTCGTTAGAGGCCACACGACTTCGACGGCGTCCCGAACTACCGTCGCGCCTCGGTCGGGACGACCTTGAAGCCGTATCTCACGACGCCCTCCTGCTCGTAGATGCGGCGCGGCACGGCCTCGACGCGGTCGCCGATTGCGGGCGTTCCCGCGGGGGAGTGGACGACCTGTGCGGGCGCGCTCACGGTTCGAGTGTCGGCCTCTCCGCCCGGCCCGTCGAAGGCGACGACGGCGACCGGGAACGACCCGGCGCGCTGCTGCTGCTCGACGAACTCCGGCGGCGCGCCCCCCTGTCCGATGGCGGTCGCGGCCTCGACGGTTCCCGTCCCGGGGAGCGCCGCGTCGTCGTAGCCCGCGAGCGACCCGCAGTCGGGACACGCGCCCTCCGGCGGGAACGAGAGCGCACCGCAGTCGGCGCACTCGCCGGCGACGAGGCGGTGGCGCTGCGGAATCGTCCGCTTCCACGTCGGCACGCTGACGTACGCGCCCCCGCCGGCTGGCTCCCCGCCGGTGATGGTCCCACGCCGCCGGAGCGCCTCCGCGTAGGTGAGCTCCACGTCGCCGTCGAGGGCGGCCTCGACCGGGACGACGGAACTGGCGGCGGAGTTGGTGTCTGTCGCCTCCACGCTGAGCGCGAGCGCGGTCGCCCCCGCGCCGCCGCCGTAGCCGACGAGGAGCACCGAGCTCGCGGGGGACCGGCCGCTCGACTCGTCGCCTCCCGCGTCGACCGCGGAGTCGAGTGCCGACGCGAGTCCGAGAAACGGCCCGGCGGCCCCGGTGTCGCCGGTTCGCGAGACGACGGTCCCGGCCGCGATTCGCGCCGGTTCGACGCCGAGCGCGTCGGCCGCGCGGTACGGGAGTTTCTCGTCCGGTGCGGTGAGCGACACGGCCTCGGGGTCCAGTTCGGCGACGTCGATACCGAGGGCCTCGACCGCCCCGCCGACCGCCCGCGTGTAGGCGTCGCGCTCGTACTGCGTGACGCCGATGGACTCCGTCTCGGCGCTCCCGAATCCTCGGAACCGCGTGCCGGGCGCGGGGTCGCCGAACTCGCCGACGGCATCGACGGCGAGCGGAGCGTCTCCGGTGAGAACGAGCGCGGCCGCACCCGCCCCGGCACCGGCCGCCTCGTCGCTTTCGGGCGCTCCTCGCGGGCTGTCGGCGACGACGACGAGTGCCGAACCGCCGCTCCCCGTTCCCGCGCCTGCGCCCGAGCCTCGGGTCGCCTCGACCGTCGCCGCCAGCGCCACCGCGCCGGCGCGGGTGCTCCCGCCGAACTGCCGGGTCGGAACCGACGGGCCGACGCCGAGGAGCGAAGCCAGCCGAACTACGCTTTCATCCTCGTCGTTCGGCGGCGTCGTGGTGGCGAACGCGAGGTGTCCGATATCGCTCGCGTCCACGCCGGCCGCGTCGAGCGCGCGCCGACCCGCTTCGGTCGCCATCGTCAGTGTGTCTTCGTCCGCGTCGGCGACGGCGACCCGCTCGACGCCCGGCGCGCCGCCTTTGCCCCACGCCTCGTGGTAGGCCGACGCGGGGAGGTACAACCGGGGGACGTACGCGCCGACCCCGGCGATTCCGGGAGTCGCTCGCGCCGAGTCGTCGGCGCTCATAGCGCCCCTCCTTCGAGGACGTGAACGACGGCGGCACCGCCCGACCCGCCGACGTTGTGGGTGAGGCCGACGTTCGCGCCAGAGACCTGTCGGTCCCCCGCCCGGCCGGCAAGCTGTTTGAACGCTTCGACGACCTGTCCAGCGCCCGTCGCGCCGATGGGATGTCCCTTCGATTTCAGGCCGCCGGAGGGGTTGACGGGTAGGTCGCCGCCGAGTTCGGTCGCGCCGGAATCGACCAGTTCGGGCGCGTGTCCGCGCTCGCAGAAGCCGAGGTCCTCGTACGCCAGCAGTTCGGCGATGGCGAAGCAGTCGTGGACCTCCGCGAAGTCCACGTCGTCGGGACCGAGACCGGCCATCTCGTAGGCGGCCGCGGCGGCCCGCTCGGACGATTCGACGGCGGTGTAGCTGTCGCGCTGGAAGAGGCCGACGCGCTCGGAGGCGGCACCCACGCCCGCGACGCGGACGGCGTCGTCGCACGCGCTGGCAACGTCCTCGCTGGCGACGAGGACCGCGGCCGCGCCGTCGGAGGTCGGACAGCAGTGATAGAGGTTCAGCGGGTCGGCCACGACGGGGGCGCTCCGCGCGTCGTCGAGCGAGCACTCGAAGCCGAGGTGCGCCTTCGGGTTCTTCGCGCCGTTCGCGTGGTTCTTCACGGCGACCTTCGAGAAGTGGTCCGGCGAGGCGTCGTAGGCGTCGAGGTACGCCGAGGCCATCTGGGCGTAGACGCCCGCGAACGTCGTCCCGGTGAGCCGCTCCCACTCCGTCTCGCCGCTGACGCCGAGCCAGTACTTCGCCACGTCGCCGCTCATGTCGGTCATGACCTCGTAGCCCCCCGCGAGGGCCACGTCCGCCATCCCGCTTTTGACCGCCTGTACCGCCTGTCTGACCGCGTAGCCGCTCGCTGCGCAGGCGTTTTCGATTCGGGAACAGGGGACGCCGTGGAGGCCGACGTGCTCCGTCACGGCCGGCCCCGATAAGCCGAGTTGCCGCCCGCCGACGCCGAGCGACCCGACGACGGCCTCGTCGATATCGGCCGCCTCGACGCCGGCGGCGCTCCCCAGCGCCTCCTCGAACGCGGTCGTGAACAGCGACCGATAGCTCTCGTCCGGGAACGCGCCGTACTTCGATTGGCCCGCTCCGACGATGTATGCGTCTCGCATGGTAGTCGATTGCGCATCCCCCTCGAAATAGGTTCGCCCCGCGGCGCGGTCGGCCGACCGCATCATTTTTATCATATTCTATCATCGACTTCAAACGTACATGGTATTCGATAGCACGGAGGCCGCCCCGCGGGAGGAACTCCGCGAGGTGCAGGACGGTCGCCTGCGGGAGACGGTTCGGAACGCGTACGAGAACGTCGAGTTCTACCGCGAGACGTTCGACGAGGCCGGACTCTCGCCCGCGGACATCGAAAGCGTCGAAGACCTGTCGAAACTGCCGTTCACGACGAAAGAGGACTTCCGAGACCACTACCCGACGGGGATGTTCGCGGTCGACATGGACGACGTGATTCGCGTCCACGCGTCGTCGGGCACGACCGGCAAGCCCAAAATCGTCGGCTACACCCGCGAGGACCTCGACGTGTGGAACAAGGCCGTCGCGCGGTGTCTCGTCGCGGCCGGCGTCGGTCCTGACGACGTGGTCCAGAACGCCTACGGCTACGGCCTGTTCACCGGCGGTCTCGGCCTCCACCAGGGCGTCGAGGAGCTCGGCGCGACGGTCATCCCCATCGGCGGCGGCAACACCCAGCGACAGGTGGAACTGCTCTCCGACCTCGGAAGCGACGTCATCGCGTGTACCCCGTCGTACGCGCTCTATCTCGCCGAGGTCGCAGACGACATGGGAGTCGACATCCGCGACCTGCCGCTTCGGACGGTCATCTTCGGCGCGGAGCCCTGCACCGAGCCGATGCGGAACGAAATCGAAGCGCGACTCGGCGTGACCGGTATCGACATCTACGGCCTCTCGGAAATCGTCGGTCCCGGCGTCTCCGTCGAGTGCGAGGCGCAGGACGGCCTTCACATCTGGGAGGATTACTTCTACCCCGAGGTGGTCGACCCGAACACCGGCGACCCCGTCGAGGAGGGCGAGGAGGGCGAACTCGTGTTGACGACCCTCGCGAAGGACGCGCTGCCGGTCCTCCGGTATCGGACGGGCGACCTGACCACGCTGGACTACGGCACTTGCGAGTGTGGCCGAACCTGCGTCCGCATGGACAACATCACGGGCCGGTCGGACGACCTGATAATCGTCCGCGGCGTGAACTTCTACCCGAGCGAGGTCGAATCGGTCGTCCTCGAGTTCGACGAAATCGCGCCGCACTACCGCATCGACCTCCGCCGCGAGGGGAATCTCGACCAGGTCGAAATCACGGTCGAACTGGTCGAGGAGTTCGGCGGGTCGCTGTCGGACCTCGAAGGTCGGATTCAAAAGCGGCTCTCGAACGTGCTCTCGTTCACGCCCGACGAACTGAACCTCGTCGAGTACGGCGACATCGCGCGCACCGAGGTCGGAAAGGTCCAGCGCGTCTACGACCACCGCGGCCAGTAACGCGCGCCGTCAGCGACCGCCGGGCTTGTAGACGCGCCCTCGAAACGTCGCGATTCGCTCGCCGTCCCCGTCGGAGACGACGACCTCGTACTCGGCGGTCCGCCCCCCGAGATGCGTCTCCTCGGCGACCGCGCGGAGCGTCTCGCCCACCTCGGCGGCCGCGAGGTACGAGATGTTCGTCTCCAGCGCGAACGCGGCGTCGCCGTGGCTGTTCGAGGCGGCCGCGAAGGCCGCGTCGGCGAGGCTGTACACCGCGCCCCCGTGGGGCGTCCCGTGGAAGTTCAGGTGGTCTTCGGCCACGGTCAGCGTCGTCTCCGCGTACCCGTCGCCGACCTCGGCGAGGTCGATACCGACGCGCCCGCAGTAGGGGTCGTTCGAGGCGCGCTCCCGTCTCTCCGCGTGGTCGTCTTGCTCCGACATGCGACCACACGTCGTCCTGCGCTCCCCAAGTAGGCGTCGACTGTCAGGAAAGATAGGTATGTAAACTACTTTATCTGATGGCGGTGACGGTGAGGTATGGCATACAGCTACGAACCGCACTACTTCGAGGACTTCGAGGAGGGCAAGGAGTTCCAGAGCGTCGGCCGCACCGTCACCGAGGCGGACTTCATGATGCACTCCGCGCTCTCGGGCGACTGGACTGAACTCCACACGAACAGCGAGTACGCGGAAGACACCCAGTTCGGCCAGCGAATCGCCCACGGGCCGATGACGTTCGTCCAGTCGACCGGCTTCGTGTATCGCTCGGGTATCGTCGAGCGCACCGCCATCGCCTTCCTCGGGATGAACTACATGGACCTGCCGAACCCGGTGTTCATCGGCGACACGCTCTCGCAGACGATGGTCGTCTCGGAGCGGAAGGACCTCGGGAGCCGCGACGACGCGGGACTGGTCGTCCTCGAAATCGAGATGACGAAGCAGGACGGCACCGTCGTCCTCGAAGGCGACATGAAGTTCCTCATCAAGACGAAGTCGGCCGAGGAGTAAGGCGGCTCCCCGACCGGCGACTCACGAATCCAACCGCTCGCCGCGGACGAACAACGCGTCGTCGGCTCCCTTCTCACCGTAGTCGTCGTGGTACTCCATCAACTGAGAGAGCGCGCCGGTCGGGTTTCGCGGCGAGACGAACGCCTCGGTCCAGCCGTCTTCCACCGCGCGCCCCACGACGCGCTCGCCCGGCGGCGCCGGCCCCGTCGCGGTCGCGGTTGTCGAATCCGAGGGTACCGAGTCGTCGGGAACCATCTCCGACGAACTCGGTGTTCCTAACTATTAATAGCTAAGGTGCGAACTCCGAGTCATGAAACTCGGGACGGGACTGTTCACCTGCCAGCGGCGGCCGGACGACGACCGGCCGATGGCCGACCTGTACGACGAGATGCTGACGCTCGGGCGCGCGATAGACGACGCGGGCCTCGACAGCGCGTGGGTGTCCGAACACCACTTCATGCCGGACGGCTACCTCTCGGGGACGATGCCCGCGCTCGGGGCGCTCGCGGCGGCGACCGAGTCGGTCGAACTCGGCACGTGTATCGCGCTCGCGCCGCTGTACGACCCGATTCGGCTCGCGGAGGACGCGGCGACGGTCGACCTTATCTCGGGCGGCCGAACGACGCTCGGCCTCGCGATCGGTTCTAACCCCCGCGAGTTCGACGCCTTCGGCGTTCCGCGAGACGAGCGCGTCGACCGCCTCGCCGACACGGTCTCCCTCCTCCGCGACGCGTGGTCAGACGGTCCGATAGCGCACGAGTCGCCGTTTCACGAGGGTGCGACCGGCGTCGACGTGACGCCCAAACCGGCACACGACGTGCCCCTCATGCTCGGCGGCGCGGCCAAGCCCGCGGTTCGCCGGGCGGCCCGGACGGCGGACGCGTGGTGTGCGCCGTCGTCGCTCTCCCTCGGCGGCCTGCGCAAGCGCGTCGAGGACATCCGGAGCGTTCGGGAAGCCGAGGGCCTCGACGGGGAGTTCACGATATACGTCCTCCAACACGGCTTCGTCGGCGACTCGAAGGCCGAGGCGTGGGACGCGATGAGAGACGGCTACCTCTACCTCCAGCGCCGGTACGCCGAGATATTCTCCGGCGACGAGGTCCACGAACTGTCCGACGAGCGCCGGGCGGAACTCAAAGCACAGGCCGTCTTCGGTACGCCCGACGACGTGGTCGCGGAACTCGCCCGCTACCGCGACGCCCTCGGCGACGACATCCACTTCATCTTCCGAACCTACCACCCCGGCATCGGTACCGACCGGATGGTCGAGTGCGTTCGCCGACTCGGCGACGAGGTCCGCCCGCGACTCGTCTGACCGACGAAACGAACTTAACGCACCTGTGCGAACTGGTGGCATGGACATCGAGGAGTTCTTCGAGAGCATGCCGTTCGCGCGGCTCTTGGGCGTCGAAGTCACCGAGGCCGCAGACGGGCACGCGGAGGGCCGCATCGAGATGCGCGAGGAACTGTCGTGGAACGCCGACCGGGTGATGGCCCACGGCGGCGTGACGTTCACCCTCGCGGACACGGTCGGCGGCGCGGCGCTCGTCAGCGAGGTCGACCAGCCCGTCCCGACCATCGACATGCGAATCGACTATCTCAACGCGGGGACAGGGGACCTCCGCGCCGAGGCCGACGTGGTCCGGCTCGGCGGCGACGTGGGAACCGTGGACGTGGACGTGTACGCGACGGACGGAAATCACGTGGCGACCGCGAGGGGGGTCTACAAGACCGGCTGAGTTCTCCCGCCGCGGAGTTAGTAACCAACAATAGTTAATATTATGCGCGAGAAGGATATTTCGTAATGGAATACAGTGGCCCCACCAGTCTCTACATTGACGGGGACTGGGTAGCCGCGGCATCGGACGAGACCATCGAGACGCGCGACCCGGCGACCGAAGCGCCGTACGCCGAGGTCGCCAGCGCGGGCGAGGCGGACGTCGACGCCGCGGTACGGGCGGCGAAATCGGCGGGCGCTCGCGGCGGCGAGTGGGAGACCACGAGCGCGGCCGAGCGCGGCGAGAAACTGCGCGCGATGGCCGACGCCATCGAGGAGCGGAAAGACGCGATAACGCTCGTCGAGTCCCACGACAACGGCAAGACGCCGTTCGAGGCCGGCATGGAGGTCCAGATGGTCGTCGACACCTTCCGCTACTACGCCGGGTGGACCGACAAGGTGACCGGCGAGTACAACCCCGTCCCCGGCCGGCGCGTCAACTACACGACCCGCGAACCGCTCGGCGTCACCGGACACATCGTCCCATGGAACTACCCCTTCCAACTCGCTGGGCGGAGTCTCGCGCCGGCGCTCGCCTGCGGCAACACGGCGGTGGTAAAGCCCTCCAGCCAGACGCCACTTTCGGCGCTCTACTACGGCCTCGCGGCCGAGGAAGCCGGCCTCCCCGACGGCGTGGTGAACGTGGTTCCCGGAAGCGGGTCCGAGGCGGGGTCGGCGCTCGCCTCGCACCCCGACGTGGCGCACGTCACCTTCACCGGCAGCACCGAAGTCGGTAAAGGCGTCATGGCCGACGCCGCGGCCAACGTGACCGGCGTCACGCTCGAACTCGGCGGGAAGGGCCCCAACGTCGTCTTCCCCGACGCCGACCTCGACGCCGCCGCCAAGGGCGTCCACTACGGCATCTTCATGAACGCCGGCCAGATGTGCTGGGCTGGGTCGCGCCTGCTCGTCCACGAGGGCGTGGCCGACGACCTCGTCGAGCGAATCGTCGCGCGCGCCGAGTCGACCCCGCTCGGTTCCGGCATCGACGACGACGGCCGGATGGGGCCGGTCGTCAGCGAGTCCCACCGCGAGGACGTGTTGGAGTACATCTCTCTCGGCGTCGAGGAGGGCGCGACCGTCGCCTGCGGTGGGGGCATCCCCGAGGACAAGGACACCGGCTACTTCGTGGAGCCAACGGTCCTCACCGACGTGACGAACGACATGACCGTGGCCCGCGAGGAGATATTCGGCCCGGTCCTCGTCGTCACCGAGTTCTCGGACCAAACGGAGGCGATCGAACTCGCCAACGACTCGCCGTACGGGCTTCTCGCCGGCGTCTGGACCGAGGGGCTCTCTCGCGCCCACCGCGTCGCCGACGCGCTCGACTACGGAATGGTCAGCGTCAACGAGTACCCGGTGACGTTCCCGCAGACGCCCTTCGGCGGCACAAAACAGAGCGGCCACGGCCGCGAGCAGGGCGCGGAGGCCGTCCGCGAGTTCACGCAGGCGAAGAACGTGAACCTCAACATCGGCTGACTCGGCCCCGAATCCGGCCCGTAATCCGCCGAACGCTCCGGCCCTCAACTTGCCGCCCCCGGACCGACCGCCTCGGCTCTCCGTGGAGGTCGGTCCCGAAAAAATCGTTCTTCTCCAGTCTCTCCGCCGACGCTATTCGAACCGCTGGAACGGCTCCTGACAGTCGTTACAGAAGTGCATCGACCGGCACAGTCCCGGCCCCTTCGGATGCTCGCGGACGGTGTTCGTGCCGTCGCAGTACGGGCACTCCGCGCCCGACGTTTCGCCCGTCGTCTCGGTGCTGGGGTCGAAGCGGCGCATCGCTCACACCCCCAGTCCGAACTCGCGGAGGGCCTCGCGGCCCGCTTCGGTCACCATGTCGACGGTCCACTCCGGCGTGAACCGGAGTCGCACGGACGCCTCGTCGACGCCGGCCGCCAGAATCGCGCACTGCACGTCGTTTTCGAGGTAGTCGCGCGCCGGACAGCCGGTGTAGGTCAGCGTCATCTCGACGATGCCGAGCGTCTTCGCCTCGCCGTCTTCGCCCTCCCGCTCGACGACGCGAACGTCGTAGATGAGGCCGAGGTCGACGATGCTCACCGGCATCTCTGGGTCCTCGATTTCGTAGAGGGCGTCCCAGATGTCGGCTTCGACGCCCGCGGCTCCGACGCCCGTCTTCGGGAAGCCCTCGGGGACCTCGCCGCCGGCGTACTCTGTGTAGCCGCAGGCGGTCGCCTCGGGCGCGTCGTCGGTGCTCACGTCAGACACGCTCCCTGCCGATTCTCGCCGGCTCGGGCGCTTCGAGCTCCTCGTAGGTCCGCCGGAACTCTGCGGCCAGTTCGTCCCAGTGGTCGGTGTGGGTGCCGTCGCGGCCGCGGGCGCTCGGGCGCTCGACCTCGTCGGGTTCGGGCACGTCGAGTCCGAGCGATTCGAGGTACGGGATGACCGTCTCCAGCCACTCGATGCGGAGGTCGGCGGTGGACATCGTCCGGAAGCCGTTGTCGACGATGGCCTCCTCGTGTTCGGGCTCGGCGAAGAGCGAGAGCGCGTGGGGGAACAGCCGGTCGAGCGCGTCCTGCACGCGGTCGCGGCTGTCGCCCTCGGCGAGGCGGTCGAGCCAGCTCTGGGCGTTTTCGAGGTGGTAGCGCTCCTCGCTCAGCACCTTGCCGACGCGGTCGGCGAGCGGCGCGTAGCTGGTGTCGACGAGCGCGTCGAGGCGCAGGCGCTCGGCGGCGTCGTAGAGGTAGCTCCGCAGGACGACGTCGGCCCAATCGCCCTCCGCGAACGGGAGTTCGACCAGCGTGGCGTGCCTGAACTCGCCGGCGGGGCGCTCCCAGATGAGTTCCGCTTCGGTGTGACCGAGTTCTTCGAGCAGGTCGTACCACAGCCGAGCGTGGCCGAACTCGTCCTGTGCGACGTTCGCCAACGCGAGGTCGGACTCCAGCGTCGGCGCGTAAATCTGCCACTCGATGAGGCGCTCGCCGTGGACGTACTCGTCGTCCGCGAGGCGGAACAGCAGCTCTTCGAGCGCGGCGCGCTGCTCGGCGTCGAGGTCTTCGGGGTTGAGTGCGTCGGTCATGGTTAGCTGTCCGCCTCGAGCGATTTCTCCACGTCGGCCTGCTCGGCCTCGCTTTCGGCGACTTCCGGCGCGGCCGGTTCGATGTCCGTGTACGAGGTGGCCCAGCGGTAGGTCTTGTCGGTCGTTCCGCCGAAGCTCGTCTCGTCGGCGTCGATTTCGCCGATTTCGTCGTGCGGGACGACCCACAGGCTGTGGGTCTTCATCCGCCGGCCGTGCTGGACGGCCGCGAACTGGAGCGCCAGCTCGCGGTCCGGCGCGTGGACGTTGCCGCAGTGTTTGTGGTACGCTCCCGGTTTGTCCTGTCTGAACACTTCCCAAATCATGGTTCTCAGTCCGCCGCCTGCGGGGTTCCGGCCCCCGACGCGCCCTCCCAATCGTGCATCGATTCGCGCACCCACTCGACCGCCTCCTGTGCCTGTGCGCGGGAGTTGATCTGCTCGTGGCTCCCCTCGGAGGCGTTCTTGGCGATAGTCCAGAACTCGTCCCAGTTCAGGTCGTCCTCGTTGACGTGGTAGGTGTCGAGTTCCCCGTCGTACTCGATGCGCGGGTACTCGGGGACGACGAGGCCGTACTTTTCGGCCTTCGGGACGTACGTGTCGAGGAAGGTGTCGCGCAGTTCGTCGTTGGACTTCGTCTTCAGGCCGACTTCCTGCGCGAAGTCGTTGTGGACGGACTTGTCGTTGGTCGGGCCGAAGAACTGGATGATACGCGGCCACCACGTCTCGAAGGCGGCCTGCGTCTTCTCTTGGGTCGCCTTCGACCCGTTCATCAACTCGGAGAGGATGGACTCGCCGTGTTTGACGTGGAAGCCCTCCTCGAAGCACACCTTGTCCATCGCGTGGGCGTACGGCGTCCACGACGTGTTCTTGAGCGTCGCCTGCCGGTGCATGGCCGCGCCGTCGACGAAGAACGCTATCATCGGCACCTCGTGCCACGACTCCATCGGGTAGTGGAAGCAGTTGAGGAACTTGCCGTCGCCGCGGGCGAGCTCGTCCAGCATCTCGTCTCGCGTCTTGACGCCGAGGGACTCGGCCGCGCGGTAGAGCAGTTGCGCGTGGCCGATTTCGTCCTGCACCTTCGCTGAGAACGCCAGCTTTCGGTCGATACTCGGCGCTTGCCGGATGAACGGCTTTTCGAGGTATCCGCCCATCACCTCGCTGTTCGCGTGGAACTGAATCATCCGCGTCG
Source organism: Haloferax prahovense (assembly GCF_000723845.1). Lineage (NCBI taxonomy): Archaea > Methanobacteriati > Methanobacteriota > Halobacteria > Halobacteriales > Haloferacaceae > Haloferax > Haloferax prahovense. The sequence goes on along the minus strand of NZ_LK053002.1, from coordinate 278,842 downwards.
CGGCCTTGCGGTACTCCTCGGGCATGTCGTCTTTCGGAGCGAACTGCCGCGGGCCCGCCCGTTCTTTGACGGTTTCGAGGTCCATTGGTCTATCAGGAACTATAATCTATAACTACTTACGAATTGACCCGTCCATGGCCTGCATTTTTATACCCGTGCCGCGTACGCACACGCCGATGATAGCGGAGTGCCTCGTGGCCGAGTTTCGCATCGACGGCGACGACTGCCCGTTGGCGCGGGCGACCGACGTGGTCCCCGTCGCGGTCGACGCGAACGCGCCGCAACTCCGCGCCGACGGCAACGTCCTGCTTCACTTTTCGGCCCCCGCGGACGACCGGCTCCCCGAGGCCCTCGACGACGACGACGCCATCCGCTACCTCCACGTCACCCGCGGCGACGACACGTACACCTTCCGCTGTCTCTCGAAACACCCCTGCGTCGTTCACGAACTCGTCGACGCCGGCTTCCTCGTCGAGTCGATGCGGTACGACGCCGGCGGCGCGACGATGCGCGGGGCGGTCGTCGGCTACGACGTGCTCCGCGGCGTAATGGAGAAGGCCGGCGGCACCGTCGGTATCCAACTCCAGCGCGTCTACCCCCTCCGGGCGGACGAGGAATCGCCCATCGGTCGGGCGTGGGACCTCACGCCCGCGCAGGAGGCCGCCCTCCGAACGGCCGTCGAGATGGGGTACTTCGACCTCCCCCGGAGCATCACGGCTCGGGACGTGGCGGACGAACTCGGAATCAGCAAGTCGGCGTTCCTCGAACGGCTCCGCCGGGCGCAACAGTCGGCGTTCGGAGCGCTGCTTGAGTGAGCCGGGGGCGTCGTCGACCCGCTCGACTCGCCCGGCGGTCCGCCGGCGAGGCTATTTACCCCGCGTCCCCGTAGCGCGGGTATGCGAGTCGACGACGCCGACGGCGTCCGGACCGTGACGTTCGACAGACCCGAGGCGAAAAACGCGTTCACCGCCGACGTGGCTCGAGAGCTCTCGGCGGCGCTCGAAGAACTGACGCCCGAGGCGTTCGACGCCGCGGTGATAACCGGCGACGGCGACGCCTTCAGCGCCGGCGGCGACATTCAGGCGATGGCAGAGCGCGACGAGACCGCCCGCGAGGCCTACGAGCGCGTCCGCGGCACCCTCGGCCGCGTCGCCGAGGCGATTCTCACCGCTCCGGTGCCGGTCGTCGCCCGCGTCAACGGCGACGCCGTGGGCGCGGGGACCTCCGTCGTCGCCGCCTGCGACTTCGCCTACGCCACCCGCGACGCTCGCTTCGGCGCGTCCTTCGTCAACGTCGGTCTCGTCCCCGACGCGGGCGCGACGGTGACGCTCCCCCGGTTGGTCGGCCTCCGGGCCGCGAAGGAACTCGCCTTCACCGGGAAACTCATCTCGGCCGAGCGCGCCGCCGAACTCGACCTCGTGAACGAGGCGGTCGCCGCCGCCGACCTCGACGCCACCGTAGACGAGACGGTAGAGACGCTCGCCGCACAGCCGACGGAGACGCTCGCGCTGGCGAAGGAAGCGATACACGCGAACCTCGGCCGGTCGTGGGCCGACGGCCTCGAACGCGAGGCGCACGCACAGACACTCGCCTACGACACCGACGCCCACGAGGAGGGCGTTTCCGCGTTCTTGGAAAAGCGGCGGCCGCAGTTCGACTGAGGACGCCGGCCCCGTCCTGTTTCGTCTTGTCTCGCCCGTTCCGTTCTGTCCCGTCCCGTCTCACTCGTCCGTTCTGCCCTGCCTCAGTCGAGGCCGAGGAACTGCTCCGCGTTCTCCCAGAGGAGCTTTCGCTTCACCTCCTCGGAGGCGTCGAAGTGCTCCTCGAACGACTCGAACCACCGGCCCGGCCGAATCATCGGGTAGTCGGTGCCGAACATCACCTTGTCCTGCAGGACGGTCTTGGCGTAGTGGAGCACCTGCTCGTCGATGTACTTCGGGAGCCAGCCCGAGAGGTCCATGTAGACGTTGCCCTTCTGCTGACAGATGGCGAGCTGTTCTCTCTCCCACGGGTACGCCGGGTGGGCGATGAGAATCTGGAGGTCCGGGTGTTCGGCGGCCACGTCGTCGATGAGCATCGGGTTGCCGTACTTGATTTTCAGGCCGCGACCGCCGGGCGAGCACGCGCCGAGGGTGGAGTTCCCGCCGTGGAAGACGACCGGGACGCCGAGGTCCTCGATAGTGTCGAACAACTCCGCGTGCTCGTCGTCGCTCGGGTCGAACCCCTGCGCGATTTGCTGGAACTTGAACCCCGAGAGACCGAGGTCTTCGACACACCGAACCGCCTCCTCGACGCAGTCGTCTTTCAGCGGGTCCACGCTCCCGAAGCCGACGAAGAAGTCGGGGTACTCGTCTCTTACTTCGGCCACGTAGTCGTTCGGAACCGGCGGGTTCCCGGTGTTCGTCTCGGCGTCCCACCCGAGGAGTACCGCCCGCCCGATGTTGTGCTCGCGGTACTCGGCTATCATCTCCTCGTAGCTCCACGTCTCCATCTCCGCGCCGAACCTGTTCGCCGCGTCCCGCATCATCTCGCCGCCGGCGTCTTCGAGGAACTCCGCGGTCGGTTGGTGGGCGTGCGTGTCGATGATGCGCGGCTCGTCGAGCCAATCCAACACGGTCATTCGTGTATGACCGTCGCGGAGCGATAAAAATCGAACGGACGAATCCGACCGAATGATGGCGCGGCGGCGTTGGCGTACCGCCACGGGAGGCGATTCGACGCGCAGCCCAATCAGTCACCGGCCAATCCGGTTAGGCTCGCCGCTCAGTCGTCGTCTCGGTTCGAACCCTCCCCTTCGTCCTCGGCGAGGGCGCGCGTTCGCGGGTCGATGGCGGGGTCGCGCTGCTGCTTTCGAGCCCGACGCTTCGCCGCCCCGACCAGCGAGTCGTCGCCCGATTGCGTCTCGACGAACGTCTCGTCGCCGATGGCGCTCTCTGCGATGTCTCGAAGACTTCCGGGCTTCTCGCGGTCGCCCGGTGACCGACTCCGGGCCCGCCCGCCGCCGCGTCCCGACCCGTGGACCTCTTCATCCGACGACGCGAGCTGAGTGAACTGCGTCGCGTCCGTTATCATCAGCTGTACTTGGTCTTTCGCGCGGTAGTGGTGGTCCTTCGCACCGGCGAACTCGAACCGCGCGCCCTCGCCGAGGTACGGGTGGCTCACGCCGTCAGGGACGACGAACACGACGCCTTCGGGTGCGCTCTCGTCGGTGAGGTAGCCGAGGATGTCCGGCGTCTCGTGGTCGTTCTTGTTGACCCACGCGACCTCGTTGACGGTTGCCTCCACCGTCACGTACGCCCCACTCCCGGTGAGTTCCGAGAGCGTTCGAGTTGGGTTCCGAGTCCCGGTGTCGCCTGAATCTGTGTTCGAGGCCGCTACTCCTTCTCGATTCGCCAACGATTCCGTGGCCTTGGAACTTGGGCTCGATGGGTCGTCTCCGATCGAGGCGAAAAGGTAGTTCACCTCGTTGCCGCGCCCTCTCATGTAATTCGAGACGGTGATATTGACTCGTTGGGGACCCGACGAAGCCGAGAGCGAGCTGTCGTCCTCAAAAATACATTTCACGTCAGAGTCGGACTCGGCTGATTGTAGAAACCACGCATCGTCGCGCTTTTCGACGGTCACCTCTCCCGTCGAACCCGATTCAGTTAACCAGTCCGTTGACATACTATCGGTTCGAACCCGAAAGAACATATGTGTTTCTCAGATTAGAGAATTAAATCCGGACGAGCCGGTAGTCCGACTTCGTGTCCGGGACATCGTTCGAACCCTATTTGCTCTCGCCGACCGGCTGGTCCGGGGGAGCGTTGAAAATAATATCATTCGAACATTTTCTCAAAAGAAGACAGCGCGTCACCAGGCAGTATCGTAACAAATATTTAGATAATCTACATTTCAAATATATATTGTGTTTCTAACGCTACTGTCGTCATTCTGAAAAAGCGGGCTTCTATCGGATGTGGACGCAATTCAACTCGGACAGGAAAAGACGAGTATTTTGGAAACTCACTTTAATTTATTTCATTTCGGTCGCCATGGCGCTTATCTGACATCCTATGTTACTTCCGATTTAGTGTGTTGGTTTTGTTATTATTCCATTCCTTTCTCCGGATACGACTGCGCGCCACCCCTCGTGTTCCGCGCGATAATTGTCGCTGTCGCGGAGCGTCGGTCGTCGCGGAGTTCGGTCGATTCATCGTAGTAGAGCACGGTGAGGTCGAGACAGGCCCGGAGCAGTTCGTTCGAATCGAAGCGGTATCTGTCGGTGCTCGGCCCGACCGTCGCCGGCGGGTCGGCCCGCAGGTGGTGCTGGTAGAACAGGACGCCGCCGGGTTTCAGCGACGCTTTGATGTCCGCGAGGCGGTCCAGCGTCCGGAAGTAGCTGATGGTGACGAGGTCGTACGTCGACTCGGAGAAGTCGTAGGTCGTCGCGTCCGCCTGAATCGTCTCCACGCGGTCGGCGAACCCGCGGGACCGAGCGCGCTCTTCGACGATACTGAGCCCCTCGCCCGACTGGTCGAGCGCGTCGACGCGATAGCCGTTTTCCGCGAGAAAGAGCGTGTTGCGGCCGTTCCCGGCCGCCACGTCGAGGGCGCGACCCTCGGGCAGTTCGTCGAGGTACGACCGTAACACCGGCGACGGCTCGGGGTCGGTCGGGTACGTTCCGGTCCGGTAGCGCTCGTCCCACTTCATGAGGGCGCTACGCGGACCGCCGTGTTCAAGCTACGGCGTCGTTCCCGGCGGACGGGACGGCGTCGAACGCTCACGCGGAACCACCGGCGGAGCGCCGGGACGCCGGAAGCACCAGCGCTTTCCGCGTCAGCGACGTGGAGAGAGCCGTGACCACGATTCGCCCCGACGAACTCGACGCCCGCCTCGCCGACGGCGACGACCCCTTCATCCTCGACATCCGCCCGGAGTCGAACTACCAGCGCGGCGCAATCGACGGGAGTCGCGTGAGCGTCAGCGAACGTGACTACGTCGGGGAAGTGAATGGAGCGAACGGACCGGACAGGAGCCGCAACGTCCCCGTCTACGACGACCTCCGGTCGGGCGACGACGCCTCGCTTCGAGGTCGGCTGGACGAGATTCCGCGGGACCGAGACGTGGTCGTCGTCTGTAAGATGGGCATCGTCGCGAAGCGGGCGACGGAGCTCCTCCGCGAGGAGGGGTACGACGCGGCGACGCTCGCCGGCGGCATGAGCGGGTGGAACGGCTACCAGCGCGGGTCACTGAGCTACAAACTTCGGTCGCTCATCTGGCGACTGTTCTGAGGCCGTCGAGGAACTCCCGAAGGGCGTCCTCGAAGAACGCGGGGTTGTCGAGGTTCGACGCGTGGCCCGCGTCGGGAACCGCGCGGACCGTGACGGTCGGAATCCCGTCGCCGAACGCCGCGGCGTGCCTGCGCACGAACGGGAGTTCGTTCTCGCCGTACAGGACCAACGTCGGGACGTCGATGTCGCCGAGGACGACCGACGAGTCGGTGAACCGACTGACCGCCCGAATCACCTTCGCGAACTCGTCGGTCGCCATCGGCGGGCCGCGCTCCCGAAGACGCTCGACGTTTCCGTAGTCGCCGCCCGCGGGCGTTCCCGACAGCCGCTCTTGGAACCAGACCATGACCTTCTCGACGCGCTCGTAGCCGACGAGTCGAACGAACGGAATCGTCAACCGGGGGACGACGAGTCGCTGGAACTGTTCGAGACGGTCGAAGACGACCGGGGAGAACGTGTCCGCGAGAACGAGCCCCGAGAGCCCGTCGGGATACCGCATCGCGTATGCCTGCGCGACACAGCCGCCGGTCGAGAGTCCGCAGACGACGGGCCGGTCGAGGCCCAACTCCGAGACGAGCGCCGCGAGGTCGTCGGCGAACAGTTCCATCGAGTACGTCGCTGGCTCCGAGCCGCCGGTCCGGCCGTGTCCCCGGACGTCGTACGAGACCGTAGTGTAGTCGTCGCACAGCGCCTCAGTCTGGCGGTCCCACTGGCCGTGGTCGAGAATCGCCCCGTGAACGAAGACCACCGGCGGTCCCTCACCCCGCCGTTCGTAGTAGGTGTCGATGCCATTTGTTCGAGCGAACGCCATGCTATCTAGTGGCGCGCGGAGAGCATGAGCGCGCGCCTCGATGTAACAGATAGATTATACTCTCGTCGGCAGTACGGTCACTTATCCGTCTCCGGCAGAGAGTAGGCGGTATGACGATAGAAACCGGCGACTCCGTTTCGCTCGAATACGTTGGAAAGCTCCCCGACGGCACGGTCTTCGACACGTCGCGTCAGGACGTGGCCGACGCCGAAGGACTCTCCGAGGCGCAGGGCGACCGCGACTACGAGCCGCTCGTGGTCGAAGTCGGCGCGGGAACCGTCATCGAGGGCCTCGACGAGGCGCTCGTCGGCATGTCCGTCGGCGACGAAGAGAGTATCGAGATTCCGCCGGAGAAGGCCTACGGCGAGCACGACGAAGACCTCATTCGCGAGCACGAGACCGAACAGCTCCGCGAGGTACTCGGCGACGAGCCCGAGGAGGGACTGTACGTCCAGACCCAGCAGGGCGGCCTCGGCGAAATCGTCCACGCCGACGACGACGTGGTCCGCATCGACTTCAACCACGAGCTCGCCGGCGAGACGCTCGTCTTCGACGTCGAAATCGTCGACGCCAACTGAACTGAACTGAACCGCGGTCTCGCGGTTCGACCGTTCTTCTCCCGCTACTCGCGCCACCATGCGACGGCGTACAGCACTCCGCCGACGAGAATCAAGACCGCGCCGACGCCGGCAACGCCGAGTCCGACGACGAGCGCGGCCCCGAAGCCGAAGTCGTCGACGTGCCCGTAGACGGTGATGCTGTGGAGCGTTCCATCCTTCTCGACGAGCGCCGGGAGGCGGTCCACGAAGGCGTCGTTCACCCGCGGTCGGTAGCCGAAGTCCTCGTCAGAGGAGTTCCGAAGGATTCTATCGACCGTCTCTCTCGCCTCCGGCGAGAGGTTCTCGTAGCGATACGCCCCTCGCTCGACGGTGGCGTTTGCGACGCGCTGGAGTGTGGCGTTTCGCGCGGTGACGACCGAGCCGTTTTCTTCCACGCTGAACCGGTAGTACTGCTGGCGCTCGCCGTAGGCGTCGTGGACGTACGTGTTGTTCCGCGCTATGGCTTGGAGGTCGGCTCTCGCGCCCGCCGCCGCGGTCCGGGCGGTGCCGTTCCGCATCGCCGCCGCCAGCGTCTCGCGGGTCTCGTTCGGCGCGCGGTACCCGCCGGCCGAGTACCGGTGGCTGACTTGGTGCACCGAAATCGAGACCGTCCGCCCGTGGCGACTCACGATAGTCTCGACGTCCGATTGGTTCGCGAGCGACACGGTCTCGGCTCGGTACGACTGCGAGGTTTGCGGCGGCGGCGACGTCGCCCCCGCGAGCGCGGGCAGGTACACCGGCGCGGGGAGACAGACGAGGCCGACCACCGCGAGGATGAGGGCGAGTTTCCGGAGACGCATCGTCGGAAGTTCCGCCGAGCGCGGTAAGTGTTTTTTTGTCGCCGTCTCGCTCGCCTCACGGTCCCATCGCCGCGGTCGCCGGGCGACGCTCAGTCGTCCAGTCGCGAGTGCGCGTCGAGGCAGTCCCGAACCCGCTCGCGCTCCTCGCGGGCCGAAGCCAACTCGTCGGCCACGACGCCCCGCCGGAGGCGGTCGCGCTGGTCGTCGGTGAGTTCGGCGCGGGCGACCGCGGCGTCGCGGAGGCGGTCGTAGGACTCCTCGTACGTCAGTTCGTGGACCTCGCGGACCCGCGCGACCGTCTCGTCGCCGGCGAACCGATTCACCACGGCGACGAGTTCCTTCGTCCGCCAGCGGAGTTCCGAGGCGGGCTCCGGCGGCCACGACACGGTCAGCGGGTCGGCGTCGAGCGTCTCCAGAAACCGCTTGTTCGTCCCGACGGTCGCGGAGAACCGCTTGGGGTCGTCCACGTAGTGGTCGAGTTTCGACCGCGAGTAGCCGGCGTACTCGACGAGCGTTGGAATCGGCTCGTCGCCGATGGCGGCGGTTTCGAGGTACTCGCGCAGTCGCTCAGGGGGACTGGGCGTCTCGACGAGCGGATAGGACTCCGCGGCCGCCAGCCACGCGAGCACCTCGCGGGCGGGCGACTCGGCGCGGAACCGGTCGAACGCCTCGGCCACGGCGTCGTCGTACCGCTCGATGGGGTCGCGGAGTTCGTCCACCGGCGCGTCGATGTCGACCTCGCCGAGCCGCTCTACGCGTTCGAGGCGCTCGATTCGCGCGTCGAGTTCGTCCGCGCGCTCCTGCACTCGGCGACGGGCGCTCCGGTAGTCGTCTTTCGCCTCGTCCAGTTCGTCGAGGAGCGCCGCCTCCTCGCGGGCGGGGCCCAACTCGCGTCTCGCCTGCTCGAAGTCCGACGCCGACAGCGACGACGTGATGCCGGTGGTGAGCGACTCGTTGGCGGCGATGAAGGCGTCGCTGTGGCGCACGTCGGCGGGAACCTCCTCCAGCCGGTTCGACAGCGTCTCGCGGAACGCGACGTAGCCTTCGAGGTCGTCGGTCGCCCGCTCTTCGAACCGGTCGAGAATCCCCGTCACGTCGCTGACGGCTGACGAGAGCGTCCGAAGCTCCTCGCGGCCGATTTCGTCGACCGTCTCGCGTCGGCCGCGGAGGGTGTCGGCCGCCGTTCGGAGCGCCGCTACGGGGTCGTCGGCGAGCGCGGCGTCAGTCACGCCGCGGCACCTCGGGAGGGCGGCCCGTGCGCGGAATCGGTGTCATGCCCGACGAGTCGGTGCGCGAGGGTTGAAAACTTGGTGACCGAGGAAGACAGGACGGCAGTGGGTCGAGGAAGCCGAGTCAGCGCCGGTCTCGGCCGGTCGCCACGTCGAACGCGGCGGCGAGCGCGACCGCGAGCACGCACAGCGCGACCGACGGCGACAGGGAGAACAGGTCGACCATCCCGGGGAACGTGGCGACGACGAGGAGCGAAACGGCGTAGTAGACGCCGGCCACCGCGGCCGACGTACGGGCCGGCGCGGCGCGCAGTCGAGGGAGCGCGAGCATCGCACAGAGCGCGACGCAGCCGGCGACGACGACCGAACCGGGGAGCCCCGCTCCGGCGAGGTCGGCGCGCGCGCCGAGGAACGTCCCGAAGCCGAGCGTCGCGTTCAGATAGGCCGCCCGGCGGGCGAGAAAGCCGTACCCCGCGTCGGGGCCGAGGCCGATTTCGTTGTCCTCGATGCGGTGCCACGGCGCGCCGACGGAGACGGCGTTCATGCGGAGCGCGCCGATGGCGAGGCAGGCGACCGCCAGCGAGACGACGGCCGCGGTCGTGACCGCCACGGGCGTCGAAACGGTCATGAAGGCGACCCAGAGCATCGGGAGCGCGAGGAGTAGGTGCTGTCCGAGCCCGAAGTAAATCGTCGCGTCGAGCCACGCGTCGACGCCGGTTTCGTCGTCGTCGCCGCCCTGTCGGCGGTGGCGTCGCGTCCGCGCGCCGCCGTGCGGAGACTCGTCTGTCGGTGCCATGACCGTCCGATTGTGACTGTCGAGTGATAACTGTGTGGTGCGGTTGGAGCTAGCGCCCCCGACGATGGCCGGTTCGCGGTCGCCGTCCGGCGAAAGGACTTACCGGCGACCGGGTGTATGACAGGCTATGTACGAGCGCATCCTCCTGCCCGTCGACGAGAGCACGTCGTCGAGCGCGGTTCTCCACCACGCCAGCGAACTCGCCCACTGGGACGACGCGGAGATACGACTGCTCTTCGTCGCCGACACGACCCGCGACAGCGTCACCGTGGTCGGGAACGACGTGGTCGACGCGCTCGAACGCGAGGGCGAGAGCGTCGTCGATGAGGCGGCGGAGACGCTCCAAAACCTCGGCGTCGATTACTCGACGGACGTGGTGCAGGGCAACCCCGCGCCCACCATCGTCGAGTACGCCGAGGAGTACGACTACGACCTCGTCGTGATGCCGACCCGCGGGCGCAAAGGCATCTCTCGACAGCTCCGCGGGAGCGTCACGGAGAAGGTCGTCCGCCTGTCGGACCGGCCGGTGCTCACCGCCCGCATGAAGCCCGACGAGGAGCTGACGTTCCCCTACGAGCGTATCCTCATCCCGACCGACGGAAGCCGCTCCGCGAAACGAGCGACGAGCCATGGCCTCGCACTCGCAGCCGAACTCGACGCGACGGTTCACGTCCTGTCGGTCGTGGACGACTCCGCGCTCGGCTTCGACGTTCGGTCGATGCTCTCCGGCGAAGAGAGCGAGCGCGGCGCAAACGAGGCGATTTCGAAGGTCGTCGAGGAGGCGAACGAACGCGGCGTCACGAAGCTCGCCGAAACCATCGAACACGGCTCGCCGAGCGAGGCGATTCGGGAGTACGTCGAAGGTAACGACATCCACGCCGTCGTCATGGGGGCCACCGGGCGGAGCGGCGTGGACCGAATCCTCCTCGGGAGCGTCGCCGAGCAGACGGTTCGGAGCGCGCCCGTCCCCGTCATCACGGTGTCGCCCGGCGAGGAGTAGCCGGGACGAATTGGAGGCGGCGGACCGCCCAACGCGAGCGGGTAGGCCGCCCGGATCGGGATACAGCTATTACCCGCGGGCGACGTATCGGCGTAGTAACGTGGTCGAACAGGACCGTCCCGGACGCCCGCCCAGCCCCGACAGCCGGAGGTCCCGGTAGCGATGCTTCGCGCGACCATCCTCCTCGAACTGAACGAGGACTACGTGCTGTCGCACGTGAGCGACCTCGTCGACGGGCCGGTCGTCGTGACGAACTGCGAGGTGCTCGGCGAGACGGACATCCGATTCGTCGTCGACGCCGGGGAGCACCGCGACGAGATGGCCGAACGGCTCGCCGCCAGCGAGGTCGTCCGCGACCTCGAACTCGTCGGCGACGACCAACTGCTCATCACGAAGCGGTCGTCCGGGGCGCTCCCCGTCATCCGCGAGAACCACGGGATGCTCCAGCGGATGAGCCAGTTCTACGGTCGCTCGCGCGTCTTCGACGTGGTCGTGTTCCGGCGGGCCGACCTCAAGGCCATCATCTCGGGGCTCCGGTCGCTCGGGACCGTCGAACTCCGCCGGCTGAAGCCCTTCGTCGGCCCTTCCACGCGGCTCTCGAAGCGGCAGGCCGAGGTCGTCGGCTACGCGCTCGAACGTGGCTACTACGACTGGCCGCGGGGCGTCACGGTCGAGGAAATCGCGGCGGCGTTCGAGGTGAGCCGACCGACCGTGTTGGAACACCTCCGGCGGGCGGAAAAGAAACTTCTCAGCGACGCGCTCGCCGATGCGACGACGCCCGCGAACCCCGACAGCACCTGACCTCAGCCGAGTCCGACTGCCTCCGGCGCACGCTGCACCCCGAATTTTGAGCACCTAGTACACCTGAAACACGTCACCGGCTCTGTTGAAATCCTCAGAGGGTTACAGGTTCGCCCGGTAGTTTGACCGAATGCAGGCCCTCCCGAAGTCGCGGTTACTCCGGTTTGTTGAGCAGGCGTATCACTTGGCTCGGCGAGCTGTCGCTCGGTACTCCTCGAAGTTCTCGAAACGCCGGTACACACTCCACCAACACATCGTTCTGCTGTGTCTCAAGGTTCGGAAGAATACGACGTACCGAACGCTTCTCGACGAACTCATCGAGATGTCCCGGATTCGGAGCGCCATCGACCTTGAGGAACTTCCGTCTCCCTCGACGCTGTGTAAGGCGTTCAATCGGCTTGATATGGCGGTTTGGCGTGTCCTACTCAACCTTTCGGTCACACTCCTCCCGACCAACGGTGTCGTTGGTATCGACGCCTCCGGCTTCGACCGGAGTCACGCCTCAAAGCACTACACGAAGCGAACGAAGTTGACGATTCAGCAGTTGAAAGTCACGCTTCTCGTAGACACGAAAGTGAACGCAATCATCGACTTACACGTGACGACCACGCGAAAACACGATTCACAGATTGCGCCGTCGCTCACCAAGCGAAACACCGGAGAAGTAGCGGTTCTTCTTGGCGATAAGGGATACGACGACCAGAAGATTCGGGCGTTAGCCTGTGAAACTGGTGTTCGTCCGGTCATCAAGCATCGAAAATTTTCGTCGCTTCACAAGGCGTGGAACGCTCGACTGGACGCCGATCTCTACGGTCAGCGCAGTCAGAACGAGACCGTAAATTCTCGCCTCAAACGCAAGTACGGGGCATTTGTCCGCTCACGGCGCTGGTGGAAACAGTTCCGTGAACTCGTTGTCGGCTGTCTCACTCACAACATCGACAAGGCACTCTGAACGTTAGATATAGATACCGCGTTCAACAGTGTGCCCCCTGCTGATGAAATCGGAATTTGAGTCTGCCCAAGGCTTATCAGAATACCGAGCAGAAATCAGATCATGTCTTATCGAACCTCTCGACGGCGATTTCTCTCCAGAAGCGGGACGGTACTAACGGCCGGGGTTGCGGGGTGTCTGGGGAATAACTACGGTGAACCAACAGACACCAGTGACTCCCGAGGCCAGGGTCCAGAGAGCCAGGATGAGACCGATTGGCCACAGAAGGGATCGAATCCCGGACACAGTGGCGTCACGACGGCGAGGGGTGTACCGATGGACGGTGAGGTCGACTGGTACGTCTCCAACAAGCGCACCGGCGACCCCGTTGTCGCTGGCGGCAACGTCTTCCACTACGAGTATCCTGTGGGAGATTCCGAAGAAACCCCTCGACTTGTCTGTCGTGACGCCTCTGACGGCGACGTCACGTGGACACAACCGATGGAGGCAGGTGGTACGCCCGTCGTCGCCGATGGGTTCGTTGTGGCTGCCGGACGGAGCGGCATCGTCGCGTTTCGAACCAGCGATGGTGTAGAACAGTGGCGCCACGAATTCGATACTCGTACCGCACGAGCATCGACGGTAATAGACGGAACGGTGATTGTTTCGACGCAGATACTCCGCCAGAACAACCGGAAGGCCGATGTCCGCGCGTATCAGGTCGCCGATGGCACACGACGCTGGAAACGCTCCTCGCCGAAGTGGCAGGCGACTGTGGCCGCATCGGACGACACCATCTTCTCCCTCTCTGCCGAATTCCAGGTCGGCACGGTACTAACGGCCCGCGATCTCGCCGACGGAAGCGAGCTGTGGGCTGTCGAGTTCGACGATAATGGCATTCCGGAGGGACCGGTCGTGAGTGGTGATACGGTGTACGTCGCACCTGACGATGAGGGTGTCTTCGCGCTTGACACGACGAGTGGTGACCAGCGCTGGCACTACGGGGCTAAGACATCGAACATCGTCGGGATCGCTGCGAGCGACGAATCGGCATACCTCTACGATAGCGGAAGGCTACGAGTCTGGGATTCGAACAGTGGGACTGAACGATGGTCGGTGTCGATAGGAGATGAGCAGCATGTCTCCGTGCCATCGACCGGAGTGGGCAGTGAAACGATCTATCTCGGGACTGGCGGGATTCCGGCCGACTTCCTCGCGCTCTCCCGGTCGGATGGAAGTGAACGCTGGCGCTCTCACTTCCCTGAGGTCACGATTGCGGATTATGTCACGTCAGGGTTAGAGGGACAACCGGCTGTCGTCGATGGTGCCGTCTACGCAAATGCGGCCGACGGCCTCTACGCGTTCGGGCAAGCCCAATAGCGATTCCGGTAGGATGACTGAGAGATATGGTGTTCGCAATGCGCACGGATGAGAAAGTATAGATTCTTTGGCAGAGCGAACGGTAATCGGTTCGCACACCTACCTAACGGCTATTCCAGCGAGACAAATGTTGGAACGATAGGATTTCAACAGAGCCACGTCACCATATCTTCGAAAACCAATATAAAGAGCCAACAGGTGTAGGCACTACTCCCGTGACCTCTAGCGGTGTACGTATTGTTTGCAATTACCATGATGAATGGGAATCACTCTCGTGGTGGTGACGGGCGGAAAACGCGCGGGTCGTCGCGCCGGACGTTCCTCGCGGCGGTCGGGAGCGCGGCGGCGGTGACGACGGCGGGCTGTCTGGGCGGCGGCGGTGGCGGCGGCTCCAACGAGCCGATTCGATACCTCTCGGACCGGGGCGACTCGAAGGACGTGATGGACGAAATCATCGCCGAGTTCGAGGAGGAGACAGACCACACGGTCGAGATGATTTACACGGCGAAGGGGACCTCCTCGGACGCCGAGATGCAGAAGATGGTCGCCGCTGGCAACCCGCCGGACCTGCTTTTCGACACCTCGACAGACGCGTATCGGCTCCAGCGCGACGGCGTCCTCGCGCCCGTCACGGGGGCGGTTCAGGACAACGACCTGCCCGACCCGGTCAGCGTCGGCGGCGAGTCGTACTTCGCGGCCGCGATGGTCGAACCACTCATGGGCTGGTACCGAAACGACGTGTACTCGGAGATGCCCGCGTCGTGGAGCGAGTGGGTCGAGGCGGCCGGCGAGGTGTCGGCCAACGAGTCGATGGAGGGCTACGTCATCCAGTCGGGCCAGACGAACAACGCCGACACCCAGATGACGCAGTACCTCTGGCAGAACGACGTGGAGATTTACGGCGGCCCCTCCGACGGCATCGAGGTCAGACTCGACAACGACGACAACCGACAGGCGGCCGTCGAGACGTTCGAGTGGGTCCAGTCGATGGCCGAACACTCGCCGAACGGCTCGGGGTGGGCGTGGGGCGACGCCATCGGCGCGCTCCAACAGGAGAACGCCGCGGCCATCGCCAGCGTCGGCGGCCTCCCCATTCTCACGATTCAGGCCAACCGACCCGACCTCGTCGAGAATCTCAGCCCGATGCCCTTCCCCGTGCCGAGCGGGGCCGCACAGGACAGGTGGTGGGCGTACATGGAGGGTCACCTCGTCCGCAACGACGGCCAGAACACCGAGGGCGCGCAGGCGTTCGTCGACTTCTTCACGAGTTCGTCGCGCTTCTTCGACTTCGTGCTCTCCGCGCCGCTGTTCCAGTTCCCGCCGACGCGGGAGCAACTCGACGCGCCCGAGGTGGCCGAAAACGAGGTCATCCAGCAGCACCCCGACGTGATGAATCTCGTCCGCGACAACTGGGACGCCTTCACGAGCGTCCTCGCGACGGGCGACGACGGCGCGCCGAACATCGTCGCGGCCGACGCCTACAGCGAACAGCTCTTCGGACAGGCGGCTGACCAGCTTCTCGTCGGCGGGCTCACACCCGACGAAACGGTCGACTGGTTGGCCGAAGAGCTCCGCGGGTTGCAATGAGTACGGCCCTCAAATCGCGGTTGGCGGCCGCCGGGTCGGCCCTCCGAGAGCGTGACGTGGACGGCACGACGCTCCTGTTGGCGGCGTGTTTCGTCCCGATGCTCGCGTTCTTCGTCGTGGTCTGGGTCATCCCCATCGTCTACGCGCTCGGGATGAGCCTGTTCGCGTCGCCGGTGCGGAACCCCGAGTTCGTCGGCCTCGGCAACTACGCGGAACTCCTCGGAAACGGCGCGTTCTGGGGCTTCCTCTGGAACAGCGTCGTCTACGCGGTGGCGACGACGGGGCTGAGCCTCGTCATCGGGCTGGGGCTCGCGCTCGTCATCAACCAGCGCATCCGCGGCGGCGACGCCCTGCGGACGCTGATGATTTTCCCCTACCTCCTGCCGACGCTCGTCGTCATCTTCATGTGGAAGTTCATCCTCGACCCCAACATCGGGATTCTGAACCAGTTCCTCGTCGACGCCGGGCTCATCGACAAGCCGATAGCGTTCTTTTCGACCCTGGAGTTCGCCATGCCGGCGGTCGTCGTCACGAGCGTCTGGAAGTTCGCCAGCTTCGCCTTCTTCATTCTGCTCGCGCGCCTGCAGGCAATCGACCCCGACCTCTACGAGCGGGCGCGGGTCGAGGGCGCGACGACGTGGCAGGCGTTCCGCGACATCACCTTCCCGCACCTCCGCGGGGCGATCCTCATCATTCTCCTCGTCAGGGGTATCTGGATGTTCAACAAGTTCGACATCATCTACCTCTCGACCCGCGGCGGCCCGCTCCAGCAGACGACGACGCTCCCGATTCGCGTCTACCAACTCGCGTTCAGCGAGGTGAACTTCGGCATGGCGACGGCGCTCGCCGGCGTCATGTTCTTCCTCCTCGCCGGCGTCGCGGTGGTCTACTTCCGGGCGTTCGCCCCCGAAAAGGAGGTGGCGTGAGATGGCGACATCGACCGGTCGCAGCCTCGTCTCCCACGACACCCAGAAACGCCTCCAGCGAATCGCCGTCTACCTGACGGCGCTTCTCATCTCGGTGTTCACCATCATCCCGGTGTACGTGATGGTGGTCATCGCCATCCAGTCGCCGGCGACGACGTTCGCCGGCGGGCGGGTGAACCTGTTGCCCACCCAGCCGTCGCTCCGGAACTTCCTCGTCCTCCTCGGGTCGACCGACACGGTCCGGTACTTCGTCAACAGTCTCGTGGTCACGCTCGGTTCGACCGTCCTCTCGACGACTATCGCGGTCGCGGCGGGCTACGGCCTGACGCGCTTCGACTTCACCGGGAAGTCGCTGGCGGCGCGGGCGGTGCTGTTCTCGTACATGTTCAGCCCCATCGTCCTCGCCATCCCGCTGTACGTCGTCTTCTCGACGCTCGGCCTGCTCAACAGCCACTTCGCGCTCACCCTCGCGCTGACGGCCATCTCCGCGCCGTTCTGCATCTGGCTGATGTGGCAGTACTTCCAGACCGTCCCCATCGCGCTCGAAGAGTCCGCGTGGGTCCGCGGCGCGAGCCGCTGGCGCACGGTTAGAGACGTGGTCCTGCCGGTCGCCCGCCCCGGCTACATCTCCGCGGCCATCTTCGCGTTCGCCGTCGCGTGGAACGACTTCACCATGGCGCGCGTCGTGATGAGCCGCGACGAGATGTACACCATCACCGTCGGCGCGTCGCTGTTCTTGGACCGCGTCAGCATCGGCTGGGGCGAGACGATGGCCGTCTCGCTTCTCATCTCGATTCCGCCGTTCCTCATCGCACTGTTCCTGCAACGATACCTCCTCCAGGGCTTCAGCGTTGGAGGCCTCGAATAATGGCAACCAGCATCCACCTCGACACCGTCAGAAAGGAGTTTCGCACCCTCGGAAACACGCACGTCGCCGTCGACGACCTCAGCCTCGACATCCCCGAAGGCTCGTTTACGACCTTCGTCGGCCCTTCGGGCTGCGGGAAGACGACGACCCTGCGCATGCTGGCCGGGCTGGAGACGCCCACCTCGGGCACCGTCTCGTTCGGCGACGAGGACGTGACCGACCTCCCGCCGCAGGAGCGCAACGTCTCGATGGTGTTCCAGTCCATCGCGCTCTACCCGCACATGTCCGTCCGCGAGAACATCGGCTACGGCCTGAAGATTCACGGCGTCCCGAAGGCCGAGCGCGACGAGCGCATCGACGAGGCCGCCGAGGTCCTCCAAATCGAAGCGCAGTTGGAGAAGATGCCCGCCGAGCTCTCCGGCGGCCAACAACAGCGCGTCGCCCTCGGCGGCGCGTTCGTGCAGGACCCCGACGTGTTGCTGTTGGACGAGCCGATGTCCGACCTCGATGCGAAGCTCAAATCCGACCTCCGCGTCGAGATTCAGCGACTGCATCAGGAACTCGACACGACCGTCGTCTACGTCACTCACGACCAGACCGAGGCGATGACGATGAGCGACCAGGTGGTCCTCCTGCGCGACGGCGAACTCGCGCAGGTCGACCCGCCGAAACAGCTGTTCGACTACCCGAACTCGGAGTACGTCGCGCAGTTCATCGGCATGCCCTCGACCAACGTCGTCGACTGCGCGGTCGAGCACCGCGACGGCGAGACCGTGCTCGTCGGTCCCGGGTTCGAGCTTTCGCTCCCGGCCGGCGTCGACGCCCCGACTGCCGGCCGCGTCAGACTCGGCATCAGGCCGCAGTACCTCGATGTCGGCTCCACCGGGGCGTGTCGGCTCTCGGTCGACGTGGAGGTCGTCGAGACGCTCGGCACCGAGTCCGTGGTCCACGGCCGCCTCGAAGACGGCACCCCCTTCGACGTGGTCAGCGACGCCGTCGACGACGCGGTCGCGGGCGACCGCCTTGACGTGTCGTTCGACCTCGCCGACGCGTTCGTCTTCGGCGAGGACGGCGAGACGATACTCTTCGGGTCTGAACGCGCCGGCGAGCGCTCGTCGTCGCCCGCGGGGACGGGGGGCGTCACTCCATGAGCGGCGACAGCGCCGAGCGCGCCGAGAGTACCGAGACTGCCGCGGGCGCGACCGCGTCGGCGACGCGAGGACTCCCGCTCGACGGCGTGCGCGTGCTCGAACTCGGCCATATCATCGCCGGGCCGTTCTGTTCGATGCTCCTCGCCGACCTCGGTGCGGACGTCATCAAGGTCGAACACCCGGAGGGCGGCGACCTCATCCGCGGGTCGTCGCCGGTCGGAAACAGCTCGTTCAACTACGTCAACCGGGACAAGCGGAGCCTCACGCTCGACCTCAAGTCCGACGCGGCACTCGACGCGTTCTTCGACCTGCTCGACGAGACCGACGTGGTCGTCGAGAACTACGCGCCGGGAACCGCCGAACGGCTCGGCATCGGCTACGAGCAGTTGAAAGAGACGCATCCGGGCCTCGTCTACTGCTCCATCAAGGGGTTCAATCCCGGCCCCTACGAGTCGTACCCCGCGCTCGACCCCATCGCGGAGGCGCTGTCGGGGCTGATGAGCGTCACCGGCCACGAGGGGATGCCCCCGGTCCGGTCGGGCACGAGCATCGCCGACATGGCCGCGTCGTTCTACGGCGCGATAGCGGTCCTTGGGGCGCTCTACCGCCGCGACCGGACCGGAGAGGGGTCGAAGGTGACCGCACCGCTGTTCGAGTCCACCGTCTCGATGATGGGCTACTGGCTCGCGTACACCGAGGCCTACGACGACGTGCCGGGGCCGATGGGCGCGTCGCACCCCAACTGGGCACCCTACGACGTGTTCGAGACGGCCGACGACGAGTGGGTGTTCATCGGTCCTTCGGGTGAGCGTCAGTGGGCGGCGCTCTGCGAGGCGCTCGGCCTCGACCTCCACGAGGACGACCGGTTCGACACGCTCCCGGGCCGCCGGGAGAACCTCGACGAACTCATGGACCTGCTCCGCGCCGAGTGCGAGACCCACGACGCGGCCGACCTCGTCGCCGGCCTGCGCGAGGTCGGCGTCCCCGTCGCCAAGGTGAACTCGATGGACGAGGTCGCCGAGGACCCGCACCTGCGGGCGACCGACTTCTTCACCGAGGTCGAGACCGCCGAGGGAACGTCGCGGTCGGTCAGCGTCCCGCGGTTCCCCGTCGTCGCCAGCGGCTTCGACCGTCCCGAATCGACCGACCCGCCGAAGCTCGGCGAGCACACCGAGGCGATTCTCTCGTCGCTCGGCTACGACGACGCCGACATCGACGCGCTCCGGCGCGCGGGAGGGGTCTGAATGGCCGCCGCGGAGCCGGTCCTCCTCGACGTGACCTGCCGCGAGGGCGAACAGCGACCCGGCGCGTCCTACACGACGGAGCAGAAGGTCGCGGCCGTGCGCGCGCTGTCCGACCTCGGCGTCGACTACGTGCAGGTCGGCTTCCCGATTGCGGGCGCACAGACCGGAGCGGTCTGCGACGCCGTCGACGTCGAGACGAAACTGACGGGCATCGCCCGAGCCGTCTCGAAAGACGTCGAGGCCGCGGTCGACGCCGGCGTCGACGTTATCGACGTGTTCGCGCCGACCAGCGAGCGACAGCGGACCGAACTGCTCGGGAAGGACGCGGACGAACTGCGCTCGCTCGTCGGCGAGACGGTCGATTCCGCGACCGAGACCGGGCTGGAGGTCCACTTCACCGCGATGGACGGCTTCCGGACCGACCCCGCGTTCCTCGACGGCCTGTTCGACTCGATAGACGCGACGTACCTCACTATCGCGGACACCGTGGGCTCGAAGACGCCGTTCGAGGTCTCGTCGTTCCTCCACGACCTCGACACCGACCCGACCCGCCTCGGCGTCCACTTCCACGACGACCTCGGCGTCGCCACGGCCAACGCGCTCACCGCGGTCGCCCACGACGTGCAGAAAGTGGACGTGTCGGTCGGCGGTATCGGCGAGCGCGCCGGCAACGTCCCCGTCGAGGAGTTCGTCGTCGCGGCCGAGACGAGCCGCGCCGTGAACCGCCCGGCGCTCGCCCCCTCGACGCTCATCCCCCGGGCGAACGACGTGTTGACGGCGCTCGGCGAGTCGGTGCCGGCGGAGAAATCGGTGCTCGGGTCGGACGTGTTCTCCCACGAATCCGGGCTCCACACCGCGGCGATGCTCGACGACCCGGCGACGTTCGAGCCGTTCGACCCGGCCGCGTTCGGCGGGTCGCGGACGCTCTACTTCGGCCCGCAGAGCGGGACCGGCGCGGCCCGGCGGCTCTTGGAGCGGGTCGGCGACGACCCCGACGAAACGCGGGTCGCGGCGCTCGTCGAGACGCTCCGGTCGCTCGACGAGCCGGTGCCGACCGACGAGGCGCTGGACATCGCCCGACGGCTCTGAGCCGTCGGCGCTCCGTCGGACTGGCCGACGCGCTCAGTATTCAGTTCCTTTTCTCGCGCGCTGGCCGGCGTCGATGGGGTGTTTCTCCTTTCGAACGTTGGTTACGAGGTCCGCGGCGTCGGAGACGTAGGTCGGTTCCTCGTGGCTCCCGGTCAACACGAGTTCGAGATGCTCGGGCTTTCGCTCCACGAGGTCGAGCACGTCTTCCTCGTCGAGCAGTCCCATCGCGACGGCGTAGAGGAGTTCGTCGATGATGAGGAGATGGACGCCGTCCTCCGGCGGGCCGTCGAGGGCGAGCGGTTCGGTGAGGTCGGCGTCGGCCGCGGCGTCGACGAGTTCGCGCGCCCGGTCGAGACCGGCGGCGACCTGCGCCTCGTGGTCGGCGTCGTCGCTCCCGTCGGCCATGCCGGCCCAGCCGTAGTGGCCGAGGTTCTCGAAGGAGAAGCCGGGCATCGCCGCGATAGCGTTGTACTCCCCGCGGACGGCCTCGACGGAGTCCGCGCCGCCCTTCAGGAACTGGAGCATGTGGACGCGGTAGCCGTGGCCGGCGGCGCGGAAGCCCATGCCCATCGCGGCCGTGGTCTTGCCCTTGCCGTCGCCCCACCACACCTGCACGAGGCCGAAGTCGTCGGGCGCGGCGGGTTCGATGGCGGCCGCTTCGGGGCGGACGCCGCGGCCAGGGGTGTTCGCTCGAACCGAGTCGGGGGTGGTCTCGTCGTCTGTCTCGGGATTTCCGTCGGATGCGTCGGTCATCGTTGAGTGTGAATCGGTGTCGCGTCGGGGTCGGATCGGTGCGGATCGGTCAGGCCCGTCCCGCCCCGCGTGGGTCGGTCGTCGGTCGGTGCTTGTCGCGGCTTCGTATATAGGGGTTCGCCGCCCTCGCTCCCGCGCTCTCACGCCCTCGCGCTCTCGCCGCGGTCAGTCCGCCAGCCGCGAGACGAAGCGGTCGAAGGCCCCGCTCTCGGGGTGGACGTGGGCGTAGGTGCCGAGGGTTCGGTACTCCGTGAGTCCCTCGCGGCCGTCGATACCGGTGCCGCGCTCCACGTCGAAGGCGAACCGGGCGTCGGTCGCGGGGTCGGCCGACGAGTAGTGGAACTCGTGGCCGCGGAGCGTCTCGCCCGCGTCGGCGGTCAGCGTCCCGTCAGTCGCGCGGAGTTCCACGTGGTCGAGCGCCTGATAGCGCTCCCGCATCGTCACGTCGGCGGGGAGGATACCGGCCATCTCGTGGGTGTCGCCGTCGGTCGTCGTCAGCGACTCGGTGAGCGCCATCAGGCCGCCGCACTCGCCGAACACCGGCAGGCCGTCGGCGGCCCGGTCGGCGAGCGCCGGGAGCGTCGTCGACGACGCGAGTTCCGCGGCGAACCGCTCGGGGTAGCCGCCGGGCAGATAGACGCCGTCGCAGTCGGGGAGGTCGTCGCCGGCGACCGGCGAGAAGTACGAGGCGGTTCCGAGCGATTCCAGTCTGTCGAGGGTCGACGGGTAGACGAAACAGAACGCCTCGTCGCGGGCGACGGCGACCGTCGGACCGTCGGAATCCGTAGCTTGGGACGACTCGGCTCGAATGCCCGCTTCGAACTCCTCGGTGTTCCACTCGGGTTTTCGCGCCACCTCGGCGAGCGCGTCGGCGCGAATCCCGTCGGCCGCGGCGTCGAGCGCCTCGTCGGACAGCGGGGCCTCGTCGCCGAGGTGGAGTCCGAGGTGGCGCTCGGGGATTTCGAGGTCGTCGCTCGGCGGGATTCGACCGAGATACGGCAGTTCCTCGGGGAGGGCGTCGCGGATGCCTTCGGCGTGTCGGCCGCCGTGGGCGCGGGAGGCGATGACGCCGGCCACGTCGGCCTCGATGCCCATGCGGTCCGCGTAGGTCCGGAAGCCGTAGGCCGTCGCCGCGACGCTCTGCATCCCGGCTCTCGCGTCCGCGACGAGGACCACGGGGAGGTCGAGGAGGGCGGCGACCCGAGCCGTCGAGGTGTCGCCGTCGTAGAGGCCCATCATGCCTTCGACGACGCAGATGTCGCCCTCGCCGCGGGCGTAGGTCCGGCGCATGCCGTCTTCGCCTTCGAGCCACGGGTCGAGCGTCAGCGACGGTTTGCCGACGACGGCGGCGTGGTGTGAGGGGTCGATGAAGTCGGGGCCGGCCTTGGCCGGCTGGACCGCGTAGCCCTCGCGTTCGAGCGCACGGCACACCGCGAGCGTCGTGACCGTCTTCCCGACGCCGGAGGCCGTGCCGGCGACGACGACGCCTCTCATCTGGTCACCGCGGCCCGGGTCGCGGACGGCGCTCCCGGCGGGTCGCTCGCGAGTCGAGACGGACGTTCAGCAGTCATATCAACAAGTGGAATTTCAGTAGTCAAAGTTGTGTTGGGTCGGTCGCCGGGGGCGGCGTCGGTCGGCGACTCGCGTTCTGTTCAGTCCCAGAGGTCGTACATGTCGTCTTCGACGCCGTCGGCGTAGTCGGTCCCGCCGTAGACGACGCCCACGTCCGAATCAACGTCAGTGTCCGCGGCCGCGCTCGTGCCGTCGTCCGCCGCCTCGACGGTTCCGACGACCGTCGCCTCGATTCGCTCGTCGTCGAGCGCGGCGAGCACCTCGTCGGCCTCGTCGCCGGGGACCGCCGCGAGGAGCGCGCCGGAGCCGAGAATCCGCATCGGGTCGACGCCCATCGCGTCGCAGAGCGCCCGCGTCTCGGGGCGGACGGGCACGTCGTCGCCGTCGACCTCGATTCGGACGCCGGAAGCGCAGGCGAGTTCGACCAGTCCGTTGAGGACGCCGCCCTCGGTCGGGTCGTGCATCGCGGTCGCGTCGGACGCGAGCACGGCGGATTCGGGGAGGACGCTGATGTCGTCGAAGAAGCCCGCGGCGCGCTCGACCGTCTCGGCGTCGACGCCGGCGGCATCGAGGTCGGCGCGGAAGTCGGTGGCGAGGACGGCGGTGCCCTCGACGCCGGCACCCTTGGTGAGAATCACCGCGTCGCCGGGTTCCGCGCCGCCGGTCGGGACGTACCGGTCGGTCGGACCCATACAGGTGAGCGACAGGAGCGGCCGGGAGAGACCGGCGACCGTCTCGGTGTGGCCGCCGACGATACTGATGCCGAGTCTGTTGGCCTCCGCGTCGAGTTGGGCGGTGATGTCGTCGAGCAGGTCCACGTCGGGTTCGGGGAGGAGGACGGTGCTCACGAGCCACTCGGGCACGCCCCCGCAGGCGGCCACGTCGTTGCTGGCGATAGCGACGCCGAGGGTGCCGATGCGCTCGGCGGCGAGCGAGATGGGGTCGGTGCTGACGACCATCGTCCCCTCGCCGGTGGCGACGGCGGCGGCGTCCTCGCCGTAGCCGGCCCCGACGAGCAGGTCGTCGTTGGGGGCCCCCGTCCGCGAGAAGACGTAACGGTCGAGGTCCGCAGGTGAGAGTTTGCCCATACACGTGGGTGACGGCGAGGGCGCTTTTGTGCCTTCCCGTCCGCCGCCGGCGCTGGCGGTCGCGCTCGCCGGCCGCGTCCGCCGCCCACCACCCCCGCCGAGCAGGCCGTGGTCGGGCACCCGCCGCGGATGCCGTACTGCTAAGACGCTCTGTTCGTAACGGGAATCCATGCTGATGACACCCGGTCCCACGGCCGTGCCGCCGCGGGTCCGCGACCGACTGAGCGAGCCGATGCCGAATCCCGATATCGAGCAGTCCTTCTTCGACACCTACGACGGCGTCTGCGAGAAGCTCCGGCGCGTCTACGACACCGACGACGACGTGGTCGTCATGGGCGGCGAGGGTATCCTCGGTCTCGAAGCCGCCATCGCCTCCACGGTCGCCCCCGGCGACGACGTGCTCTGCGTCTCGAACGGCCTCTACGGCGACGGCTTCGCCGACTTCGTCGAGAGCTACGGCGGCGAACCGACCGTCGTCGGTGCCGACTACACCGACCCGCTCGACGTGACGGGCGTCGAAGCCGCGCTCCACGAGGGCGAGTTCGAGGTCGCCACGATGGTCCACTGCGAGACGCCGACGGGGACGCTCAACGACATCGCGCCGGTCCTCGAACTTCTGTCCGACCACGGCGTGTTGACCATCGTCGACGCCGTCTCCTCGCTCGGCGGCACCCCCGTCCCGAGCGAGCACATCGACATCAACCTCGGCGCGTCCCAGAAGGCGTTCAGCTCGCCCCCGGGCCTCACCACGGTCGCCGTCAGCGACCGCGCGTGGGAGGTCATCGAGGAGCGCGACCCCGACTCCCTCTACACGAACCTCCTGCCGTGGCGCGACACGAGCGGGGGCTTCCCGTACACCCACCTCGGCGCGAACGTCGCCGCCCTCGACGAGTCGCTGTCGATGCTCCTCGAAGCGGGCCTCGACGCCGTCTACGAGCGCCACGAGGAGGCCGCCGCGCACTGCCGCGAGCGCGGGGCCGACCTCGGACTCGACGTCTACCCCGACGCCGAGCGGAGCGCTCCGACGGTGACGGCGTTTTACCTTCCCGACGAGGCGAAACGCGTCCGGAACGAACTCGAAGCCGAACACGACATCGTCCTCGCGACCGGCCTCGCCGACCTCGCCGACGACATCCTCCGCGTCGGCCACATGGGTTACAACGCCGACGTGGAGAAGGTCGACCGCGTGATGGACGCGCTCGCGACCGTCGTCTGAGGGCGGCCGTTCGTCCGGAACCGACCGCCGTCCGGCTGTCAACGTTTTTACCCGAAGCCGACGACAGTCTCGGTGAGAACAACCGTGACCGAGACGAGTGATTCAGCGGGACGGCGGCGACCAGACGACGGAATCAGGGCTGCCATCGTCGCCGTGTTCCTGACGGGGCTCCGCCGCCGCAACCCGGCCGCGATGGTGAACGCCGTGTTCGCCCTCGCGGGCACGTTCCTCCCCGTCGCAGTCGAGCGACTGGCCGGCGTCGAGTTCCGTCCGTGGCAGCGCCTCTACGTCGAATCGGCGATGCTGACCCACTCGGTCGGGATGCTCGGCCCCTACGACGACGTGTGGTGGTGGGACCACCTCACCCACGCCCACTCGGCGACGATTCTCGGCGGGGTCGTCTACGTCCTCTCGCGCCGCCGCGGCCGCGACCCCTCGACGCGCGTCCTCGCGGTCGTGGTCTGCGCCGGCGTGCTCTGGGAACTCGCCGAGTACGCCATCCACCGCGGGGCCGACGCGCTCGGTATCGAACCCGTGCTCGTCTCCTACGGCCGGGCCGACACCGCCCTCGACCTCGTCTTTAACCTCGTCGGCGCGGCGCTCGTCGTCCTGTTCGGCGACCGCGCCCTGACGAATCTCGTTCCCGAAGTCGCGTGAGCCCCGGCCAGAACGCGCCGGGCACCGGAACGGTGATGTGACTCCGTCGGAGTTACAGCGTCGTGAATCGGCGGTCGCTACTTGCAACATCGGGCTCGGTTCGGTCGCCGCGCTGAGCGGCTGTCTCACCGTCGAAGGAGTCAACGGGGGCGTACTCACGGTGATGCACATCCCGTCACCGGAGGCCGCGGAGATCGTTTCCGCCTCGGACGAACGACTCGACGGAGCGGAGTTGATACTGCGAGCGCTCGACCGAGTGACCCAACGAGACCCCTACAGCGTGATGGACTTTCGTCTGGCCAGAGACGAGTACGCGGCTGTCGCGGCCGCACTGGAGGACCTTCCGTACTACGACCGCTCGGAGCACGAAGCGTCGATTCCATCGGGGTACTACGTGAGCCACGGCGAGTTCGTCTATCGACTCGCGCACACACCCCTCTGTTCTGATACCCCGCTCGTCTCCGCTGACGACTCTCGGAACCGGTGTTGGACGTCAGTTCCCGAAGTTCCCGAAGACGCAACCACGTTGTAGCGACGCTCTCGTCGTCTCCGTCGACCCGTTCTCTGCTACGGGGCGGGTGTGGCGCGGTTCTCGCCCGCTGAGACGGCAGATGCTTCGATATTGCAAATAATTATTCCGTCTCGCACCACGAGTAGCGTATGTCAGCAGGCAGTTTTCGAGTCGCCGTTCTCGGGGGAGGGGTCGGCGGGCTGAGCGCGGCGCACGAACTCGGGGAACGCGGCTTCGACGTGACCGTGTACGAGGCCAAATCGCGACTGGGCGGGAAAGCTCGGAGCTTCTCGGTCCCCTCCGGTGACGACGGTCACTCGCTGCCGGCAGAACACGGGTTTCGGTTCTTCCCGGGGTTTTATCGGAATCTCCGCGACACGCTCGGCCGAATTCCGCGGGCGGCCGGGGGCACGGTCGCGGACAACCTCGTCGAGACGGACGAAACGCTCATCGCGACGACGACGGGCGAAGAGATGCGGTCCGAGACGCGGACGCCGAACACGATTGCCGAGTGGGTCGCCGCGCTCAAACCGACAATCGGCGGCGGCGAAATCAGCCCCGCCGAGACGAACTACTTCTTACGACGCCTGCTGGTGCTGCTGACGAGTTGTCGAGCGCGCCGCGAACGGGAACTCGACCGCGTGTCGTGGTGGGAGTTCGTCGACGCGGAGGCGCAGTCACCGGCCTACCGCAAGCACCTCGCCGAGAGCACGCAGGCACTCGTCGCGCTGAAGCCCCAGCGCGGGAGCGCCCGTACCATCGGACAGATCTACGCGCAGTTGATGCTCGATCAGATTGACCCCAACCGGCCGACCGAGGCGGTGCTCAACGGCCCGACGAGCGAGGTCTGGATGACGCCGTGGGAGTCCTATCTGGAATCGTTGGGCGTGTCCGTCCGCACGGAATCGCCGGTCACGAAAATCGACTCCGACGGCCGTCGCGTCACCGGCGTCGAACTCGCCGGCGGGGAACGAGTGACCGCGGACTACTACGTGGCGGCGCTTCCGGTCGAGGTAATGGCGTCGTTGGTGACGCCGGAACTCCGGCTGGCGGCCCCGTCGCTCGGAACCATCGGGCGACTCGACACCGCTTGGATGAACGGGATTCAGTTCTACCTCACCGAGGACCTGCCACTCGCGCGCGGCCATCAAGCGTACACAGACTCCCCGTGGGCGCTGACCGCGATCTCGCAGCGCCAGTTCTGGGACGACGGCCCGTTCGACATCGAGACGTGTGCCGACGGCTCGATTCGAGGGGTCCTCTCCGCCATTATCTCGGACTGGGAGACCCCCGGATCGGTGTACGACAAGCCGGCCCGCGAGTGTAGCCGCGAGGAGATCAAAACCGAGGTCTGGCACCAACTGACGGCTCACCTCAACCGGGATGCGGAGCGGCTCTCGACCGAGTACCTGTACGACTGGGTTCTCGACCCCGCAATCGTCGAGACCGGCGACGGCATGGAGAATCACGAACCGCTCCTAATCAACACGGTCGGCTCGCTCCGAGACCGGCCCCCTGCGGTGACCGACGCACCGAACCTCGTGTTGGCGGCCGACTACGTCCGCACGGACACTGACTTGGCGACGATGGAGAGCGCGAACGAGGCGGCCCGCCGAGCCGTCGGTGGCATCGTCGAGCGCACGGGGGCCGGAGCGCCGCCCCCGACTGTCTGGGGGCTGTCTGAGCCACAACTGTTCGACCCGCCGAAGCGGCAGGACGAGGTCGCGTTTCGGCTGGGACTCCCACACCCCGGCGAGGCCGAGCGCGGACTGCGGTCGACGTTCCGAGGGCTGCGCACGAGCGGCTGGGGATTCGATGACTGACCCTTGTCCTCGGCGCTGGGTTCGCATCGAAGCTCCGGAAACGGATCGATTGCCGCGCCCCCGGAGTCGTCTGTGACGGCGTCCACCGCGACCGACCGGATTCGAGACGCCGTGTACGACTCGCTGACGGCCGAGTTCGCGACGACCCGCGACGACCGCCCGGCGGTGGTGCCGGTCACGCCCTTTTTCGACCGCGAACGGGAGGTCGTCGTGGTAACGGCCGCGCCGGCGTTCGCGGGGAAAGCCGAGCGAGCGGCGGCCAACCCGCGGGTGTCGCTCCTGCTCCACGAAGGTGAGGGTCGATTGCACCTCACTGGACGCGCAACGGTTCGAGACGACGACTTGGAAGCGAACACCGCCGTCGTCGAGCGACTCATCCGCGACGAGCCGCCGTCGCCGAAACGGGAGGCGATGGTCGAGGCGGCAGACTTCCTCGGAACGCGGCTCGGGCTGCTCCTTCTGGACTGGTACGGGCTTCGGATTCTCATCGAAATTCGGCCGACTGCAGTCGACTCCCGCCCGTCCGATGGCACGACGACGGTCCCGACGTGGAACGCGGCCGGCGTCGACAGCGGAGAGGCGGAGACGTACGACCGGGTGGTCGCGACCGTCACCGACGACGCGGGGTATCCCCGAAGTTGGCCGGTTTCGTCCGCGACCGTCCGCGACGGTCGGCTCCGGCTGACGCCGCCGGACGACGTGAGGCCGGTCGACGGCCAGCCCGCGTGCGTCCTCGTCCACTGGCACGACGCGGACCTCGCGAAGCTCGAACAGCGACTCATCCGCGGTCGGTGTCGGAAGGACGCGCGCGGACTGGTGTTCGACCCCGCGAGTTCGTTCCACCTGCGGAACCGAACGCCGCGGGACCGCCTTCGGTTCATCGTCGACGGCAAGCGTCGGACGCGGGCCTACTTCGACGACCGCGGACGGACGTACAGACCGGTTCCTCGCCTTCGGACGCTCCTCGAGTGGTGAAAATCGTACGACCGCCGAACGGACGCCCTACGCGCGCTGGGTGTGTTCCGCGGACTCGGTGCCGCCCTCGCGGGCGGGCTTTTCGTCCATGTTTCGGGTCCGGACCGCCGTCCTGAGCCCGACTTCGGCGACGTTACCGGCGTGTTCGGCAGTTCGTTCGAGCGCGTGAAGTGCGTGCGCGAATCGGTAGTTTGCGTCAGCGTCGACCTCCTCGAACAGCCGTCGCTCCACGTCGGCGACGCCCTCGCAGACCCGGTCGCGCGCCGCCAGCGCCTCCCGCGCCGCGTCGGGGTCGTCGCCTTCGAGGGCGACCTGTACCGCTGATTCGAGCGACTCCGGGACCAACTCGGCGAGTTCGGACACCTCGTCGGCGACTGCGGGAGGAAGCGGGTCGGCGACCGCCGACGCGACGGCGGCGATTCGCTCGGCCTGGTCGGCAACGCGCTCTAACTCGCGGGCCGCGGTGTGGAGTCGGAACAGCTCCGGGCGCGTCTCTCCGAGGGCGTCCACCTCGTCGAGGCGGTCGAGCCCGCGGGTGAAGTGCCGGTCGACCATGGCGAACAGGCGGTCGGCGCGGTCGTCGCGCTCCGCGAAGCCGTCGAGGGGGGCGGCACCGGTGAGTGCGGCGGTCGCGTCGCGGTGCATCGAGACGGCGACGAACTGGAGTTGTCGAACCGACTGGCGGATAGAGACCTCGTTCGCGTCGAGGACGTTCCGCACCGTGACGGCGGTGTCCGACTCCTCCGTGATGGTCACGCCGACGAGGTTCCGTGCGACCCGCCTGACGGCCTGTCGCTGTTCGGCGTCGAACGTCCCGTCGGCCTCGATGACGACCTGTTTCGACCCGGCGGCGTAGGCCGCCCGGAGCGTCTGTTCGAGGAAGTCGCCGCCTGCGGAGTCGACTCTGCCGTCCGCGTCGCTCCCACCGACAGTCACCGTGAACTGCATCGACGAATCGTCCTCGCGCTCGGGAGCCTGCACGACTAACATCCCGTCGAGGTGCGTGTGGAGGTTGACGACGGTTCCGGCGGTGATGCCCTCACCGTCCGCCCACTCTCGGGGGAGCGAGACGGTGAACGTCCCGTTGCTGACCTGCTGAATCTTGCGTGTCTCCATTGTGTTGGCTGTCTGAGTTCGTGTTGTCTGAATGCCAGTTCCGCGGTGACGCCGACCCCGCCTCGGCGGGTGGCTCGACTGGCGAGAAGCGAGCGCCGCCGACTGATGGGCCGACTCCGACGGCGGCAAGTCGTCGAACCCCGTCGTCGCGTCGGGAAGTCGAAGTCGGGATACCGGCCGCGGGGACGGGCGGGCGGGTTGGCGGTCTGTCCGGGTCGAGACGGCGGGTGTGGGTCTGGCGTCGACTACCCGAACTTCCCGCTGATGTAGTCCTCGACGCGCTGGCTCTGGGGGTCTTCGAACACCTGGTCGGTGTCGCCGTACTCGACGAGTTCGCCGCCGGTGAGGAACACCGCCGTCTGGTCCGAGATGCGCGCCGCCTGCTGCATGTTGTGGGTGACGATGACGACCGTGTACTCCTCGGCGAGGTCGTGGACGAGGTCCTCGATTTTCGAGGTCGCGATGGGGTCGAGCGCCGAGGCGGGTTCGTCCATGAGCAGCACTTCGGGGTCGGTCGCCAGCGCGCGGGCGATGCAGAGCCGCTGTTGCTGACCGCCCGAGAGCCCGAGCGCGTTGTCGTCGAGGCGGTCGTTCACCTCGTCCCACAGCGCCGCCTGTCGGAGGGAGCGCTCGACGAGTTCGTCGACCGCGTCGTCGTCGCTCCGGCCGAGCAGGTTGGCGAGCAGACCGGTGTCGAGGTCGCCGTGCTTCCGCGGGCCGTAGGAGATGTTGTCCGCGATGCTCTTCGGGAACGGGTTCGGCGACTGAAACACCATACCGACGCGCTTGCGAAGTTCGACGAGGTTGACGCCGTCCTGGTAGAGTTCCTCGCCTTCGAGTCGGACCGAGCCGTCGATGCTCGCGGCCTTGATGCGGTCGTTCATTCGGTTGAGACACCGGAGGAACGTCGACTTCCCGCAGCCGGAGGGGCCGATGAGCGCCGTGACGCTGTTTTCGGGAATCTCCATCGAGACGCTCTTCAGCGCGTGGTCGTCGCCGTAGTACACGTCGAGGTCGGAGACCGAGAGCTTCGCCTCGCCCTCGAACTCGTGTTCGACCCACTCCTCGCGGGTCCGCTCGCGCGTCTCGCCGCTCGTGACTTCGAGCGGCTGGTCGGTGCCGGGGCTCGCGCCGCCGGCGAGTTCGCTGTCCGCCGTCGCCTGTGCGTCGTCCGTCGTCTGTCTGGTTTCACTCATGGTTAGTCGTGCTGAAGTTTACTCCGGAAGTAGTATCGCGTCGCGATGCCGATCGCGTAGAAGCCCAAGACGACCACGAGCAGGATGAGCGCCGTCGCCCACCGGAACTCGTCGATGGCGCTGATGTTCGACGACTGCCCGACGCCCGCGGTGATAAGCGAGTAGAGCTGATACGGAAGCGCCGAGGTCGCCTGCATCAGTTCGGGGTTGGTGACGAACGGCGGCGCGTACTGGAGCTGGAAGCCGCCGAGCACGTCGACCGTCTGGCTGCCCGGCGGGGCGACGCTCCCCGACATGGTCAGGAGAATCGGCGCGTTCTCGCCGGCGATGCGGCCGACCCCGAGGATGATACCCGTGACGATGCCCGGAAGCGCTGCCGGGAGGACGATGCTCCGAACGGTCTGCCACTTCGTGACGCCGAGGGCTGCGCTCGCGTCGCGGTACTCGTCGGGGACCGCCAGCATCGACTCCCGACTCGTGATGACGACGAGCGGGAGGAGCATGAAGCCGAGCGTGAGCATCCCCGCCAGCAGCGACTTCTGGTTGCCGAGCCGCGGAACGAGGAACGCCAGTCCGAACAGCCCGAAGACGATGCTGGGCGTGCTCCACAGACCGTTAGTTGCGATTTCGACGACCTGCGTGAAGCGCCCGCGGTCGGCGTACTCGGTGATGAAGACTGCCGCACCGATACCGAGCGGAACGGCGAACAGCACCGCGCCGACGACGAGCCAAATCGTGCCCACGATGGCCGGAAGGACGCCGTTCACGTCGTTGAGGAGCGCAACGCCGTTCATCACGAACGGCCACGAGACGGGAAGCGAGAACGTCACGCCGACGAGCGTCACTTCGGGACCCGCACCCGCGCCGAACGCGAGGCCCTTGAACAGCCCCGGCAGGCCCTTCAGGACCGTAAACGCGACGAGGAGGAACAGCAGCGCGATGATGGAGATGGCGTTCAGGTAGACGAGGACGTACGCGCCGATGTGGCGGCCGCGCGCGCCGAACCCGCCGTAGGCCTTCGCGGCGGCCCAGCCGACGAGCAGGGAACAGAACGCCGTCAGGACCGGAATCGTGAACTCGGCGTTGAACGACGCCTGCTGTTCCCACCCGAGGTCCCAGAGCCACGATGGGCCGATGACGCCGGTGAGGAAGACGACGCCGGCGAAGACGGCCAGCGCGCCGGCGGGGAGCGTCGAGCCGATGTCCTCGCGGGGGAGCGCGCTCACCGCGAACGCGGCCCCGCCGGTGACGAGCGACGCGACGACCCACCCGGCCGTCCCGAGCCCGAGCGTCTGCGAGGCGACCAGTCCGCCGACGACGAACCAGATGAGGCCGAACGTCCCGGAGGCGAGAAGCCCGGCGGTCGGTCTGGGGTCGGTGGCGACGTAGCCGAGTCGGGAGCCGACGCCGAAGGTGACGACGGCGAAGCCGAGAACGACCAACAGTCCGCCGAGGAGCGCGACCATCGGCACGCCCGCGACGGGGTCGGTGATGGTCACGAGTTCGAACACCGACGCGAGCGAGAGGGCGAACAGCACCGCCGCCAGTCCCACCGCGCCGGCGGCGACCGCTTCTGTTTCGGAGGTGTCCTCGCTGACGAGCGCGGTGTCGGTCGCGCCCGCCATTATTCGGCACCTCCGAGCTTCCGGCGCATGCGCGCCTCGATGTACTGCGAGCCGATGCTGAGGAACAGCACCGTGACGAACAGGATGACGCCCGCGACGAACAGCGCCGAGAGCTGGAGACCGTCGGCGTCGCCGTAGTTCGCCGCGATGAGCGACGTGAGCGTGTCGTTACCGTAGAAGACGTTGTACAGCGGCTTCGTGAGGCCCGGACTGCCGCGGAGCATCACGGTGGCCGCCATCGTCTCGCCGATGGCGCGGCCCACGCCGAGGAGGACCGCGGCCGAGACGCCCGAGAACGCCGCCGGCAACGTGATGGAGGTCATCGTCTGCCAGTCGGTCGTGCCGAGAGCGAGCGACCCGCTTTTCATCGACTCGGGGACGCTGTTGAGCGCGTCTTCGGCGACCGAGACGACCGTCGGGAGCGCCATCAGGCCGACGACGATGCCGACGAACAGGTACGTGCCCTGCCCGACGATGTCGAACTGGTCGGCCGCCCACGGGCTGAGGATGGTAAAGCCGATGAAACCGTAGACGATGGAAGGGATGCCCGCCAGAATCTCGACCCCCGGTTTGACGAGTTCGCGGACGGTCCGCGGGGCGATTTCGCTGAGGAAGAGCGCCGCGGCCACGCCCAGCGGGGCGGCGACCGCCGTCGCGATGATGGTGACGAGCACCGTCCCGTGAATCATCGGGACGAGCGAGTACTGAATCGGCGGCGTCACCGGACTCCAGCGCGTCTCGATGAAGAGTCGCAGGCCGGGAATCGGCACGCCGAAGACGTTCACGGTCGCGTACTGCACGGTCGGCCACGCCTCCGCGAAGATGAAGACGAGAATGAGCCCGAGGACGAGGATGGTCGAGACCGTCGTCGTCAGCGTGAGCACGCGCGCTGTCAATTCTTGGTGTCTGAGCCAGCCGTAGCCCGTCGCGACGAGGAACACCGCGAACGGGATAGCCGTCAGCGAGGAGACGGCCAGAAAGCCCGCGAACGCCGCGAGAAGCGACACCGCCGCGACCGTGACCGTGACGAGCGCGTCAGGCGGCGTCTCGTCGACGAAGTCGCGACCGCGCCGGAGCCCTCGCCGAGCCGCCGCTCGGAGGCCGGCACCGTCGGAGTTTGGAAGTACGTTCATGATTGGAGCGTCGATGAATGGAAAGAACGAGGTTCAGGAACCGCTACCGCGTCCGAGTCGCGTTACGCTTGGCTCGGAAGCTTGTCCTTCTCGGACTGAAGGTCCTTGTCAGGCAGTGGGATGTAGTTGTTGTCCTCGACGAACACCTTCTGACCGAACGTGGTCAGGAACATGTTCATGAACGCGGCTTCGCGCATGTCCGTCCCGCTCGGGGTGTCCTCCGTGATGGTCGTGTACTGGTGGAGGTCGCGGTTGAGTGGGTAGTCGCTGTCGAAGATGGTGTGCTCCGCGCTCTTGTCCGGCGCGTAGAGCGTGCCCTCGAATTCGATACCGATGGGCTGGACCTGCGGGCCGGTGAACGCGAGTGCCATGTACGCGATGGCACCGTCGTTCTGCTGGACGACGGTCGCAACCTGCTGGTTCTGGCCCTTCCGGGTGTCGACGCCCTCCATCGAGGCGTCGGCGCTGCCGAGCATGTTGAGGCGGAACGAGGTGTCCGTCCCGGAGCCTTCCGCGCGGCCGACCACGTAGATTTCCTGGTCGTGGCCGCCGACTTCGCTCCAGTTGGTGATTTCGTCCTGGTAGATTTTGCGAACTTCTTCGCCGGTGAGTTCCGTCACGCCTGCGTCGTAGACGTCCTTCGAGACGACGACGGGCTGGCCGTCGCGGCCGAGGACGTGGTCCACGTAGTTCGCGTCGCGCTCTTCTTCGCTGATGCCGAGTTCTGCCGTGATGGGGCCAGAGGAGTTACCGATGTCCACGAGGCCGTCACGGACGGACTTACAGCCCGTCCCGGAGTGGCTCAGGCCGATGGACGTTGCGAACGCGGGGTTCGCCTGCGTCTCGGTCGGCTCGAAGCCGTAGAGGGATGCGAAGTAGTCGGCCAGACGCATGTCCGGTGCGCCGAGTTCGTCCCAGCCGGGGACGGTAGATTCGTCGTTCGAACCCCAGTACTCGCCGTCGCTCGGCGGCGCGTTGGAGTTCCAGTAGGAACTCCCCTTGTTCGCGATGGGATACACCGTCGAGGAGCCCTCGGCGGTGAGCATCTGCGGCGCGCTCGATTCGGTCGTCTCCTCGGGGGTCGAGGTCGTGGTCTCCGGAGCGTCCGTCTCTTCTTCTTCGGTCGCCGGCGCGTCGGTCTCGGGGTTCGACTGCCCCGAACAACCGGCGAGCCCCGCGACGCCCGCCGCGCTCGATGCGACGAGGAACTGCCGACGTGATACGCTGCCTGCCAACTTCTTGGAATCTTGCGCCATCACGTGGTCAGACCCGGTTTTAAATAAAATGCGTTTATAATACCACTTTAGTTCTATCAGAGTTCAACGTAACACTAAGAGTCGAAATAGTTCGATATTAGCGCACACATCGGTACCGAGACCTATATACTCGAACGTAATCGAGACGACAGAAAATATAACGGGCCCCGGGATACGTACGCACGATGGCCCAGCAGGACGGAACCACCGGCTCAGAACGTATCGTCGGTCTGTCGAAATCCGCGGCGGTCGAGCGCGTCGTG
Organism: Haloferax prahovense; assembly: GCF_000723845.1. Taxonomy (NCBI): domain Archaea; kingdom Methanobacteriati; phylum Methanobacteriota; class Halobacteria; order Halobacteriales; family Haloferacaceae; genus Haloferax; species Haloferax prahovense. The sequence continues at coordinate 243,173 of NZ_LK053002.1, read as the reverse complement.
GACGCCGACGAGTCCCGAGACCCCGACACCGTTCGCGCGGTGCTCGACCACGTGACCGAAGACGGCATCGTGACGGCCGACGGCGTCGACTCGGCGGTCACGGACACGTCGATGATTCTCTCGACCGCGGAGACGCGCGTCGAACTCGCGTCCATCGACCTCGACGACGCCGGTGAGGCCGCCGGCGACGACGCGGCCGTCGGTGCCGTTCGGTCCCGTCTCGACGTGTTCGAGTCGAAGGTCGCGAACGCGGCCGAGCGGGTCGAATCGCTCGGCGAGAAGTTACAGGGGCTCTCCGGGTGGCGCGACGACCCCCGGTCCGTCTACGATACTGTGCTCGGACTCCGGGAGGTCGCGTCCGAGTCGCAGGCGCTCACCGCGCACGCGGACAACGTACAACTCGACATCGAGGAGTTCGAGCGCTGGCTGTCGAACCACGACGTTCGCGTGCGCGGGCTCGACGGCGACGTGACGGCGCTCGAACAGTCGCTCGACGGGCTTGCCGACCGAGTGGCGTTCGTCGCCGACGCGAACGATGCCGACACGCCCGAGGCGGGAGGCGACGACCGCGCGACCGAGTGGTACAACGCCGCGCTCCGCGCCCGCGTCTCCGACCTGCTGGTCGAGGACGTGCGGGCCGAACTCGCCGACCTGCGGGAACTGGCTCCCGAGTCGGCCGCTGAGAGCGACGGTCTCGGCGACGCCGCCGCCGACCTCGACGAACTCGACGCCCGCGTTGAACGGCTCCGCGGGCGACTCGACGAGCTCGTCCGACCGTCGTGGGGCGACGAGTACGGGGCGCGAATCGAGTCGTTCGAGGCGACGCTCGCCGCGTTCGAACCGCCGGTGTCGTGGGGCGCGGTGCAGGCCGAACTCGACGACGCCCGGGTCGGCGACGACGAGTGAGTGGAGGAGAGTGGTAGAGAGTGAAGGCCCCACTTACTCCAAGAGGAGGACGGAGGGAAGTCGGTCGGGGTTCTCCAGTCGTAACAGCGAGTAGACGACGCCGGAGAGGCCGTGGAAGAACATCGGGTTCGGAAAGGTCGCCGTGTGTCCGGTCATCGAAAACTCGCCGTGGGCGTCTCTCCGAGTGAGACACCGGCGGGCCAGTTCGATTGCGTGTGAGCCGTCGAGGGGGCCGCGGCGCGCGCCGACGAGAAGCGCTTCGACCCGCCCGAAGTTCCCGCAGCAGACGTGGTCCATGTTCGACGGTTCGGCTCGCGCGGTCTCCGAGAGCGCGTCAATCGCGGCGTTGTGGAGGTCGCTGTCGTCGAGCGCGTCCGCGATGCCGAGCCGAGCGAGTGCCATTCCCGACCGCCCGTGACACCACTTATCATCATAGCTCGGGTCCTCGTGCGATTTCGCCCAGTTGTTCTGGTTCGGGTCGTACAGCGCCGATTCGAAGGCGAGTGCCTCGCGCGTTGCGTCCAAGAACCGTTCGTCCCCCGTCGCCTCGGCGAGGCGGGCGAGCGCGTAGCCGATTCCGCACGCACCGTGTGAGAACCCCGTGAGCGGCGGTTCATCCTCGGCAGTTCGCCACACTCGGTAGCCGTCTTCCAGCACGCGGCCATCAAGGAGGCGCTCTCCGCACGCGACTGCCCGGTCGAGAACGGACTCGTCGCCGTGCCGGTCGTAGTACGCGAGGAGGCCAAGCATGGTCCCGGCGGCCCCCTCCAGTACGTCGAACGTTTCGTCGTTCGTTACGTGGGACTCCGTGACGACGTCCGCGGCGGACCGCGCGGCGCGGCGGTATTCGTCGGCGTCGAGAAGCTCCGAGATGACCGTAAGCGTGTAGACGACCGACCCGACGCCCAGCATCCCACCCAAGTTCGGCGGCGGGCCACCGTCTTCGATGGCGTCGAGCACGGGCGATAAGACCTCTTCCGCCACGGTTCGATAGCGCGTCTCGCCCGTGGTCTCGAAGAGTGCCGCGGCCGCCAGCGCGATACCACCGCGTCCGTGGTACAGCGAGAAGTCAGTCGGATAGAGGTCGATACCCGTCTTCGTCGGTGAGATAGACACCCAGGCGTCGCCGTCTGGCGTCTCGATACCGGCGTCCAGAACCTCCTCGAACAGGGTCTTCGCGGTCGCACCGAACACCTCGGCAGAGACGTCAGGTTCGGGTGCGGGGCCCGGCACTTGCGGGCCGAACGCGTACTGTAGTAGCCACGCTTGTCGGTCGCGGTCGTCGTCGCTCATCGAGGCGACGCGCTGACGGCAGCGGTCGAATCCCGGCGTGTCGACATCGACGGGCAACTCGTTTCTATCGTGAGTGACTGTACTACTCGTCGGCGACGACGCGAACCGAGGGAAATCGCGGCGGCGAAGCGCCCTCCGCTCGGCGGCGTACAACGGCCAGTATCCGTCGGCGTCGATTCGGCCGTCGAAGAAGGGGACCGCGAGCTTTTCGTACTCGACCGAGAGGCGGGCCCCGTCTCGAAGCGGGTCGCGTGCGGCCGCCGACCGGAGAATCGAGCCGTATCGGGCCGTCGCCCGGTACACCAACCGATTTTCGATACCATCGACGAGGGTGGACGGCAACACGTCGCTGAAGAACGCGCCGTCTTCGTGTAGCGACCGGATGGTGTCGTACGCTTCGGTGAACCCCTCGACGAGCGCCTCGGTGTACGAAACCGGCGGGTGGTCGCCATCCGCGGTACTCGCGGTGTTCGTGGTCAGGTTGACCTCTGGCCGGACTTCCTCTACTGTCATGACGTCCGTGTTCGCCGCTTCGATACCGGGTTTGGAGACGTCTTTGAACGCTCGCTCACTCGAACTACCGAAGCCGGCGTGGGGAACGCCTGCATCGTCGTCGCTCGGGGTGCGCGGGTCACCAACCGACCACGGTGCCAAGAGCGTAGAGAGTATCGTACTGTGGGCGACCGTGGACACTTCCGTCGGCGTCGGCATGGCCGCCGGGTCAAGGGAGGGGTGGAAAGCCGTCTCGCCGTCGACGACCATCGGGCTCTCCCCGTCTACGAGCAGGTTCTCGTACTGGCAGTCGGTCATGTTGAGCGCGTACGCGACGCAAGTGAGGAGACCCGCTTGCTCGTAGTACCGCCGCACTGCGTCGGTATCGGCTAAGTCGTCGTACGCTATTGGCTCCATCCACCCGTAGCCGTCTCTGGGGAGGTACTCCGGGGACTGAAAGGTCGCGACCGACGTGCGTTCGCTCACGCGTTCGAGCACTTCGTACAGGGCCACGCCCCCGTCGATACCTCTCGGTTTGTAGATAACGTCCCTCGAACCGAACGAGACGCGGACGGGAATTCGGCCCTTCGCGTGCGCGTCCGTCGAGAGCGGTTCGAGCGAGGTCACCGAACCGTCGATGTCGAACCGCGCTTTGAGCGCGGGGGTGTCGTCTCGAATCCGCCGGCAGAGTTCGGAGACCGCATCGACCCAGTTGTCGATGATGACGGCGATTTGCCGGGCGAGAACGGGGTACTCGACGCAGAGGTTGGACATCCCATGTGCGAACATCGCGTCGATGAACTCCTCGTAGTACTCGGTCGGCGGGTCGTCAAACTCGTCAGGGTCGGCCGCAGCTAGTTCGGGGTCGAAGTGTTCTACGAAGCTCTTGAATTCGACGTATAGCGGCCGGACGCAGAGCGCGTGGAACCGTCTGGTTAGCCCCTCGACCAACGGCTCCACCGACTCGTCCGGAACGGAGAGCGTCCCGAGCCGACTCCGCGCGAACTCGCTGAATCCGGTCAAAAGCTCCCGGAACGGGACGTCATCCGGCGTGCTCGAGTAGCGCGTCGGGTCGGAAGACCGGAGGTACTCGATTAGTTCCTCGATTGTCTCGAGCCACGCCGGGAGCGGCACGTCGCTCGGCCACTTCGTGGCCGCCGACTCCGATTCGATGTCTCCCCGCCGGATTCCATCGGCTGACAGCCGCTCGGAGAACTGTTCTTCGTCGGCGAAAAGCCCTTCCCACTCGTCCAGAATCGTCGTCGGGGATATCTCGGGGTCGGGGCCGGGGTCGTTCGAAGGCCCTTCGAGACGCTCGTGGAGCGTCCGGGCACGACCGGCGATTTCGCGACGTTGTTGTTGTGTGAATACCGTCTCGTCAGATGTCGATGTAGCCATAGTAGGTGTGAATCGGTACGCTGTGGGGTGAATTGGAGAGCGCCTGCGAGCCGCCAGAAAAAACTGATGTACTTCTCCGCGGTCGAGCGACGCGGAGAAGGCTCGGAAACACCTCAGTTGGTGGTGTCGCAGCAGGGGAGCTTCGAGGCCGTGTGGCACGGGAGATAACACGACGCCGTCCCGGTGCTGTCGTGAGACATCTCGAACTTGTCGGAGATGATCGACCCGAAGAGGCCGTCGTAGTGTGATTTGTCAACAGTACGTGCAATACCGATGTCCAATGCGACTGACATCAAACTGTATGTCTGGACGACATGTTATAAATCTAATGGCAATTGGTTATAAACTCAGCTCGCGTCGCCGCTGGGGAGAGTGGGACGGCACCCGAACGGTGGATATTCGCTCAGTAGTGTCCCATGACGCCGCGGCGACGAGCGACCCGCGAGCAGTACTTGAAGACGACGTATCCGCAGACGAGGTAACCGACGCCGACCCCGAGGAGGACGGACAGTTCCTCGGCCGAGAACTCCCACAGTCGAATCCCGTGGCGCATCGATTGCTGGAGGAGCGCGGACCCCTGAACGAGCGGCAGTAGTCGAAGGAGCGGTACGTCTGCCGTTGGGGCACCCACGAGACCGACCATCGCGAACTGCATGAGGTTCGAAACCGCACCGATTCGCTTGTAGATGAGCGCGAGACCCGCGAACACGAACCCGATTCCGACGACCGAAAGTAGCGAAGCGGTTACCACGGGGACGATAGTGAGCAGGTCGACCGAGAGCGTCCGTCCCGTGGTCACCAGCATGAGAATGAGGATAACTCCGCCGATGGCCATGCTCTGAATCACGTTCGAGGCCGCTTTCAGGAGCATGACGCGGCCGAATCCGAACGGAGACATGTATAGCTGTTCGAGGGTTCCCCACTGGGACTCCTGTGTGATGTTCCCCGAGAGACCGGAGTACGCGCCTTGCGCCATCGTCCAGAGGAACCAACCGACGATGACGCCGTTGAGCGTCGAGTCGAGCGATTGTGGCGACCCACCGATTCCGCCCACCACCGCTTGCCCGCCGAAGAAGACGATGGCGAAGAACACGTACATCGTCGCCACGTTGATGGCGAAGTTCACGCGGTACCGGAGCATCACGGTGAACTGTTTTCTGATGACCTCCCAGAGGAGGCGACCGAGGCCGACGAGTGTCGTCGTCCCACCGAGGCTAGTCGAGTGCGCTGGCTCCGAACTCATGTCTGCGTGTCCATCTGTGGTGGGCGGTCAGATCCGAGTGAGCCCTCCGAAGACTCGTTTGTCAGTTGGATGAATATCTCCTCGAGATCTGGTTCGACCGAAGTGAACGACTCGACTTCGCACCCGACCTCGCGCAGTCCGTCGACGAGTCGGTAGAACTCGTCGCCGCCGACGCGGACCGAAAACTGGGTCGAATCACCTCTCGTCTCGAACGAGTCCGCGTCGAACTGAGCCGAGAGGTGCTGACGGTCCCGCTGTGAGAGCGTCCCATCGACTACGATACGATACGACTGTATGTCGAACACGTCGAGGAGGTCCGAGACGCTCTGGTCGGTGACGACCTCACCGTCATTCATCACCACAACTCGGTCGCAGATGTCCTCGATGACGTCCATGTCGTGGCTCGACAGGAGAAGCGTCGTTCCTTGGTCCGTGACGAGACGACGAAGTTCCTTGCGCAGCTCGAGCGAACTCTCGACGTCGAGTCCGAGCGTCGGCTCGTCCAGCAGAACGACGTCGGCGTCCCTCGCGAGCGTGCAGGCGAGCGAGACTTTCTGCTTTTCGCCCCGCGAGAGTTCTCTGACGGTCGAGTCAGCTTTGTCTGTGAGCCCAAATTTATCGAGCAGTTCCTGTTGACGTCGCTCTGTTTGCCCCGTCGACTCTCCGGCGAGTGCCGCGAAAAACCGCATATTCTCCCGAACCGTCAACCGCCAGTAGACGTTCCGAGCGCCCTCCAGCATCGCCCCGATGTGTTGGTACGCGCGCTCCGGTTCGTCATGTACGTCAGTCCCGTGAATCTGGACCGTTCCGTTCGTGGGAACGATGAGGCCGAGCAACGATTTAATCGTGGTCGTCTTCCCGGCACCATTGGGTCCGAGCAACCCGACGGCGGTGCCCCGCTCGATGTCGAAGTCCACTTGCTCGACTGCCGTGACCCGACCGTCGCTACCCTCGTACTGCTTGTGGAGGTCTGACACCGAGAGTGCGATAGGGTCCGGTTCAGAGGGAGGAACCGCTCCATCAGTTTGTAATGACGAATCGTTGAACTCTTCGAGCACGTCAGTTCGTGACGGCGGTCTACTATAATAAATTGTTGGCTACTAAACACGAACGGCAACTCCGCGAAGCCAGGGCTTTATCCCGCCCGCAGAGTGCATCTCCCCAGATCTCGAACCAGGCGAACGACTCGGATTCGTCTATTTGAAAGGCGTCCTACTGCTCGGCCCGCAGGCACTCCCCAAGAGCTAGTAAATCGTGGGTCGAGGTGCGAGCGTAAACTATCACATCCACTACGTAAATCGCGTTCAGCGAAAGTACATGTGTGTTCGGTCCCTCGGTCTAACTGCGAACACCAATGTCAGACTACGAACTTGACCCCCTCCCGTACGAGTACGACGCGCTTGAGCCCCACATCTCCGAGCAGGTGCTGACGTGGCATCACGACACCCACCATCAGGGCTACGTCAACGGCTGGAACGCGGCCGAGGAGACCCTCGCCGACAACCGCGAAGCAGGCGAGTTCGGCTCGTCTGCCGGCGCGCTTCGTAACGTCACCCACAACGGCTCGGGACACATTCTGCACGACCTGTTCTGGCAGAACATGTCGCCGGAAGGCGGCGACGAGCCCGAGGGTGCGCTCGCAGAGCGCATCGCCGAGGACTTCGGCTCCTACGAAGCCTGGAAGGGTGAATTCGAAGCGGCGGCCGGCGCAGCCGGCGGCTGGGCGCTTCTCGTCTACGACTCGTTCTCGAACCAGCTTCGGAACGTCGTCGTCGACAAGCACGACCAGGGTGCGCTCTGGGGCTCCCACCCTATCCTCGCGCTCGACGTCTGGGAACACTCCTACTACCACGACTACGGCCCGGCCCGCGGCGACTTCGTCTCCGCGTTCTTCGAGGTCGTCGACTGGGACGAACCCGCCGCCCGCTACGACCAGGCCGTCGAACTCTTCGAGTAACGTCGCGTAACAGAACGAACCCACCGTTTCCCGCGCGACCACCACAGGTTACCGTGAAAGGGTGCCCAACACAGGGCATCCGGCGGGGCGAGTTCGTCCCGCCAGACCGGCACCCTTCTACCGACCGTCCGCACGTGTTCCGGCGAGCGGTGCGACCGTCGTCGACCGTTCTCGTTTGTTTCAAGCAAAATTCATAACTACGCGTGGAAGAATGTGCGGTTAATGAGTAATAGTAATCCACCGTGGACTGCCGAATTTGCCGCCCTGAAGTCCGACTGCGCCGTCGAACTCGCCACGTTGCTGGAGAAATACCCGCAACCGGTCGTCTACGAGGTGATGAGCGAGATGCTCCGCCGCGAGATGCGCGACCAGTTCGCCGTCTCGTTCGCCGAGTCGCAGTTCGACGAATGAACCGCGATAGCGCGTAATCGAGCGTACTACAAAATATCCGCTTTGCTGGGGTTCTTTATCGAGTACGCTAGTGCATGGAACATGGCAGACGTAATCGTCATCGGCGGCGGTCCCGCTGGTCTGACAACCTCCCTCTTCGCCGCGAAGAACGGGCTCTCCACGACGGTCTTCGACACCGACAAGACGTGGATGCACAAGGCGCATCTGTTCAACTACCCCGGAATCGGCTCCATCGACGGCTCGGACTACATGGAGACGCTCCGCACGCAGGTCGACCACTTCGACGCGGAGCGCCACCAGGGCGAGGAAGTCACCGACGTGAGCGAGAGCGACGACGGCTTCGTGGTCACGACCGGCGACGACGAGTACGAGGCCGACTACGTCGTGCTCGCCACGGGCGCGAACCGCGACCTCGCGGAGTCGCTCGGCTGCGCGTTCGACGACGAAATCGTCGACGTGGACGTGACGATGGAGACGAGCGTCGAGGACGCCTACGCCACGGGCGCGATGGTCCGCGCCGAGGAGTGGCAGGCCGTCATCTCCGCCGGCGACGGCGCGGCCGCCGCCCTCAACATCCTCTCGAAAGAGAAGGGCGAACACTACCACGACTTCGACGTGCCCGCCGACGCCGAGTCCGTCTACGGCTCCCTCATCGACGAAGTCTAGCCGCAACCCCGCGGTCGTACCTTCCGACTCCGACGTCGCGTTCTCGTTTTTTTCCTTCGCCGAGACTCCGGAGACTCGCCTGTCTCGTTAGCCGAGTCGCTCGATGAACGAGTTGATAACCCGAATCTCGTCGTCATTGATGGCGTGTCCCAATCCCTCGTACAACCGACTCGTCGCGTCGGCCCCGAGTGCCGCGAAGACTCGGGCCGACGCCTCGACTCGCTCGGGGTCGACGCGAGAGTCGTCGCGGCCGCTCCCGAAGAAGACCGGCGTGCCGTCGAGGTTGTCGTCGCTGACGTGCCCATCGTGGTCGCCGTCGTGGGTCCGACTCCCAAGGTCGGGTCCGAGGAGACTCCCCGAGAGCGCGACGAGACCGCCGTACCGACGTGGGTTTCGAACCGCGAACTCGGCGGCGAGACACGCGCCCTGTGAGAACCCGAAGAGGACGACTCGCCCGGGCGGAATCCCGGCGTCGCCGGCGATGTCGAGCGCGGCCGACACCCGACTGAGCGCCGAGGAGAGCCACGGTTCGTTTCGCTCGATGGAACTGGTGGCCGGTGCCGGATACCACGAGCTCCCGGCGGCCTGCGGCGCGAGGTACATCACGCCCCGGTGGAGGAACTCGTCGACGAGGGTGAGGACGTGCCGCGCCTTCGAGCCGCGGCCGTGGAGCATGACGACTGCCGCGTCGGCGACCTGCGGGGGCGCTCCGCCCGTCGCAATCTCCTGCCCCTCGTGGGGGTCGGTCGCGGACCGGGGCGCTGTTGGGCGGCGGGCCATCAGTTCAGTCCGTCGTCGCTGCTAGGTCCGACGCCAACCGGAAGGTCGAGCGGGCGCAGTTGGCTTTCTATCATCTCGCGGTCCTCCTCCAGCCACGGCGGGAGGTACAGCGACTGACCGAGCGTCTCCGGGTCGGCGTCGAACGTGAGGCCGGGGCCGTCGGTCGCGAGTTCGAACAGGATACCGCCCGGTTCGCGGACGTACAGCGAGTGGAACACGTGTCTGTCTTTCACCCGCGACACGTCGTAGCCGCGCTCGCGGAACAGGTCGTGCCACTCGTACAGTTGGGCTTCGTCCTCGACGCGGACCGCGACGTGGTGGATGCTCCCCGCGCCCTCGCGGCCGAACTCGCCGTCCCTATCGAGGAGGTCCACGACGGTCGCCCGGTCGCCCGGCGCTCGGTAGCGAACGCGATCGCCCTCTTGTTCGACGAGGTCGAACCCGAGCGTATCGAGCACGCTGGCGGTCACGAAGGGGTTCGTCGAGTGGAGCGTGACGCCGTGGATGCCGCGAATCGCGCGCTCGGCGGGGACCGGACCGCCGAACCACGGTTCGACCGACGACTCACCGGTGACGAGTTCGAGGTCGGTCCCGTCGGGGTCCGAAAACCGGAGGGCAGTCTCGTCGAACCGCTCGAACGGGCCGTCGACTTCGACGCCGCGGTCGGCGAGGCGGTCGATCCAGTAGTCGACGGCGTCGGGGGGGATCACCAGCGACGCGGTTCGAATCTGGGGCGTGCCGGGGCGTCCCGGCTCCTCCGCCGGGTACGGGAAGAAAGTCAAGGCCGTTCCGGGCGAGCCGGTCTCGTCACCGTAGAACAGGTGGCGCGTGAACTTCTCGTTGAAGTTCACCGTCTGCTTGACGAGGCGCAGACCGAGCGTCGTCGCGTAGAAGTCGACGTTCGCCTGCGCGTCGCGGACGATTCCTGTGACGTGGTGGATTCCGGCGGTGTCTGTGAGCATCGAGTTGGGCGGGGTGTGTTGGAGAGTGGTAGTGTGGCGGCGACGGTGCGGCGGCGGAGACGTGTCGGCGGCGATACCGCGTCAGCGACCGATGGTTCCCTGTCGGGTGACGGGAGCGTCGGGGTCGATCAGGAACGCGACGACGGTGGCGTCCTCGTCGGCGGTGAGCGTCAGACGGGCGTCATCGACGAGCAGGCCGCTTTCGGTTTTCCCGAAGCGCGTGTCCGCGGCCTCGACCGCGCCGTCGAACACGTAGAAGTACGCGTCTCGTCCCTCGGTAGCGGGGAGGTCAGCGCTCGACCCGGCGTCGAGACGGAGGTCGAAGAGGTCGACCTCGTTGCGGACGAAAAGCGGCGCGTGGGAGCCCTCGGGCCCGAACAGGTGCCGCCACTCGCCCTCGACGGGGGCGTCGATGGGTTCGTGTTGGATGTTCGGCTCCAGTCCGAGGCTGTGGGGCCGGACGAACATCTGAAGCATCCGCAGCGGCGGGTCGTCCGCGCGGGTGAACTCCTCGTGCCAGAACGTCTCGCCCGCGTTCATCACCATCAGGTGGTCGGCGTCGGTGACGAGGTCGTTGCCGTCTTGGTCGCCGTGACGCATCACGCCGGCGGGCACCCACGAGATGATTTCCTCGTCGCGGTGGGGGTGCATCGCGATGTGGGTGTCGGGGTCCATGAACGACTCGACGATGGTCGCGAGCGGGCCGTAGCCGTGGTCCCCGTGGTCCGGGAGGGCGCGACCGGGGAAGTTGAAGTGGGTCCGGAACTTCCCCTGGTTCTGGGAGACGTCGGTTCGCTCCGCCTTGTAGAGCTTCGTCTCGGAGCCGACTTTCATTACGCACGCACCTACGCATCGAATCTATATACCTTCTCGGCGACGTGACCGAAAGCAGGTGACGTCGGTGTCACCGGGAGCGGACGACCGCTCCGATGACAAACGTTTTGTTCCTGACAACCGACAGAGCGGGCGAATGGAGACGAGTCGGTGGACGCCGCGGCGAAACTGGCTGTTCGTCGTGCTGAGTGGTATCGTCGCGGCGGGAGTGGTCTCCGTGTTCGGCCCCTCCGACTCGAGCGTCATCGCGTCGGTCGCGGTCGGAGTCGTGGTCAGTCTCATGTTCGCGGTCGGCCACGCGGTGTCGAACGAACGAGTGAAACAGGCGCTCCTTGACGCGCTGTCGCTTCTGCCGTGAGTTCGTCCCCGGGTCGACCGACTGTGAGCGACCCACGGCGTCACCAACCCTGCCGCAGTACGAACGCGGCGTGTCCGAACACGGCGAGCAGAAACGGCACCGAACCGGCGGGCCAGACGAAGACGGTGCCGAGCGGAATCGCACCCAGAAAGAGAGCGGTCACGGCGAACCGCCCCCACACCCGGTCGGCCGACTTCAGCGTCGAGTCCACTCGAATCGACACGTTGTACTGACGGAGCGTCTCCCGGAACCGAGGTTCGAACTCGTCCGGAACGAGAAACATCGAGGGCTTGTTGACGAACGACTGTTCGTAGTACAATCGGACTACAGTCCGGTCCCCGATGGTCACGAACCGGGCAGTTTCAACGTCCGCGAGTGAGGTCGTCACGTCCTCGTCGCTCCGAAACAGCGAGGGGTCACCCATGTGGTAGGTGCTTTCGAGCTCGCCGGCGTCATCGTCGAGCGCGACGCTCATACCGATGAACCGTTCCGAGCTCTGGAGGACTGCCGTCAGTATCACCGCGCAGTACATACTGTACACGAACGGGGCGCGGTCACCGGCGAGCGCGCCGAAAGTCAGCAGGGCAGCGGGGGCGACGGCGAACACGCCCCACCACGACACGCGACCGAAATCGACGCCGTTGAACGCGACACGCCACGGGAGTTCTCGAAGGCCAGCCATCCCCGCGGTCCACGCTGCGACGGACTCGTTCTCGTCTGGATGTGTCACCGTTAGTGTACTTCAAAATCGGCCGATATATAGCTCTCTTTCAACGAGTTGCGGTGCGACCGCCGCGCCTCTGGTCCGGGCGCAAAGAGAAAAAGAATGCGAGTACCGAGGCCTCCCGCAGGTACCGGCCCCTAAATGATAATATATTGATACTCTGCGTCCGAAACAGAAGCCTTACCACTAGCAACCGAGTTCGATGTAGTAGCGGGATGGGATAGCCAGGAGATTCCGCCGGGCTCATAACCCGGAGATCGGTAGTTCAAATCTACCTCCCGCTATGGTTTTGCTGACCTCAACTCCTGAGCGCCGAGTCTCGGCTCGGCGCGACCCACGAGGTCAGCCTCATAGCTCAGTAGAGTTGAACCAGTGAGCAACGCTTCACGTTGCGAGTGAGGCCCGCTTTCCCCGACCATCGAGAGAAGACTGGTTCGGAACGAGGAAACTGGCGACTCAGTTGTCGGCCAACTTACCGCGTTTCTCGGCGACGACCGACCCGACTGCGGACCGCAACGTCTCCCAATCGACGCGGCCTTTGTCGAGTCGAACGTACTCCTCACGGACGATACTCTCGAACACGCGTGCGTGAACCTCGGCGGTCGTGGGCGGTTTTTGGGACGTTTCGATGGCTTCGACGGCGCGGCCGACTCGCGCGTCGGTGACGAGTTCGTCGGCGAGTTCCGCTGGCTCACCTCGTATCGGCTCGTGGTCGCTTATCTCGTCGACGGCGCTCTCTCGGACGAGTGCGCGTCCACCGCGTCGATTCTCGATGACGACACCTGCGGCGGGTCCGGCGTACCACGCGGATTCGGGGATGTCGAGTCGTTCCGGGTGGAAATCCCGGACGTTCAGTTCCTTCTGGAAGGTGTTCAGCGGCGTCAGACCCAAGCGCTCGAACACCTGCTCGGCTTTGTCGATGGGGAACAGTCGCTCTTTGGTCCCGTTCCAGATGGTCCAGCCGAGAAATGCCGGGATTCGCTCCCAGTCGTAGTCGATACCGACATTGCACGGTGCCACGCCGAAGAAGACGTACGCTTCTGGCTCGTCGACCGCGTCGTGGAACGCGTCGCGGTCGAACCGCTCTCGAACGTGTCGAACGGCGTATTCGTACGGCGGAGGCACGTCGTCGAAGACCCGGTCTCGGCCGCCGAACAGTAGACGCCCCGACGGTTTCATCTGAAACCGCAACCGGGGACCAGCGACGTACTCACGGAGCCACAAGTGACCGCTCGACAGCAACTCGTCGGCGGCATTTCCGAGATGAGGCGTCGATGGATACGGTTGCATGAGTGGTTCTTTCCACCACGAGAGGGATAGTCTTGGGTGTGCGCTCTGGCATCCCGCTCGCCGCGTGCCGCCCTTCGGGCCGCAGGGGAACACGTCGCGTAGTCTGCTGGGGGAGCCGACAACAGACAATCGTAGTTCATCAGTTGGTGAAATACACGCGGGGGGACACCGAGACCGGGGGTGATCCGACTCGTCAGAGACCCCCTCTATTCGTGTACGAGGGTCGCGCCGACGACGGCGATGTGTCGGAGTTAGGCTGTTTTCGCGCATTCAGCGGCTCACCGAGAACGAGAGTCAATACGCGACCGAGGCGAGCCGGGGATAGTAAATTTTGTATCGCGAGATATGGTTTATTCCCTAATCTCAGAGAATGACCGATAAATTGCTAATCCTCGTTGTCTGCGACCGACAACGACGCAACAAATATAGACAATTTTCAGATATATCTCGTCTCTCACTCGAAATCTGAGCTCACAGAATCAGCGAGGGATCGGTGTTCGGTCTTCTCCCGGTAGCTGACCGGTCAGATTCGCCAGTTCAACGAGAACGAGTCGTTCGTCGCGGTATCGTTCGCGGCAGTACCGTTGGTCGTCCCGTTCGTGGAGTTCGAAGTGGCCTTCGTCTGCTCGGCCGGCGTACCCGTGTCTGCCGTGACAGTTCCGCTCGTCAGTTCGTCCAGCGGGGCCTGGATAGCGTAGCTCGGCGTCTCGACCTGAATCGTGCTTTGGGCGTCGACCTGTACGAACTTCAGTTCGAGCGCGTACGAGCCGTCGGATTCGATTTCGGTCGCTTCGACCTGGTCGGTCTGCGGGTGGAACGCCCACGCCGTCTCACCGGCGTCGAGGCGGCTCGTCTCGCCTTCGATAGTCCGAACCGTGTAATCCCGGCTCGTGTCGGACCCCGCAAGCGGGTAGTTGCGGTCGAGCCATGCCTGGTATCCCTCGTCGATGGCGTACACGTTCTCGAAGCCGGTCGCGAGCAGCATCGCCGCCCGGAGCGACGACAGGTGGTGCGGGCAGTGGCAGTAGGTCACCACGCGGTCCGCCTCGTTCCAGTCGTCCGTGGGGTCGAGCGTCCGCCCGTCAGGTGCGGGGCTGAGCACGGACCCGAAGACGTGGGAGACCTCGTATCCGGTCTCGCTGCGGGCGTCGACGAAGCGCGCCTCGCCGCGCGCGTACCAGTAGTACGCGTCCTCGATGGGAACGAGCGGAACTTCGACGGTCACGTCGTGCACCTCTCGCGTGAGCGTATCGTAGGAACTCGTGTCGATAGACCGCTCTTCCGGTACGGCGTCGAACTCTGGCGGGTAGCCGTCCGAAGGTTTGGGGTCTTCCGGTAGGTCGTCGCCCTCGCGGGGTCCTCGCATCTGGTTTTCGGGCGCGGCCGTCGTCGTTTGCGTCGTCGTCTGCGTCGCGTTCGCGGTGGTCGTCTGGGTCGACGTGGACGGCGTCGATTCGGGGGACCCGCTCGAACAGCCCGCGAGCCCGGCAATCGTCGCTGCACCGGTCAACTGAAGGAACCGTCTGCGGCTCGACTGTCGTTCTGTCATCACCCATCCGTACTGACCAGTGGTGGTTTATTATATACAGAGTAAGCTCTGTGCACCCTTACTCGCGTGGAAAGGCGGGCTACGAGTGACGGGCGTATCGTGCCGCTAAACCGCCGTTCACGCGGTCTGCTTGAGATACCGCTTCTCCCAGCGGCGGCGCGTCTCGACCGCTTCGCAACCCTCGTCGGTCAGCGAGTACTCGTTGGTCCGTCCGTTCTTGCTCCCTTTGTGGACGAGGTCTTTGTCGACGAGTTCGTTCAGGTTCGTGTACACGCGGCCCGTGAGCAGGTCGCGCCCCTGCGTCTTTTCGAGTTCGGTCTTAATCGTCTGTCCCGAGGAGTCGCTCATTCCTCGCACAACGAACAGCAAATCGCGTTGAATCGCGGTTAATTCGTGTACGCACATAGGGGATGCCACGGGCGCACCATACATGAACTTCGGAGATAGTTGTGGTTCTAAAGAACCCCTAGAACGGGTGAAACGGTCGTTTCTCGGAGTTCGCTCTCATAACCGACAGTGACTGAGCGAATAGACACATCATAAATCGGGGTCGCTCCGACCGCTCGAACGCACGGACCCACGCAGACCCGGACGAACGCGCCATCGTTCCGCGACTGCCGACCAGCGGACGCCGGGCGATGGCCGGCCCGGCAACTGCGCCCTCTCGGGAGCGAACGCCCCGACCCAGCGGTTCCTTACTCATCCCATAGTAAGGAACCCCGCCGCCCACGTGCGGAGTATGTTTGGAACGAGCGGCGTTCGCGGTGCCGTCGGCGAAGACGTGACGGCGGAAGTAGCGCTCTGTATCGGAAGGGCGCTCGGTAGCGAGGTCTCCGGGCGCGTCGTCGTCGGTCGCGACGCGCGCGAAAGCGGAACGATGCTCGAACACGCACTCGTCGCCGGGCTTCTGGAGTGCGGAATCGACGTACTCCGACTCGGGACCCGGCCGACGCCGTCTATCGCCCGCGCCGTCGAGTGGTTCGACGCCGACGCCGGTGCCGTCATCACCGCCTCGCACAACCCGCCGACCGACAACGGCGTGAAGCTCTGGACCGCGTCCGGCCGGGCGTTCGATTCGGCCCAGCGCGCCGCCATCGAGCGCCGTATCGAAGACGAGGACTACGAACTCGCCGCGTGGGACGGCGTCGGAACCGAGCGACACCGAAGCATCGAAAGCCGCCACCGCGACGCGCTCAAATCGAGCGTCGACTTCGAAGACCCCTGTTCGGTCGTCGTCGACATCGGCAACGGAACGGGGCGGCTCACGGCGGACGCGCTCTCGGACCTCGGCTGTACGGTGTCGACACTCAACGGCCAGCGCGACGGTCGGTTCCCCGCCCGCCCGAGCGAACCGACCGACGAGACGCTTCGAGGGCTCCAAGCTCACGTCGCCGCGACCGACGCGGACCTCGGCATCGCCCACGACGGGGACGCAGACCGGATGATGGCCGTCGACGGCGACGGGAACTTCGTCGACGGCGACGCGCTCCTCGCCCTGTTCGGGCGCGAGGCCGCGTCCGAGGGCGACCGAATCGCCGTTCCCGTGAACACGAGCCTCGCCGTCGACGACGCGGTCGCGACCGTCGGCGCGGACGTGGTCCGGACGCGCGTGGGCGACGTGTTCGTCGCCGAGAGGTGCGCCGAGCCGGGCGTCGTCTTCGGCGGCGAGCCCTCCGGGGCGTGGATTTGGCCCGACGAGACGCCCTGTCCCGACGGCCCGCTCGCGGCGTGCAAACTCGTCGAGTTCGTCTCGCGGCGCGGCCCGTTAGCCGACCTCGTGGACGATATCGACGCCTACCCGCTTCGCCGCGAAAGCGTCGAGACGAGCGACAAAGCGGGCGTCCTCGAACGCGTCGAAGCGACGGTGCGCGAGGAGTACGACGACATCGACGACCGCGACGGACTCCGCGTCGAGACCGACGACGGGTGGTTCCTCGTCCGGGCGAGCGGAACGCAACCGCTCGTGCGGGTCACCGCCGAGGGTCGGACGGAAGCGGCGACCGACCGACTGTTCGACGAGGCGCTGGCGCTCGTCGAGTCTCGCACCGGCCCCGTCCGAACCTGAATCGAGGACAACCCTCGTGAAGCAGCGGAGATTCGAGCGTTCCGCGAGGTTCACCACCGACACGGCCGGAAAGGAACTCGCCCCCGCGTGGAATCGGCGAATATCTAAATTGGACTGCCAGAGAGTGTGACACACCCACAAATAGTCGGGGTTTAGTGCGTTAACTGTACGCACAGATATAAAAAGACTGGATATGTGAAGGCACGGTGTTTCTCCGTTTTATGACGTTCAGTAAATCGGATACAAATGAACTCGGAATTTACTCGTCGCACCTTCCTCACCGCCGCCGGCGGACTCGCGCTGCTCGGAACTGTCGGAACTCGGAACGCCGCCGCGGGGTTTTCGCCGGGCGTCGTCGGGACCGCACCGTACCTCAGTGACCGACTCTACCCGACGATGGGCACCGACGGTTCGAACCCGACGCTCGTCGTCTACGTGAACTTCCTGTCGGGCTCCTCGCAGTACTTCGTTCAGCACAACCTCGAAGACATCGTCCGCGAGTACGTCCTGACGGGCGACCTCAACCTCGAAGTCCGATTCCTCTCGTACAAGCCCGACGCCATCGACACCTACCTCGTCGGCGACGACGAGGGCGAAGCCCGCGCCGCCCGCGCCGCTCACGGCGTCTGGGACGTCGAACCGGAGAACTTCTGGCGGTTCTTCGAGTTCATGTACTGGAACTTCACGACCAAGACGTACACCCACGCTCGGTTGGAGTCCTACATGGACCTCGCGGGCGTCCGCAACATCACCAAAATCGCCAACCGCGCCTACGAGGACCGCTACGACAGCCTCGTCCGCTCGGCGACCGACGAGGCCGTCCGCTACGGCATCTCGGGCGTGCCGCGAGTTCGCCTGCTTCGAGACCACAAGGACGGCAACTACGGCGACATCCTCGGCTGGGTTCGGACCCGTCTCAACCGGGTCAACGCGGGGTCGGTACGCACCCACTCGCTCCTTCCGGGAACGAACTACGAGACGCCCGTCTACGTCATCGACTCCGGAAAGCCCGGCTCGACGGCGTTCGTCGTCGGCGGCGTCCACGGCGAGGAGCCGCAGGGCTACCGCGCGGCGGACCAACTCAGGCATCTCCGCCCGACCGGCGGCAAGCTCGTCGTCGTCCCCTACGCGAACGCGCCCGCAATCAGTATCGGGGCGCGGTACACCGAAGACGGCGACCTGAACCGACAGTTCCCCACCGGGGCGGAACCCACCTCTCGACTCGCGCGGGCGCTCTGGGACGAACTCGTCTCGCACGACCCCGACGTCGTCGTCGACCTTCACAGCTCCAGCGGCATCTACAAGCACGACGGAAAAGTCGGCCAGGCGGTCTTCCCGACTCGCGCGACCCCGATGAACGCTGCAAGCGCGTGCGACTACGTCAACGAGCAGTACATCGACCCCTCGGAGTACCCGTCGTACTACGACTTCGACTGCGGGAACTCCCTCGACGGCTCTCGTCCGCTCTTCATCCACAAGGTGTACGGCGACCTGCACCTCCCCGGCTATATCGTCGAGACGACCCGCAAGGGGACGACCCTCGAAGACGCCGTGACGTGGGCAGTCGCCGTCGCTCGCGACCTGCTCTGGCAACACGGCGTCTACCACGGCTGAACCACTACGACGCACCTAACGCCGCGAACTCACCGAAAACCGCCGACAACGAACACTTATCTCGCGTATAATAACGCCCGTCGTTCGACTACGGCGGGGTATGCAAGCGATTCTACTGGCGGCCGGACGCGGCACGCGAATGCGCCCGCTGTCGAACGAGGTTCCGAAACCGATGCTGACCGTGGCCGGGCGGCCAATCGTCGGCCACACCGCCGCGGCGGCGGTCGAAGCCGGTGCCGACGAACTCGTCATGGTCGTCGGTTACGGCCAAGAGACGGTGCGCGAGCACTTCGGCTCGTCCTACCGCGGCGTCCCGGTCTCGTACGTCGAACAGGACGAACAGCAGGGGACCGCAGACGCGGTTCGCGCCGCCAAGGAGCACATCGACGGCGCGTTCGCCGTCCTCTACGGCGACAACCTCTACGACCCCGCCGGAATCGACGCCCTGTTCGACGCGGCACCGAGCATCGCGTCGGTCCGCGTCCCGAACCCCTCCAACTACGGCGTGTTGAAC
The DNA here is from genome assembly GCF_000723845.1 of Haloferax prahovense. Lineage (NCBI taxonomy): Archaea > Methanobacteriati > Methanobacteriota > Halobacteria > Halobacteriales > Haloferacaceae > Haloferax > Haloferax prahovense. The sequence continues at coordinate 224,117 of NZ_LK053002.1, read as the reverse complement.
GTCAGCGACGGTGCGGTGGCGGAAATCGTCGAGAAACCCGACGCGCCGCAGAACGACCTCGTCAACGCCGGCGCGTACGTGTTTCCCGCAGAGGCCCGCGACATGCTCGACGTGCCGCTGAGCGAGCGCGGCGAGCGCGAACTCACCGACGTTCTCGACCGGGTCATCGACCGGTTCAACGTCTCTCCGGTGACGCTCGACCGCTGGATGGACGTTGGACGCCCGTGGGAACTCCTCGAAGCCAACGAGTGGAAGCTCGGAACGTTCGACCGCCGCGTCGACGGCGACGTGAGCGACGACGCCACGGTCCAAGGCGACGTGGTCGTCGAGGAAGGAGCGACCGTCAAAGACGGCTCCGTCGTCGAGGGGCCCGCCTACATCTCGGCGGGCGCGACGGTCGGACCGAACGCGTACGTTCGCGGGTGCACGTTCGTCGGACCCGGCGTCCACGTCGGCCACGCCGTCGAAATCAAAAACAGCGTCCTCCTCGCGGAGACGAGCGTCGGCCACCTCTCGTACGTCGGCGATAGCGTCGTCGGCCGCCGCGTCAACCTCGGTGCGGGGACGAACGTCGCCAACCTCCGCCACGACGGCGAGGCCGTCTCCGTGACGGTCAAAGGCGACCGCGTCTCGACCGGCCGCCGAAAGTTCGGCGCGGTCGTCGGCGACGACGCGAAGACCGGCATCAACACGGCGCTCAACGCCGGGGTGAAGCTCTCCGAAGGCGCTCGTACCATGCCCGGCGAGACCGTGGCGACCGACCGATAACGCGACGGGTCGCTCTTTTTCCCCTCCTTCACTCCCGTTCGTCAAGCGCTGTCGATGCCGACACCGACACCGACACCCGCAGGTGTCGATGTCTGGATGGGGCGACCGAGGACCCGGCGAGTGCGTCGTCGAGACAGACGGGAAGAAGAGCTGCGGAGTTCAGGAGTCGGTGAGCATCCGCACCGGCGGACACAGCACGTCGTTGGGGGTGAGGACGCTGTCGTCGTCTGCGGCGTTCATCCACGTGGTGATGTCGTTGATTCGGAGCTTGACCCTGACCGGAAGCTCGTGGATGCTCGGGTAGCCGGGGAACAGTTTGCGGTCGAGTTCGTTCCGGTCGTACTGCGCCTCCATGTCGGGCCACGGCGAACTGAACGGCTCGATGCCGGGGACTTTCCGGCGGACGAACTTCTCGATTTGGTTCTTCCTGAACGAGTCGTGCGGTCTGTCCGGCGGCCGGTGGCGGAAGATATCCGGGTTGAGTTTCCGCATCGCCGCCATCATCGTGTTCGTGTTGCGCTTTTCCGGCGGGGTCTTCAGGTGCCAGTCGATGAGTTCGGCGTCGGCGGCGACGAACGACTCGATGTAGTTGTCCGATAGCTCGAAGTGGAACGGGACCGACGGCTGGTTTTGGATTCCGATGAGTTCGATACTGTCGTAGACGTTGTCGTATCGGTCCGACCACTTGTCGAGTTGCTCGTCGACGACGTCGTCGATGAACTCCATGCTCGTGTCGAACTCGTCGTAACACTCGGGGAAGACGTGGTCGCACGCCGGGTGGTAGCCGAACTTCGACGACAGCACCTCGGCAGGGTCCGGGTCAGGGTCCAGACCCTGCAACGGGAACCGATTACCGAACACTTCGACGACGTTCTGGGGGAGGAAATGTCCGCGGAGGAACGTATCGAAGAGCAGTCCGTGAAAGACGGTGTCGGCGTCCATCTGTTCGTCACAGCCCGCGTGGTGGACGTGGACCGACTCGCGCGTGCCGAGCGAGTACTCGATGACGTCCTCCTCGACGTTGATGTAGTCGTCGTCGGGGACGAGCGTCTCGTGGTCGGCACCGTACTGATTCGCGATGTTCCGGGCGACTTCGACCTCGGGATGGTCGGGCGTGCCGAGCGTGTAGCAGACGTCGATGCCGGGGTGCTGGGCGATGATTGCCCGCGAGTCGTAGCCGCCGCTCAGGAGCACGCCCTGTTTCCCGGGGAAATTCGCCCGGCGGGCTATCGCCCGTTCGAGGCGCGCCGCGAGCTCGTCGACGTAGTCGAACTCGTCGGGGTCGGCGGGGTCGTAGACGAAGCGGGAGAGCGTCCCCGACTCGTCGGCGGTGAAGTAGCCATCGAACGGGATACAGCTGAGTCGGCTGTAGACCGTCCGCTCGTCGACGACGACCCCCATGTGGATGTACTCGAGGAGGCCGCGGGTGTCGACTTCCAGCCCGGTTGCCGCCGAGAGGACGCGCTGTGGGTTCGTGCCGAACACCCGCCCGTCGGGCGTGTCGGTGTAGAAACACTGCCACGTGCGGGCGGGGTCCGAGGCGACTACCGCGTCGCCGTCGAGTTCGACGAACACGAGAAACGACCCGTTGAGCTCACCGAACGCGTCGGCTCCGACCGCGGCGTACCGCTCGAAGGCGTACTCCGCGGTCGGGGTCGAAACGCCGTCGGGGGAGAACGCCTCGCCCCAGACGATACAGCTCCCTCGCTCGTCTCGATACGTCGACGAGCGCCCCGGGAACCCGAGCGCGGGGTCGCGGATAGCGACGGTCGCGCGCTCGCCGTCGGCGACCCAGTCGAAGCTCGAACGAGACGCGAGGTCGTCGAAGACTCCGCCGTCGTCGAGGACGCCAAACAGTTCTTTGTTCATTGTGGGTGACTGGTCTCCGTGAGGTTATTCGACCGTGACACTCTTGGCGAGGTTTCGCGGCTTGTCTATCTCGCGGTCCAACTCGGTCGCGCAGTAGTACGACAGGAGCTGCAGCTGGACGTTCGCGAGGAGATTCGCACAGACGGGGTGTCTGTCGGGGACGTAGAGGTGTTCGTCCGCGGAGTCCATTATCTGGTGGTCCGACGGCCCGAGGGCGACGATGGGTGCGCCGCGGGTCTTCGCCTCCTCGGCGTTGGTCACCGTCTTGTCGCTGCCGTCGGTACAGACCGCGAAGACGGGGGTCCGGTCGGTGACGAGCGCCAGCGGGCCGTGCTTGAGCTCGCCGGAGGCGAACCCTTCCGCGTGCTCGTAGGTGATCTCCTTGAACTTGAGCGCGCCCTCCTTGGCCACCGAACAGCCGAGTCCGCGGCCGATGAAGAAGTACGCGTTCATGTCGAGGTACTCGCGGGCGAGTCGCTTGGCGTCGCTCGTCTGGAGCACCCGTTCGACGGCGTCGGGGAGTTCGGCCATATCGGAGACGAGTCGGTCGAGGTTGTCGGCGGGGACGCCGGATTCGACGATGTCGGAGAGGTACTGGCTGAGGAGTGTGAGCACCGCCGCCTGCGACGAGAACGTCTTCGTGGCGGCCACGCCGATTTCGGGGCCGGCGCGGATGTAAATCGGTTCGTCGGCCTCGCGGGCGGCGGTCGACTGCACGACGTTCGTCACCGCGAGCGTCTCGACGCCCTCGTCGTTGACCTGCCGAAGTGCGCTGAGCGTGTCCGCTGTCTCTCCGCTCTGGGTGACCGCGATGAACAGCGTGTTGTCCGTCAGCGACCCCGTCGTCAGGTCGTACTCGCTCGCGCGAATCGCGCGCGCCGGAACGTCACAGCGGTTCAGGAGGCTCGCCCCGAACAGCGCTGCGTGGTACGAAGTGCCACACCCGACGAGTTGGACGGAGTCGATGTCCGAGAGGTCGGTCTCGATGTCGAGGTCGATGTCGCCAGCCTCCTGGTCGAGACGCCCTTCGAGCGTCTTCTGGAGCGAAGTCGGTTGCGTGTGAATCTCCTTGAGCATGAAGTGGTCGAACTGCCCCTTTCCGGTCTCGTCGGGGTTCCAGTCGACCGTCTCGACGTCGCGCCGCACCGTCTCGTCGTTCTCGTCGGTGATGTCGACGCCGTCGGCGCGGACCTCGACGGTGTCGCCGTCTTCGAGGTAGACGACGTTTCGCGTGTGGTCGAGGAAGGCGGGCACGTCGCTGGCGAGGTAGTAGCTGTTCTCGTCGACGCCGAGGACGAGCGGTGACCCCTGTCTGGCGGCGTAGATGGAGTCGTTGCCGTCGACGACGACCGCGATGGCGTAGCTCCCTTCGAGCGCGTCGACCGCGTGTTGGAACGCCGCCAGCGGCTCGTTTCCGCGGTCGAGGTAGTGGCTGACGAGGTTCGGAATGACCTCGGTGTCGGTGTCGCTCGTGAACTCGTACCCCTCCGCTTCGAGGGACTCTTTGAGCGTCGTGTAGTTCTCGATGATGCCGTTGTGGACCGCGGCGACCTGATTCGTCTGGTTCGTATGCGGGTGCGCGTTCTCGTCGGTCGGCGGCCCGTGGGTGCTCCAGCGGGTGTGTCCGATACCGAGTGTCGCGCTCGATTCGACCCCGTCGATGGTGTCTTTGAGGTCGGAAACCTGACCCGAGCACTTCCATACGTCGAGTCCCGAGCCGTTTTTCACCGCGATACCGGCGGAGTCGTAGCCGCGATACTCCAGTTTCTCGAGTCCGGTCACGAGCGGGCTGAGAGCCCGCTTCTCACCGACGTGAGCGATGATGCCGCACATGTTAGCGTCCCTCCGAGGGTCGAGAGACGCGCACGGCACCGGTCGTCGTTGGCTGCGGGCGGTTCAGAGCGGACGGGGCGGAGATGTTCGACTCCCCCAGGAGTTGTTTCTGATGTGTCATGGTTTGTGGGGTCAGCGGGTGAGCTGTCCGTGAAACCACGATACGGGGAAGCGGCCATTACTATAGACGCGCTAAGCGACGGTTCCGACTCCACAACCGATACAAACGCGTCGCCGTCGTGCGGTTTTTCGGAAACGTGGCATCGACGGGGCGAACGGCGAATTAGGCACCGAACAGGCCGCAAAGCGCGCGCTGGAACGCCTTACACGGCCGATAATAATGCCGCTCACGCCCAGGTGTGGAGTATGGTTGACCGAGAGACAGACAGACGGAGTATTCTCAAACTATCCGGCGTCGCGGCCATCGCATCGCTGAGCGGCTGTGCGAGCTTCGCCAAGCAGGCGAACACCGGCGGAGCGGACACGCCGACGGGGCAGCCGGAACAGCAGACGACGACCGCGCAGCCCGAGACGCGGACGGCCGCGGGCAACGAGACCGACGCGAACGCGTCCGTCGAGATGCGTCCGAAGACGGTCTCCGACCCGTCGTTCGAACTCCAGACGGGTTCCCTCCAGGCGCTGCAGACCGACGCTCGGTATCCGACCATCGGCACGGCCGACACGACGGTGACCGTTTACGGAAGCTGGAAGTGCCCGTACACCCAGGAGTTCGTGCGACGGCAGTTCGGCGGGTTGGTCGAGGACTTCGTCGCGACCGGAGACCTCTCCATCGAGTTCCGGAACGTGGCGTACATGGACGGCGAGCCGTATCTCGGGCCGGACGCGCCCCGGGCGAGCGAAGCCGGGCTCGCGGTCTGGAACATCGACCCCGAGTCGTTCTGGACGTACTTCTCCTACGTCTTCGCGAACCAGCCGCAGGAGCGTCGCGACTGGGCGACGACCGAGAACCTCGTCCGATTCGCCGAGGAAGCGGACGCGGACGGCATCGACCAGATTCGGCGGGCGGTTCGGTCGCGCGCGTACGCCCAGAGCGTTCAACTGTCCGCCGACAGCGCGGCCGAACTCGACATCACGACCGTCCCCCGAATCGCCTCCAACGACGAGGTGACGGCACCGACGGTCGACCCCGAAGCGACGAGGGAACAACTCGAACGGGTCGCAAACGGCGGGTCGACGTTCGGCGGAACGACGACCGAGAGCAACTCCACGTTCGGCGGGAATTCGACCGAAAACGACACCGCCTTCGGGTCGTCGTCCGGCGGAAACGAGACTGGAACGGCGAACAACAGTTCGACGACGTTCGGAAGCAACGAGACGACCGAGTCGGACGACGACGCGTTCTAGGTCTTCGCGGCGCTGCCGCGGTCTGATTTTTCGTGTGACTGCATCAGAGACGACCGGTCGCTGTGAGATGCAGATAGCTCGTTGACGGAGATGCACGCCCACCACCAGTGATTTCCGCGAGAATCAGTTGATTACGTAACTGTATTCGAACTCCTCGGATTCGTTGATTGTGATTCCGCTCTGGAGGAGTCCGGCGTTGAGAGTAACGTGTCTCTCGAAGGAATTCCCGTTCATCGCGGCCGTGACGTCGTAGGTGTTCTCCTGACCGGTCAGCGTAGCCACGTGGCGCTTTGCCCCCGCATCGAGAGCGACCGTGTCGTTGTAGACTACGGTCGACTCGTTGCTGATTACGAGGTGGACGCTCTTGCTCGAATGAGCTTCGTTCTCAAGGACGAATGGCACGCGTTCGGCTCGCGGGACAGTTGTCGGTTGTGTGGTAGCCGGAGCTGTCGTGGTTGCCGTGGTTGTCGCTGTCGCTGCCTGTGTCGTAGCTGTTGGTGATGCAGTAGTCGTTGTCTGCCCAGTCGTTGCACACCCGGCAAAGACGACGAGGCACACGACCACGAGCGTCTGGGGGGACAATCGTCGCATTCTGATAGGTATGTTACTCGTTCCGCCGTATGCTTTGTGTGCTCTCGAATCGCGTGACGACACAGGACAAGAACATCCACTGAAGGAGTTCAACTGACCTATGCAGCCTTTTCAAGGCCTCTAAAACAGCTCTTCACGAAAGCCCGAGACGTACCGCTTCACCACCCGCGTCACAACGAGAACACCCGACGAGAGCACCACGACAAAAAAGAACGACTGCGAGCCGAAAAATCAGTTAGCGCCGGGGAGCGAACAGATGGTTACCTCACCGTTCGCGTAGACGTAGTTGGTCGTCGGCGGGCAGACCTCGGTCTTCGACGGGTCGAGGTTCGTGGCCACGTCCTGTTCGTTCGGGAAGTACGAGGCGCTCTGCGATTGGTACTCCCGATAGGCCGTTATCCCCTGCGGGACCGGCCTGCCCTCTTCGGCCGGTAACGGTTCGGCCGGATACGCGTTCGTCCGCTCCCAGACCGTCCCGTACGGCAGGTCGGTGTAGAGTTCGCCGCCCCGCTGCGACGAGCGGGCCGACTCGTACGTGTCGATGGCGGCGAGTTCCTGTTCGGTGTACGAGAGCCGTTCGTGCTGGTCCGGGAACGCGGGGCTGTCCATCGCGCCGTCGTTCGACATGATCATCACGTTCGGGTAGACGAGGACGAACAGGAGCAGGATGACGCCGACCACCTTGAGCGAGGTTCGGTTCGCGAGGTGACGGAACCCGAGGACGCCGATGATGGCGAGGAGGGCGTAGAGGTACGCGAACCAGCGACCGGGGACGAAGCTCTCGATACCGACGAGCGGCAGTCCGAGCACGACGAACAGCATCGCCACGATAGCGCCGACGAACGTGTACGTCGTCTGCGTCGCCCGCGATCGGTTGAGCACCGTGAGACACCCGAGGAGACCCGCGAAGACGAGCATGAGGAACCCGGCTTCGGTGACGTACGTCGAGAGCTGCGAGAGGAACGTCTGACCGGCCGAACCGGCCGCACCGGACGCGCCGGCAGACCCGCCGCTACCGCCCACGCCCTGGAGGAACCCGGCGTTGAACAGGTTCAACACGAGGTAGTTGATGACCGTTTCGAGGAAGGTGTCGCCCTGATACGGCGTCAGCGACCACGTGAAAACGATGAGTCCGAGGTTGAACCCGACGAGTCCCGCGAGGTTCACCGGAGTGGAGCCGCCGCCCGAGAACGAAAGCGGGTCCGGGTCCTCGGTGAAGAAGTCGAACCGGAGCAACACCTGCGCGACGAACCCCGCGAAGAGGAGCACCAACATGATGAACGACGACACCTGGTGGGTGAGGATGACCGCGGTGCTGAACAGGACGAGCAGGCCGAAGTCGCGCCACCGCTCGCTGGCGTGGGTTATCCGCACGAGGCAGTACAGACACGCGAGGAAAAACAGCAGTCCGAGGCTCGTCGGGATGAGGTGGATGCCCCAGCGGACGACCTGGTCGCCCATCGCGTACAGCGCGCCGGCGGCGAGCGCCCACCGGAGCGGGACGAGCAGTCGCGCCGTCCCGTAGACTAAAATCGGGACGAGCGGCATCGCAACGCCGAGCGAGAGGTACAGCGCGTTCCGAAGCGACAGGTCGAGGAGGTGCGTCGACGCCGCCGTGAGAAGGTGGAACAGCGGCGACGCGTAGTACTTGATGTCGTTGATGGCGGATAGCGAGTCCGCCTGGAGAATCATCTGGACGAACGTCGTGTGCGACCAGATGTCGATTCCGATGTAACCCGGCGCGGTGTAGAGCGCGGCGAATCGGACGACGAACGAGTACACGAGAATCTCCGCGAGGAAGACGCTCGGCCGCAGTTCGTCGTCGGGGGCGAGCAGTATCTGCCCGAGGAGGAGCGCGCCGACGACGCCGCCGACGTCCATGAACAGGATGCTTCGTTCGCCCTGAACGGCCGCGAGAACGACCATGACGGCGAGGCCGAAGAAGACGCCGGCCGAGATGAGTCGCACGAGCGACGGCGCGAGCGTCGGGAGACCGTCCGTGGTCCCCCTCCCGCGGGCGGCCGCGAGATAGAGGAGACTGCCGACGCCGAGGAGTATCGGGAGCGTCACGATGAAAATCTGCGACGAGAGGAACCGCAGCGGGAACAACGCGAGCGCGAGCACGACCCCGAGGCCCGCCGCGAGGACGTCGAGTTCGGCTCGTCGCAATCGGTCGGATATCGATGAGAGGATCGTCATGTATGAGCTGAGAGTTGTGGTTCGAAGGGGGTCCGTCAGATTGTGGTCGGGTCCGTATCGGGGCCGTAAAACACGTCCTGCCAGTCGCGGGTCACGTGGGTTCCCCACTCGATGTCGAGTTCGGGAAGCTCACGGTCCATCGCGTACTGCACGCTGAGCGCGGGGATGTTGGCTCCCGCACCGACCGAAGCGGTGACCGACCGAGAGATTCGCGGGTGGACGTCGACGAGTTTCGGCGTCCCGTCGGCGGTGTATTTGAACCGGAACGTGGCGTTGTACTCCAACCCGAAGAGCGAGCAGAGCTCGTGCGTGTCCCGGAGGAGCTCCGGGTTCTTTTCGACGGTGCCAACGAACGAGGTGTCGTCGCAGGTCGCAGCGTGCGACCGTGAGACGAGAACCGGCATCTCGTCGTCGCGGACGAGGGCGTCCACGGTGCACTCCTCTCCGGGGAGGTACTCCATCACGATGAGTTCGGGGAACTGGGCCGTCTCCCGGAGGACGGGGAGCACGTCGTCGAGCGTCGTGACGGTGCTGTTCGGTTTCTGGTTCAACAGCGCGTTGAACCGGTCCATATCCGGGTCGAGGACGCGAAAGCAGCGCCTGTCGTTGCTGACGGGGGGCTTGAAGCAGACGCGGCGGTCGGGATATCCGAGCGCGTGGACCGCGTCGAGAAACTCGTCGAACGAGGAGACGCGGTAGAACTCGGGTGCCATCGGGTGGGCCTGCTTGACGAGTTCGTCGTACAGCCGCCCTTTATCTCTGGCAATCGAGAGCGACTGGGACGAGGTGGCCATCACTTCGATACCCTCGCGCTCGAAGGCGCGCTTCGCCTCGGAGAGGGCCTCGACTTCCGCCGCGTTGAGGGGGAAAATCACGTCGGCGTTCTCGCGGCGCGCGACCGAAAGCAGCTCGGAGACGAACGCGTCGGCGTCGCCGGCGGGGACCGTCTCCGCCGTGTCGACGAGGCTGAAGCCGTAGGCGTCCGGGTCCGTATCGACGCCGACGATGTGGGCGTCGAACGCGTCGGCCCGGCGAATCGCCTTGATGATACCCGAAGCGCCGAAGGTACCGGCACCGGTCACCAGCACGGTCACATCGCCGTCCCGGCTCGACGGTCGGACTGTATCCAGCAGTGTCATCGAGACGAGACAGACACCAACAGCCCCTTATTATATAGCAGATAAAAGACGTGAACCGTCGAAAATCGGCTGTTTCGGGGCGTCATTCACGGTCCGAGAACGAGCGGCGAAACGCGCGTTCGAGAGGCTAGTCGACGGCCGCTACTCGGCAGCCGCGAGAACCCGTTCGACGATGACGTCCGTCGCGTCCACGTTCTCTTCGAGGAGCCGCTGCCGACGCGCCTTCCAGTCGGCGTCGGTCGACCGCAGGATGTCGACCGCCCGGTCCGTGGCGCGTTCGTTCCGGTGCTCACCGTGGTATCCGAACAGCAGGTCGAACGAGGCGAGGTCGCGCATGAGCCCGGGGTTCGCGCTGTGGACGTAGACGGTCGGCGTCCCGAGCACGGCGCTCTCGGAGGCCATCGTCCCGCTCTCGCCGACGAAGAGGTCGGCGTACGCGAGCACGTGGTGGATGAGGTGCGGGTCGATACTGATGCCGTACCCTTCGATTTCGGGCGGGAGCGCGTCGTCCTCTGCAGAGATGAGTACCGTCGCGCCCGCGTCTTCGAGGCGACCGACGAGGTCGGTGAGGCCGTCGAGACCCTCGTCGCCGATGTCGTGCGCCGCGCCCCAACCGACCAACCGGACGACTGCGTACGTGTCGTCGGCGTCGACCGGCAGGCCGTCGAGCGCCGACGGGTCGGGGTCGAACCGGTCGGGGTGGAGGTACGCGAGTTCGTGGTAACTCGGGTATCGGAAGTGATTCCCCCCGGCGTCGTCGCGGTAGCACTTCGGGGTGGCGACCTCGTCGGCGAAGGGGAACGTCAGCGCGTTCGAGAGCGTCGCGTGCTCCGTGTCGGTGAAGACGACGCACGCGGCCCCGACGAGTTTCGCGACGTGGGCGGCCTCGAACCCGCCAATGGAGGCGACGACGTCCGGGTCGATATCCCGCGCGGCGCGGAAGAGTCGGTACTCGATACCGAGCGTCGAGAGTGCGACGCCGGCCAGCGAATCGCCGCGGGAGCCGACGACCTCGTAGTCGATTTCGTACTCGTCGAGGAGGTCTAAGGCGACGTCCTTGTCGAGGGCGCGAACGTGGACCTCGTGGCCGAGGGCCTCGAACTCGTCGATGGCGTGTTTGAAGAAGTGAACGTGCGCGGGGTGCTGAATCGTGATGAGGATGTCCATCGGCGGTGTCTCAGAGCTGCGCGTAGTGGAAGCCGCGCTCGTCGGCCTCGTCGGCGTCGAACACGTCGGCCACGTCTATCATGACCGGGTCGGACCCGAGCGCGGCGGCCATCTGGTCGAGGTCGTAGTCGGCGAACTCCTCGTGGCCGGTCGCCACGACGACGCCGTCGTACGCCTCGAAGTCGACCGACTCGACCACGTCGATGTCGAAGACCTCCCGCGACTCGTCGGGGTCGGCGTGGGGGTCGTAGCCGACGCAGTCGACGTGGAACTCGTCGAGTTTCTCTATCATCGTGCTCACGTCCGAACTCCGGATGTCGCCGACCCCCGGCTTGTAGGCGAGTCCGAGGACGAGCAGCCGCGTGTCTTGGAGGACGCGCCCCGACTCGTTGATGGTCTTGACCGCCTTGCGGGCGGCGTGAACCGGGACGTACTCGTTGATTTCGCGCGCCTGTAACACGAGCTTCGGCGAGAAGCCCTCTCGCTTGGAGCGGTAGGTGAGGTAGAACGGGTCGACGGGGATGCAGTGGCCGCCGACGAAGCCGGGGGAGTAGCCGTCGTGGAAGTTCCACTTCGTCCCCGCGGCCTCCAGTACGTCCTTGGTCGTCAGACCCATGTGGTCGCACGCGACGGCCAGTTCGTTGACGAGCGCGATGTTCATGTCGCGCTGGACGTTCTCGATGACCTTCGACGCCTCCGCCGTCTCGATGTCGGGCGCGCGGTGGATGCCGGCGTCGACGATGCTCCCGTAGAGGTCGGCGAGGCGCTCGCGGACCGCCTCGGAGTTGGCACCGACCACTTTGACCACGTCCTTGACGCTCCGCCCGGTGTCGCCGGGCGACGCGCGCTCCGGCGAGTAGCCGACGAACACGTCCTCACCCACGACGAATCCGGACTCGGATTCGAGCGCGGGCACGAGCACGGACTCGGTCGCGCCGGGGTAAACGGTGGACTCGAGGACGACGGTCGTCCCCGGCGAGACGTGCTGGCCGATGGTCTCGGCCGCGGACTCGACGAACTGGAGGTCGGGATTCTCCATGCTGTCGACCGGGGTCGGGACCGTCACGATGACGAAGTCCGCGTCCGAGATGTGCGTCGCGTCCGTCGTGAACAGCACGTCGGAGGCCGCGACGCCCTCGTCGGTCACGTCTCCGGTGGGGTCCGTCCCCGCCGAGAGCGTCGACACCTTGTCGGGGTCGACGTCGTAGCCGATGACCGACTTCCCGGCGCGGTCGAACTCGATGGCCAGCGGCAGGCCGACGTAGCCGAGGCCGACGACGCAGACAGTGTCAGTCATGGAGACCGATTCCCTCGTAGTCGACTCGTTCGTGGTCGCGGTACTCCGTCGCGGCTTGCCGGCCGTCGACGAAGACGACCGGGCGGTCGTCGTCGGCGAAGGCGGGAACGTCGAGGTGGTCGAACGACTCGTGGGCCGTCACGAGGACGACGGCGTCCGGGGACAGGTCGTCGCCCGTCACGCCGCGCATGACCGTCGCGCCGGCGTCCTCGAAGACGGCGGTGTCGTCGAGGATGGGGTCGGTGGCGACCACGTCCGCGCCCGCTTCGTCGAGGTGTTCGACGACCGGGAGCGCCGGCGTCTTGCGAATCTCCTCGACGCCCGCGCGGTAGGTGAGACCGAGGACGAGAACGGTCGCGTCCTCGGGGGCGACGTCCTGCGCCGCCAGTCGGTCGAGCGCCGTCTGCGCGGTGACGTGCGGCATCTCGTCGTTGACGGCGCGAGCGGTCTCCATGAGCGGCGACCCCGTCTCAAACTGCGTGATGAGGAACTGCGGGTAGTACGGGATACAATGGCCGCCGACGCCCGCGCCGGGCGTGTGAATCTCGCAGAACGGTTGGGTGTTAGCCACGTCGATGGCCTCGGTCACGTCGATTTCGAACTCGTCGGCGTGGGTCGCGAGTTCGTTCGCGAGCGCGATGTTTACGTCGCGGTAGACGCCCTCGAACACCTTGACCGCCTCCGCGGTCGTCGTGTCCGAGACGGTGATGACCTCGTTCGAGGATATCTGGTCGTAGACGAGCGACGCGGCGCGGGCGCTCTCGTCGTCGGCGCCGCCGACGACTTTCGGGTACGCCCCGCGGATGTCCTTCAGCGCGCGCCCGGAAGAGGTCCGCTCGGGGCAGAACGCGAGGCCGAACTCGCCGAGCGAGAGACCGCTCTCGGATTCGAGAAGCGGGAGGAGCGCGTCGCGACAGGAGCGCGGCGGGAGCGTCGATTCGAAGACGACGAGGTCGCCCTCGTCGAGGCCCTTCCCGATGTCTCTGGCGACCGCCTCGATGACCGAGAGGTCCGGCCGGCCCGCCTCGTCGACGAGCGTCGGAACGATGACCACGTGGATACTCGCCTCGTCGGCGACCTCGCGCGGTTCCGTGTTGGCGACGAGCGCGCCGTCTTCGACGAGTTCCTCGACGAGTTCGTCGAGTCCGGGTTCGCCGACGATGTGGTTTCGTCCGGCGTTTATCTCGCGGACGACGTCGGTGTCGATGTCCGCGCCGGTGACGTTGCCGGTGGTCTCGGCGTAGACGGAAGCGAGCGGCAGCCCCATCTTGCCGAGGCCGTAGACGCCGACCGGCACGTCGCCGGACGTGAGCGCGGCTATCTGTTCGTCTTCGGAGCGTTCGGAGCCGTAGATGGTCGTGACTGAAGATTGCGTGCTCATATGGTGTTCGCTCCCTGGAGCTTCGCCGGGAGTGGGCGGTGTTCGGCGGGCGTTCCGACCGCGAGCGTCTCCGGCGGAACGTCCTCGGTGACGGTCGCGCCGGCGGCGACGAACGCGTTCTCGCCGACGGTCACGTCGGGGAGGATGGTCGCGTTCCCGCCGACCGAGACGCCGTCTTCGAGCGTGGGGCCGGTCATCTCGACGTCCTGCCGGACCGGATACGGGTCGTTCGTGAGCACCGCGCCCGGCCCGACGAACACGTCGTCGCCGATGTGCGTGTGGGTCGGAACGTAGACGCGGGTCTGGAGGCTCACGTTCGACCCGATGGTCGTGGTGCCGTCGATGACGGTGTTGGTCCCGACGACGACGTTGTCACCGATTCGGGTGTCTTCGCGGACGAGCGCGTCGTGACCGGTGACAAAGCCGTCGCCGATGGTCACGTCGCTGTAGACGATGGTTCCCGAGCGGATTCGGGCGTCGTCGCCGACGATCGTCTGCTGTGAGTCGTCGCCGGCCGGGTACCCGAGGGTGACGTCGTCGTCTATCTCGCAGTTGGAACCCGTGACGTACAGGTTCATGTCTGAGCCGAATCGGCGGTCGTCTCGTCATCGCCGGAAGGCGACCCGTCGCCGTCCGACCGGAGGGTGGTTGCGAGCACGAACAGTGCGACGAGCGCCGCGAGGAGTTTGGTTTTGGTGCGCATGTGTTGGTCACGCCGCGGACCGTCGTGGCCCGCGATTCGAAACGGAGGTCACGCGAAGCGGCCATTATTATCGGGACGATAAGCCCGCAGACGCCCCGAGACGGCGGGAAACGAGTCGTTCCGGCCGTGCGAACGCTCACCAACCGGCGTCGGAATTCCTCGATTTTTCGGAGCGTTACCCCCGGAGCGCCGCCGTCGACGCAGTCAACCATTCCCCCTTATCAGACCGCTAAGACGCTCTTTCGCCCGATTTCGAGCGTGAACGGTCGCAGCCATTTTTCAACACGGACTGTCAAGGCGCGAGTGATGAAGTCGTCTACCCGTCGCTGGACACTCGACGTACTCCTCGTCGTCGCGGGGTCTATCGCCGCGCTCGCGGTGGTCATGCTCGGTCTCTCCGGGTCCGTCGTCCGGAGCCTGTTCGTCGTGCCGCTCATCGTCCTGTACCCGGGATACGCGCTCCTCGCCGCGGTGTTCCCGGAACGGCGGTCGGACGTCGAGTCCGACACCATGAGCGACGAGTCGGCGCTGACGCGACCGACGCGTCACACCGCCGGACTGCTCTACTCCGTTCGACTGGTCCTCTCGGCGGCGTTGAGCCTCGCGCTCGTCGCCGGGGTCGCGCTCGTCACCAACCTCGTCGGACAGGGGTTCGACGCGAGCATCGTCGCGCTCGGCGTGTTCGGCGTGACGATATTGTTCACCGCGGTCGCCGTCGCCCGGCGCATGCTGCTGCCCCCGGACGCGCGGGCCGGAGCCCCGCCGCTCAGTACCGTCCTCGGGAGCGTGGCGTCGACCGCCGGAGCGGTCACGTCCCCGCTGTCCTCCGAATCGCGGAGTTCGCCCGTCTCGCTCGCCGTCAACCTCCTCGTGGTCGTGAGCGTCGTCGCGTTCCTCAGCAGCGTCGGGTTCGCGATGGTCGAGACGCAGGCTCCCGAGTCGGACTTCACCGAAGCGTACCTCGTGACCCAAAACGGGTCGGACTACGAGGCCAGCGGCTACCCCCAGCAGCTCAGTCGGGGGGAGCCGGTCCCGGTGACGCTGGCGCTGGAGAACCACGAACACGAGTCGACGACGTACACGGTCGTCACGGAGCTGCAGCGGCTCGACAGGACGCCGAACGGGACGCGAGTGGTCGAAGAACGCGAACTCGACCGAACGCGAGCGTCGGTCGGGGACAACGAGACCGCCTACGTCCAACAGGACGTTCGACCGACGATGTCCGGCGAGTCGCTCCGACTCGTCTATCACGTCTACAAAGGTGACGCTCCCGAGGATGCGAACCGCGAGAACTCGTATCGGACCGTCCAACTGGTCGTTTCGGTCGGCGACGGCGGCGGCGACGCCGCGCAACTCGGTCGGCCGGATTCGATTAGGGGGGCCGCGGCCTGATGTGGCCGTGGGAGCATCTCGTCTTCGGCTACGTGCTGTACTCCCTCGCGAACCGCGCCGCGTGGGGCCCGCCTATCGGTGACGCGGCCGGCGTCACCCTCGCGCTGATGACGCAGGTTCCCGACCTCGTGGACAAGCCGCTCTCGTGGACGCTCGGCGTGGTCGCGACGGGGTACGGCCCGGCGCACTCGCTCCTCGTCGGCGCACCGCTCGTCGGACTCCTCGCGGGGGCGCTCTGGACGCGGAACAGGGCGAAGCTCGCGGTCGCCGCGGTCGCCGGGTACGGGTCGCACCTCGTCGGCGACGTGCTCGCGCTCCGGGCGAACGGGCCGAACGTCGGGCGGGTGCTCTGGCCGCTCGCGCCGCGGGAGCCGTACTCGAACGACCTCGGCTTCGTCCAGCGGTTCGCGGAGTACTTTCAGACGTTCCTCTATCAGCTGCTGCGCCCCGAGAACACGGGGCTCGTCGTCGGTTACGCGGCCGTCTTCGGGGCGGTCGTCCTGCTGTGGGTGCTCGACGGAACGCCGGGGCTTCGGTGGGCCCGCCGCGCCGCCGACCTGCGCCGCTGATTCGCGGCCCGTCTTGTAACGGGTGACGAGAATATAATTTGACAAAAGCAACCCTGAGAGACAGTTGCATCCCTAATCAACGCCGGAAATGGACATTCTGTTTGAATAATACGATAAACGCTAAAAATACTCATTACACAGAGGCAGAGACGTTCTCTCGATGCGGAATCAACGCGCAGAAGAGCGCAGGAGGACAGTCTCTCGGAGACAGGTACTGAAGGGCATCGGTGGGGCGGCCGCTGCCGTTTCGTTCGCCGGGACGGCATCAGCCGACGGCGACGACGACTGGTACAACGTCGTCGACGAGGGGGCCGACCCGACCGGCGGGGAGTCCATCAACCCGGTCTTAGACGACATTCAGTGCGACGACGGCACGGTTCTGTATTTCCCGGACGGCGAGTATCTCATGGACGACGCGTTCCGTCACGTCGATTTTCGGGGGTTCGAACTGCGGGGGGATAACGCGACTATCGTCCCGGCCGCCGACTACGACGGCAGGTGGCTGTTCAAGTTGGGGACGTTCGAGCAACCGGGAGAGGACCTCGTCGTCGAGGGCTTCGAGTTCGACTTCACCGCCGACGACACGGGGCTTCGCGTCGTCCAAGCGCAGGTCAGAGACGACCTCCTCGCGCGGGACCTCTCCGTCGTCGGCCAGCACGACAGCGGGAAGTACGGCCCGTTCGCGTTCGACGTCACCGACGCGTCGGGTATCGGCACCGTCCAGAATATCAGGATTCCCGACGGCGGCGAGTTCTCGGACAACACGCCGGGCGACATCGACGTGGGGCCCACGGGCATCATCGTGTCGCCGTACCACGACGGTAAGCTCTGGGTGCGCGACTGCGAGGTCGGCGCCTGGCCCGACAACGGCCTCTACTGTTCGACCGAGGGCGGTCGCGTCGTCGTCGACGGGGGCGTGTTCAAGAACAGCAACATCGCCAACATCCGGCTCTCGGGCGATTACAGCTCGATTCACGGCGCGACCGTCATCGTGGACGACCGCCGCACCGACGACACGAACCAGCGGGGCATCCGACTCGACGGCGGCGCGTACAACTGGATAGACGACACCGTCGTTCGAATCGACGAGCCGAACGGGCGCGCCATCAGCGTCCAGAACGACGTCGAGTGGGCGCGGATTCAGAACTCGAGCGTCATCGTCAACGGAGACGTGCCGACGAAAGCGGTCACCGTCTCGCCGAGGGCCGGGAGAATCGATATCATCAACACCGACATCGAGTTCAACACCAGCGGCCAGGCGCTCGTCGTGGGGGGACCGAGCAGCGCCGACGCGGACCCGGTCTACGTTCTCAAGTCGAGCGTCGGCGGCTCCGGCGACGGGTCGAGCGGTCGGCACGCGGTCCGGCTCGAACGGGGGAACTGCACGCTCGACCGCTTCGACGTCGAGCAGACCGGCGGCGACTATCGGCGCGCGGTCAAGGTACTCGGCGACGGTAGCACGTTCATCTGGGGTGACTACGACACGGGCCACATCCCGCTGGTCAACGACGCCGACGGGACGACGTTCCGCGGCATCACCTCCGAATCGCACGACGACTACGAAGGGATGAAGGTCATCGACGGGTCGAGCGGCGTCGAAGTCATCGAGTCGGTGATTCACAACGGCGTCTGGGAGTACGGGGACGTCGACGTCGCGTACGACGGAAACTGGTTCTGAGCCGCGACGGTCGGTCCCGAGTCGACTCTGCGTCGCGGCGGGCGCGGCTACCTTCTCACCGCTCGCCCGGACGGAGTCACGGCGACAGCGTCGCCTCGATGAGTCGCGAGATGGCCCGACGAATCCGCTGTGAGACCCCCGACTTGGAGATGCCGAGGATGGCTGCGAGTTCGCCCTGCGAGGACCGCCGCGGAACCTCGAAATAGCCGTGTTCGTGGGCGACGAGAAGCGCCTCGCGCTGTCCCGGGAGGAGCGCCGTCTCGGAGCCCACGTCGGTGTCGCGGGCGACGTGGAGGCGCTTTACCCGGAAGGAGATGTCATTGTCGTGGTAGTGTTCTTGGACGCGGTGCAGCGTCGAGTGAGCGGGGAGGTGCATCTGGATGGACCACCTGCCGTCCTCGTGTCGAACGGAGATGACCCGAACGCCCATCTCCGTCGAGGACGGGGGAATCAGGCGAACGCCGCTCCCGAAGAGGACGCGAAACCGGTGGTCGGAGCCGACGGAACCGAGGAAGTCCGCCTCTATCACGGTCGGGTCGACGACGAGCGACGCCGCGACCGAATCGACGGGCCCCCGTTCGACGACGACGAACGCGCAGTCCCAGCCGAAGCCCTCGGTCGGTTGGAATTCGAGTTCGACCGGCCCCCGGTGTCCCGTGACGAACGACGAGAGAATCAGCCTCGGGTCCTCGAGCGTTATCTCCAAGTATATCGGTCGAGCGTCGTCGCCCCTTCGGTCCTCGTGCATCGCCTGTTGTTCGATAATCGGTGCGGGTTATTATGCGGATGATAAGCGTCTGTGACCGCGTCTCCGCGGGTTCGCTCCCGTACCTGTCGGCGGGTTGTGAGCAACTACGATGCCCATAATAACGACACCGAAACGTCCACAGTTCGGTAGGACTCCGACTACAATGTACAAAGACAACTCAATCGCCGTCGTCGTGCCGGCCTACAACGAAGCGGGCTACGTCGGGGAAGTCATCGACACCCTCCCCTCGTTCGTCGACCTAGCCTACGTCGTCGACGACGGGTCGACAGACGGGACGTGGGACGAAATCGTGACGCACGCCGACGCGTTCAACGAGGATCACACCCCCGAAGCGACGGCGTACGACGACGTGGTCGTCCCGATTCAACACGAGGAGAACCGCGGGGTCGGCGGCGCGCTCAAGACGGGCTACCTCCACGCGCTGGAAGACGAAGTCGACATCACGGCCGTCCTCGGCGGCGACGGGCAGATGAACCCCAACGAGCTGGCGAAGTACCTCGACCCCATCGCGGAGGGCGACGCCGACTACGCGAAGGGCAACCGGTTCATGGAGCAGTCGGACCTCGACGCCATGCCGGGGTATCGACTCGTCGGCAACTCCATCCTCTCGTACCTGACGAAGTTCGCCAGCGGCTACTGGAAGACGATGGACCCGCAGAACGGCTACACCGCGATTTCCCACGAGGCGCTTCGGCAGGCCGACATCGAGAACATGTACGAGTACTACGGCTACTGCAACGACCTGCTCGTCAAACTCAACGCCGAGAACCTCCGCGTCGCGGACATCGCCTGCTCCGCGGAGTACCTGTACGACGACGACTGGAAGAGCCATATCAACTACAGCGAGTACGTCCCCCGCGTCTCGGGCATGCTGCTCCGGAACTACTTCTGGCGGCTGAAAAACAAGTACATGCTCCGGGACTTCCACCCGCTCGCGGCGTTCTACTACCTCGGAACCGTCATCGCGGGCGTCGCGGCCATCGGCCTCATCGGCTCGGGACTGACGGGTGGCGGTGACGGCGACGACGACTCACGCGGCCTCGGCAGTTGGGCGATCGGTCTCCTCTTCGGTATCACGTTCCTGCTTTTCGGCACGGTCCTCGACCACGACGACAACGAAGCGCTCGAGATTCGGGTCGACGACGACACCTACGAGACCGAGGTTCCGAGCGAGTAACCCGAGTCGAATCGGGGGCCGTAGGCCGCCGAAACTCGCAGGCATACTTAAAGACTGAACATGTGAAGCCGGGAACGTTCGTGAGTATACGACGTTCTCGGTTGTATGAGATTCACGCAATCTGACGACACCGACGCCAATGACTCCCGCGACCCGAAGCTCACGCGGCGCTCGTATCTCCTCGGAGCCGTCGGCACCCTCGCGGTCGGAAGCTACCTGTCGCACCCCGTCAACAGCGTCGAGGCGAACGCGATGAGCGTCGACGTTCCGCAGGCGTACCTCGACCGGTTCTCGAACGTCGTCAACGTCGTCGATGCGGGGGCCGACCCGAAGGGCATCGAACCCATCGACGACGTGCTCTCGCGGCACGTCGCGGACGACACGCTCCTTGTCTTCCCGGAGGGGCGATACCTGATGCACAGGCAACTCCGAAAGACCGGGTTCGAGAACCTCGGGTTCTACGGGCCGAACGCGACGCTCACGCACGGCCGAATCGACGCCATCGACAGCAACGTCGTCACCGAAGGCGAGTTTACCGGTGCGGCCCGATTCTTCCGGCTCGGCGTCATCTACGCCCCCGGCAAGGACCTCCTCTTCGAGGGGTTCACGTTCGATTTCACCGCCCCGCAGACCGGGATTCGGGCCGTCGAGGCCTACGTCACGGACGGGCTCGAAGTCCGCGACATCACTATCGCGGGCGAACACGACACCGGGACCCTCGGTCCGGCGCTGTTCAGCGTGACCACCGCCAACGGGACCGGGACCGTCGAGCGGTTCAGCGCGCCCGACGGCGCGGCGTTCACCGAAGACACCATCGGCGACATCAACCTCGGCCCAACCGGGATACTCATCGACCCGAACAGCGCGGGGACGCTCCGCTTCGTCGACTGCGAACTCGGTCGGTTCCCGGACAACGGGCTGTACGTCTCGGGGTCGAAAGGCGTCGTCCACGTGGAGGGCGGGACGTACAAGAACAGCACCGTCTCGTCGATTCGACTCAAAGGGTACGGCAGCAGTATCCGCGGCGCGACGGTCGTCATCGACGAACTCGTCCCCGGCATCAGCCAGCGCGGTATCCGCCTCGACGACGGGGCCGACCTCCGCATCGAAGACACCACCATCGAGGTCACGGGCTCCGCGGAGAACGCCATTCGCGTCCTCGACGACGCACAGACCTCGGTCATCGAGAACTGCAGCATCGTCCTCAACGACGACGAGGGCTGTGCGCGCGGCATTCAGGTGACCCCTGGCGCGGGTCGCCTCGAAGTCCTCGACACGACCATCGACATCCACGGGTCGAACTTCGCCATCTACCTCCAGGGCGAAAACGCCCCGGAGGACCCGATGGTGCTCGTCAAGAACGTCACCATCACCGGCTCGGCACCCGGCGACGGCCAGCGTGAGGCGATTCGCGTCGAGCGCGCGAACGCCCGGTTCGAGAACCTGACCGTCCACCAACCCGGCGAGAGCTACCGTCGCTGCGCCGAGATTCTCGCGGACGACGCCCTGTTCGTCGGCGGGACCTACGAGGCGACGCACCACCCCTTCATCAACAAGGGCAACCGGACGCGCTTCGACGGCATCACCGCGCGGTCCCTCGGCGGACGGCAAGCCATGAAGCTGTACTCGCAGGGGACCGACGTGGTCGTCATGGACTCGGTGCTCTACGGCGGCTACATCGACGGCGGCGCGGAGGGGTTCGTCGTCGACAACACCGAACTGCCACCCGTCTGAGACGAGCGGACCTTACCGACCCGATAATCATGGGGGTCGGTACGCAACTGCGGGTAACGCATGGACCACGACCGACTGGCCGACAAGGACCTCCTCGTCGTCTCACACGGCTACAAACACTTCGTCAAGTCGCAAGTCGACGTGCTCGCGGAGTACTTCGACTCCGTCACCGTCTGCGTCAGGTACAACTGGTTCGCCGACGTAGCGTCTCGCCTCCCCGTGAGCGGCGGTGAAGGGTTCGGAAAAGACGCCAAAATCGCCACGACGAACGTGCCGGACAACGTGCACGTCATCGAGACCCCGCTTTTGTACCTCCCGGTCGACGCGCAGCGCGAGCACCTCCTCGGACAGCAACACGCCCGGAAAGTCCGCAAGAAACTGGCGGACCACCCCGTCTCGTTCGACCTGATTCACTGCCACATGACGTGGACCTCGGGGTACGTGGGCGCGCGCCTGAAGGAGGAACTCGGTATCCCGTACGTCCTCACCGTCCACGCCAACAGAGACTGGTTCGAAACGCAGCTCACCTCCGACAACGCCCGGCTGAAGCGGGCGTGGACCGATGCCGACCGGCTCGTTCGCGTCAACCGACGCGACCGCTCGAAACTGGACGCCTACAACGACGACGTGGTCCACATTCCGAACGGCTACGACACCGACGCGTTCGAGCGCGTCTCCGCCGCCGCGGCCCGCGAACGACTCGGCGTCGACGACGACACGCCCGTCGTGTTCGCGCTCGGGACGCTGAAACCACGGAAGGGCTTCCAACACCTGATGCGAGCGATGACGCGGGTTCACGCGTCCGAACCGGAGGCGCGGCTCGTCATCGGCGGGCAGGGCGGCATGCGCGACGAACTCGAATCCCTCGCGGGCGAACTCGGTATCGACGACCGGACCGACCTGCTCGGCTACGTCGACTCGGAGACGCTCAACGACTGGATGAACGCGGCCGACGTGTTCGTCCTCCCGAGCTACAGCGAGAGCTTCGGCGTCGTCCAACTGGAGGCGATGGCCTGCGGGACGCCCGTCGTCGCCACGAAAAACGGCGGGAGCGAAGAAGTCGTCACGAGCGACGACTACGGCACCCTCGTCGAGGGACCGGAGTCGCACGACGAACTCGCCGACGCCGTCGTCGATGCCCTCCACAAGCGGTGGGACGCGGACGCCATTCAGGCGTACGCGAACGAGTGCACGTGGGAGAACGTCTGCGAGGACATCGCCGACCTCTACGTCGAGGTCCTCGACGAAAACGAAACACAGACCGTCGCAGCCGCGCGGTAAGCACCGGAGAAACGGCGGAGAACGGCCAGTCATTCCTTTCTTTGGTCTCGGCCGCCGGCGACTAACACAGTAACGAACGCAGTACGCTGTCTCGATTCGGCGACGCGCGCTGTCGAATCCACGGAGTCGAACGTTCCTACAGCGTGGTCGTCCCTTCGGGGACCGACGTCCAGCATCGGTGTCGGGGGTTTTCGGACGAGACGAGCGGAGTCTCCGAACACATCGGTCTGTACGCGAGGCGGTAGACGAAGCCGTCGTGACGAACGTAGAAACCGGACGGAATCGATAGCTCACCCTCCGTTCGGTCGTAGTACGGGAGCGTCTCCAGCGCGTCTGCGACGGACCGGTACTCGCTTCTATCCAATCGGAAGTCCATCACGCCGCGAGCCTCGTCTTGCGTCACGCGGTCGAGCGCTCGCTGGAGCAACGGTTCGTCGGAGAGTCGCTCGTCGGAGGACGGAACGACGTCTGGGAACTCGGACGACGACACGTGCATCACCGTGAGGACGCCGCCATCGACGCCTTCGAGATTGAGACAGCCACTTAACGCAGAGATGGAACCGAGACCCAGCGTCGCGAGTAATGACCGTCGGTTCACGCTAAGGGAACCAACCTGTTAGTATATTATCATTCCGATTCCCGAATCGCGCCGGCCGGGGGACGCGCCGAGTTCGGCACGGTTCTCGAAAAGTGGCCGGCGACTGCGGCCGCCAACAGAAGTCATCGACCGGGAGACGAGACAGCCCGTTAGCGCGCGCTTCGACCGGCGAGCGCCACGATTCCGACGAACAGAACCGAGTGGAACCACGGCGACCCGCCGAGCGGAGGCGACTGCAAATCGAGCCACTCGACCGCCGAAAGCGGTTGCGCCATCAGAAGCATCGACCCGCTGTCGGTCGTATTCGATGTCGTCGTCTCGGTCGTGGTCGTGTCCGTCGTGGTCGTGGACGTGTCCGTCGTGGTCGTGTCCGTGGAGGTTGTCGCGGTGTCTGTGGTCGTGGTCGTATTCGTCGTTGTGGTCGTCGTATCCGTGCTCGTTGTCTCGGTCGTGGTTGTGTTCGCCGCCGTCGTCGTCGTGTCTGTGGTCGTTGTCGTGACCGTATCGGTCGTGGTTGTCGTCTCAGACGTTGTCGTGGTCGTCGTGTCCGTCGTCGTCGGTGACGAGGTAGTCGTCGCCGTCGTCGTCGTCGTGTTGTCCGACGGCGTCTCCGTCGCTGTCGATGTCGAGGTAGTCGTCGGCGATGAGGTGGTCGTCGAAGTGGTGGGTGCCGTCGAGGTGGTCGTCGTGTTGTTCGACGGTGTCTCTGTCGCTGTCGTCGTGTTGTTCGTCGGCGTCTCCGTCGCTGTCGGCGACGCGGTCGTCGTCTGGTCGTCGCTATCATCGCCGTCGTCGTCAGCGTCGTCGTCACCGCCCCAGAGCCAGCCGCCGCCGTCGTCCGACTCGGTCGTCGTCGTGTTCGACGGCGGACTGGTCGTGTTCGTCGTCGTCGCCGTCTCGGTCGTCTGCGTGACCGTCTCGGTCGCCGTCGTCGTCACCGGCGTGTCGGTCGTCGGCATCGGCGTGTCGGTGACCGGCGTGGTGTTGTTCACCTGCGGCACCGGCGAGTCGCCGTCGACCGAGGGAGCGATGCCGACGCTCGGGACGCCGACGGCGAGCGCGACGCCGGAGAGCGAAAGCAGGATACCGGCGACGAGAAGAACGCGTTGCAGCGTGTTTTTGTGTCGGTCGGTCCAGGACTCGTCGCCCCACGCCGGACTCCCGGCGTTGCCGCTGCTACCGCCGCGACGGGCGCGTATCGCGGTGGCGCGGGAACCGACCGGGTCGGGGAGCGAACTCAGCAGGTCCAGCGCCTCGTCGGCGTCCACGGCTCCGACCACGAACGCCACCGTCACGAAGACAAGGAGGCCGATAATCGGGACGACGACCAGCGCGAGGAGACTGCTCTCGATGGTCATCGAGAGCAAGAAGATGGGCACCCCGGAGATGAACCCCGTCGCGAGCACTCGCACGAGTCGGGCGTCGGAAAACGGCTTGAACCCGAGGTAGCGCGCGCTGGCGAGATTGAACACCGGAAGCGAGGAGTACCCGATGGTCGTCGCCACGGCGGCCCCGAGAATGCCGTGACGCGGGATGAGAATCACGTTCAAGACGATGTTCAGAACCGCCGCGGCACCGGTCGCCGCGATGAGCGGCTTCATATCAGCCTTCGCGTGGCTGATTGCGAGGATGGGCCGAACGACCGCGAAGCCGATAGTCCCCGGGAGCAGGATGAGAAGCGGCGTGACGACGGGCATCGACCCCGAACCGAGGTACAGCGGGACGAAGTCCTTCGCGAGCGCCGCCAGCCCGAGCGACAGGAGGACGATGACGAGCATCCCGTATCGGGTGACGCGGGAGGCGATTTCGTTTATCTGGTCGATTCGTTCGTCCGCCCACAGGTCCGAGACGGACTGCACGAGCATCGACTGAATCGAGCGGGGGATGACCCAGAGGAACTGGCTGATGACCAGCGCGGACTTGTAGTAACCGACGCGCGTCTCCGTGACGTGGGACGCCAGCATCAGCACGTCGACGTGGTACATCGACGTGAGAAACAGCATGTAGACCACCGAGAGGTGGTTGAAACTGAACAGCTCCTTCGTCGGAAAGCCGCGCGGCGTCGTGCTGAAGATGCCGCGAAGCGAGACGTTCTTGCGGACCCACCACAACGCGAGGAGCGCGACGAGGCTGTTGACGACGATGAGGCCGACCATCAGCCCCCCGATTTCGTACCCGAGGTAGGCGATGCCGATGAGCGCGAGCCGGGTTCCGACCTTGTTGAACACCCGAAGCGGCTCCGAGAGGTGCTCCTGTTTGAGCCCCATCAGGGACCGGCGGGCGTACTCGCGGAACTGCGTCGCGATGGTGAGTCCGGCGAGGCCGTAGAAGCCGACGACGTACTCGGGGCCGAGGAACCGGGTGACGATACCGAACCGCGCGGCGGCGGCGAAGGCGAGCGCGGTCAGCACCGCGAGGACCGTCCCGAGGCGGAAGTAGTAGCCGAAGACGTGGGTCTGCCAGTCCGAAATCGAGCGGTCTTCGGCGAGGAACTTCCGGGCACCGCTGTTGATGCCGGAACTCATCAAGATAGTCGAGATGCCGAAGACCGCGGTGAGCGTGCCGTAGCGACCGTACAGTTCGAACCCGAGCGTCGTGATGAGAAGCGGCGTGAGCACCACCGAGGACAGCACGATGAAGATGCGCCCCCCGAAGATAGAGAGGAACGCGGTGACCATGTTCCGCTTCATTCACACCACCCGTCGGCGTCGCTCTCGCCGGGCTTCCTCGCCAGCGCGACGCGCGGGGACCAACGGCGTATCGGTCGTAGACCGCCTGCTGTTCGGTGATTCGTGTACATAAATAAACGAACGCGGGAGATTAGTCGGAAGACGCTATCTCGATAGAGACCGAGTCGCCGTTCTTGAGGTAGTAGTCGGTCGGGTCGACGGACTCGCCGTTGACGGTGACGTTCGCAGTCGCGTTGTCACCGTCACCGTCGTACGCGTAGGTCGTTCCGTTGTAGGTGACGCCCTCGTCGGTCATGTTGATGCCGTCGAGCGTGGACATGCCGTAGGCGAGCGTGACGTGCGCCGAGTGCGCGTGCCACGGGTTCGCGTGACCGCCCTCGAAGTGGAAGTGGTCGTTGTGACCCGCCTGTTGGTACTTGTCGCGGCTGAAGTCGAGCCGTTCACCGTCGACGGTGAAGTCGATGGTCCCGTGGACGTGGAGCTGTTCCGGCGGGATGTACTCGCCGGGAGTGGTGACGTTCGAGTCGTCGCTCACGACCAGCACCCACACCTTATCGTCCGATTCGAGCGTGTACGATTCGGGGTCGACCTCGTGGCTGTCGACGCGGTAGATGAGTTTCGTGCCGTTGTTCGACTCCTCGTAGGTCTCGCCGTCGTAGGTCAGCGACGACTCGGTGGCGTTGACGTCGGCCGCCTCGAGCGCCTCCGCGAGCGTCGTGCTCTCGTTGGTGTGCCACGAATCGACGTCGGTCATGTGAACCGGCGCGTCCTCATCGAGGTCCTCCGTGAGACTCACGCGCTCGCCGGCGACCACGACGGCCATCTGCCCGGTGTACGCCGCGTCGACCGACGACTCGTTACTGGTGTTCGCCGCCGAGTCGTGGCTGTGTGAGTGGTTGTCGGAGTCGGAATCCGACGACTCGTTCGTCGCGTCCGCGGCCGTCGTCTCCGCGGCCGTCGCGTCGTTCGAAGACGCCGTGTCGTTCGCGGTGCCCTCGACGTCGGACGCCGTCGTCTCCGTCGTTTCGGCGGTTTCGTTCGCCGCGGTCGTGTCTCCCGCGTCGCCGCCCGCGAATGACGAACAACCCGCTGTCGTCATCAAGAGCGCGACGAGGAGGGCGATACTCGCACGTTTCAGTGTATTGGATGGGATTTCCATCTCGAACTCGAACGAGACATCACAGCCACCCACCGTTATTATCGACTACGTAGCGGCGGCTTATCGGGCGGATAATTAGTATGAGCGGGGGCGGGTCTACACCCATCGTGATACGCCTCGACACCCGCGGAGGTCGGTCGGATGGACAGTGACGCGCTCGTCACGCTCGGACTGGCTCTCGTGTGTCTGTTCGCCGTCGGGTCGGCGGCCGGGTCCCTCGAATCGGCGGTCGACTCTTCGCCGAGCGAGGCGATTGACCTCGACTACTCCTCGCTGCCGCTCGACAAGGGCGACGCCAACGACATCAAGCGCGAATACCAGACGCTGACGGACAACCCGAGCCAGCAGGAACACGGCGGCGAACAGTCGTCACAGTCGGGACAGTCTAGCGCGAGCGGTCCGGACGACGGGAACGACGACTCCACGTCCGACAGTTCGACAGACAGTTCGGACGCCCAGCACGACCAATCTGAGGGGTCGAAAGAGACGCCAGGCGAGCGAGACAGGCTAGAGGCGCTCATCGACGCCCTGCTCGCGCTCCTCTCGCGCCTCGTCGAACTGGTCGTCGGAGTCGTCGCGGTGGTCGCCCTCGCGCTCGTCGCTCGGTATCGAGACCGCATCGCGGCGCGACTGTCGCCGATGGTCGCCCGCTTCCGCGGGGGCGAGTCTCCGGCGGAAGAACGCGCCGAAGGCGGGTTCGACGCGCCGCCCGAACCGCAGAACGAGGTCACCGAAGCGTGGTACGAGATGGTCGAGCGCCTCCGGCTCGACGACCGTCAGTTGCTCACGCCGCGAGAGCGGGCGGCAATCGCCCGCGAGAACGGGGCCGACGCGAACTCGGTGTGGTCGCTCACGGAGCTGTTCGAAGAAGTCAGGTACGGCGGCGCGCCCGTGACCGAAGACCGACGCCGGCGCGCGAGGGAGTGTCTCGAACGGCTCGGACCATCCGGGGGGCGAGACCAGTCGTGAACCGCCGAAAGATACTGTTCGGCCTCCTCGGACTCGGCTGTCTCGCCGTCGGAACGGTCGCACGCGGGACGGCCCTCCCGGTGACGGCACTCGTCTCCGAGGCGGGCGGCGACTACGTCCTCGTGGCCGCGCTCTCGGGAGTCGCGCTGCTCGCGTCGCTGCCGGTCATCGCCTCCGGCCGGGAGAGCGAACTGCAGCAGGCCGACACGCCGGACCCGGAGGTCCCCGCTCGGGTCCCGCCCGCGGGGCGCGAGTTCGACGAGACGGTTCGGGGATGGGACTATCGGACGCCCGTTCTCGGCGACAGCGCCCGACAGCGAGTGAAAACGCGACTCCGAACAGCGGCCGTCGAGGCGGTGATGCGCGAGCGGAACTGCGGTCGAAGCCGCGCGCGTCAGCTCGTTCGACGCGGCGAGTGGACCGACGACGCCGAGGCGGCGTCGTTCCTCGGGAGTCCGAAACGGTCGACGCTCGCCACCGCGGTCGCCGCGCTTCGGCGACGACAGACGCCCGCTGAGTTCCGCGCCCGGCGGACCGCCGAGGCCGTCTACGCGGTCGATGGGGGGACGGGACGGTGACGACGCCACAACAGACGAACCGCTGGCGCGGCGTCGTCGCCGTCGCGCTCGTCGTCGCGGCCGCCGGGCTACTGGCGAAGCGACAGGAACTCCTCTTGCTCTCGACGGTCGGCGTCGTCTTCGCGGCGTACCACCGGACCGTCCCGATGCCGACGCCGAATCTGTCCCTCGACCGCCGGGTCGACACCGCCTCACCGGCGAGCGGCGACGAGGTCGAAATCGAAGTCGCGGTGACGAACGAGGGCGACGAGACGCTGTACGACTGCCGGGTCGTCGACGGCGTCCCCCCGGCGCTCTCCGTCACGGACGGCCCGGCGAGGCGCGGGATGGTGCTCCGACCCGGTGAGACGCGGACGTTCTCGTACGCCGTCGAAGCCGAGCGCGGGCGGCACGCGTTCGACGACGCGACCGCCATCGTCCGCGACCCCAGCGGCGACAGGGAGGTCGAACTCGACGTGCGCGCCGCGGACGAGACGGAACTCGACTGCACGACCGAGATTACGAAGCCGCCGCGTCGGTCACAGACGCTCGACACCGTCGGCAGCGTCGCCGCGAACGGGACGGGGTCGGGCATCGAGTTTCAACAGACGCGGTCGTACCGCCGCGGCGACCCGGTCAGCCAAATCGACTGGAAGCGGTACGCCGCTTCGGGTGAGTTGACGACCGTCGACTTCAGGGAAGAGCAAGCGGCGTCAATCCTCGTCCTCGTCGACGCGCGGGCGGTCGCCTACAGGGGCCCGCCCGGGGAGACGCACGCCGTCGACGCCGGGGCGTCCGCCGCGACCCAGTTGACGACTGCCCTGCTGAACGGCCGGAACCACGTCGGCCTCGCCGCGCTCTCGGCCGAAGACTGCTTCCGAGCGCCGGGTGCGGGGCGGGAACACCGGCTCCGGTTGCGGAAACTGCTTTCGAGGTACTCGGCGTTCACCGCGAGTCCGACGGACACGGACGACCCCGTCGACGAACAGGTCGAATCGTACCTCGGTCGGCTCGGCGAACAGACGCAGCTTCTCTTCGTCTCGCCGCTCTGCGACGACGCCGCCGTCGAAGTTGCGCGCCGGTTCGACGGGCACGGCCACGCGGTCACGGTCGTCTCCCCGGACGCGACGGCGAACGAGACGCCCGGCGAGCGCTTGGCGGCCGCAGAGCGCCGGAATCGGTTGCGGGCGCTCCGGCAGGTCGGTATCCCCGTCATCGATTGGTCGCTCGACGACCCGCTCGCGCTCGCAATCGACGCACAGCGGGGGGTTCGGACGTGAACGGAGAGATAACCAGACGGCCGGCGCGGTTCAGCGCGGCGCTGTCGTTGTTCGCCGTCGCGCTGTCCGTCTCGCTCGTGAACACCGGCGCGTCGACCGGGACGTTCGTCGCCGTGGTCGGCCTCGTCCTCGCTATCGAGAGCGCACACCGGTTCCGAACGGGACAGCGACTGCTCGGGGCTGCCGGGCTACTCGTCGGCGTCCTCGTCGCGACGGGCGGTGCGGGCCTCGCCGTATCGAGCGCCACCGGTCAGTCACAGCTCATCGAGTCCGGGCTCGGACTCTTCGGCCTGCTCTGTCTCGGTCTCGGCGTGCTTCCCCTTCGCGGAGCCGGGTCGCGCGGACTGAGTAAACTCGGCTGCGCGTCGGTCCTCTTGGCTGTCGTCGCCGGCGGGCTGTTCCAGACGGCCGACGCCGTGGCCCTGCTCGTCGCATGTGCGGCGCTCGTCGTCTCGTGGGACGCCGCGGAGAACTCGATAACGGTGGGCGAGCAACTCGGACGGGAGGCGAAGACGTGGACCGTCGAGATGGCGCACTTCGGCGGGACGGCGCTCGTCGGGGGCGTCGCGGTCGGTACCGGGCTCGTCGTTCGCGACCTCGGGACACCCGGTCTGCCGCTTCACGCGGTCGCGTTCATGCTCGTCGCCTTGGTCTTCCTCACGCTCGCTCTGCACGACTGACCGTCGGGACGGAGACTTCGGCGAGCACGTCGTCGACGAGTTGGCTCCGCTCGACGTTGTCGACCGTCGCCTCGGCGGTCGGAACGATTCGGTGGGCGACCGTCGCGTGGACGACGGCTTTCACGTCGTCCGGAATGACGAAGCTCCGGCCGTGGACCGCGGCCGTCGCGCGGACGACCTCGAACAGCCGCTGACAGCCGCGCGGCGAGACGCCGACCGCGACGCGGGGGTTCTCCCGGGTCGCGCGAACGATGTCGACGATGTACTGTTTTATTTCGCCGTCGACGCGGACCGTCTCCGGAACGCGCTGCATCTCGCGGACGCGGTCCGTCGAGAGGACCGAAGAGACCGTCGGCGTGGGCTCGTCGCGCGCGTCGCGGCGGTCGAGCAGTTCCAGTTCGCCCTCCTCGTCCGGGTAGCCGAGGCTGTCTTTGACGAGAAACCGGTCTTTCTGCGCTTCGGGCAGGGGGAACGTTCCCTCTCCCTGTTCGACCGGGTTCTGCGTGGCGATGACGAAAAACGGGTCCGGGAGCGGGTGCGTCTCGCCGTCGACGGTCACCTGCCCCTCGGCCATCGCTTCGAGGAGCGCGGCCTGCGTCTTCGGCGAGGCGCGGTTAATCTCGTCGGCGAGGACGACGTTCGCGAACAGCGGGCCCTCGCTGAACTCGAACGACCGGTCTCGCTCGTCGAACACGTACGTCCCGGTCACGTCGGCGGGGAGGAGGTCCGGCGTGAACTGGATTCGGCTAAACGAGAGGCCGAGCGCCGTGGCGAAGCTCTGCGCGGTCAGCGTCTTTCCCGTGCCGGGAACGTCTTCGAGCAGAACGTGTCCCTGCGAGAGCGCTCCGGTGAGGATGCGCCGGAGGACGGCTCGGTCCACGACGACTGACCGAGCTATCTCGTCGAGAACACGCGTGCTGTGGTCGTGGAGTTCGCGGACGTCCATATTCCGGAGTCAGCCCAGCCGGGCATTATTATGCGATAGGTAAGCGCGCCACCGACCCGCGCGTTACCTGCTCGATAATAATGCGCCCCCGACGGAGAGTAAGAGGCGATACCCGATGCCGACAGTGAGCGTCATCATTCCCACGTACAACCGCGCGGACGATATCCCGCGCGCCATCGACAGCGCGCTCGACCAGACGCTGTCGGACGTTGAGGTCATCGTCGTCGACGACGCCTCCACGGACGACACAGCGTCGGTCGTCACCGCCTACGACGACCCGAGAGTGAACTACCTCGTCCACGAGACGAATCAGGGGGGAAGCGCCGCCCGGAACACCGGAATCGAGGTCGCGACCGGCGACTACGTCGCGCTCCTCGACTCCGACGACGAGTGGGCGCAGACGAAGCTCGAACGGCAGGTCGAGACGCTCGAACGACGGTCCGACGAGTGGGTCGCCGCCTACTGCGGGACGGTGATTCTCGACGACGCGGACGCCAACCCGCTCGTGGAGCGCGTCAAGTCCGTCCTCGGAACACACGACTCCCGAGAAGGGGCGGAAGGCGGCGAGGAACTCATCAAGGAGATTCTCATGGAGAACCTCCACACCAGCGCGGGCTCGACGCTCGTCGTCGAGTCCGAGGTGGTCGAGCGAATCGGCGGGTTCGACGAGTCGTTCGACCGCTACCAGGACACGGAGTTCCTCATCCGCGTCCTGAAGGAGGGAAAACTCGCCTACGTCGACGAACCCCTGTTGCGGCGGTACCCCTCCGGCGGACCGAGCGCGGACGCCGTCCGGCGGGCCAACGCGCACTTCCTCAAGACGTTCGCCGAGGAGGTCGTCGAGTTAGAGACCCGCGGCTACGACGTCACCGGCACCCACCAGTACGCGCTCGCCGCGCAGTACCTCCGCGAGGGACGGTTCGACGCGGGACTGGCGTACCTGCGCGCGGGCTCGACACCCGGGCCGGCGCAGCTCCCCGGTCTCGTCTACAGCGTCGTCAGAGGCGTTCAGAACAGAGTGAGCGCGTAACGCGGGGTGGAAGCCGGGGAAAACCGAGTCGAAACGACGAGACGACCGCGAGGGGTCACTCGTCGAACGGCGACCCCGCACCCTCGGGCATCGACCCCTCTTCGGCGACGATGTTCTGTCGGCCGACAGAGATCTTCTCCACCGTTCCGAACTCGTCCATGCTCGAAAGCAGTCGGCTGACCTTCGATTTCGACCAGCCCGTCTGCTCGACGATTTTACTCTGGTAGACCCAGCCGCCGTTGTCGCGGAGCAGTTGAATGACTTTGTCCTCGTCGGTCAAGACGGGCTGTGACGACTGCTGGAGTTCGTCTCGGTCGAACTCCGGCGGCGTCGATGGCGAGTCCGATTCGTCGTCTCCGTCGTCCGTTTCGGCCCCGGCCGGCTCGAACAGTTGCGGCGCGGACACCGGTGCTTCGAGCTGGTACTTCGACGAGGCGAGGAACCAGCGGCCGCCGACGGCGACGACTCCGAGCAGCGTCCCGCCGGTGAACACGAGCATCGGAGTCGTGCTGCCGTCGGTGGGCTCCGTTCCGAGCTTCCGCTCTAGCCCGTCGTTCAGCCCGTCGCCGTCCGTGTCGGGGTCGACGGGGTCGGTCCCGTGTTCGTACTCGTACCCGTCGTCCAGTCCGTCGCCGTCCGTGTCGGCGGTGCTGTCGTTCGGCGGCGTCCCGAGTCGCATCTCGACGCCGTCGGGGATGCCGTCACCGTCCGTGTCGGGGTCCGTCGGGTCCAGCGAGTTCGACAGTTCGGCCGCGTCGTTCAGTCCGTCGCCGTCCGTGTCCGGGTCCGTCGGGGACGTCCCGTAATTTTTCACCTCGGCCCCGTCTTGGAGGCTGTCCTTATCCGTGTCCATAAGGAACATCGAGGTGTTGTTGGACAGTTCGTTCGCGTTGCTGAGTTTGTCGCCGTCGACGTCGCCATCTTTCTGGAGTATCGTGATATTGACCGTGTCGCTGGCAATCTGCTCTGACTGCCCCGGGAAACTGTTCCAGAGGACGACGGAGACGTTGCTCGAGCCCTCGAACTCCGAGAGGGATTCGTACGAGAACTCGACGGTCTGCGTGCCGGACGAGATGCCCTTATCGGTGCAGTCGACCCGGTAGCCGCTCTCGTTTCTCACACACACCTCGTAGATGTTCGACTCGTTCGGGGCGTCGAACTCGACCGATAGCGTGTTGCTTTCGGACGCCCAGAGGAACGTCGACTCCCGCGACCGGTCGACCGGAACCGTGTTCGTGAACGCCCCTTCGATGGACGTTTCGTTGGTCGTCTCTTCGTCCATTGCCATCACCGGTGCGGTCGTCTCTTCGTCCATCGCCATCACCGGTGCGGGAAGGACCGCGCCCGTGAGAACGAGCGCGACCAGAACGAACACCACGCGGGCATACGACATGGTTATCGGAGAGTCACCTCGATTCGGGCGCGTCGGCTCGGGGGCGACGTGACGTTCGCTCGGCTCGCGGGAGACCATTGAGAGACTCCACCGAGTGCTCGCGAACGAAGAGGGCGCACGTCTGAAATCATTGGGGCCAATTTTGCGCTGTATCGATGATTCTAGTTCAACAATATGAATCTCACGGCCTGTTATGACAGCTGGGCAGTAGCTACCTATCTGGATAGTTCGAGTCGAGAGACCGGTAAATCACCCTCGATATAGCGGGTACTTAGGTCGGAACCAGACGAACGGCGTACGTTGCGCGATAGAACTCGAAGAGCGTTATTCCTCGTCGCCCGTCTCAAAATTGTCGAGAACCTGCCAGAACGTGAGCGCCGTGTAGACGCTCATGACCGCGAGCGCGACGAGGAGGTGAGGGATGGAGCCGAACCCGAAGAGTCCGAGTCCGGATGCACCGATAAAGAGCGTACTCAGCCCCGAGACGGAGAGATAGTACGCCCCCCACGGTCGCTCGGACTCGACGTCCGTCTCGTCGTCGTCATCGTCGGGGAGTTCGAGGTGCGCCGCGAGCTCGTTTGCGAGGGGCGTCTTCTCGACGATACCCCTGCTCTGATTGTAGTCGATGACGCCCTCTTCGTCGAGTTTCGGGAGGTGCGCTTGGTAGAGGGCGATATAGACGCGCTGGCGCTGGTCGGACATCAACGCCTGAACGGTCGTATCGTGCTCCCACGCGGCGACCTGCTCCGCGATGTCCCGCATCTGAACCGGTCCTTCGCGGTCGCGCAGGTATTCGAGAACCTTCCGACGGCGCTCGTTCTGGAGCAGGTGGTATATCTCGTCTTTCCCAAGTTCCGTGTTCTGCTCGGCCGCATTCGTATGCTGGTCGATGAGCGCGCTTTCGGTACCGTTCACTTGAGTGGTCATGCTCGCTCCAACCGTTACTGTGGCCCCAAATAAAGCGTCAACACCGTCCCGGATTTTCCGAACTGTTGTGAAAACCCGACCGGAATCAAGGCATATTGCAGCAGTTTAGTGACTGTTTCAGACCGTTTCACCGGCGTATAATCGCAAGACAGCGGCTTTGTTGCCTATTTGACAACAGTCGAGAAGCGCCCGATAGCAATTCAGCGAAAACCCGATTGTTGATCCAGCAAAGGCACGTGATAAGCCCGATAAAGCTCGTGTTTCAGTCGACCGTGGAGGTCAGTCGGGCCCCGCCGTCGAGGGTTTCTCGTGCAGCCTCGTCGAGTTCCTTCGTCAGCTTCAACACCCGAAGCCCCTGCTCGCCGTCCACGACGGGCTCCGTACCGGTCGAGGCGGCGTTCGCGAACGACCGCAGTTCGCTCTGTAGGGGCTCGACCTGTTCGACCGCGAGCGTCTCCACGAAGTTCTCGTGGCGGTGGCGGACGAGCGACTCGTCGTCGATGTACGAGGGGACCGACGAGCGGTGAATCTCGATGTTCTGTTCGATGTAGTCGATCTTCACGCGGCAGTCGGCCGCCGAGATGGTGAGGCCGCGGACTTTCTCTTGGGTGACGCGGCTCGTCGTGAGCGACGCCGTCACTCCGGAGTCGAACGCGAGGTTCGCGTTCGCGTGGCTGCAGTCCGGCGTTCCCACGGCGTCGTACGAGTCGACCGCGCCGTCGACGATGTCGAGGACGATGTCGAGGTCGTGAATCATCAGGTCCATCACGACCGTGTCGTCGATGGCGCGGTCGACGGGCGGCCCGAGTCGCTCGGTCGAGACCGCGTGGATGTCGAGGTCGTCGACGAGGTCGCGGAGGGCGCGAACCGCCGGGTTGAACCGCTCGATGTGACCGACCTGCAACACGAGGTCCCGCTCGTCGGCGATGTCGACGAGTTCCTGTCCGTTCTCGGGGTCTTCGACGAACGGTTTCTCGACGAGGACGTGAACGTCCGATTCGAGGGCGCGCTTCGCGTTCTCGTAGTGGAACTGCGTCGGCACGACGACGGAGACGATGTCCGCCGCGTCGAGGAGGTCGTCCATCGACCGCGCGGTCGTCCCGTAGTCGTTCGCGACGGACTCGGCCCGGTCGCCGTCGACGTCGAAGACGCCGACGAGCGCCGTGTCGCCCAGTTCGTCGTACACCCGGGCGTGGTTCTGTCCCATGCTCCCGACGCCGATGACGCCGGCCGCGACGGTGTCGTCAGTCATCGGACGCCTCCACGGCGGACGCGCGAGCGCCGGCCGGAGGGACGATGGTGACCTCGTCTCGGAGGACGGTCCCAACTCGCTCGACCTCCGCTTCGGTGAGGCTTGGGTGTACCGGGATGGAGAGGGCCTGCTCTGCGACCCGCTCGGCGACGGGCGCACGCACGTCGAGGAAGTCGTAGGCGGGCTGGTCGTGGATGCACCGCGGGTAGTAAATCCCGCACCCGATGCCGCGTTCGTCCAGCTGTTCGACGACCGAGTCGCGGTTGCCGACCCGAATCGTGTACTGGTGGTACGAGTGGTCGAACCCGTCGGGGACCGTCGGCGTCGCCGCGTCCGTGTCGGCCAACAGCTCGTCGAGTCGCGCCGCGTTCGAGCGACGGTTCTCGATGAAACCGGGGAGGCGTTCGAGTTGGGCGCGACCCATCGCGGCCGCGACGCTCGTCATCCGGAAGTTGTGACCGAGCGAGACGTGACGGTACCCGTCGGTCTCCCGGCCGTGATTGACGAAGCTCGCGGCGTTCTGTGCGACGGTCTCGTCGTCGGTGACGACCATCCCACCTTCGCCGGTGGTCATGTTCTTCGTCGGATAAAACGAGAAGCTCGCGGCGTCGCCGAGCGACCCGACCGGCGTGCCGAAGTACTCGGCACCGTGGGCCTGCGCCGCGTCTTCGACGAGAGCCACGTCGTAGTCGTCCGCGATGTCACGGAGTTCGTCCATCGGCGCTGGGAGGCCGTAGAGGTGGACGACGACCATCGCCTGCACGTCCGAGTCGAGCGATTCGAGGGTCGCTTCGACCCGCTCGGGGTCGAGGTTGAACGTCTCGGGGTCGATGTCCGCGAACACCGGCTCGGCACCGGCGAATCGAATCGCGTTCGCCGTCGCGACGAACGAAAAGGGCGTCGTCAGGACGCGGTCGCCGGGGCCGACGCCGACCGCTTCGAGCGCCGTGTGGAGCGCGGTAGTCCCGTTCGACGTGGCCACGCCGTGGTCGGCGTCGCAGTAGTTCGCGAACTCGGACTCGAACGTCCGTACCTCGGGACCGTCCGCGATCATCCCCGACTCGACGACGGACTCGATGCGGTCGAGTTCTTCGTCACCGAGAACCGGGGAGGCGATACTGATGTCTCCAGTCATCGGCGTCGTCCTCCGCTCGTCGGAGCCGCCGCGCCGTGAAGCGCCGAACAGTCGCGTCGATAGTCGCTTGGGTGTGTGCGTCTCATAGCATGTCCTGCGGTCCTGCGACCGCTGTCGAGTGCCAGACACCAGGAACCCATTATTATGGTTTAGATAAGCCCACAGCGCCACTGAAGCGTCGATTCCAGCGATTCAGTGGGACGGGACACGTAGTTTTATTTTTATAGATTACATAGTCGAGCACGTCAATGGCACCATCGTGGGCACCGGGAGGTCCCGACGACACAGGAGAGCAACCGGGACCATCACTCGACGACAGACCCGGCCTCGGCGGTGTCGCCGAATCTCGACGACGGGACACCATCGTTTCGCTCGTGAACGAGCGTTCCGAGACGCCGTACACCGTCGGCGAGCTGACCGTCGCGCTCTCGGAGTGGTTCCAAGACGAGACGGACGGGATGGTCCCGACGGACGAGGAGATACACAGCGTGCTCTTCGACTTCGACCTGCCGCGACTCGACGCCGACGGTCGTCTCGTCTTCCACCGCGAGACCGGGCGCGTCTTCGCGCCGACCCACGAGGCGGCCCACGCGATTCGCACATCGACCGGGATAGACCCGGGTTCGACTCTCGATAACGCAGGAGGCACGGACCGAGGTTCGGTCGCGCCCGAGTCGACTGGCGACCGAGTGACGGTCTCGCGAAAACGGTTAGTGAACTTCGGTGTCATCTTGGTTGGCGTCGCCGGCGTCGCCGTCACCGCATCGAGCGTGAGCCCACTAGACACGTCTTTCGCCCTCGTCCCCGCCGTGTTCGTCGTCCTCTTCTTCGGCTACCGCACCCTCACCGAAGAGTGACGCCAGCGAATCCTTGGGAAGTCGAACGGTTCGTCTCGCGGCACTATTTCGCTCGGTTTACCGGGGCTGTAACGCCGGCCGACGCCGAGTCGACCGCAGAAAACCCGAGTAAATGACAACAAAATATTATGAGTTTGCGGTCTTTTCCGTGTCAGTTACAGCCTGAATAAGGATATGCCGATGCGCACAATCCACGACCATGCCTCGTGGACACGTAACAAGCGGGACAGAGACGCCAACCGCGACCCCAGAGGAGGTCCGGTAGCCGATGCTCACGGGAGAGTTCGCCGCGGTGAGCGCACTGTTCGTCGGCCTCGCGGTCGTCACGTCGGGTCTGGGGCACGTGAACCGCGTCGGACCGTCGTACGCCCGAGCGCGCCAGCTCGTGTTCCTGTTCATGCTGTTCGGGACGGTCACGCTCGCGCTGTGAATCGCGACGGTGGGACTTCGCCCGGTCCGCCATCGAGTCTCACGTCGGCGTCCTCGTCGCGTCTGTGCGCGGGGACGTGTCCTCACGGCACGCTCCACGGCGAGTCGACCGAGCGGTCGAATCGGCTACTCGTCGTCCTGCGGGAGGACGACGCACTTCCCCGACCCGAGTTGGAAGCGCTCGATTCGCCCCTGCGTCTCCATCCGACACAGCGTTCGGCTGATAGTCGAGTCGGACCACCGCGTCCGCTCGACCAGCTGCGACTGCGGCAGTCGCCCACCCGCGACGATGAGCAGTTGAAGGATTCGGCGCTCGGAGTTGAGCAGTTCGGGGTCGACGCCGAGAAGCCCGTGATTCGCCTCGGAGTCGGACGACGCGTGTCTCTCTGAATACGGGGACGCGTCCACCGAATCAGTGGTCGGTTGCCCACCGTTTCTGCGGCCGGAGCGGGTCGAGAGGGACACAACGAGACGGACGAACGCGTGCCAGCAGGCCGCGAAACGCGAGGCGATGGCTCGTCGATACCCGAGCGCACCACCTCCCGCTCCGGCGGTGCCCGCCGCGGTCCCGGCCAAGTAGGTGTCATCGTTACTGCGGTCCGCCATAGCTCACTATCTG
The DNA here is from genome assembly GCF_000723845.1 of Haloferax prahovense. Lineage (NCBI taxonomy): Archaea > Methanobacteriati > Methanobacteriota > Halobacteria > Halobacteriales > Haloferacaceae > Haloferax > Haloferax prahovense. Next base: position 184,684 of record NZ_LK053002.1, on the reverse strand, counting down.
TGCCTCATCTTTTTGTACGTGTTACCAACGTGGTTAGGGATGCGTTCTGTGTCATAGATTGCGGTAACGGTACCCGGATGGTTCGGTCGCCGGATAGCCGGCGGCTCGTCGATGTCGAGGGCGGGAACGAGTATCCGTCGTACCGAGCGTTCGACGGCGGTGGAAGCGCCGGGACGGGGGACGCAACCGATGGGACGTGCAGGGTCCCGGAACCGACAGAACAGCGGCGCGGTCGGACCGAGGGACCGACTGCGCAGCGAGGGGTCACAGCGTCCGGCTCTGTCGTTCGCACCGAGTACTCGTTCCAACAGTTGCTATCTCGGCTAGACCCCTCGTCTTATCGGTTGCAAGTGCAAGCGCCTAATAAGGGAGGCTCGGTGGCGGCCGCTCGACGAGCGCCCTCCGAATCAACCTCTCGTGACCGCGTCGGAGTCGCTGCGAGGTCGCCTGGTGGGTGACACCGAACGCGTTCGAGAGCTCCCTTATACCCGAATCGCGGGGGACGCTGTAGTACCCCTGTCGGAACGCGGTGACGAGGGTGCGGTACTGCCGGTCGGTCAGCCCGAACCGCGTCGGGTCCTCGAGGTTCTCGGGCGACCGAAGCCGTTCGACGTCGAACTCCGTTCCGGTGCGTCGCCATCCGTCGCCAAGCGACCCGATCGAATCGCGGTCGTGGGCGAAGACGCGGACCACCCACTCACCGTCTCGGCCGTGGGCGTCGAGAACGCTGAGGCCGCCGTCGACGAACAGTTGCATGAACTCGTCTGCGAGCGGCCTGAGGCTCAGACGGTAGACGCCGCCGTGGGACGACGGGGCGAACGGTGCGACCGACCCGACGCTCGGGTCGTCTCGAAGCGACGACGCAATCTGCGCTGGGTCGTCACTCCGGACCCACAGCAGCGGCGAGAGCGTGGGCCCATCGAGTTGCACGGAGCGAACCAGACGCGCCTCGGTGATGGAACTGCGTGAGAGGACATCATCGAGAACGAACGCTGACGCCGGGATTCGAAGTGTAATGATGGCGCTCACGACCGACCACAGGAACCGGCCGGACCTTATTATCCGGGCGGTAAGGGTTACGCGTCGGCGGACTGGCGGCCGACGAGCCAATCGCCGAACGCGACGCTTCCGACTCCGAGGACGACGCCGGCGACGACGTCGGTCCCCCAGTGAATCCCGAGGTACATCGTCGAGAACGCGACCGCGGCGGCGAGCACCGACGCGACGACGGCCCACGCGGGGTACGTCTCCCGCGTCCGAATCGCAATCGCCGCCGCCGAGACCGAAAGCGACGTGTGAAGCGACGGGAACACGTTCGTGTTCACGTTCACCTCGCCGGTGAGTATCTGCGTCTGCGGGTAGGTGCTGTACAGAAGCGACTCGACCTGTCCCGGCAGGAGGTTACGGGGACCGTAGGAGATAAACAGGACGTAGCATGTCAGTCCGATGGCGTAGTTCGCCGCGTACGTGACCGCGGTGAGTTTCAGCGGTCGCTCGTCGGCCGCCACGAAGTACGCGACGAACGGGAACATGAGAAGGAAGACGTATCCCGAGAGGTACACGGTCGAGAGGACGGCGGTGAGCGCCGGCGTCGCGAGCGACTGAACGTGCTGGACGAAGTTCCCCTCGATAGCATAGATGACGCCGGTGGCGTTCCATCCCAACGCCCACGACACTTCCGGGCCGACGCCGCGGGCGACCTTGTTCACGAGGAGAACGACCGCCAGCAGGCCGAGGTACGGCGCGGCCTCGCGCAAGCGGTCGCTCCCCGACCCGTACGCCGCCGCGAGACGCGACGGTCCGACGATAGCGAGCGTTGCGAGCGCCAACGCGACAGCTGCACCGCCGAGCACGCGAGCGAGAACCGCGACGAGCGGTGAGAAGCCTATCGAGGATTGAGCGGAAATCATTCTTGAATGAGGAGGTCGCCGTCGCCCGAGTAGGCGTATCCCGCGTCTTCGAACACCGACCGCGCTCGCTCCGCGTCGAGCGTGCCGGTCCCCGAGTCGCCGACGAACTCGAGTTCGGACACGGCCTCGTCCCACGCATCACCCGCTGGGACGTACGTCGTCGCGACCAGCGGTGACGACGCCGGTTCGGTCTCGCCGTCGAACACCGAATCCACGAGGAACTCGCGGTCGACGAGCCGGGCGACCGCCCGTCGGAACCGGGGGTTCATGAACGGCGGCCGTCGGTGGTTGTAGCCGACGTGATAGCACCACTCGGGCCGGCTGGTGCGAACGGAGATTCCGGGTTCGTCCGCCGCGGCCGCCCTCGAATCGGCCGACAGCGAGTTCGCCGTCGCGTCGACGGCGTCGGTCGCGAGCAGTTCGACGGCGGCGCCGTCGGAGGGAACGACGTCGAACCGAAGCGAGTCGAACGAGAAGCCGCCGTCGAACCGGGACAGTCGGCCGTCGAGCGCGTCGTCGGCGAGGAAGTGGTCCTCGAACGGTTCCATCGAAACCGACTCTCTGGCCGTCGTTCCCGTCACGCGAAGCGGTCCGCTTCCGACCGGTTCGAGGTTGTTCCGGACGAGCGCCTCGGTGACGGTGCCCCCGTCGAGCCACGAGACGCTCGTCGGGCGGGCGAACGGTTCCCAGACGTGCGCAGGGAGCACCGGAATCGTCAGCGCCCGCGCCGCGGCCGGTTCGCTCACGTCGCCGAATCGAATCGTCACCTCGCGGTCGGACGCGGCGTCGACCGACTCGACGAGCGAGGCGCGACCGCGGTATCGCGGCGACGGGACCGGCTGGTCGAGCGAGCCGAGCGCCGTGTCGGAGATGAACCGGAAGGTGAACGCCACGTCCGCCGCCGTTATCGGCTCGCCGTCGTGCCACGCGAGGTCGTCGCGGAGCCGGACCGAAAGCGTCGTCTCGTCCCCGTCGGCCCACACCCACGACGCGGCCATCCACGGCCGCATCCGGTCGTAGACCGGACGACCCAACGAGTCGTAGACGAGGTCGAGGAGCGTCCCGTCCGACCGAAACGGCGTCGAAAGCGGGTTGAGGTTCTCCGTCGGACGCGAGTCGCCGATCGTCATGCGGAGTTCGTTTTCCGGGGCCGGTTCGTCGGTCGTCGTCGCGGACGTCGAGGTCGGTGCGGGCGTCGACGACGACGTGACCGCCGACTCGGTTCGCGAGGCGGTCGCCGTGGTGGTGACAGCCCTGGCACCGAGATATCCCGTGAGGCTGTGGATTCCAACGCCGTCCGGCCAGTCGACCCGCACCGGCCGAGTCGCCTGAGCCGGGCGCGGGGCCGCGACGGGCGTGAACGGTTGGGCCTCCACGACGCGCCGTTGAATCTCCGCGAGCGTCGCGGCGCGGACGGAACCCGTCTCGGTCCGCTGTCGCTCCAGAAGCGAGTCCAACGACAGGTCGCCGTATCCGAACGGGTTTTGCCAGCCGCGTCCCGGGCCGTAGCGAGAGTGGAGCAGGGGACGGAGGAAGTCCGGGTCGCGCCGGAGCAGCAGCCGGGAGACGTAGATATCGAAGTCGTGGTTCGAGAGCACGTCGCGGAGGAGCTCCTCCCGGCTCATCGGGACCACGGTGGCCGCGACGCCGACCGTCTGGAGGCGGGTGGCGAGGTAGCGGGCGAGCCTCGTCGCCGTCGCGTCGGTGTCCGCGGGAACGGTCTTGATAGAGAGCGAAAACGGCGTCCGCTCGTCGCGCGAGACCGTCGATTCGAGCTGCCGGACGCACCCGCTGGTCAGGCCCGCGCCTGCGAGCGCCAAAACCGACCGTCTAGAGAGTCGTGTTGATGACATGTACGGGAGGGCAGGTAACTGTCTTGGAGCGCGGTGTCGTTATTATCCGGGGGCTAAGCGCCTAGATACCCAAGAAAAGCGGCCACGCGAACAGGAACAGCCACAGGCAGACGGCCGCCGAAAGCGCCGCTCGCCGGGGCTCAGACGAGTCGAAGCGACGGTGGCCGGCGACGGCGAGCACGCCGAGCGCGACGAGCACGGCGAACCGGTGGAGGACGACTTCGACCGGGACGACGGCGACACCTATCATCGCGAAGTCGGCGACGAGACCCACTCCGTAGCCGACGAACGCGGTGCCGAACCACAGTTCCGAGGAGTACCCCCGCGGCAGGCGAGCGGCCAGAACGGCCGGCGCGAACGCGAACACCGGAAAGAGCAGTCCGGCGACGACCTTCGGGTGGTTCGGAACGACGCGTTCGAGCCCGAGGGCGGCCGAGCGGACCAAAACCGGGAGCGCGACGAGTGCGACCGCGAGCGCGACGACGCGCTGGAACCGGTCGTCGGCGAGGCGCGACCAGCGGAGGCGCTCGACGAGCGCGCCGAGTTCGTCTCGGCGAGTGGCGAGCGCGGCGAGTCCACCGACACCGACGAAGCCGACGGCGAGCACGGACAGGACGGTTCCGACGCTCTCCGGCCCCGTCGGCGGCGTATCGAGTGCCGAAGAGGTGTCGTCGCGTTCGGAGCCGGCGCGCTCTGCGGCCTCGTCCCTGGTTGTCGCCGACCCGGCGGTGGTCGGGCGAGACACGTCGTCTCTCGGGAGCGTCGAGAGTTGCGGCGGCCCGAGTTCGACGACCGACACCCAGCCGTCCGCGTCGATGATGCCGCCGTTGGCGAACCGCTCGCGACGAACGTCGACGACGGTCGGGCGGCGCATCAGGTCGCGTTCGACGACGTGTTGCGGGCCGGCAAGGCTCGTCACCGTGTGTCGAAGCCGGAACCAGTCCCAGTAGTCTCGGTGGGCCTGAATCGCCGTCCACGAGTCGTCCGGGGTCCCGCCGCCGTACAGTCGGAGGTGAGTACGGCTCCCGAAGTACGTCCCGTCGTGGAGCTGCATCGACTCCGCAATCCACAGCCCGCTCGAGTCCGCGGTGTCGACGAAGGTAAACCGGTCCGCGCCCGTGGCCGACCCCCACGGGGAGCCCGCCTCGGCGGCGGGGGGCTGTTCGGTGGACGCCTGTTGCCACGACTCGTTCGTCTCGTCCCACGTCGCGTCGCGCGAGTACAGGAGCAGCGAGCGGACCCGCGCGGGGTTCCCCTCGACGACGACGTTCACCGGCAGTGTCAGCGTTTCAAACGACCGGTCTCGGCTGGTGAACGGCCAGAGCCTGTCCCCCCGGTCGCCGACCGGGACCAGCCGAACGTCGTCGGCAGATTTCGGACCGTTCGGTGCCGACTCGACCGTCGCGGCCGTCGAAGCGCCCCCGTTCGCGCCGAAATCGACGACGCTCGCGGTCGGCACCGCTGTCGCCACCAAGAGGAGAACGAGACCGAGGACGACGAGGCTCTCGGCCGCCCCGAGACGAGACGCCATTGTGTCGTCTACCCGCCCTCGGGACCCTAATTATTCCGTGCGTAAGGTCCGGTCGAGCACGTTCCACGTCGATGGGCACGGACGCACCCGCAGTTTAGCATCCGGATAGTAAGACCGTCTACCGATCGACGACTACGAAATGGTCAAGCGGACGCATCTGCGAGTCGCCGCGGCAGTCGCCCTCCTCGTCTGCGCGGGTATCGTCGGGGGCGCGTACCTGAGCCGACCGACCTCGGCGGTGACGGACGCGACCGGCGAGAGTGCACGGGTCGCGCCCGCGAACGGGACGACGGTCATCGCGACCGACTCGAACACGTGGCTCGGACGAGAGAGCGACGGCCCACGAGCGAACGCCGAACTCGTCGCGTTCGGTGCCGACGGAGAGCGGCGATACTACGACGATTCCCACACCCGCTACTGGGACGTCGACCCCGTCGAGGGGACGAACGCGACGGTCGAGTACCTCTACGCGGACCATCTGACACCCGAAGAGTGCGGCGGCGAGGGCGAGTGCACGCGAAACGGCATCGAGCGCGTGAACCTCACCACCGGGAGCGTCGAGGGGATTTACAGCCGCGTGACCGCCGGGAAGCACTCGACGCGGTGGCACGACGGCGACCGGCTGAGCGATTCGACGTACGTCGTCGCCGACATCGCCGCGGACCGCGTGTTCGTCGTGAACACGACGACGGGCATCGTCGAGTGGTCGTGGGACGCGCAGGCGGCGTTCGACCCCGCGACGACCGGCGGGCCGTATCCCTCCGATTGGACCCACCTCAACGACGTGGAGGTGCTCGAAAGCGGGCACATTCAGGTCAGTCTCCGCAACCACGACAGAGTGGTGTATCTCGACCGCGAGACCGGCCTCGTCGAGAACCGAACGCTCGGAAACGGGTCTCACGGCGTCCTCTACGAGCAACACAACCCCGATTACATCGAGAATCCCACCGGCGACGACGCCGTCCTCGTCGCCGACTCTGAGAACAACCGCCTCGTCGAATACCGCGACGACGACGGTCGGTGGGTTCGCTCGTGGCACTGGCGGGACGCGCAGTTACAGTGGCCGCGAGACGCCGACAGGCTTCCGAACGGCCATACGCTCGTGACGGACTCGAACGGAAACCGCGTCTTCGAACTGGACGAGACCGGCGAGGTCGTCTGGAGCGTGCCTATCGCGTTCCCCTACGAGGCCGAACGGCTCGGGACCGGCGACGAGAGCGCGGGTGGACCACCCGCGCACGAACTCGGTCTCCGGAATCAGGCGGCCGGCGGCTCGACGGTCGGAGACGGCGGCCCGTCTCAGTCGTCGGTACTCCCCGGACCGGTCGTGAACGCCGTCTACTACGTCCTCCCACGGTGGATGGGCGTCGCCGAACTGTTGGTGTCCTGTCTCGGGCTCGCTGTCGGAGTCCTGTGGGCCATCGCCGAGCTGCGGTGGCTCCCGTACCGCGTCTCGCTCACGAACCCCGTCTCGCTTCGAAAGCGCAAGTGAGAGTTACTCCATGAATTCAACGACCGACGAAACGGCGAACGGCCTCGACCCCGCGGCACCGGGCCGCGCGAACGCGTTCACCGACGGCGTTCCCGGCCTCGGCCGCGAGAGCCACGCGTGGTTCGCACTCGCCCTCGTCGCCGGACTCGTCGTCTCGGTGACGTACGTGGCGACCCACGACTACCCGGCCTACGGGTCCGGGCTGTACCTCGAAATCGCCGAGCAGATTCGGACCGGCGGCTACGCGCTCCCGGCTTCGATTCCGTACTACGACGACGGGATTCCGTTCGCGTACCCGCCGCTCCAGTTCTACGTGGTCGCGTTCCTGACCGACCTCGGCGTCTCGGGGACGACGCTCAGCCTCGTCCTCCCGGCCGTCGTCACGGTGCTCTACCTCGTGCCGTACTACGGAATCGCGCTCGAACTCCTCCCGACGCCGCGGCAGGCGGGAGTCGCGACGGCGATTCTCGCGGTCGCTCCACCGGTCCTGCAGTGGCACCTCTCGGCCGGCGGCATCGTCCGCGCGTCCGCGTTCTTCCTGTCTCTCTGCGGAGTCTACGTCGGAGCGAGACTGTTCCGCCGCGGCACTCGGCGGCCGCTGTGGGTCGGCTCCGGCGTCATCTGCTTCGGGCTGACGGTCCTCTCCCATCCGACGTACACCGTGTTTTTCGGGGTCAGTTGGCTCGTCCTCTACGCGATGCTCGACCGAACGCTGCCCGGGCTCGTCAGCGGTGCCGCGGTGGCTCTCGGGGGACTCGTCCTCGCCGCGCCGTGGTGGGCCAACGTCGTCACCACTCACGGCGTCGGGGCCTTCGTGGGTGCGGCGGGCAGTCACAGCGGTATCGCCGGCGGCGTCGGGCGGCTCCTCGACCAGTTCGTCTACCCGCTGGACCCGACCGTCGTCACGGTGTTCTTCCTCGCGAATTTCGCCGCCGCGGGCGTGCTCGTCTCTCGGAGGAAATTCACGCTGCCGCTGTGGCTCTTCGTCTGCGCGTACGTCATCGGAAAGGAGCGCTTCCAGTTCGTCGCCGGCGCGATGATGATTTCGACGGTGCTTTTCGGCGTCGTCGTGCCGCGGCTGACCGACAGGGCTCGCGGGTCGCTCGACAACCGGCAGCTGATGGCCTCGTCGTTGGTCGTGGTTCTCGTCGTCGGGACGAGTCTCGGCGGGTTCTACGCCGCGAGCGGCCTCGGCGCGGCGCACCACGGCAGCCCGAGTCTCCCCTCGTTCATGGACGACGACGACCGAGAGGCCATGGAATGGGCGAGAAACGACACCGACGCGAACGCGTCGTTCGTCGTACTGTCAGACGCGGCCGAGTGGTTCCCGCACTACGCGAAGCGGACGATGCTCGTGGGGCCGTGGGGCGTCGAATGGAAGAGCCCCGACAGGTACTACGACCAGATTTCGGCGTTCAAAACGGCGAGTACCTGCGAGAACGCGACCTGCGTCACCGAATCGATGGCCTCCGTCGACGCCTCGCCCGACTACCTGTACGTCCCCCGCGGGACGTACACCGTCCGGGGGCTCGAAGAAGACGGGACCGAACGGCTTCGCGCCTCGCTCGCGGACAGTCCCCGGTATCGACGAGTCTACGGAAACGACGGGGTCGTGGTGTACGAGGTCGTGTCGGACGATACCGACGCCTCGGCGACCGAACCCGCCGTTTTGTCGGACGCTAAGCGACGCCGACCGGGATTATCCGGCCGATAGTAAACACACCTCGGGCGGACAGTGGGGTATGTTCGCACCATCACGAATCCGCGGTTCGTACGGGACGCAGGTGACCGCGAAACTCGCCCTCAAAGCCGGTCGCGCCCTCGCCGGAACGGGCGACGAAATCGTCGTGGGCCACGACCCGAGCGACAGCGCTCGTCTCCTCGCTGACGCGGTCGCGACCGGGGTCTGCGAGTGCGGCGGCACCGTCCACCGACTCGGGCCGGTGGCGAGTCCGACCGTCTCTCACGGCGTGCGGCGACTCGGCGGCGACGCCGGCGTGGCGGTGACGACCGTCAGCGACCCCGCCGAGGACACCGGGCTGAAACTGTTCGACGACGACGGCTCGCGCCTCTCGTGGGAGCGACAGAGCAGGGTCGTCCGCCGGGTCAACGGCTCGTCGGCCGAGGTCGCCCCGTGGGACGAAATCGGCGAGGAGCGTCGCTGGGACGGCGCCACGGCACATCACCTCGACCACCTCTGCGAGGGGCGAACTTCGGTTTCCGACACGCGCGTCGTGGTCGCCGTCGGCGAGCGGGACGACGACATCATGGCCGACGCGCTCGACCGACTCGGCTGTGACGTCGAGCGCCTCGACGGAACCACGGACGACTCGTTTCCGCGCCGTCGGGTCGCCGCGGGCGACGACGCGTGCGGGACGCTCCGCCGAGCAGTCGCGGCCTCGGACGCCGATATCGGTCTGGCTCACGACGCCGACGCGGACCGCCTCGTGGCCGTCGACGAGACCGGTGAGGTCGTCGGCGGAGACGCGCTCCTCGCGCTGTTCGCGCGAGAGACGGTTCGCGATGCGGACGGGGACGCCTGCGTCGCCGTGCCGCTGGAGGCGAGTCGTCGCATCGGAGAGGTCGTCTCCGACGCGGGGGGAAGCATCGTCCGGGTCGAGATGGACGGGATTCCGGGGTCCGGACCGGCGGCGAACGCGGACGTCGTCTTCGGCGGCGAGCCGAGCGGCGTCTACCAGTGGCCGGCCGAGTCTCCCTGCCCGGACGCGGCGCTCTCGGCGATTCGCCTCGCGCGGCTCGTCGACGAGGGGGCGGCGCTCTCCGAACAGGCGGGTGAAGTGGCGGCGTACCCGCTGTTTTTCGACTCGTTCGCGGTCGACAACTGCGCCCGCGAGATGACGCGGCTCGCGACTGAGTGTCAGGCGCGCTTCGACGACGTTCGGACCGACGACGGCATCTTCGTCGAGCGCGGCGACGCGTGGTTCGTCGTCAGGGCGAGCCGAACCGAGCGCGTCCTTCGCGTGACCGTCGAAGGGACGTCCCGGAACAGCGCGAAGCGGCTGTTCGACGCGGTTCGGGAGCTCGTGTCCGACGAGAAAGCGACGCTCACAGCCTGACCGCATCCACACCCGCACCAACACCGCTCGACGGCGACCGCGCGGGTGGCACAACACACATATCGGCGCGCTCCGAACCACGGCTCGAAATCGTGGGACACGAAGACGGGAGCCTCGGCGGGTACGACGCTATCGAGACCGGCGACGAGCTGGTGAGCTGGTCGCGGACGTACTGCCGCCACGCGGCGGGTCAATACGACTTCGCCGTGGACTTACACCGCGTCCGGTGGGAAGTGTCCACCCGCGCGAAGCGGCGGGCGGCGGCCGTGAAGACCCCGAACGTCGACGACGCGACGGTCGGTGAGCCGAGACGGTGGACCGGCACGTCGTCGCAATCGGCCGAACTCGACGCCGCGCCCACGTGTACCATGTCGCTGTCGTGGCGGGCGTTCGAGTCGTTCGACCGCGGGGAGTGGACGGCGACGCTCCGGCACGAACTCGTCCACGTCGAGCAGTTTCAGGCGTTCGGCACGACCGACCACGGTCCGGCGTTCAAGCGCCGCGCCGAGGCGGTCGACGCGCCGGTCCGCGTCCGCCGGTTCGCGGAGCCGAAGTACACCCTCACCTGCGAAGCCTGCGGCGCGGACGTCGCCTACCGCTACCGCGAGTGCAAACTGGTCCGCGAGTCGTCGGCTTATCGTTCGGCGTGCTGCGAAGCGCCGCTCGACTGCAGAGAGCGCGAAGAATAGCGGGCGAAAACCACGTTCCGAGCGGCGAACGACTACCGACTCGGCGGGTGCGCCCGCGCCTCCCGAATCGCCACGAACGCGACGGCGAGGACGAACACGAGCGCCAGGAAGAACTCGACGCCGGGAACGGTTCCGGCGACGGCCCAGACGTACACGTCCTCCGCACCGAGGATGACGAACAGTCCGAGGAGAATCACCACGCCGGTTCGACCGATGCCGAGTCTCATACGTTCGTCTTGCCACCGCGACAACATAAGCCTTGGATTCGACTGCCGGCCCGCGAGACGGTCGGTATTGCTCTCCGAGACAAATACTGCACCGCAGTAGAGCGTCTCCCGAATGAGCTTTTTCGCTCAATCAGAAGCTGGGGTGATAATGCAATCATTCACGACTGATTCAAAAACATCCGGATAGGAAAGTACGATAAATAAGAAATAGTGCTCATCAATGATGTCTCTCATTTACAATACTATCTCGGTAGTTGCGAACGGGGAGGACGCTGAATCCGGTGCGGGACTCCACAGAGTCCGAACTGTTACGTCGCGCTCGGACACTACCCGCGTCTCCGTTCCGCTCCGCGAGAGGGAGAGTATTTACCGTGCGAGCGTGACCGAAACGCAGTACCGTACTATGCGACACGTCCCAGGAACCTTCTCGATAGCGGCGCGCGACCCGGACGCGAACGTTTTCGGCGCGGCGGTAACGACCGGCACGGTCGCTGTCGGCGCGACCTGCCCCTACGTGAGCGCCGGCGGCGCGGCGGTCACGCAGTCGTACACGAAGACCGAACACGGCCGCGACGCGGTCGCCCGCGCGGAAGCCGGCGAGCGCATCGACGACGCCTTCGAAACCCTCCTCGACGCCGACGACCACGCCGCCTACCGGCAGGTCCACGGCGTCGGCGCGGCCGGCGAGTTCGCCTTCACCGGCGGCGAGTGCGTCTCGTGGGCCGGCCACCGCGTCGGCGACGACTACACCGTCGCGGGCAACATGCTCGCCGGCGAGGCGGTCGTCGAGGCGACCGCCGAAGCGTACGAGTCCGCCGACGGCGACATGGCCGACCGACTCGTCTCGGCGCTCGAAGCCGGCGAGGCGGCCGGCGGCGACGGCCGCGGCGAGATGAGCGCCGCGGTGCTCGTCCACGCGCCGACGCCGGAGTTCTACCACAACCTCCGGGTCGACCTCTCCGACGAACCGGTGTCCGACCTCCGCGACCTGCTCGCGGAGGCGCGGCGCGCGAAAGACCAGATTCGCCGCGAGACGGACGCGCAGTTCGGCGACTACCCCGACGAGATTCTCGACTTCGGCGTCAAGTACTGAACCGGCTTCGGCGCTAAATACTGAGAAGAGACCGCGCGGGCGGATTCAGTCCGAGTCGGCCGGACTGGTCTCCGCGCGCTTCGACGGCGTGATGAACGAGTCACGCTGGCTCATCTCCTCCTCCGAGAGGTGACAGGAGATGTAGTGGTCCGCGCCCCCGACCGATTCGAGCTCCGGGAGCTCCTGCTCGCAGACGTCGCCGATTTTCTTCGGACAGCGCGTCTGGAACGGACAGCCCGACGGTGGGTTGATGGGACTCGGAACGCTCCCCTCAAGCAAGATGCGGTCCGTCTCGCGGTCCGGGTTCGCGTGGGGGACCGCCGACAGGAGGCTCTCCGTGTAGGGGTGGAACGGCGGCGAGAACACCTGCTCGATGCTCCCGAACTCCGCTATCTTGCCGAGGTACATCACGGCCACGCGGTCGCAGATGTGCCGGATGACACCGATGTTGTGCGAGATAAACAGGAACGAGATGTTCTCGTCTTCCTGAATCTCGTTCAGGAGGTTGAGAATCTGCGCCTGCACGCTCACGTCGAGCGCCGAGACGGGCTCGTCGCAGACGATGAGCTTCGGTTCGACCGCGAGCGCGTGCGCGATGGCGACGCGCTGTTGTTGTCCCCCGGAGAACTCGTGGGGGTACTTGCTCGCGGCGGCCCGCGACAGGCCGACGCGTTCGAGCAGGTCGCCCACTCGCTCGCGCTTTTCCTCGCCGGTGGCGATGCCGTGTTTCTCCATCGCGCGCCCGACGATTTGGCCGACGGTCTTCCGCGGGTTGAGCGAGCTCTGGGGGTCCTGGAATATCATCTGCATCTCGCGGCGCAGACTCCGAATCTCCGAGGAGCCGAGCTCGTGGAGCGGCTGTCCCTCGAAGTACACCTCGCCGTCGGTCGGGTCGAGGAGCCGGAGCGCGGTGCGAGCGACCGTGGACTTCCCGCAGCCGGACTCGCCGACGAGCCCGACGGTCTCGCCGGGATAGACGTCGAAGCTCACGTCGTCGACGGCCTTGACGTGCCGCCGTTCGACGGTCGGCAGGCCGCCGCCCTCCCACGAGAGGTGGACGTTGCCGAAGACGCCCTCGCCGGCGTTGAAGTACTTCTTCAGGTTCCGCACCTCGAACAGCGGTTCGCCGCTGCGGTCGACGTCGCGGCGGCCGGCCCCGGATTCGGGGACCGTGCTCTCCGAGAGGTCGAGGTCGGCGGCGTGGAGACACGCCGCGCGCGACGAGTCGTCGCCGACGGAGTCGAGCGACGGGTCGCCACCGGTCCGGCACGCCTCGGTGGCGTGCGGACACCGCGGCGCGAAGTTACAGCCGCTCGGGAGGTTCCCGAGGTCGGGCATCGCGCCGTCGAGCGTCGGCAGTTCGTCGTAGTCGGTGTCGACCTCCGGGATGGAGTCGATGAGCGCGCGGGTGTAGGGGTGTCGCGGGCGGTCGAACAGGTCGCCGAGTTCGGCCGTCTCCACGAGGTTCCCCGCGTACATCACGCCGACGTGGTCGCACGTCTGGGCGACGACGCCGAGGTTGTGGGTGATCATCAGCACGGCCGTTCCTTCGCGCTCCTGCATCTCGTTGAGCAGGTCGAGAATCTTCGCCTGCGTCGTCACGTCGAGCGCGGTGGTCGGCTCGTCGGCGATGATGAGGTCCGGCTCGCAGGAGAAGCCGATGGCGACGAGGACGCGCTGGCGCATCCCGCCGGAGAACTCGTGGGGGTAGTCGTCGATGCGTTCTTCCGCGTCGGGGATGCCGACGTCGTCCATCGATTCGATGGCGAGCTGGCGTGCCTCTGACTTGGAGACGTCCTGATGGCGGCGAATCGTCTCCGTGATCTGCTCGCCGACGGTCATCACCGGGTTGAGCGACGACATCGGGTCCTGCGGAATCATCGCGATGCGGTTGCCGCGGATGTCGCGCATCTCGGCTTCCGTCTTCTGCAGGAGGTCTTCCCCGTTGAAGACGACCTGCCCGCCGGTGATTTCGCCGGGCGAGTCGATGAGGCGCATGAGCGACCGCGCCGTCACGGACTTGCCCGCGCCCGACTCGCCGACGAGACCCATGGTCTCGCCGCGGTCGAGCGAGAACGACACCTCGTTGGAGGCGACGATGGGGCCGCTATCGGTGCGGAACTCGGTTCTGAGTCCGCGCACGTCGAGCAGCGGGCCGTCGTCGGCCTCGCGGTCAGTCGCGGTGGTTGGTGCGCTCATTCTATCGCCTCCACTTTGGGGTCGAGCACGTCACGCAGTCCGTCGCCGAGCATGTTGAACCCGACGACGGCGATACCGATAGCCAGCGCTGGGAACAGCAACATCCACGGCGCGGTCTCCATGAAGCCGCGACCGGTGTTAATCATCAGCCCCCACGACGGCCGCGGCGGTTGCGCGCCGAGGCCGAGGAACGACAGGCTCGCCTCCGCGAGGATGGCGAACGAGACGTTCAGCGACCCCTGAACCAGCATGGGCGCCATACAGTTCGGGAACACCTCGCTGAAGACGATGCGCGAGTCGCTCTCGCCGCGGGCGATGGCGGCCTCGACGTACGCCTCGTTGCGCTCGGCTAACGCCGCGCTCCGCGAGACGCGGGCGATGTACGGCGTGTAGACGAACGCGAGCGCGATGACGACGTTACTCAACTCCGGGCCGAGAACGACCAGGAGCGTGAGCGCGAGCAACACCGGTGGGAACGCCATCGCGGCGTCCATGACGCGCATCAGTATCTCGTCGGTTAACCCGCCGGCGTAGCCGGCGACGACACCGACGACGGCCCCGACGGCGAGCGCGCCGGAGATAGCTCCGAAGCCGACGTACAGCGAGATGCGGCTTCCCATGACGACGCGGCTGAAGATGTCGCGGCCGAGGTCGTCGGTGCCGAACGGGTGTTCGACCGACGGGGCCTGCGAACGGTCTTCGATGTTCGTCGCGTCGATGGGGTACGGCGCGATAATCGGCGCGAAGATGGCGACGAGCACGAGCAGCACCACGATGGTGAAGCCGAGCATCGCCTTCGTGTTGCTGCGGAACTTCCGGACGAACCGGGCGATGCGGTCGCGCTGTGACTGCGTGATGGTGAAGCGACCGCGGTCGGTCTCCTGTTCGGTCGCCATCAGTCGTCACCTCCGTAGCGGATGCGCGGGTCGAAGTACGCGTACAGCAGGTCTGCGGCGAAGTTCGAGAACATGTAGATAAGTGCGACCACGAGGATGCACCCCTGAATCAAGGGGATATCGCGGCTCTGAATCGCGGTCAGCGTCAGCCGACCGATGCCGGGCCAGAAGAACACCTCTTCGAGCACGACGACCCCGCCGAACGCGTAGCTGAACTGGAACGCGATGACCGTGATGACGGGGATGATTGCGTTCTTGAGCGCGTGTCTGAGGACGATGACCCGTTGGCTCATCCCCTTCGCACGCGCGAGATTGATGTACTCCTCGCTGAGAACCTCAAGCATCGACGACCGGGTCATCCGCATGATGTAAGCGGTGAGCGCGAAGCCCATCGCTCCCGCGGGGAGGACGAGTCGCGTGAGCGACCCGACGAGGTCCTCGCTCGGGGAGACGTACCCCCCGGTCGGAAAGAGGTTCAGCCAGACGGCGAACACCAGGATGAACACCAGCCCCCACAGGAATATCGGCATCGAGATGCCGACGAAGGCGAACATCGAGGCGCTCACGTCGGGCGCTTCGTTCTGGTTGACGGCGGCGTAGACGCCGAGCGGGACCGACAGCACGACGGCGACGAGCGTCGCGGCGACGGCGAGCATCATCGACCGGGGCAGACGCTCGGCGATGAGTTGCGACACGGGTTCGCCGAACCGGAGCGATTCGCCCATGTTCCCCTGGAGGAGCCCGACGACCCAGTCGATGTACTGCACGTACAGCGGGCGGTTGAGTCCCAGTTGGGTTTGGAGCGCTTCGAGCGATTGTTCGGTCGCGTTGGGGCCCAAGATGAGCAGGGCCACGTCACCGGGCAGGATGTTGGTGACGGCGAAGGCGATGAGCGTGACGAAGAACAGCGTCACCGCCATGAACCCGACGCGCCGAAAGACGTAGTTGTACATCGACATTGTGTGGAATCTGTGTTAGCGGTCGAGCCAGTTGTCGCCGAACTGCAGCGTCGACCCGTCGGGCGCGCCGATGTCACCTTTGTACTGCGAGGCGGCCCCGTAGAGGCTCGGCTGCCACCACAGGAAGAGGTGGCCGGCGCGGTCCTCGTGGAGAATCTCCGTCGCCTGGTGGTAGAGGTCGGCCCGCTCCTGTTCGTCGTAGATAGTGCGCGCCTCCTCGACGAGCGCGTTGTAGTCCTCGTTCACCCAGTTGGTGAAGAAGAACGCCCCGTTGGGGTGCAGGAATTTGTAGAACGACACGTCGGGGTACCAGAGCGCGAGGTAGGAGCTCGTCGTCGCCTGGAAGTCGCGGTTGGAGTAGACGTCCGAGAGCCACGTGCTCCACGTAATCTGCTGGATTTCGAGGTTGATGCCGACCTCGGCGGCATCGGCGGCGATGACCTCCGCGGCCTGCACCTGCGTCGGGTAGGACTGCGGAATCTTGAACGTCGCCGTGAAGCCGTCGGACATGCCGGCGGCGTCGAGGTGCTCTTGGGCCTTCTCGAGGTCACGTGGGCGGGGTTCGATGTCCGGGTTGACCCACGGACTACCGGGCGTCGCCGGGGACGCGGTGGTCTGACCGGTGCCGTAGAGGGCCGCCTCGGCGACCTTCTCCTTGTCGATGGTGTAGTCGAGCGCGAGGCGGGCGTCCTTGTTGTCGAACGGAGCCACGTCGCAGTTCAGGCCGAGGTAGACGAGCGATTTCGGGAACTGCTTTTCGAACCGAACGTCGGGGGCCTGCTCGACGCGGGAGACGTCCTTCGGCGCGATGCCGTTGATGAAGTCGTACTCGCCGGCGAGGAACGACTGGAGGCGGACGCTCGGGTCCGGCACCTCGCTCTTGACGATGGTGTCGATGAACGGGCCGTCCTCGTCGGACGCGCCCCAGTAGTCCTCGTTGCGCGACATCGTGAACGAGGTCTCGATTTCGCGGCTCTCGAACACGTACGGGCCGGTCCCGATGGGTTCTTCGACCATGTCCTTCTCGGCGTTCTCGGCGGGCATGACCGACAGTTCCGCCGTCGCCATCTTCGCGAGGAACGGCGCGAAGGGTTCGGTGAGTTGGACCTCGAAGGTGTAGTCGTCGGGGGCGCGAAGCTCCTCGACGTAGTCGAAGAAGCCGGTGGCGAGGTAGTCGCCGTTCTGGACGCGCTCGTAGCTCGCCAGCACGTCCTCGGAGGTCATCTCCTTGCCGTTGTGGAAGGTGACGCCCTCCCGGAGGTTGAACGTCAGGAGCGTGTTGTCGTCGGACTGCTCCATCGACTCCGCGAGGTGCGGCTGGATGGAGTAGTCGTCCTGTAGCGCGACGACTTCCTCGTAGATATTCTCCAGGACGCGCTTCGAGGCCGCCGAAGTGTCGATGTGCGGGTCGAGCCCCTGCACCGGCACTGCGCCGCCCCACTGGAGCGTGCCGCCCTGCTTCCCGCCGCTCGCGGCGGTCGTGTCGGTGCTCTCCGTGTCGTCGCTTCCACCCGAGGACCCCGAATCTTCGGTCGTGCTGTCGTCCGAACCGCCGCCCGTACACCCGGCGAGCGCCGCCGCGCCGGTCGTCGCCGCCGCCCCGAGGAAGGTACGGCGGTCGAAACGACTGCGACGCGTGCCGTCGCCGGTGCTGTCGGAGGAGTCGCTCCCCTTGCCATTCTCTTGCATACAGTCGCTCAAATCCGTTACTGTGTGATAAAAATTGTGGTTGTGTGAGTACAACCCCCATATCGAGACGGAGAAGATGTAATATCAGATACTGTTCCGAGCGCCGAACGCGAGTGAACTGTAGAATGACCAATTCTATCTCGTCCGTGTCCGGGATTACTCCACGAATGTCAACCCTCTCGTCGCAAACGACGGCCCGCATCGGCGTCCCGCAGGTCACTCGCGGCGACCGAACCGTCGCCGACGCGCGTCCTCGAACGTCGCCGATGTGCGCCCTCGAACGACACGGGTGGTGGGCAGAGTCCCAGAACCCACATCCAGCGCGCCGTGCCTGCTGATTTCGGGGAGTTCGCGGCCACTCAGTACTGTCACGCATGTGACCGAATTCCAAACAGTAAAATAGGGTTAGTCACGAATCCGGGAACCATGCGAGTCAATCAGCAGCGACTCCGCAGCGACATCGAGTCGAACGCGGAGTTCGGGGCCGTCCCGACGGACGAGGGTCGGGGGCGGACGGTCCTGAGCGGCAGCGAGGCGGACCGGCGGGCGAGAGAGTTCTTCTGCGAGCGCCTTCGGGACGCCGGTCTCTCCATCACCATCGACGAGGTCGGCAACATCGTCGGTCGGTGGGTTCCCGAGAGCGCGGACCCCGACGCGGCCCCCGTCGCCACGGGAAGTCACCTCGATTCGGTCCCCGAAGGCGGCATCTTCGACGGTCCGCTCGGCGTCTACGCGGGGCTGGAGAGCGTCCGCGCGATGCAGGACGCCGGAATCGAACCCGTCCGACCCGTCGAGGTCGTCAACTTCACCGAGGAGGAGGGCCAGCGGTTCGGCGGCGGCCTCATCGGGTCGGCGGTCGCCGTCGGCGAGTTGAGCGTCGAAGAGGCCCTCGACATCGAGGACGCCGACGGGATTCCGCTCGGCGACGCCCTCGCGGACATCGGCTACCGGGGCGACGGGCGCGTCGACGCCGCCGACTGGGACGCGTGGATAGAGCTTCACATCGAGCAGTCCGAGCGCCTCGAAGACGCGAACGTCCCCGCCGGCGTCGTCACGAGCATCGTCGGTCTCTCCCGGTGTGCCGTCGAAATCACGGGCGAGGCCGACCACGCCGGGTCGACACTCATGGACGACCGGTCGGACGCGCTCGCCGCCGCCAGCGAGTTCGTCCTCGACGTGGAGCGCGCGACGACCGAGCGAAACGAGGTCTCGGAGACCGCGGTCGGGACCGTCGGCAAACTGGAGGTCTCGCCGAACGCGCCCAACGTCATCGCCGGGAAAGTCGACCTGACCGTCGACATCCGCGACGTGGCGTACGACTCCATCGAGTACGTCATCGACGAGGCGGCGGCGAGCCTCGACCGCATCGAGGCCGAGCGCCCGGTCGAGGCCGCGCTCTCGCACCCGTGGGACCGCAAGCCCGTCGAGATGAGCGAGCGCTGCCGCGCCGCGCTCCACGACGCCGGGACCGACGCCGACCTCGAAACCCTCGACCTCCACTCCGGGGCGGGCCACGACACCATGCACGTCGCGGCCGTCACGGACGCCGCACTGCTCTTTGCCCCCTCCCGCGACGGCATCTCGCACAACCCCCGCGAGTGGACCGACTGGGAGGACTGCGCCGACGCGACTCGCGTGCTCGCCGGCGCGCTCGCCGACCTCGCGACCGAGTGACGAAACCGCCCGACTGACGACTGCTGTTCTCGGTTCCCTTCTCCGCGGACCCGCCCTATCGGTGCGTTCGAATCGACCGCCGCCCGCCGCTCGCGACGACCGCGTAGTCGAAACGCCCGCCACCACGATGCACTATTCTCCACCCAGAGTCCCTGATACACGTGTTTTCTCGCTGTACGGTGAGTCTCGAATCGGTTAGAACACCGCGGTGTTTGTACAATGAGAACACAGTGGCTAAGTAGTCGAATTCGCTCGTTTCGGACACGTTACAGACGATATTCGAAATTAAAATCACGCTGATCACGCTATTTTGCGGCAAGCGGTGCGACTTTCCGGCGATTTCAGAAGTGACCGTTCGTCAAATACAAACACATATGACTTCGCGGCTTCGAACTTGACTATGGCAGACGAACACACGACCGGTTCGCCGCGGACCCTGAAGACGGTGTCTCGTGCGTTCGATGTCGTTCGGGCGCTCGAGGAGCTAGACGGCGCGCGGGTGACGGAGTTGGCGAATCACCTCGACCTCTCGAAGAGCGTCGTCTACAACTACCTGAGCACGCTTCGAGCCGAGAAGTTCGTCGTGAAGGAAGAAGACACCTACCGGCTGTCGCTGCAGTTCCTCCTCGTGGGCGAGTACGTCCGGTACCAGAACATCCTCTACCGCATCGGAAAGCCCGAAATCGAGGAGCTCGCGGAGAAGACCGGCGAGTACGCGCACCTGGCGACTGAACAGCACGGGCTGGGTATCAATCTCTACAAGGTGAGCGGCGAGAAGGCCGTCGGGAGCGACTACCAGGTGAACAAGCTCCAGCGCGCCGACTACCTCCACTTCTCGGCGACGGGGAAAGCGATTCTCGCGCACCTCCCGAAAGAGCGCGTCGAGTGGATTATCGACCAGTACGGCCTGCCGGGCAAGACGGAGGCGACCATCACGACCCGCGAGGAGCTCTTCGAGGAGTTGGAGACGATTCGCGACCGGGGCTACTCGCTCAACGACGAGGAGGAGATCAAGGGCCTGCAGGCCATCGGCGCGCCGGTGACGAACCGTCACGGACGCGTCCTCGGCTCCATCAGCGTCTCCGGTCCGGTCCGCCGGATGAAACAGCCCGACTACCACGAACAACTCATCGAGAGCGTCGTCAACACCGCCAACGTCATCGAAGTCAACGTCAACATGGAGGAGTCCGACGACGACTTCCCGACGTTCAGTTAGCGGTCCGCGTCGTCCTCAACGCTTCTACGACGGTATCGCTTTCGCGCCGACCGCGCGTCGATACGGTTCACAAACGGAGAACCAACGGTCTCGTCCGAGTCGCGGGCGAGTCGGAGACCGCTCTCGGTACGATCGACGGGCCGAACGAGTCTCCAGTCCCCCGAATCTCGGCGTCATGCTGTCGAAGCCGCGCTCGGCCCCTCGATACGACTCGTCGGCCGAGATTGACGGTTTCGAACGTCGGACGGTCAACGCGCCCCGAAAAGTTTCGAGAACGGAATATCTGAGAGACGACACACGACAACGAGTATCGCGATGTATTGACTATATATGAACACAGTCGCGACATCTGTTAGAGAAGATACAACGATACGCTAGATTACAGCTAGTTCCCCATAGATCTCGTTGCTACCGATACGTCTCGCCGGAGGAACGGGCAGTGACTAACGCCCGTCAAACGACCCACACTGCATTACATAATTACTGGTGTAATGGAAGTGCGCACGTCCACAGCAGTCGGATGTCGTTCGCGGACGACTGAGCTGGCCGGGCGAGTCGCCGATGGGAGACGCTCCGCGCCGACCGAGTGAGTCGAGGCGGGCGAGACGCGTCGAAGACGGGCGTCTGACCGAGATAGTAATTCAGTTATTTTGCAATGATAATCAAGTCCGAATCGACTGTCGATTATAATCTGGATTCACGTGTGAATCAACGTTCGACAGGCTCGTATTCTCATATCGCATCTCTAACGCTTCATTCCCTCAAATAGTCTAAAATTTGTAAAAATTGTAGAAATTATTCTCTTACCTGGATTTTGTTGCATCTATCAAAACAGTCGATCCGTATCGTGATAATTGAAATAATAGTACAATAGTATTCAGTGGCGAGCCGGAGACGGTCGAGGGCGAACCGCCCTCACTCCGAGTCGCCGGTACCGTCGGCGTCGTCAGGTTCGGGGTCGAGCGGTCGCCGGACCACGAGCACCGGACCGACGGTCTGCTCGGCGACTCGGTCGGAGGTCTCGCCGAACAGTCGGCCGCGGAGCGTGGGCTTCTCCTCGCCCATCACGACCAGGTCGTGGTCGTCCGCGCCCTCGATGAGCGCCTGGAGCGGATTCTGCGCGACGACGACGACGCGCGAGACGTGCTCGCGGTTGACGCCGAGGACCGCCAGGTCGTTCGCGACCTCGTCGAGGAGGGCTTCGCCGTCCGAGACCGCCCCGTCGTCTTCGACTGCGTGGAACAGCGTGAGTTCGACGTCTCCGCGCTTTCCGACCGCCGCGGCGACCCTGGTAATCGTCTCGAGGTTGATTGCCTCCTTTATCGGAACGATGACGCGGTCGATGGTCGGTGCGGGGTTCGAGAGTAGTACCGCGTCGCACTCTGCCTCCGTGGCGATGCGCTCCGTCGTCTGGTCCACATCGTGAGTGAACACGAGTCGCGTCTCGACGGTCGCACCGGCGGATTCGAACACCGAGACGAGTTCGTCGAGTTCTTCGCGGGCCTTCGGTTCGAACTGCTCTCTGGCCTGTTCGGGGGCCGTCTGCTCGGGTATCTCGTGGTACGCGAGCAGAACGACCGTCGTCTCCGAGAGGAGGTGAATCAGTTGGTCGGGAATCACTTGCCCCTCCAGCACCGCGACGGGGACGAGCACGCGAACGTCGGGAGAGTCACGCATCGGCGCTCACCCCCTTCAGGCGCACGTCTCGGGCGTAGGCGAAGTACCAGACCAACGCGGCGAGCGCGACGGCGACGCCCACCGCCTGCGAGAGCGGTTGCATGAACGCGACGAGGCTGAAACTCGCGAGCGCCCCGAGGACCGGGACGACGGGGTAGCCGGGGACGCGGAACGACGGGTTGTACCACGCGGGGTTCGAGCGACGGAGCCCGATGAGCGCCACGCAGATGAGCCCGTAGGTGACGAGGTGCAGGAACGACGCGACCTCGGCGAGTACCTCCGTCCGGCCGACGGCGACGAGGACGACCGTCGGTCCGCCGACCAGCGCGAGCGCGATGTGGGGCGTCCCGTACCGGAGGTTGATTCGCGCGAGTTGCGGCGGGACCAGCGCGTCGCGGCTGAGCGCGTAGAGGGCGCGCGACGAACTGAGAATCGAGGCGTTCGCGCTCGACACCGTCGCCAAGAGCCCGGCGATGAGGATGGCGACCGCGCCGGGGAAGCCGAGGTACGAGCGCGCGACCTCGACGATGGCCGTCTCGCCGAAGGCGGCGAGTTGGGCGCTCCCGAACGCGCCGGTCGAGACGAGGATGGTCACGACGTACAGCACCCCGACGACGACGACGGAGCCGACCATCGCCAGCGGGAGGTTCCGCCCGGGTTTCGTTATCTCGCCCGCGACCGTCGCCACCTGCGCGAATCCGAGGTACGAGGTGAACACGAGCGCCGCCGTGGTGAAGATGCTGAGCGTCCCGTAGGGCATGAACTCCTCGGGGACGGTCTGACGGCCGAACAGCCCGAGCGTGTCGAGCGAGCCGTAGACGAGAAACACGAGGAGGATGCCGAGGAGCAGACTCACGATACTGTTCTGGAGCTTCGTCGCGTTCTCGGTCCCGAACATGCTGAGAGCCGTCAAGACGACCCCGAAGCCGACCCCGAGGAGCGCCACGAGCGGCAGGTCCGAGACCATCGACGCCGCCCCCAACTCCGCCAGCACGGCGATGGCGTACTGCGCGAAGCCGACGAGGTAGAACGCCGAAGCGAAGACGAGCCCCAGCCAGAGCCCGATGCCGACGACCGCGCCGAACGCAGAGCCCATGGCGCGGGAGATGAAGTAGTACGCGCCGCCGCTTTTCGGCATCGCCGTGGCCAACTCCGAGGTCGGGAGCGCGACCAACAGCGCGATGACCGCCCCGAGCGCGAACGAGAGCGCGGCCGCGGGACCCGCCTGCCCCGCGGCGAGGCCGGGAAAGACGAAGATACCCGCGCCGACCATCGTCCCGATACCGATTGCCAACCCGCCGCGGAGGCCGATCGTCCGCTCCAACTCGGTCCCGCTTTCGAGGACCGTCACCTCGTCGGCCGCGGCACCGACGTCGACCGCCGGGTCCGCGTCGCCGACCCGTACCCCGTCGCCGGGCGGGTCCGCCCCGAGCACCGAACCGCCGTCGTTTCCATCGGACATTGTGATTTCCTGTTATCGCGTCTCCCCAATATATCTATTACCCGTCATATTGAGGGTCGACGGGTCGGCCGGCGGGCACGACTCGCCGACCGCCGTCGGTCCCAGCGAGAGAAAGTGTTAATCCGTCCGCGGCACGCCCTGCATGCAGAACGATGGCGCACGGAACGCGACGCGGCGGCCGGTCCGCGCGGGGTGAGCCGCGGTGAACTGGTCGCGGAAGTCGCTCGACGAACTCGAAGCGTTCTACTGGGAGACGATAGCGCCCGCGATGGATCGCGACGGGATGGACCCGACGCGAGACGTTCCGACCTACTCGTGGCTGACCGAACGCGGCTGGTCGGGCATCGCCTACGCGCTCCGCGAGAAACACGACCTCACGCCGCGGGAGTTCTTCGTCGGCGTCGTCGGCCTCGGCGACGAGGCGACCGACGAAGGCTACGATTGGGGTATCGACGACGACCGCACCGTCGAGGCGTTCGAGACGTACCTCGACATGCTCGAATCGCGGCGCGGCCTCGCGGACTCGACGCTACCGACCCGCCGGACCCACCTCGCGCGGTTCGCCCGGGTCTACCGCGACCGACACGGTTCGGCCGACCTGCTCTCACGACTGGACGACCGAGACGCCGAGCCAGACGAGATAGACCGCTGTCTCGCGGTCCTCGACGAGTTCGACGCCGAACTCGCCACCGACGGGACGAAGCTCAAGTACCTCCAGACGGTCCGGTCGTTCTACGAGTACCTCGTCGACTTCCGGCGCGCGCGGTACAACCCCGTCGGGAACGCCGCCAAACAGTTCCGCTGGGAACAGGGCCAGCCCGACAACCGCACGATGACCGCGGACCAAGTGAGTGAGGTGTACGCCGTCGCCGACGACCTCGAAGACCGCCTGCTCGTCCTCGGACTCGCCGGCTGGGGGCTCCGCCCGAACGAGCTCGCGTCGCTCCGCGCGTCGCAACTCGTCCTCTCCGGCGACGACCCCCACATCGCGTTCGAAGAGCGGAAGAACGGGCCGGGAACCGTCGCGCTCCTCTACGGCGTCGACGCCGTCGCCGCCCGCATCGACGCGCTCGCCGAGGACGACGACTGGAACGGCGCGCTGTTTCCCTCCTCGCGGGCCGCCGCGGGCCACATCGCCCGCGAGACGGTCAACCGCCGGTTCAAGCGCCTCGCCGACGAGGCCGGCGTGACCGTCGACGGCGAGGTCCCGACGGCGAAGCTCTGTCGGCGCTTCTGGTACACGGCCTATCAGGCGGCGGTCGACGAGATGCTCGCGCAGTTAGAGGGCGTCGCCGCCGACCAGGGGTCGAAGAGCGCCGACGTCGTCATGTCGAACTACCTCTCCGAGGAGCGCCGGCGGTCGTTCCGCCGGCAGGCGATGCGCGAGACGCTGGCCGAGGTGTTCGAATCGGCGGACGAGTCTGTGTCCGTCGAAGAACAGATAGCGCAGTAGCTGTCGGTTGCGCCGCGGCGCGTGCTCTGCGACCGGCGACGATTTGGAGTGAACAACTGTATAAATCACATGTCGCGATACACAACTATCGTGCGATAAGCCAGAGAGGAGCAACGTATTTCTGTACAAGAACGGCCCGATGAGGGTCCAGAACGGCCAAACTGTTCAACGGCGAACGCCTCACGGAGTCGGTCTTCGTCCTCGGGGAGAGGTTCGTCTCGATACTCTCGAACTTGTCGTCGGACAATCCCGCTCTGATTCGCTCCATCTGTGCGCGGGACAGGAGGAACAACGCGGAGTCACCGGGGTCGACCGTGTTCGCGACCTCTTTGATGAACGCGTCGTCGATACCGATATCGGTGAACTTCACGCCGAGCGCGCCCACGCCGCCGAGGCTCTGGGCCTGTTTGACTTCGAGACGTCCGAACGGCCCGACTTCAGACGGAGGGACCATAGATAGTATATCCGGCTAGCTAAAATCTTCAATTTGATAATTTTAGTTTCGCCAGTAGTGTTGATTGTTCAAACTACTATATTAAATATGGTATTTTGTATTTCGAAAATACAAGTTTGGAGTGCTGTATTGGCATAGTAGAGCAAAGCCCGGTCTTCACTACAGATGATAGTGTTTCCTAGTAGCATTAGCTACAATGTCTCTCGTCCGTCTGCGATAATATTTACACGGTACACTCCGGTTTTATACGATATTATTATATCCGTACCCAGACAGTCTGAATCGCCTGATTATCGGTGGTGAAACCGAATTCGGCAGGGAAATGACATCGAAGGGAACCACAGGGAAGGTTGCGGCGGACAGGGAGGCGAACAGCAGGTGACGCAGAGACCACGGATAACGCGACAGCAGGCCAACACGCTCCTTCTGACGCTCGTGACGGTGATTTCGCTCGTCGCGTGGGTTCCGGTCGGCGCATCGGCGGTCGCGAATGGCGCGGATATCTCGTATACGAACCTCTCGGTGACGCCGACGACGCTCTACGAGGGAAGCGCCGTCACCGTGAACGTCACCGTCGAGAACGGCGGCGGGACACAACAGTCGTACAACACGACGCTCACCGTCGACGGCGACGTCGCGGCGTACCAAACCGGGACCCCCAGCGCGGGCG
Source organism: Haloferax prahovense (assembly GCF_000723845.1). NCBI lineage: Archaea > Methanobacteriati > Methanobacteriota > Halobacteria > Halobacteriales > Haloferacaceae > Haloferax > Haloferax prahovense. The sequence continues at coordinate 158,463 of NZ_LK053002.1, read as the reverse complement.
CGACCGAACAGGTCACGTTCACGAAGACGCTCTGGGGGGCGGGGACCTACGACGTCGCCGCCGGGGGACTCGCCGCGCAGACCGTGACCGTCGAGGAGGCCAACGCGAAGTTCCACGGCGGACCGGGCAACCTCGGCTACTACCCGAATCAGACGGGGCCGCTCACGGAACCCGTGGAGGCGTGGAACATCACCGACATGACTCCGCAGGTGATGCAGCCGACCATCGTGGGCGACACGCTTTACACCGCCTTTCACGACGGCGGCAGTCTTTACGCGTTAGACCCCGAAACGGGCGAGGAGAAGTGGAACGCGACGCCCGGCGGCGCTTCGGGGTCGACGTGGACCACGCCCGCGTACGCAAACGGCGTGCTCTACCTCGGAAGCAACGACTACAAGCTACACGCGATAAACGCAACTGACGGCACCGAAATCTGGAGCTACGAGACGCAGACGAACGTCCGGTCGGCCCCCGCGGTCGTCGACGGCGTCGTCTACTTCGGAAGCAACGACGGGAACCTGACCGCGGTGGACGCCGAGACCGGCGAAGAACTCTGGTACTACACGATGTACCAACCGGTGCTGGTGGAGTCGAACCCCGCGGTCGTCGACGGCACCGTCTACGTGTCGGGTAACGACGATAACTTGACCGCGCTGAACGCCACCACCGGGGCGAAAATCTGGAACTACACGCTCCTCGACGAGAGCCAGTCGGACCCGACGGTCGCGAACGACACGGTGTTCGTCGGGAGCGATAGCACGGCGGGCCCAACCGGCGGAACCGGGAGAGTGTACGCGATAAACGCGACCGACGGCACCGAGCGCTGGAACTACTCAATGCCGGGGGACGTGGATTCGAGTCAGGTGTACGCCGACGGCGTCGTCTACGCCGGGAGCCGCGGCGGCGAGCTCGTCGCGCTCGACGCCGACGACGGAAGCAGACTCTGGAACGCGTCGGGGAGCGGTTTCCGCGGCGCGCCGGTCGTCGCGGGCGACGTGCTCTACATCTCGGATTTCGGTAACGACACCGTCCACGCGTTCAACGCGACCGACGGCACCGAGCGCTGGTCGTACGACTCGCCGGTGAGCACCCTCTATCCGACGCCGCTCGCGTGGAACGGCTACCTCTACTACGGCAGCAGCAGCCAGTTCCACGCGCTCGCGGAACCGGCACCGGCCGTCTCGGCGGTCGCCGCGACGAACCCTTCGGGACAGAACCTCTCGGTGTCGTTCGACTCGTCGCAGCGCCTGACGAACATCTCCGTCTCTGTCTCGGGACCGAGTTCGACGACGTTCACCGAGGGCGACTTCTCGGAGTCGGGAACCGACCCGTACACGTACGCGCTCGCGTCGCCGTACGAGACCGGAACCGACGGCACGTACACCGCCACGGTCCGCACCGCCGAGAACGCTGACGAGCAAAACGGGGCCGGAAACGAGTCCGACAGCGTCACTATCGATACGGTCGCGCCCGCCGTCGACGCGGGCGAGGACGCGACCGTCGACGAGGACGTCGCGCTCGATTTCAACGCGACGGCGACCGACGCCGTCGGCGTCACGAGCACGTCGTGGGACTTCGGCGACGGCTCCGCGAACGAGACGGGCGAGAACGCGACTCACACCTTCGCCGACCCCGGAACGTACACGGCGACGTTCACCGCCGCCGACGCCGCGGGGAACGAGGAGACCGACTCGCTGGTCGTCACCGTCAACGACACGACCGCACCCGCCGCCGACGCCGGGGTGAATCAGACGGTCGACGAGGACACCGCCGTCAGTTTCGACGGCTCGGCCTCCACCGACAACGGAGCAATCGACGCCTACGAGTGGGACTTCGGCGATGGCTCCGCGAACGTCACGGGCGAGGACGTGACCCACGCGTTCGCCGACCCCGGAACGTACACCGTCAGCCTGACCGTGACCGACGGCGGCGACAACGCCGATTCCGACTCGCTCGTCGTCACGGTCGACGACACGACCGCACCCGCCGCCGACGCCGGGGTGAACCAGACGGTCGACGAGGACACTGCCGTCGAGTTCAACGCGAGCGGGTCGGTCGACGCTTCGGCAATCGACTCGTACGAGTGGGACTTCGGCGACGGGTCCGCGAACGCCACGGGCGAGAACGCGACCCACACCTTCGCCGACCCCGGGACCTACACCGTCGTCCTGAACGTGACCGACACCGTCGGGAACACCGCGTTCGACACGCTCACCGTGACGGTCGACGACACGACCTCGCCGACGGCCTCCGTCGGAACGAACCAGACGGTCGACGAGGACACCGCCGTCAGTTTCGACGGCTCGGCCTCGACGGATAACGGGGCAATCGCCACCTACGAGTGGGACTTCGGCGACGGCTCCGCGAACGCCACGGGGGCGACTCCGAACCACACGTTCGCCGACCCCGGAACGTACGCCGTGGTGCTGACTGTGACCGACGGCGGCGACAACGCCGATTCCGATTCGCTGGTCCTCACCGTCAACGACACGACCGCACCCGCCGCCGACGCCGGCGGCAACAAGTCGGTCACGCGGGGCGACGCGGTCGAGTTCGACGCCAGCGGCTCCACCGACAAGGGAGCAATCGACGCCTACGAGTGGGACTTCGGCGACGGGTCGAACTCGACGAACGCCTCCGAGACGCACAGCTACGACTCGACCGGGACCTACACCGTCACGCTGACCGTGACCGACGCCGCCGGCAACGTCGGGTCGGACACGGCGACCGTGACCGTGAACGCCGAATCGTCGTCCTCGTCATCATCGTCGTCCTCGTCTTCGTCCTCGTCGTCGACATCGGAGTCCTCCGAGGCGACTGGCGGTGACTCAGAGGTCGTCGTCGACACGAAGGGCGAAGGCACGAGTAAGCGGTCGAACGTGTCGGTCAGAAACGTCGACACGAGCCGCGCCGTCGTCATCGCGCTGGAACCGGTCGCGAACGACACCGAGACCGGGGCGGTCGAGAACGGAACGGCCGGGACCGACGCGACCAACGACTCCGCCGAAGCAGCGGACGGGTCGGCCTCGCCCGCCGCCGAAAACATCTCGGTCGCACAGCTCTCGATGAACGTGAACAGCGGCGAGGACTTCACGCTGAACGTCACGACGTACGAGGCGGCCGACGACGAGGCCACGGGCGAGCGCTTCCAGCGCGAGACGGGCGCGACCTCGGCGGGCTACGTCGTGGTCAACCACTCGATACACGATGACGACATCGAGGACGTGACGTTCACCTTCAGCGTGCGAAAGCGCTACTTCGAGACGACGGGTATCAGCCCGGATTCGGTCGCGCTCTACCGCGACGAGCACACGCAGTGGCGCAAGCTCGACGCAAGCCTCGTCGAGGAGTCCGAGACGCACTACGTCTTCGAGGCGACCTCGCCGGGCCTGTCGCTGTTTACCATCGGCTCGACCGTCCCCGTCTTCGAGACGACCGCCGCCGAAGTCACCGAGACGAGCGTGTCGGTCGGTCAAGCGGTCGAAATCGCGGTCGACGTGTCGAACATCGGCGGCGCGGGCGGAGTCCACGCGCTCGATTTACTGGCCGACGGCGAGCGCGTCGCCGGCGGGACCGTCGAACTCGGCGCGTTCCAGAACGGGACGGCCACGCTCAGCTACGCCTTCGACGAGCCCGGGACGTACGAACTCGCGGTCGGCGAACAGGTCGTCGGCAGCATCACCGTCGAAGAGCCGCAAGCGGCTCAGACGGCGGCGTCGGTCGACGGGGCGGACGCCGACGCCGACGATAGGTCCGGAGACGGCGACAGCGCCAGGTGGACGATTGCCGTCGTCGTCGCCGTCCTGTTGGCCGCCGGACTGGGCGTCGCCTACCGGCGGCGGGCGCGCGACGAGTAGCCGCGGAGCGGTCCACTCTTTTCGGCGGGTCGTCCACAGAGTTATTAGATAGTATACATTATTGGGCGTATGGAAAACCATAGCCCTCCAGGCGAACTGTCGTGGCGACGGCGGTACACCCTCGCCGGCGGCCTCGTCGCGGCGGCGTTCGTCTCGTGGAGCTATCTCGACGGACGGTCGGCGATGTCCCTCACCGCGGTGTTCTTCGCCGGGCTCGTCGTCGGCGCGCTGGCGAAGCGGCGGCACGGGACGGCGACCGGCGTCGGTGTTCGGACGGGACTCGTCGGTGGCCTTCCCATCCTCTGGGTACTGTTCGACGTGCTTGCGTTCGCGACCGGACTGTCCGGTCCGACGTGGTTCGTCGTCGCCGGCTGGTTGATGGTGCTCGGCGGGGTCGTCGCCGTCGGCCTGCTCGGGTTCGGCCTGTCCGCGCTCCTCGGCGCAGCGGGCGCGAGGGTCGGCGCGGCGCTGACGACGTCCGACCCGCCGTCACCGACGGCGACGAACGAGTGACCGCGCCGGCGAGCGCGAACCCGTAACCGCCCCGAATCCGTACGAGAAGATAGTCCGGGAGTGAATCCGGCGTCAGCGCTGCCCGCGGACGGCTTCGACCGAGGCGAAAAAGCCGAAGTACGCGACGACGCCCGCACCCATACAGAGGTAGAACGCCCACTGTGGGCCGTCGAGCACGTCGAACAGGACCGAAACGACCGTCACCCACACGAGGGCGAACAGCAGGTCGGTCAGCATTCCCGAGCGGTGTTCGCGCACGTGGGTGCGAATCGTCTCCACGAGGCTCATCGGCGGGTCACCCCGTCGGGAGCCCCGAGTGGCGTGGTCGTCCTCGCGTGGGTGGTGTCGTACATCGGTTACGCTTCTGCTTCCGCTTCCTTTTCGTGGACGTCGACGACGAGCACCGGAAGTCGGGTCCGCCGCAGGACGCGTTCGGTCACGCTTCCGAGGACGACCCGGGAGAGCCCGGAGCGGCCGTGAGAGCCCATCACGACGAGGTCGATGTCGTTGTCCTCGACGAACTTCCTGATGGCTCGCGCCGGTTCGCCCGCAACGACGTGTTCGCGGACGGCCAGTCCGTGCTCGGTTGCGGCGTCGGCGACGTACCCCGTCGCCTTGTCGGCCGCCTCCTTCACTTCGGGCATGTCGTCGAGGCGGCCCTGTCGGATGCGGTCGACCTGCTCCGTTCCCAGCGAATAGCTGGTGGCGTCCACGTCGACGACGTACAGCGCGTGGACTGTCGCCCCGTACTTCGACGCGATGTCGACCGCCTGTTCGACGGCGTACTCCGCCGCGTCGCTTCCGTCAGTCGGAATGAGGATATGTTCGTACATTGGTTAGTCGTCCGCGGGGGACTGCCCTCCGTCTGCGCTCATGACCACGTCTTCTGCGGACTGTTGCTGACCCATCGGTTCGGGGCTGTGACACTGCCGAACCATCTTCTTGATTCGCTCCGGCGGTTCGTCCGTCGCCATCGAGACGGCGATGGTGATGACGAACACCAGCGGCGTGCCGACGAGCGCCGCGCCGATGGCCGGCACGAACTCGGCGAAGGCGTCGCTGAAGTGGAAGATGAGGTCGTTGACCACCGCGGCGACCCAGAGCGCGAGGCCGACGCTCATACCGGCGAGGGCGCCCTGACGGTTGGTGTTCTCCCACCAGAGGCCGAGGAAGAACATCGGGAACAGCACGATGGCCGCGAGCGAGAACGCGAGCGCGACCAGTTCGCCGACGAGCGCGGGCGGGTCGAACGCGGTTATCGTCACGATGATACCGAGCGCGACGATGGTCGCGCGACCGACGAACACCTGCTGGCGCTGGGTCGCGTCGGGGTTGATGATGTTCGTGTAGATGTCGTGGGAGACGGCGGACGAGGCGGTGATGAACAGCCCCGCCGTCGTCGCGATGGCGGCGGCGATACCCCCGGCCGCCACGAGGCCGACGAACCACGTCGGCAGGTTCGAAAGCTGCGCCGCGAGCACCACGATGAGGTCGCCCTCACCGCCGCTCATGCCGCCGTTGGCCGCGAACGTCGGGCCGTACTGGGAGGCGTCGTAGAGGTCGACACCGAAGGCCGCCAGCGCCGGGGCGCTCCAGTACAAAAGCAGGATGAAAAACAGCCCCCAAACGGTCGACTGACGCGCCGTCTTCTCGTTTTCGACGGTGTAGAACCGCACCAGCACGTGCGGGAGCCCGCAGGTCCCGAAGATGAGCGAGAACGCCGTGGCGATCCAGAGGTAGAACCCCGCGTTAGCGAACGGTTCGGAGAACTCGGCCGACAACTCGCCGATGAGCTGGCCGTATTCGATTTGCGGGAGGACGGTCGAGTAGCCGCCGGTGAACCCGACGACGTAGACGGCCGTCAGGAACGCGACGATGAGGATGACGTACTGGACGGCCATGTTCTTGGTCGCACCCATCATGCCGGAGATAGTCAGGTAGCCGACCGTAATCGCCATCATGACGACGACCATCGTGACGTAGTCGGTCCCGAAGACGTACAGTCCGACGAGGCCCATCCCGCGGGCCTGTCCGACCGAGTAGACGAACCCGATGAGGATGGTCGTCAGCGCGCCGATCGCCCGCGCCGTATCGGAGTTGAATCGGTCGCCGACGAAGTCGGGCGCCGTGTACTTCCCGAACCGACGCATCTGCGCGGCCAGGAAGATGAGGAGGACGAAGTACCCGGCCGTCCAGCCGATGATGAACGCGAGCCCGTAGAAGCCCGCGAGGGCGACCAATCCCGCTAATCCGAGGTACGACGCCGCCGACATCCAGTTCGCGCCGATTGCCATCCCGTTTTCGACGTTTCCGATGGACCGGCCGGCGACCCACATGCCCTCCGTGTCGGCGACCTTGAACACGTAGCCGATGGCGAGAAACAGGGCCAACATCCCGACGACCATGATGGCCGGCACGAGTTTGAACGAGATGTTGAGCGCCTCGGGGAGCAGGTCGCCCGACTGGAGGAACACGCTCGCAGTCATTCGACGCTCCCTCCGTCGGTGACGGCGGCCTCGCTCTCACTCTTCGAGCGCGACTTCGAGGCCGCGTGGTCGATGCCGTACCGCCTGTCGAGTTGGTCGCGCTTGCGGGAATAGACGAACGCGAGGACGAGTGAGCTGGTCGGCGACAACACGGCGACGAGGAAGTAGTGCGCCGGGAAGCCGATGACCGGAAGCTCCGCGGTCATCGTCGCCGGTGCGAAGTAGGTGAGCACCGGCGGTCCGAACGTGAGGAGCGCCCACGCGATGAATCCGGCCCAGATTATTTTCAGGTGGTCTCGCATGAACGGGGTGCTCGGTTTCAGCAGGTTCACCTCCCTCGACAGGTAGTCTACCTCGTCGTGTTCGGGAGCTGTGCTCCGGTCGGTGCTCGTGGTGTGTGAGTCAATTTCTGACTCGGTTGATTCGCGTGACATAGATCGGTTGGTCGTCTCGTAGTTACGCTCGATACGGGCGGCCGAAGGCGGCCGCTCAGTCGCTCTGTGCGCGGACTTTCGCTTCTATCTCCCCGACGATTTCGGGGTTCCGGAGCGTCGAGGTGTTACCCAGTTCCGCGCCGTTCGCCACGTCTTCGAGGAGGCGGCGCATGATTTTGCCCGAGCGCGTCTTCGGCAGTTCGGGCGTGAACACGACCTGTTCGGGTCTGGCGATGGGTCCGATGGCGTCCTCGACGCCCTCGATGATGCGCGCGCGGAGGTCTTCCCCCTCCTCGTACCCGTCTTCGGTGATGACGTAGGCGTAGACGGCCTCGCCTTTCACCTCGTGGTCGCCGCCGACGACCGCGGCCTCGGCGACACCTTCGACGCCGACGATAGCCGACTCGATTTCCATCGTCCCGAGGCGGTGGCCCGAGACGTTGATGACGTCGTCAACGCGCCCGAGTACGGTGATGTAGCCGTCGTCGTCCACTTTCGCGCCGTCTTCGGGGAAGTAGACCCAGTCGTCGGGGTCGTCGCTGTCGGTGTCGGAGTACTCCTCCCAGTATTCGGAGATGTAGCGCTCGTCGTTCTTGTAGAGCGTCCGGAGCATCCCCGGCCACGGCTTGTTCACCGTGAGATAGCCCGCCCGTCCGGGTTTCACTTCGTCGCCGTTGGTGTCGACGATTTGGGCGTCGATGCCCGGGAGCGGCGGCCCGGCGGACCCGGGTTTCATGTTTTTGACGCCCGGGAGGGTCGTTATCATCATGCCGCCGGTCTCGGTCTGCCACCACGTGTCCACGACCGGGCAGTCCTCGTTGCCGATGTGTTCGTAGTACCACTTCCACGCCCGCGGGTTGATGGGTTCGCCGACGGTTCCGAGCAAGCGGAGACTCGACAGGTCCCGCGACGCTGGGTACTTGCTGCCCCACTTCATGAACGCGCGAATCGCCGTCGGCGCGGTGTAGAAGATGTCGACGGCGTACTTCTCGACGATGTCCCACATCCGGTCGCGGTTGGGGAAGTCGGGCGTCCCCTCGTACATCACCGTCGTCGAACCGAGCGCGAGCGGCCCGTAGACGATGTAGGAGTGACCCGTAATCCAGCCGATGTCGGCCGAACACCAGTACGTGTCCTCCTTCTCGATGTCGAGCACGGCGTGGGAGGTCCACGCCGCGTAGGAGAGATACCCGCCGGTGGTGTGTTTGACACCCTTCGGCTGTCCCGTCGTCCCCGAAGTGTACATCAGGAACAGCATGTCCTCGGCGTCGCGTTCGACGGGCTCGACGCGCTCGCCGCCCTGTTCGTCGAGGAGGTCGTCCCAGTCGTGCTGATTACCCTTCAGGTCGTGGCCGAAGCCGTCGTCGCCGAGGCGGTCGACGACGACCGTGGCGTCGACACCGTGGTCGACGCTGTCGAGTCCTTCGTTGGTTTTGTCGAGGTGGTCGAGCGGGTCGCCGCGGCGGTAGTAGCCGTCGCAGGTGACGAGAAACCGGGAGTCCGCGGCGTTCATCCGCGTCGCCAGCGCCTCGGCGGAGAAGCCGGCGAAGACGACGTTGTGTGGTGCGCCGATGCGGGCGCACGCGAGCATTGCGATGGGCAGTTCGGGAACCATCGGCATGTACAGCGTGACCACGTCGTCCTCCTCGACGCCGAGGTCGCGCAGCGCCGCCGCGAACTCGTTCACCTCGCGATAGAGGTCCTGATAGGTGTAGGTCCGCGTCTCGCCGTGTTCACCCTCCCACTTGATGGCGACGCGGTTCTTGTCCCCGTTTTCGACGTGGCGGTCCACGCAGTTGTGACAGGCGTTCAGTTCGCCGCCGGTGAACCACTCGTAGAACGGCGGGTTCGAATCGTCCAACACCTCGTCGTACGCTTCGTCCCAATCGAGCATCTCGGCGGCCCGCTCCCAGCACTCGGGCCAGTTCTCCTCGAACTCATCGTAGATGCCGGCGTCCGAGACGTTCGCTTGCGCGACGAACTCCTCGGAGGGTTCGAACTCGTCTTGTTCTTCCAGCCGTGCCTCCAGTTTGGTGTCACCCTGTGCCATATGTCGTGTTAACGAGTCTCCACAAGGGGCATAAGTAGGGTAACTAATTATCGAAAATTAACATCACGATTATGGATAACAGTCTAAATTCGGTACAATAGGCCTCAAAAAGGAATACAGACGGGATGAACTACTATCAAAATATATTAATAATTCATCAATCAATAATGAACGTTCGTGTGCTAACTGGTCGCACGCCTAAGGGTTTAGGGTCGAAGCGTGTTCGTCGCTGTCGTCGTCGAAGAACGCAGTCATGAGTTTCTGCTGTGCGGTTCGGAGGTGCTGGTGGAGCGTCGGCGACGAGATGTCTATCGAATCGGCGAGGTCTTCGGCGGTACTACCGCGGGGCCACTCGAAGTACCCGGCGAGATAGGCCGCTCGCAGGACGGACTGTTGCTTGTCTGTGAGTCGCGCCACGAGCGACTCCCGAAAGTCGGCGGTGTTTCGCGTGGGCCGTTCGACCTCCTGTTTCGAGACGAGTTCGGTGGTGGGATACGCGTCGGTCAGGTCGGACATCACGTCTCGGAGCGGCGCTTCGTTCGAAAATTCGCCGACCAGACGGGCCACGCCGTCCTCCGCGACGAACCGCGAGACGGTTCCGTCGTAGGACGTGAGCGTCGTAATCGTCGACCCCGCGGAGAGCGCGACTTCGAGGAGCGACTCCGTTCCCCGGTCGCGGATCAGGCGGATGTGTTCGACGGCGTCCGTGGCTTGCAACTCGTCGAACACCGCGTCCGTCGTCACCCCCCGAACGGTGAGAAAGCACAGCAGCGACCGCTCCTCGATAGGAACGACGCCGCGGAGCCGAACCGAACAACCGAGGTCCGCGGAGAGTCCGACGAGCACGTCCTGTTCGTCCGATGATTCGAACTCCAGTTGAACGACCGTGTCGGCGAGGAGTAGCTTCCGACGCTCCGCGGCGGCGATAGCCTGCCCGATGTGGCGGCCCAGCGTCACCAGTATGTCCGTCTCGGCGTCGGAGGCCGCTTCCTCAGCGAGCGCGACGTAGAGCGCGCCGTAGGCGGTTTCGCCGTGTACCAGCGGAACGACAGCGAGGTGGCCGCTCTCGGAGTTCGGCGGCAGGTCGATGCGCACGGTCTGCACGGCACCGGTATCGCACGCGCGTCGAGCGAAGTCCGCGTCTCGACTGGCGAGTGACCGCCGGACCGCTTCGAGCGATTCCTCGTCGAATCCGGCGACGGTGAGTTCCGCTCGCGCATCGGTTTCGTCCGACGCTATCCAAGCGAAACGGTAGTGGCTCGAATCCGCGAGTCCGTCACAGACGGCCTGTTCGACCTCGCCTCGCGTGTTCACCCCCGAGAGTGCCGACCCGACGCTTCGGACGGTCTCGACGACCTGACGCACTCGGTCGGAGTCGCCGCCCGCGGGACGCCCGCCGCTGTCGACGGCGTCCGGCGAGAGCGCATCGAGCACCTCGTCTTCGCTCGGTTCGTCGAGGAGCGGCGCGAGACTCTCGATTCGGTCCCACCCGCCGATTCGCATGACGACGCTCGGCGGGACGCCGTCACCGAGCATCGTTCGGGCGAAGTGCCGACGCAGGTCGCGAGTCGAAACGTCCGCCAACCCATCGCGGCCGGTTCGTTCGGCGGCCCGCGTTCCGACCGACGCCACGAGCATCTGCAGACGCCGCGGCGTGACCGGAAGCACCCGTTCAGTCTCGCCGATGTCTGTCGTCGTGACGTACTTGCGGACGTCGTGTTCGACCTCGTTCGGCAGGTACGCCTCCCGACCGTCGGTCGGAACGACGAGGAAGTAGTGCTCCGTTCCCCGGTGTCGCCGCTGGGTCACGTGTGCGGGTTCGAACTGACTCATCTCGGCCGGTGTGAGCCCGACTTCCGCGCCGAGTCGAAGCACGAGGTCCTCGCGGTACGTCTCGGTCGACCGTCGCAGTTGCTCGTACCCACCCGCGGACAACGGCGTCGGCTCGGGGTCTCCGCCCGGCATTCGTTTCGGAATAATATCGAAGAGCGAACTAAATCTTCCGGTGAAAGGAAGACAGCTACGCAGAGAAGTCAGGGAGCAAGAAAGACCACCGCTCATCAGGGCAGAAACAAAATTTCGCGGAGACAATATTATCCGAAACGTCGTCAGCTGTCTCGGACGATGGATTCGAGCTCGCCGACGATTTCCGGGTTCTGAAGCGCGGACGTGTCGCCGAACTCCTCGCCGTTGGTGATATTCTCGAGAAACCGGCGCATGATCTTCCCGGACCGCGTCTTCGGGAGGTCGGGCGTGAAGACGACGGCGTCCGGAGTGGCAATCGGACCGATGCGCTCGCGGACGTGGGAGCCGATTCGCTCGCGGAGGTCGTCGCCCCCGGAGACGCCCGTCTCCAGCGTGACGTACGCGTGGATACCGCCCGTGTCGGCGTCGTCGACGCTGACGACCGCGGCCTCGACGACGCCCTCGACGTCGACGATGGCCGACTCGATTTCCATCGTCCCGAGGCGGTGACCCGAGACGTTGATAACGTCGTCAACGCGCCCGAGCACGGTGACGTAGCCGTCGTTGTCCACTTTCGCGCCGTCCCCGGTGAAGTAGTGCCACCCGTCCACGTCGAACATCGCCGCCTCCTCACCCCACCGCTGGCCGTGTCGCAGCGCGAGCGGCATGCCGGGCCACGGGCGTGTGAGAACGAGATACCCGGCCTCGTTCGCAGGGACTTCCTCGCCGCGGCCGTCGACGACCCGAGCGCCGACGCCCGGGAGCGGCGGCCCGGCGGTGCCGGGCTTCATGTTCTTGACGCCCGGGAGGGTCGTTATCATCATGCCGCCGGTCTCGGTCTGCCACCACGTGTCGACGATGGGGCAGTTCTCGTTGCCGATGTGTTCGTAGTACCACTTCCACGCCCGCGGGTTGATGGGTTCGCCGACGGTTCCGAGCAGGCGCAAACTCGACAGGTCCCGCGACTGGGGGAGCGACGTATCCCACTTCATGAACGACCGAATCGCCGTCGGAGCCGTGTAGAACACGTCGACGGCGTTCTCTTCGATGAGGTCCCAGATGCGGTCCTTCTCCGGGTAGTTCGGCGTTCCCTCGTACATGACCGTCGTCGTCCCGAGCGCCAGCGGCCCGTAGACGACGTACGAGTGGCCGCTAATCCAGCCGATGTTCGCCGTACAGAGATACGTGTCCTCCGGCTTGAGGTCCAACACCGCCTGCGACGTCCACGCGACGTGGGCGAGGTAGCCGCCGGTGACGTGTTCGACTCGTTTCGGTTCGCCTGTGGTCCCCGACGTGTGGATGAGAAACAGCACGTCGTCGGCCGCCCGCTGGACCGGGTCGACCTCCGCGCCGGCGTGGGCGTCGACCAGTTCGTCGTAGGTGTGCTGTCCCGCTCCGAGGTGTGCGGTCTCGCCGAGGTGCTCGACGACGACCATCTCCTCGAGGTCGTGGGCGGCCTTGAGACGGGCGTCGTCGGCCTTGCTCTTCAGGAAGATGGCGCTCCCTCTCCGGTAGTAGCCGTCGCAGGTGACGAGGAACGCCGAGTCCGCGCTCTCCAGTCGCGTCGCCAACGCGTCCGCCGACAGTCCCGCGAAGACGACGTTGTGGGGTGCGCCGATGCGGGCACAGGCTAGCATGGCGATGGGCAGTTCGGGAATCATCGGCATGTACAGCGTGACCACGTCGTCCTCCTCGACGCCTTGCGCGCGGAGCGCCGCCGCGAACTCGTTGACTTCGCGGTAGAGGTCCTGATACGTGTACGTTCGCGTCTCGCCGAGGTGGCTCTCCCACTTGATGGCGACGCGGTTCTTGGCCCCGGCTTCGACGTGCCGGTCGAGACAGTTGTAGCAGGCGTTCAACGTCCCCCCGGCGAACCACTCGAACGGGGGTTCGTCGGCCGGAAGGACCGACTCGTAGGGGTCGAACCAGTCGATCGTCGCCGCCGCTCGCTCCCAGCAGTCGGGCCAGTTCTCCTCGAACTCGTCGTAGACGGAGTCGTCGGTAACGGTGGCCTGTTCGGCGAACGACGCCGGAGGCGGTATCTCCTCGTCTTCGGCCATCCTCGTTTCGAAGTCCGGCCCACGACGGTTCGACATACAGGAGGTACGTCGGCCTCATCGCATTAAAACGTTCGTCGGGGTGTGCGACTCGGGCGACCGATGGCGTCCGCCAAGCTTCTTGTGTCAGCCAGTCCCAGCCCACGTATGCCACATCCGACCGCGTTCTCCCGGCCCATCGGGAGCGAGCGCGTCGCGGGAACCCGCGAGTCCGTCATCCGGGAGATGACCCGCGAGGCGCACGAACACGACGCCATCAACCTCTCACAGGGCATTCCCGACGAGGACGAGACGCCGGCGAGGGTGAAGGAGGCCGCCAAAGACGCGATCGACACGTCGAGCCAGTACACCATCACGTGGGGGCTCCCGGAACTCCGCGAGGCGGTCTCGGAGCGCTACGCCGACTGGAAGGGCGTCCGCTACGACCCGGAGACGGAGGTCACAATCACCACCGGGACGAGCGAGGCGGTGGTCTCGACGCTTCTCGCGCTCTGCGACCCCGGCGACGGCGTCATCTACTTCGAGCCGACCTACGAGAGCTACATCCCGGCCGTCCAGTTCGCCGAGGGAGAGCCGATGCCGCTCGACATCACCGACGGCCTCGAACTCGACGCCGACGCGCTGTGGGACGCCGCCGAGAACGCGTCTATGCTGATTCTCAACCACCCGCACAATCCGACGGGGAACGTCTTTTCGCCCGCCGAGCTCGAACTCGTCGCGGAGGTCGCCGAGGCGGAGGACCTCGTCGTCGTCACCGACGAGATATACGAGCACATCGTCTACGCCGACGACTACGTCAGCCCCGTCGAAATCGACGGGCTCGCGGGCCGGACCGTCGTCTGCACGGGCCTGTCGAAGACGTACTCCGTGACGGGCTGGCGCGTCGGGTTCGCGCTCGCGCCCGAGCCGCTGTCGGCCGAACTCCGGAAGGTCCACGACTACACGAGCATCTGCGCGCCGACGCCGTTCCAGCGGGCGGGGGTGGAGGCGCTGTCGCTCCCGGCGGACTACTACGACGACCTCTCGGACTCGTACGAACGCCGCGGCGAACTGCTGTACGACGGCCTCCGGGAGGTCGGCCTCGACCCCGTGAAACCGGACGGCGCGTACTACATGCTGACGCGCTACCCGGGCGACGCCGACGACACCGAGTTCGCGCACCGACTCGTCCGCGAGGCCGGCGTCGCGGTCGTCCCCGGGAGCAGTTTCTACACCGAGGGGTCCGCTGACTGGGTCCGGTTTACCTTCTCCCGCAACGAGGCGACCATCGAGGAGGCGCTGCGACGGCTCGACGAGAACCGCTTCTGGTAATCCGGTCGTCCCGGCTCGCGGTCCGCAGGGCAGCGGTTAGACGTCGTCAGACGACGCCGAACTCGACTCCAGAACCGAGTCCTCCGCGCGTTCGACGCCCCGAATCACGAACCGCGCGCCGGCGTCCGCGGCGTCCTCGTATCCGACCGACCAGTCGTGGGCGTCGGCGATGGTTCGGACGATTGCGAGGCCGAAGCCGGTGCCGTCGACTGCGGTCGTGAACCCCGACTCGAAGAGCTTCGGGCGGTCCTCCGGCGGGACGCCGGGGCCGTCGTCTTCGACGTAGAAGCCGTCCCGAGTCGCGCCGACGGTGACGGTCACGCCGTCGCCGGCGTGCTCGACGGAATTTCGAAACAGGTTCTCGAAAAGCTGGAGGAGCCGAGTCCGGTCCGCCGCGAACGATGCGCTTTCGGCCACCTCGAGCGCGGCCGATTTAGTGTCGACGTTCGCCCACGCCTCGGTCGCGACGGCGTCGAGCGAGACCGTCTCGCGCTCGTCGACCGTGCCGCCGCGGGCGAGCGCGAGCACGTCGGTGATAATCTCGCCCATGCGCTCGTGGGCCGCCTCGATTCGCTCGACGTGGTCCGGGTCGGGACGCTCCGCCTCCTTCACCAGTTCGAGGTAGCCCTCCGCCACATTCAGCGGATTTCGCAGGTCGTGCGAGACGACGTTCGCGAACGTTTCGAGCTGCTGTTCGTGCTTGCGCCGGTCAGTTACGTCGTGGGCGTTGACGACGACGCCGCTGACAACGGGATCGTCGAGGAGGTTCCGACACCGGACGCTGAAGACGCGCCACCCGCGGGTCGAACTACGGAACCGGAGTTCGGCGGTGGCGTCCTCGTCGGGGCGCGCCAGCGCCTCCCGGAACGTCTCGATGGCGGCATCCTCGTCGTCGGGGTGGAGGAACCGGGCCAGCGACCGAACCTCACTCGGGTCCTCGTCGGTGCCGAGCGTCTGGGCGGCCGAGTCGCTCAGATAGCTGACCGAGCCGTCGGCGTCGAGGACGAAGATGAGGTCGGAGGCGTTCTCCGTGAGCGCGCGGAACCACCGCTCGCGGACGCGGCGCTCGGTGATGTCGTGGAGGATGTGCAGATGGCCGCGAACCGCGTCCCGGCCGTCGGTCACGGCCGACCTGTCGACCTCGAAGTAGCGCGCCTCGTCGTTGTCGTCGACGACCCGGAGCTCCCCGCCGGTTTCGAGGGCCTCGGCGGCCACCGCGTCGAACACGTCGGCCACGGGGGCCCCCAGCGACGAGGGCACCACGTCGAAAAGCGCCCTCGCCGACGGGTTGGTGTCGGCCAGCCGGCCCTTTCGGTCGACGACGATGACGGGGTCGGCCATCCGCTCGATGACGAGGTCCCGCGCGATGGGGCTGATGTCGAGGATTCGGTACCGCGAGAGCCCGATGGCGAGCAGCGACGACGTGGCGGCGAACGAGATGGCGATGGGGTTCGCGGGCGAAAACGGCGTCCAGAGATACACCGCCCCGACGATGGGGGGAACGAGAACCGCGACGAACAGGAGGAGCGCTTGTTTTCGGTATATCTGTCGGCTCCGCAGGCAGTGGATGCCGAGGGCGACGAGCGCGGCCCCGACCGCGACGTAGCTGTAGACAATATCCACCCAGAACAGCGGTCCGTAGACGACATCGGCCGTCGTGATTCCACCGGTGGTCGAAAACGACAGCGACTCCCACAGCAGCGTGTGGAGTCCGAGCGCGTTCGTTACCGCCCCCACGACAGTCAACGTGGGCCACACGGCGAACAGCGCGGCGGTGCGGCGAGAGACCAACCGCTCGTAGCCCGCGATTTCGAGGGCGAAAAGCAGGGTGAAAAAGACCGCCGCCTCCGCGGGTATCAAGATGAGAACGAACCACAGGAGGCGGACGGACACCGAGTCGGCGAGGAGGTAAAACGCCTCGAACAGCGACCAGCCGCCGGCGCTCAGAGCGAGGGCGATGAACCACCGCCCGCTCGGCTCGTCTCGGTACCGCCAGCCGTAGCTCGCGACCCCGGCGGAAATTGCGGTCGCGAGGAGAAGCGCACCCACGTACGGTGACAGCGAGAGAGGCACTACACTCGAGTACCCGGGTCGGCCACTTAGAAACTCTGGCAGACGGCCGGCCGTGAGTCGCCCTAACGAAGGATTTGGCGGTCCAAAGTCTCTTAACTGACCGGTCAGTAAGCCGGGACAGAAGATGGACGCAGAGACCAGGGCCGAGATACTCGAAGCGACCAACCGGGCGCTCTGCGAACACGGGTACGCCGGCCTGACGGTGCAGCGAATCGCGGAGGAGTCGTCGGTGACGAGCGCCGCGATTCACTACCACTTCGACACGAAAGAGGAGCTCCTCAACGCCTTCCTCGACGACCGAATCGAGCGATTCGAGTCGAAGTTGTCGTGCGGCGCGTCCGACCCGCGGAAGCGGCTCGACGCGGTTCTCGACGCGGTGTTCAACCCCGAGGACCCCGACGTCGACGGCTTCCCCGTGGCGCTCATGGAACTGAAGGCGCAAGCGCCCTACCACGAGCTGTTCCGCGAGCGCTTCCTCGACCTCGACGACGTGATGCGCGGAACCGTCGCCGACATCGTCCGCGACGGCGTCGAAACAGGAGCGTTCGACGAGGCCGACCCGGCGGAAATCGCGCGGCTCGTCACGACCATGAGCAACGGCGCGCACGCCCGCGCCGTCGCGCTCGACGAACACCCCGCTGAGACCCGGCGGGTCGTCGAAGACGCCCTCGAACTCCACCTCGGCTGGACGCCGGGTGCGGAGGTGGAGCGATGAGTCTGTTCAAGGGACAAGAGGAACTCAACCTCACCGAGGGCGGCATCGTCAAGCCGCTTCTCTACCTGTCGCTCCCCATCGTCGTCACGAACCTGCTCCAGACGGCGTACAACCTCGCGGACACGTTCTGGCTCGGCCAGTACTCGACGGAGGCGCTCGCGGCCATCTCGTTCGCCTTCCCGATGGTGTTCCTCCTCATCTCGCTCGGGATGGGGCTGTCCGTCGCCGGGAGCGTCCTCGTCGCCCAGCACACCGGGGCCGAGGAGACGGACAAAGCCGAGTACGCGGCCTCCCAGACCGTCACGTTCGCGTTCCTCGGGTCCGCGATGCTCGGCGCGCTCGGCTACCCGCTCGTCCGCCCGTTCCTCGATTTCCTCGGGGCCTCGCCGGACGTGCTGCCGGGCGCGACGGCCTACATGCAGGTCATCGCGCTCGGTCTGCCGTTCATGTTCGGCTTCTTCGTATTCATCTCGCTGATGCGCGGGGCGGGCGACACCATCACGCCGATGCTCGTGATGTTCGGGACTGTCGTCCTCAACGTCGTCCTCGACCCGTTTTTCATCAACGGGTGGGCGCTGGGGCCGGTTCAGTTCCCCGAACTCGGGATTCAGGGCGCGGCCATCGCCACCGTCATCTCGCGGGTCCTCGCGATGGTCGTCGGCATCGCCATCATGGTGTCGGGCACCAGAGGCATCCAGATTCACCTCACGGACATGCGACCGGACTTCCGGTACCTGCGGAAGATTCTCCGCATCGGCATCCCCGCCAGCATCGAGGGGACGGGTCGCGCGCTCTCCATCAACGCGCTTCTCATCGTCGTCGGCCTGTTTTCGACCTCCGTCGTCGCGGCGTTCGGTATCGGCACCCGCGTGTTCTCGGTCATCTTCCTCCCGGCTATCGCCGTCGCCCGCGGCGTCGAGACGATGTCCGGTCAGAACATCGGCGCGGGGAAGTACGACCGAGCGGAGCAGGCGAACTACGTCGCGGCCAAGGGATTGTTCTTCGTCCTCGGCCTGCTCGGACTGGCCATCTTCCTCGTTCCTGAGCCCATCGTCTCGGTGTTCACCACCGACGCGGCGGTCCTCGACGTGGGCGCGCAGTTCCTGCGGTACGTCTCGCTGTCGTTCGGCTTCATCGGTATCATGCGGGCGTTCACCGGCGGCTTCCGTGGTGCGGGCAAGACGCTCATCGCCGCGGTGATATCGGTCGTCACGCTCGCCGGCATCCGCCTTCCGGTCGCCTTCGTCGCGTCGCAGGGACTCCTGCCGACGGACTTCTGGTTCCTCGGAAGCACCGACGTTCGGGGCATCTGGATCGCGTTCTTCGTCTCGAACGTCGCGGGCGCGTTCATCGCGTGGCTCTGGTTCCGCCGGGGGACGTGGCGCGAGGGCGACGTGCGCGGGACACCGGCCGGCGGCGAGTTGGAGACCGACGACGTGGAGCTATCGAGCGGGATGGACTGATTCGGAAAAAGAGGCGGTCCGAACCCGCTACTTCGCCGAGATGCTGAACCCGGAAAGCGAGTCCTTCGCGTCTTTGACGAACGTGTGTTTCCCCGTGATTCGGGCCGACCCGGTGATGAGCGGCGTCGTCAGCGTCACGCCGCCGCGTTCGTCGGCCGCGACGAGTCTACCTTCGAAGCGCGTGCCGACGATGCTCTCGTGGAGGTACGACTCGCCGATGTCGAGCGCGCCGGCCTCGTGGAGGAGTGCCATCTTCGCGCACGTCCCGGTCCCGCACGGCGAGCGGTCGACCTGCCCCTCGCCGAAGACGACGATACTTCGATCCACCTCGTCGGGCGTGCCGTATATCTCGGTGATCGAGACCGAGCCCGCCTCGCCGGTGAGCGGGTGGACGATATCGAGGCGTTCGTTGACGGCGTCGCGGATTTCGAGGCCCCAATCGACGAAGGTCGATGCGTGCCGCGGTTCGACGGGTAGGTCGAGTTGGTCGCTGTCGACCAGCGCGAAGAAGTTGCCCGCGTAGACGACGTCGACGCGGAGCGGCGAGTCGAGAAACGAGACCGGGACGGTCGCCTCGTCGTAGACGAACGACCGGACGTTCTCTATCGTGACGCGCTCGACGCCGCCGTCGGACGCGTATTCGGGCGTCGCCTCGACGAGTCCGGCCGGCGTCTCGACGCGGACGGTCTCGCATCGGTCGAGTCGCCCCAGTTCGAGGAGCGCGGAGACGACGCCGATGGTCCCGTGGCCGCACATGTCGAGATAGCCCCGACTGTCCATGAAGAAGACGCCCACGTCCGCGTCGGGACGGGTGGAGGCGACGACGACCGCTCCGAACATGTCGTCGTGGCCGCGGGGCTCCCGCATCAGCAGGTCGCGCACCCAGTCGTGGGTTTCGGCGAACGAGTCACGGCGCTCCCGGACGGAGTCGCCCGCGAGCGCGGCGCGGTCGATACCGTCGACGACGATGCGGGTCGGCTCGCCCTCGGTGTGCGTGTCGATGGTCGTGAACGACGCGTCCGTGGCGAGGTCGTCGAACTCGAACTCGAACTCACTCTCGTCCGCGAGTTCGTCGGCGTCGTTTCCGTTCATTCGTCCACCAGTTCGAGCCGGGCGATTTGCTCGTCGGACCAGTCGTAATGCGGCTCGTCAATCGCTCGGAGCGACCGCACGCACTCGTTGTAGCGGCGGCGGGCAATCGGCGCGTAGGGGTCGTCGGGGTTCGCGCGAATCCACCCGCGGAGGTCGGAAAGCGCCCGGGGCGAGTAGCTATCGATGTCGTCCTGTTCCCGTAAGAGCGCGAGTTTGCGCTCCTCGGTGCGGAGCGACCGGACGAGGACCGCGGCCGCGACGCCGGGCAACAGGAGGAGCGAGACGAGCATCGAGACCCACGTGAGCGTCGACAGCGCCATCTCAGTCGTCACCTCCCGGGACGGCCGCGGAACCGGACGGCGGCTCGTCGCCGACGACGCTCATCACGAGCGTGCTCACGACGACGAGTCCGGCCATGAACGCGACGCCGAGCAACATCAACCGCTGGTTCGCGGTTCCGATGCTGGAGTAGACGCCGTAGCCGAGGATGAACACCATCACGACGGGGATGACGTACTTCACGACCGAATTCCACCACGCGCCGACGTAGATGCCAGCGTTACGGTTGAGGTCGAGGACGCGGGCGCGTTCGGGGCCGAACTTCCACGCGACGAGCGCGATGATGGAAAGCGTCGCGAGCGGGAGGCCGAAGCTCCCGAACATGAAGTCCATCTGCCCGAGGAACGCCGACGAGTAGGCGCTCGGGAGGCCGAACACCCAAATGGCGCCGCAGGACGCGAGCACGGCACCCGTCCGAGAGAGCCGCGTCTCCTCCGAGACGGTGGTGACGGCGACCTCGGTGATACCGAGGCCGGAGGTGAACGTCGCGAAGAAGAAGGAGACGAAGAACACGATAGCCCACAGACTCCCGCCGGGGAGTTCGGGGAACACCTGCGCCATCGAGATGAAAAGCAGGTTCGACCCGGCGCTCGGTTCGAGTCCGAACGCGAAGACGACGGGGAACGTGGCGAACACCGCGAGCAGACCGATGCTCGTGTTCCCGATGGCGGTGAACAGGCCGCCGCCGAGCGGCACGTCGTCGTACCGGCTGAGGTAGCTCCCGTAGGTCAGCGCGATGCCCCACCCGAGGCCCGTCGAGAACAGCGCCTGACTGAGCGCCGCGACCCACGTACTGCCGCGGGTGAGGTACCCCCAATCGGGCGTGAAGACGAATGCGACGCCCTCCATGCCGCCGGGGAGGGTGATGCCGCGAATCGAGACCGCCACGAGGGCGACGACGAGCAGCGGAATCATCCACTTCACGACGCGCTCGATGCCGCGGCGGATACCGAACACGAGGACGCCGGCCAAGCCGGCCATCGTCACCGTGTGCATCCCGACGACGAGCGTCGGATTGTTGATGAAGCCCTCCCAGAATGCTTGCGGCTGGAACCCCGGCTGGGTGAACGTCATGAGCACCGAGTGGCCGGCGTAGTAGAGCGCCCAGCCGATGATGGGCGCGTAGTACGACATCAGCGCCACGTTGACGATGAGGACCACGAGGCCGAGACCCTGCGCCCGCTTGCTCCCGAGGACCGTTCTGAACGCTCCGATGACTCCGTGGTTCGTGTACCGGCCGATCATCGTCTCGGCCATCAGCCCGGGGACCGCGATGAGATACAACAAGAGAATGTAGGCCACGAGGAAGGCACCGCCGCCGTTTTCGCCCGTCGTAAACGGCATGCGCCAGATGTTGCCCGCGCCCACCATCGCGCCGAGCATCGCCATGAGGAAACCGAACCGGCTTCCCCACTCTTCTCGCGCCGTTCTCGCCTCTGAGTCTGACATGATACAGCTACCCAAACCCTTGAACAGAAGGTAGTTATACGGATGTGCTACTATGGTCGGGGTTGTCAACGAAAGATGTATAGAAACGCTGTTGAGACGATTCGGTAGTTATCGGTATATACCTCGGATTCGAGTGCTACAGACGTTATAAACCGCGATTAATAGCTCTTCCACAAGTATCAACAAGTGGGAAGGTTTCGGCCGGGACAGCCGGTCGGACCGTATCATAGTCGGGGATGGGTATATAATCGCGAAGCGAACACCACCGGTATGGTCACGACCAGCGACGAGCGAGCCGAAGACGACCGGACGCCGCGAGACGAACGCCGGACGAAACGCGACTCGGAAGCGCGTCGGTGTGCGTGAGAGACGAGCGGGCGGACGAGGTCGAGCGGGCGGTGCTCGCGCTTCTCGACCGCCGTGGACCGACGCCGATAGACGAGATACTCGCCGGAGTGGACGGACATCCTATCGAGATAGAACACGCCTGTAGCCGACTTCAGCGCGCGGGCGAACTCCGAAGCCGGAGTTGCGGCGTGTACGCTCGCCCGACCGACGACGGCGGGAGCCGGCGCGTCGCGCCGCGCGACGAGTAGGCAGTCCTCGACCGCGTTTTTTCGCCTGTCTAGCCCAGAACCGACAGCGACTCGGCCACCCCGACGGCGACGGAGTCGGTGGTCGACCGGCCTCTCACGAGGGCCACCCTCCCATGGACAGACACTAGTATAACTCGCCCTCCGCCGAGGACTCAGCCATGACGAACTCAGTCACGGGGCGACTGTCGGCCCAACGGTGCCCGGAGTGCGGTTCGGAGACGCAGACGCGACACGGAATCGAACGCTGTACGGACTGTACGTGGCGCGCGCCACAGGGGGCCGACTGAACGGAAAGACGCTGTCGGTACCGCGGGCGCGACCCGTCGAACCGACACCACCGTGTCCGGAGTAAACCGGAGAGAAAGTTATCGAATCGAATAACGAGCGGCGTCGACGGCGTTACGGAGTTGACTCCGCGTACTGGTTGAGGAGTTTCGCCTCGGCCTTCCGGAGATGTTCGAGCAGCGTGGTCTTCGAGATGTCGAGTTCGTCGGCCAGTTCCCGCGTCGTCGTCTCCCGCGGCCACGTGTAGTAGTCGCGCCGGCAGGCCAGTTCGAACACCTCTCGCTGGCGGTTCGAGAGCTTGTCCAGTTGGTGTGAGACGTGGTTTTTCGCGCCGGCGACGGAAGTGACCTTGGTGACGATGATTTCGGCCTGATTCGCCGCCTCCAGCGAGTCGAGGCGTTCGCGGAGGTCGGCCCGGTCGTCGGTGTCGATGACCGGCCAGTACTCCCATCCGTCGTCGACGCGGACGGGCGCGTCGTGGACGAAGCCGTGCGACAGAAGCGAGTCGGTCATGCTGTTTTCGGGGTCGTACTCGACCATCATCTCCCGCGTCGTGTTGCCGACGTTCGACGCGCCGTTGTCGAACTCGTGGCGGGGGCTCAACTCGGAGACGGAGTCGGTAAGCCGCGACCGCTCGGTCGCGCGGACGAAGTCGTCGATGTCCTCGACCCGGTCGGCGTAGACCGTGAAGTGTCCCTTGACCGTGTCCTCGGGCGTGTTGTACACGGTGTGAGCGGTGACCCCGGCGTCGACGTTCTCCGTCACTTCCAGCGTCCAGCAGTCCGGGTGCCAGACCTTGAGCGTGAGTCTGGTCGGGCCCGTGAGTTCGGAATTCGGTGCGCTAGCGTTCGACATACGAGACGGTTACACTCCCGTGTGGTATATATCCAACCGACCATGGGAGGGCGGGGCGGAGTCGGACGTCTCGGATCGACGTCGGCGCTTGCAGCCGACGTGAAGCCGCCGTCGGCGTACCCGATTGCTACTTCGCCTCCATGGCGAAAATCGGGACCGCCCGGCCGAGAACTACTCCAGCGTGAGCGAGAAGCCCCACGTCGCCTCCCGTCTGTCGTCGTCAGAGGACCCCGAGAGCCCGCCGACGGCGAAGTCCGCCTCGAAGCGGAACTCGCCGACCGGGAGACAGCTCGCTTCTTCCTTCTCGGACTGGGCGACGCCGTAGAGGTTCAGCAGCTCCGACCGCGACTCGCCGGGTTCGAGCGAGAGAATCCGGTACTCCTCGGTCACGGCGATGTGGTCTTCGAGCCGCCAACAGCCCGCCTCGGCGGGATACTCGCCGTCCGCGGGGAGGAAGATGAGGTCGTTCGTCGTGTCCGAGACGTACTGGAAGAAGACGGTTCTCCCCTCGCCGACCTCGACGACCTCGTCGCCGGTGTTCGTCAGCGTGATGCGGACCTGCGGCGGGTGGTCGTCGTTCGCGAGGTCCTCCGTTATCTCGACTTCGTGTTCGACGGGCACGTCGGGAGCGTCGTCGACGCCGACGAGCGAGATGCCGGGACCGCCGGACGGGCGGGTGCCGCCGGTTCCGTCGTCAGTGCCGTTTCCATCCGGGAGGTCGTCCGTCGTGTCCGTCGGCCCGTCGGTCGTCTCGTCGTCAGTCGTCGCGCCGTCGTCCGACCCGCCGTCGCCGACGCAACCGGCGAGGAGACCGAACGAGAGGAGGGCGGTCGAACCGAGGAAGGTGCGTCGTGTCAGGGACATACCCGTTAATCGTCGCGGACGGGAATAACCCTACGCGAGAGTCAAATCACGATTTGAGTCACGGGGCGGCGTCGCGGTGGCTGCGGTAGTACTCCCACTCCGCGTCGGTGCCGTAGTGGACGACCAAGTCGGTCGCGGTCTGCTCGGCGACCCCCGACGCACGCCTGAGTGCGGCGGTGTTCCGTTCGAGCACCGCGGCCGCGACGGCGTCCGCGCTCCCGAAGTGCTCGAAGAGCGCCCGCGAGGCGCGGTCGCCGGCGTTGGGAACCGGCGCGCAAGCCGCCCGAATGCGCGCCCGTTCGGCCCGGTCGTCCACGCGGTCGACCCACGTCCGAACCCACGCGGCGACCGCCTCGCGGTCCTCGTCCGACGCCGGCGGCTCGAACTCGCGGACCGAGTCGTCGACGACGCCGCCGAACCGCGCCGAGACGGAGAGGCCACCCGGATGCGGGAGGACGTGGACGCCCAGCGAGTCGCCGGGGTCGATACCGACGAGCACCGCGGGGACGGCCTTCTCGAAGCGGAGCGCGAAGTTCGCCGGCCGCGGCTCGCCGGGCGGGTAGATGACCCACTCGTCGCTCGGCAGTTCGACGCGCTCCGGAAGCCAGCCGAGCTCGTCGCTCTCGGCGGGGGCGGCGTCCTCGGTCGCCGGGTCTGTGTCGCGTGTCACGTCGGTCCCTCGCTCAGGGGCGTCGG
Organism: Haloferax prahovense; assembly: GCF_000723845.1. Lineage (NCBI taxonomy): Archaea > Methanobacteriati > Methanobacteriota > Halobacteria > Halobacteriales > Haloferacaceae > Haloferax > Haloferax prahovense. The sequence continues at coordinate 133,363 of NZ_LK053002.1, read as the reverse complement.
AAATCGACGCCGTTCGTCGCGTGGACGGACTGACCGGGCGCTGATAAGACACGCGGTTACGACTGTCGGGCGACGCGGACTGTCACGCGGAGCGACCGAGTACCACGCTCGGCACGAACTACTCACACCCGGCCGCTCAAGTACATCGAGCACGAACGCGTCTCTATGCCCGTCGTAGAAGTCAATCTCCCGGACGAACTGCTCGTCGAGTTCGAACAGCTTGTCGACGAAGAGTTCATCAGCGAAGAACAGGCCGTCGAGGAGCTCCTCTCGATGGGAATGGACGCCTACGGTGCCCCCGTCGACGACGAGGACGGCGTCCAGTCCGACTTCGTCCAGAGCGCCCAGAACAACCTCTTCGACACCGCGGGCGACCCCGGCGGCCTCGACGACGACGTGCTCTGAGGCGGCGACGCTCCGCCAGAACCGTCGACATCTTGGCACCGCGCCGAACTATTTCTCGTCGAGAGCGCTCGTTTCGCCGACTCGGCAGACCCGCTGACCGTGGAGACCGTCTCTCTCGCCCCGGTATGCTGTGGATAACCGAGCCGAAACCGTCGGTTTTCTCGACTCTCACGAATCGAATCCGGTCCGACGCGTTCGAATCCGCAGTTCGGTCGCCGACGCGACGCTCGCGCGACGGCGCGCACCGGCCCTGTCGCGGACGGCAGACCGCACACCGACCGCCGAGTCAGGTCGGGAGGAACCGACTCCCGGCACCGACCTCGAACCCGTTAGCGGACCCATACTAATTCCGTCACCGCGCGACGGTTCAGGCATGTCCAAACGCGCGCACGCCCGGAACTCGGTGCTCGTTCCATCGGGCAACTACACTTGCATCCGGTCGCTCGGCGAGCGGGGAATCCACACGGTGATGGCCTCCGAACACGACGACACGCCGGCGGCCTCGTCCCGATTCTGCGACGAACTCGTCCGCATTCCCGCCCCGAAAGACGACCTCGTTGCCTACAAGGACGCCCTCGTCGGCATCGCCGCCCGACCAGACGTGAAGACAATCATCCCGACGCGGCCCGAAGACGGCTACATCTTCTCGAAGTACCTCGACGAGTTCGAGCAGTACGTCGACCTCGTCGTCCCCGACTTCGAGACGCTCCGCCGGGTCCACGACCGAAAGCTCCTCTACGAGGCCGCCGTCGAGGCCGGCGTCCCCATGCCGCGGACCCGCCTGTTCAGCGAGGTCGAAGCGTTCCACGAGCCCTCGATTATCAAGCCGCGGTACAACGTCGTCGCCGGCGAGTACGTCGACAGCTACGACCCCCACGAGTACGACATCGTCAAGAGCGTCCGCCACGTCCGCCCCGGCGACCGTCCGGACCCCGACGAGATATACGCCGAGATGAAACACGACCCCATCGTGCAGGACTACGTTCCGACCGAGGACAAGTACATGTTCGCGGCGCTGTACGACCACGGCGAGCCCCTCGCGACGTTCCAGCACCTCCAGATTCGCGGAAACTCCTACACCGGCGGCGGCGGCGTCTACCGGACTTCGGTGTACGACCCCGAACTCGAATCCGTCGCGCGGAAGCTCCTCGGTCACATCAACTGGCACGGCCTCGCGTGCATCGAGTACCTCAAGGACGCCGAGACGGGCGAGTTCAAACTCATCGAAATCAACCCCCGGATGTGGCAGTCACTCCCCTCGACTGTCCGCGCGGGCGCCGACTTCCCGTACTACTACTGGCTGCAGGCGACCGGGCAGAAACACCGCATCGAACCGGGGTACGAACTCGGCGTCGGCACTCACTACCTCTGGGGCGAACTCGGCTACGTGATGAGCGTCCGCCGCGACGACTCGCCGCTCGTCGAGCGCCCGTCGTTCGTCAAGACCGTCTGGGAGGTCGCCTCTTCTATCTACCACGAGCCGAGATTCGACCTCGCGCGCCTCGACGACCCGGTTCCCTTCGCCCGCTACGTGCACCACGCGCTGTTCAACCGTGGAGACGACGAGGACGACGAGGAATCGACCGCCGGCCGCGACGGTGACGGAGACGACGTGAAAGAGCGAGGAACCGGCATCACGCTGACGCCGGGACTCAACTTCAGAGGTCGCTGAGCAGACTGGGTGTCCGTGCACCGCCGCTCACCGTGGCGTTGTGGAACGCCGCGGAGCGCGGTTAGCAGTCGGTCCTCGTCAGGAGCGCGCCTTCGCGCGCTCGTGATACCATCCGCCGAACGCGCCGAGCGGAACGACCAACCAACCGGCAGCGATAACGGCGAAAACCACGCTCACTGGCAGCAGTAGCGCGGTGAAGACGACCGCCTCCAGTAGAACCATCTCACCGCGGGTGAAGTTCGAGACGCCGACGAGGAAAGCGGGCCCGAATCCGCCCGTGACAAGACTTCCGAGTGCAGTCAGCCCGCCGAAAAGCGTACCGTATCGTTGGCGGTCGTCGTCGGGTCGCAGCCGTCGCCAGAGCAGCGTGCCCACGATAAACGAGGTCGGTATCGCTATCGGAACGGCCACCAGTCCGAGACCGAAGACGAACCCGAGTGTCCCGTTCATCGCGCCGACGAGAGTCAGCAGCCCCGCAGCACCGAACCAGAGGGTGATTGCCAACAACCCGGTTGCAGCCATCGCTATCCCGCCGCCGACGTCGTTTCGCTCGGCGTACGGGAGCCGTCCGGGACCGTACCGACGACAGAGCCGAACCATAGGTCGAACTGCGGCGCACGTCCCGATAAATGTTATTACGAATACATTTGTCGGTTTGCAGCGGGACCGAGGGACTGGTATCACGCTGACGCCGGGACTCAACTTCAGGGGTCACTGAGCGGACCGCTCGTTTCTCTGTCGGCGCTCCCGTGGCGCTGTTAAACCTACCGGAGCCCCGGTTCGATGCGGTCGACGAGTCCATCGAAATCCGTGTCGAAACTCAACACGGCGTCGATGCCACGCGACTCGCACAGCGAGACGATGGTCGCATCGGTGAAGCTGAGGTCGTGGTCCTCGTATCGGCGGAGCGTCTCCAGCGACGCCCGGACGTCGTCCGGTTCGACGTGAATCGTCTCGAACACGTTCGGAAACGGTTCCTCGCCGAGAATGCGACTGGCAACGGTATCCGCAGCCTCGAACGAACCCGTTCGAGCGCGCGTGAGCGTTACCGTCTCGTCGAGAACGTAGTCGTTCGTGTACGGCTGTCCGAACTCCCCGTCGAACAGTTCGTCGAACGCGCTGACGGCTTGGTCGTGCCTGTCGGCATCCGTATCGTGGTGCGCGAAGAACACGCCGGTATCGACGAGGACGCTCATCCGTACAGCACGTCGTCGATGTCTTCTTCGGTCGTCGTGACGCCGGACGAAACCATCCCGTCGTGGAACTGCTCGCGCTCGGACTCCGAAAGCGGGACACGTTTCTCGCGGAACGAGTCGATGAGGTCCGCCTTGGACTCGACGGCGTTCTCGACGAGCCGCGCCAAGACTTCCTGCTGCGTCACTCGCGTCCCGGTCTTCAGCCGAATCTCGGCCTGTAACCGTTCGAGGCGTGATTTCGTGTCGTCGTCCATCTTCACCGACGTGGCCATGTTCGGCGGTAGAACATACTACTGGGTAAGGTTTGCTACTATCTTGACTGGCGTAACGCTGACCGGACTGGGTGCGATATTCAGCGCGGTCACGGCGATTGCCGACGACTGGGGGTTCCGATAGCGCCTTGGCCGACGCCCGTTCACTCGTCGCGGAACGCGCAGGTCGCGGTGTAGGACACGTTATCGAGCAGGAGTTCGACGCCGCGGGTCCGGGTCGGCGGACCGCTGACGTTGATGCTGGAGTTCTCGATAGCGCAGTCCGACGCGCGGTTGACGAGCACGCCGCCGACCCGGCCGTTCGGCAGGTGGATACAGCTATCGACGATGCGGGAGCCGTTTCGATTCTCGTCGACGACGACCGCCGAACCGTAGGGCTGACTCTCGCACGCCCCCGAGATGGTGACGTTCTCCAGGACCATCCCCCATGGCTCCCGCGCGATGGCGGTGTCCACGGGACCCGCGTAGATGGTCTGGACGCCGGTGTCGTTGACGATGCGGCAGTTGCGCATCGTGAAGCCGCCGTGGCTCCCGTAGGTCGGAACGGTGATGATGCCCGGCGAGGACGGACTCGACCGGAAGATGAAGTCGCAGTCCTCGATGAGAACCCCCGTGTAGCCGTGGCCCGTCGAGTCGATGCGGAGGCCCTCGGGACTGTCGAGTCTGTCGCCCTCCCGCGCGTGTTCGTTGAGGTTGTCCGCGTCGACGACGACGGTCGCGCCCTTGATCCACGAGGTCTTGGTCGGATGGTCGCCCGCGGAGATGCGCATGTTGGTGTTGTCGTTGTTCTTGAACAACCCGCCCTCGACGCGGAGGACGCCGCGGGTGTGGGTCGCGCGGAACGACGACGACCCGCGCTGTTCGATGTGGCAGTCTATCATCCTCACTTCGCCGACCGACCGCTCGGTGATGCGAATCCCGGCGACGCCGTTCGGGTAGCCGGGGAGCGCCGCGCCCTCGCGCATGTAGACGCGACGGGCGACGTTGACGCCCTCCACCGAAGTGCAGTCGAAGAGGAGCAGTTGGTCGCGCGCGTGGCTGTCCGTGGGGGTGCGGCCGAGCCACTCGACGTCCTCGACGAGCGCGCCGTCGTCGTTGGCGAGCCAGATATCGGCGCTCGTGGTGTCGTCGTCGGTCTGCTGGACGGAGAAGTTCTTCAGGACGTGGTGGTCCCCGCTCGTGATTCGGAGCATCCGGAACCGCTCGCCGGGGTCTGCCGGCGGGAAGACGAACTGCACGTCCTTGTGGGAGTCGCCGAGGCCGACGAGTTGGAAGTTCGAGACGCCGCGGTCCCAGTCGTGCTCGCGGGTGATGAGGTAGTCACCCGGCGGGAACTCGACGGCCGTGTCGTCGCCGTACACCCCGTCGAGGATGTCGTCGACCGGCTCTTGGCCCGTCGGGTCCATCCCGAGGTCGTCGACCGCGTGGAAGACGGTGAGGTCCGGTTCGGGCGTCGGCGTCTCCTCGGTCGTCGGCGTCTCGGTCGGCGTCTCCTCGTCCGGCGTGTTACAGCCGGCGAGCGCGGCACCGATACCGACCGCGCCGAGCGTCTTCAGGTAGGTTCTGCGATTCACTGGCAACCACCCGCGTGCTCGGAGCGTTCCCGGTGACTGTCGGGCGTCCGTCGAGCGTCGGGGGCGGGTCGCCTCGAAGGGCGAGACGAGAGTTGGAGAGAGAGGGACCGACGTCGGTTACACATGTTTCCCGTCAGTTGGACCGGGGAGGTGATTGGTAAACGGTGTGTAACCGGGGGTGGCGGGGCGAAAGCCCCTGAATCCGGACGGGTCTGCGGCGACGAAACGGGCGAGAGACTGTGCGAAAAACAGGTCAAAATCGGCGACATTCGCGGTTTCCGACGCCGTCAGTCCGTGGCTACGGAAATTACGAGTGGCATTACTATCGACTCGTGACGACAGTTGTCCGTATGAAACTATCACGGCGTTCGTATCTCGGACTGAGCGCCGCCGTGCTCAGCGGCTGCGTCGCGAGGGGCGGTGAATCAGCCGGTACTCCCGAAGCGACCGCGACGAGCGAGCCGCCGGTACCGACGCCGCGGTTCAGCTACGACGACCCGAGCGTCGACGCGGCGGGCGACCCGTTGGCGGTCGCGTTCAACAGCCGAGAGCGGTTCAGAGACGTTGGATGGCTCGTCGACGACTTCGAGGACGAACGGCTCTGGGGGACGTTCGCGGGGCGGTACGCCGTCGAAGAGGACGTCGTCTACTGCGGGGCGCAGTCGCTCCGGCTCGAAGCGACGCCGGACGACGAGCGGGTGTGGATTTACCGGACGTTCGAGGACGGTATCGACCTCTCGGAGGCCGACCTCTCGCTGGCCGTCAACCTCGAAACGCCCGACACCGAGGGCATCACGGTTCGCCTCGCCGCGCCCGACTACGACAACACGCTGCTTCTCGGTCGGCACATCTGGAAGGCAGGCTGGCAGCGCCTCGACCTCGGGCCACAGCGCGTCACCGGGTCGCCGGACCTGACGAACGTCACCGAGATAAGCATCCAGATGTACACCGGCGGCGGTACCGCGGCGCGGTTCTACGTCGACTCGCTCCGGGCCAAACCGCGGGCCGGCGCGGGCGCGGTGATGATAACGTTCGACGACAACACCCGGAGCCAGTACGACACGGCGTATCCGATACTGGAGTCCCACGGCTTCCCCGGCGTCGTCGGCGTCATCCCGTGGACCGTCGGGTCGAGCCACCGCATCCCGCGGTCGGGGATGGACGAGATGGTCGAATCGGGGTGGGACATGGTGAGCCACCCCCAGCAGTCGGACTCGTTCCGCGTCCTCTCGCCGGCCGACCAGCGCGCGAGCATCAGGGAGTCGAAGGCGTGGCTCGTCGAAAACGGGTTCGAACGCGGGGCCGACTTCATCATCTGGCCGTACGGCCGGTACAACGAGTCAGCGCTCGACGTCGCGAGCGACTACCACTACCTCGGGTTCGTGACCGTCGGGGGACCGACCGGCGCGATATCCGACCCGCAAATCGTCGGCCGGACCGACGGCGACGACGTACAGAAGGCGAAGGAGGCGCTCGACTTCGCCGCCCAGTACAACCAGCTCGCGGTGCTCATGTACCACGACGTGACCGGAGAGGGACGCTCCGTCAGCCCGGCGGCGTTCGCCGAGACGATAGACTACATCGACGAACTCGGGCTAGACGTGGTCACCGCGTCGAGCTACTGGGACTCGATCCGAAACACCATCTGACGCGGCGGTTCGCCCGGCACGCCGGCCCGAGTACGGCGACATGCTGCTTTTCAAGACAGTCTCGACGGACGTGATACGGATTCGATTAGTCGCGGTTTCGTGAACGTTAGACAACCGTTCTAACCGTCCTAAACGCCTGAAATTCGGCTTTGCATACGTGTTGCTGACGACTAACAAAGACCCGAACGGCCCAATCACCGGGTCGAAGTATCGATGTTCCTACGCACTCTCCAACTCGATTCGCGGCCGCGGGACGACACGCCCGACGGCGGCGGACCGGTCGACACGCCGCGTTCAACACAGGGGTCGCACGCGAGGGGCGATGTACCGCGGTAACGCCGTCGGCGTCGTCGTGCCCGCGTACAACGAGGCGCGGTTCGTCGGCGGCGTCGTCGACACGCTCCCCGCGTTCGTCGACCGCGCGTACGTCGTCGACGACCGCTCGACCGACGGGACGTGGGAGGAGATTCGGCGGCACGCGGCGCGCGCGAACGAGCGAGCGGCCGAACCGGTCGTCGCCGCGGCCGACGGCGGTGCGTCGCTCGACGGGCGCGTCGTCCCGATTCGACACCCGGTCAACCGCGGGCGCGGCGCGGCCGTCAAGACCGGCTACGAACGCGCCCTCGCCGACGGGATGGACATCGTCGTCGTGATGGACGGCGACGGACAGATGGACCCGGATATCATGCCCGCCATCATCGACCCCGTCGTCGACGGAGACGCCGACTACGCCGTCGGCGACCGACTCGCCGCGCGGGACACCCGCCGGGGGATGCCGCCGTGGCGGCTGTTCGGCAACCTCCTGTTGTCCGGGCTGACGCGCATCGCCAGCGGCTACTGGCACATCCGCGACCCGCAGAACGGCTACACGGCTATCTCGGCGGAGGCGCTCTCGGAGCTGGATTTCGACCGGCTGTACGACCAGTACGGCTTCCTGAACGACCTGCTCGTGAACCTGAACGTCGCCGAAAAGCGCGTCGCCACCGTGCCGATGCGCGCGCGCTACGGCGATGAAGAAAGCGGTATCAGGTACTCGACGTTCGTCCCCGGGCTGTCGTTCCTCCTGCTCAGGGACTTCGTCTGGCGACTCCGCGTTCGATACCTCGACGGCGGCGTTCACCCGGTGGCCGTCCTCTACGCGCTCGGCGTCGTGAGCGTCCTCGCCGGCGCGCTCCGACTGGTCGGCGGGGTCGCGTCGAAGGACCGACCGGGTCGGCAGTCCCTCACCGGACTCCTCGTCGGCCTCGGGTCACTCGGCGGCGCGATGGTCCTCGACAGCCGCGAGAACGAACGGTTGCGAGTCGCGGCGGAGCCGTCCGCGTCGTTCGAGCGGGGCGCGTCGAACGGGGCACAGCCGTCGTCCCGCGTCGGCGGTGCCGACGAGAGCGACGAGAGAGCTGAGAAGGAACCAGACGGTCGCGAGATAGTCGGGAGTTAGTCACCTCGTACCGCCGAAATCAGGGGTGTGAGGTGCTCAATAACAACAGCCTAGTCGCGTCATATAACCGGTAATGGGGTCTACATCACACAGAAAAGGACGGTTGAACCAGGCACTCGACGAACTCTCGTTGGACGTGCCCACTGCGCTCCTCGTCGTCGTCTCGAGTAGCCTCGTTGCGGTTCTCGACGTCGTGCCGACCGTCCAAGCCCTCGTCGGACTCCCCGTGCTGCTATTTCTTCCCGGTTACGCGCTGTTGCTCGCGCTGTTTCCCGCCGGGTCGTCGGGCAATCCGGGCGAGGGACCGTCGTTCGGCCGGTTCGAGTGGCAGCCGGACCTCGGCCTCACGGAGCGATTTGCGCTCGCTTTCGGGATGAGCGTCGCACTCTTGCCGGTGGTCGGCCTGGCGCTCCTCTGGGCTGGCGTCGGACTGAACGCCGCGCCCGTCCTGCTCGCGCTGTCGGCAATCATCGTCGGCGGCCTCGCCATCGGCGAGGTACGGCGGCGGCGACTCCCCGAGGGAGAGCGCTTTCACGTCCCGATTCGGCGCTGGTACGCCGACGTGGTCCGGTCGTTCGACCAGTCCTCTCGGGTCGACTCGCTCCTGAACGTCGCGCTCGCGTTCGCCGTCCTCCTTGCCGTCGCGAGCCTGAGTTACGCGCTCGTCGCACCGGGGACGGGCGAGTCGTATTCGAGCCTGTCGCTTCTCACGCGGGACGCCGGCGGCGAGTTCGTCGCCGCCGACTACCCCGAGGAACTAACGGTGGGCGAGCAGACCGAACTGTTCGTCTCCGTCGAGAACGCCGAGGGGGAGGCGACGAGCTACACGCTCGTGGCCGAACTCCAGCGCGTCGAGCGGGTGAACGGCGAGACGACGGTCGTCGAGCGGCAGGTCCTCGGGTCGCGGACGGAGACCGTCGGAGACGGCGAGACGTGGCAGGCCCGCCATATCTTCGCCCCGGAGCTGACCGGCGAGGATCTCCGGCTCACCTACTTCCTGTACGAGGGCGACGCGCCGGCGGAGCCGAGTACCGACACGGCGTACCGCTCGGCGTACGTCTGGCTGACCGTGACCGAGGAACCGACTGAAGACACGGCCGCCAGCGACGACGCGGCGTAACCGCGTCGTACTGACGTCCGAACTCAGTTCTCGGCGTACTGCGTCGCCGGACGCGGCGGTCGCTCGGACGCGCGGGGAAAACGGAGAAAACCGCGTCGAAACGCGAAAACTGGGTGCCTCTGCTGCCTGCGGCGTCACCGTGCGAGCGACGCGCCGTCTACTGGTCCGCTATTCTGCCGTGCTGTCGTCTCAGCCGTCGTTGTCTTCGAAGGTCAGCGCCGCGTCGCCGGTCAGGTTCATCTTCTTGATGTCACCCGAGAACCGGAAGGCGTCGACGTTGTCCGTGACGGAGCCCGTCACCTTGCCGTTGGTGACGCTGTCGTCGCTCTCGGTCGGCCCGACGAGCGGGTCGTTCAGGATGTCGCCGGAGACCATGAAGTCGTACGTCGTCTCCGTGCCGTCGCCCTCGACCACGAGGGTGTTCGGCAGCGAGAACACGCTGGGGTCGACCCGCGTGCCGTTGACGTAGACCTCGGCCTCGCCCTGGAGGAACGACAGCGACGTAATCGTGCCCGTGAAGGTGAACGTGTCGTCGACGCCCTCGGTGGTCACCCACCCCGTCGCGGAGCTTTCGGACACGTCGTCCCACTCTTCGACGGTGTCGCCCGAGGCCTCGAGCGTGCCGCTGACACTGACTTCGTACTGCGTCTCGACGCCAGTGCCGACGAGGCGCAGTTCGTTCTGGCTGTCGGTGGAGTCGTCCGTCGAATCCGTCGAGCCGTCCGTGCTCGAACCGGTCGAGGAATCGGTCGTGGCGTCGGTGACCGTGCTCTCGGTCACCTGCTCACCGTCGACGTAAATCTCGGCCTCGCCTTCGACGAAGCCGAAGGAGGTGACGCTCCCCGCGAAGTTGAACGTGTCCTCGACGCCCTCGGTCGTAATCCAGCCGCTGGCGGAGGTGCCGTCGATGGTGTCCCACGTCTCGACGGTGTCGCCCGAGGCTTCGAGCGCGTCGCTGACGGTGAACTCGTACTGGGTCTGGGTACCCGTGCCGACGAGGCGCAGTTCGTGCGAGAGGTCGGTCGTCGAGTCCGTCGTGGCGTCCGTGACGGTACTCTCGGTCACCTGCTCGCCGTTGACGTAAATCTCACACTCGCCTTCGAGGAACGAGAACGAGTCGACGTCGCCGGAGAACGTGTAGGTGTCCTCGACGCCCTCGGTCGTAATCCAGCCGGTCGCGGTGCCGCTGGAGATGTCGTCCCACTCCTCGATGGTGTCGCCCGACGCCTGCAGCGAGTCCGTCACGGTGAACTCGTACTGGGTCGTCGTGCCCGTGCCGACGAGGCGAATCTCGTTCGGGAGGGGTTCGGTCGTCGAGTCGTCCGTCGAGTCAGTCGTCGAATCGTCGGTCGTCGAATCGGTCGAGTCGTCCGTGGTCGACGAGTCGCCGCCGGTGCTCCCGTCGGCGCTCGGGAGCGGACAGGAGTCGCTGCTCGTGATGTTGCTCGTGTCCACGTCGGCCCCGCTGAACACCGTCGCCTGCCCGGAGACGTTGATGTTCGAGTCCAGAATCTCGCAGCTCGTGGCGTCGTTGACGAGGACGCCGTCCACGTCGCCGTTCGGGAAGTGGATACAGCTGTTCTGGACGGTCGAGCCGTTGCGGTCGTTGTCGATGCAGACCGCCGCGCCGGCGGGCTGGGACCGCGTACTCCCCGTGATGGAGACGTTCTCGAGGTTCACGCCCCACGGCTTGTCCGCGGTGTCGGTGTCGACGGAGTCGGCGTGAATCGTCTGGACCGACGTGTCGTTCTGGATGCGGCAGTTACGCAGGGTGAAGCCGCCGTGGCCGGCCCACGTCGGCGACGAGACGATGCCGCGCGAGGTGGGGCAAGACTTGAAGATGAAGTCACAGTCCTCGATGAGGACGCCGGCGTAGCCGTTGCCGGTGGAGTCGATGCGGAGGCCCTCGGGACTGTCGAGGCTGTCGCCGTCGCGGGCGTGCTCGTTGAGGTTGTCCGCGTCCATGATGACGGTCGCGCCCTTGATCCACGAGGTCTTGTCGGGGTGGTCGCCCGCGGAGATGCGCATGTTGGTGTTGTCGTTGTTCTTGAACAACCCGCCCTCGACGCGGAGGACCCCGCGGGTGTGGGTCGCGCGGAACGACGACGACCCGCGCTGTTCGATGTGGCAGTCGACGAGGCGAATCTCGCCGACGGAACCGCCCTGCACGCGGATACCCGCGACGCCGTCGGGGTAGCCGGGAAGTTCGGCACCCTCGCGCATGTAGACGCGGCGGGCGACGTTGACGCCGTCGACGGAGGAACAGTCGTACGCGAGGAGCTGGCGGCGGGCGTTGTTGTCGGTGGGGGTGCGGCCGAGCCACTCGACGTCCTCGATGAGGCCGCCGTCGTCGTTTATCATCCAGATGTCCGCCGTGGTGGTGTCGTCGTCGGTCTGCTGGATGGAGAAGTTCTTCAGGACGTGGTGGTCCCCGCTCGTGATTTCGAGGAACCGGTACTTCTCGCCGTTGTTGCCCGACGGGAAGACGAACTGCACGTCCTTGTGGGAACTGCCGGTGCCGACCATCCCGAAGCGGGAGACGTCGTCGTTCCAGTACTGCGTCTCGGTGGCGAGATACTCACCCGGAGGGAATTCGATGAGCGTCCCGCTCCCGTACGCGGCGTCGAGTTGGTCGTCTATCGGTTCGTTTCCGTTGGGGTCCATTCCAAGGTCGTCCACCGCGTTGACGACGCGGTCCCATTGGATACCGAAGCGCTCCTCTGGTCCAGACGCAGCCGACGCGACGCCGGCAGAGAGGGCAGTCGATGCGGCCGCCGCACCGAGTTTGAGGTAGTTCCGCCTGTTGAGTTGCGATTCGAGGATGGAGTCTGAATCCGCCGCAGATTCGTCGTCATCTCCATCGGTTAGTCGTACCATACCCGAGGAAAGCCCTCGTTAAGGTGATAATCATTATTGCGAGGTATAATCGGGTTAGCTACGATTACTTGCGGAATTGATTCGGATGGAGGCCAGTTAGTTACCAGTTGCATTCCAGAGACACACCTTATATTCTCTCAAAAAGATATCAATTATAGATGTATATACGACCAAATTGGCAGTCAAAAACGACCACTTAATCGGTACTATACGGGTCAAATCGACATCCGGTGTCGAATTAGAATCGGTCCGTGAAACGTCTCTCCTCGTCAGATAATCAATCTATGAACTGGTAATTACGCTCCCACCGAATCTTGCGAGGGCGTTCGTTTCACCGTACCCACATATTCTGACGGAGTTCTGATAGGTTTGATTCACGGCCGAGGTTCAGCTAGCAATGAGAGTCAGTCGAATCGACCACTCGCCGGGTTCCGGTGGGGCGGCCGAACGCCCACCTCACTTCGACATCACCGAGACGAGTTCGCGGAGGTTCTGTTTGACCCGCCAGTCGAAGAGCGTCATGAGCGACGCCGCGCTGACGGCGTAGGCGACGACGCCGATGGCGACGAGGAGCGCGAACTCGACGAGGGGCGACCCGACGCGGTTCTGCGCCGCGAGGACCGCCAGCGCCATCGCGCCGCTGGCAGCGACGGGGTACGAGAGCTCCCGGAGGAACCGGCGGTAAGTCGTGCCGAGCGTTCGTTTCATCTCGCGCGCGTAGAGCGGGACCATCGGGAACGCGAGGATGCCCGTGACCGCGAGGGCGGTCCCTTCGATGCCGTAGGCGCTCGTCGCGGGGACGATGGCTATCGCGAGCAGGGCAACCCTGAGGAAGCCGAGTTTGGTCTGGACGTCGGGACGGCCGACGGCGCGCCAGACGGGGTTGAACGTCGCGAAGAGCGTCCGAAAGAGCCCGTAGGCGACGAGAATCTGCATGGCGAGCACCATCGGAAGCCAGTCCTCGCCGAGGAACGCCCCGACGAAGGCGGGCGCGACGAGGTAGATGCCGACCGACATCGGCAGCGCGACGAAGGCGGTGAGCCGGAAGGTGCTGAAGAACGCCTCGCGGAGGGCGCGTTGGTCCTCCTGAAGCTTCGAGTAGGTCGAGAACATCACGCTGGAGACGACGACGGCGATTTCGGTCGCCGGCGCGTTGGAGATGCGGTAGGCGAGCTGGTAGTAGCCGAGCGAGGTCGCCGTCAGGAGCCAGCCGACGACCGCGTCGTCGCCCTGCCCGTAGAGGAACTCGACGATGGACGACCCCGTGACCCACTTCCCGTAGCCGATGAGTTCGGCGGCGTACGCGCGGTTTAGCGCGGGGCGGGGGCGATACGGGTGCAGGAAGTAGGTCACGACCGACCGGACGCTGGCGTCGGCGAGGTAGCCGAAGATGAGCGCCCAGACCGTCGGGCTGACCGCGGCGTAGCCGAGCGCGACAACGACGTAGGCCGTCGTGCCGCTGACCCGGTAGGCGAACTCCTTGTGGAACGCGAGGTCCTTCTTGAAGTAGACCATCGCGGGGTTCCGCAGCGCGAGGAAAATCGGGACCAACGCGATGGTACGGATGAGGTCCCGCGCGGCGGGTTCGCCGAACAGCGAGGCGAGCGACGGGGCGGCGAGGTAGAGAATCGAACTCATCAGCAGGCCGCGGAGGAGTTCGAGCGTGAACGTCGTGTTCAGGTACTCGTCCACGTCGTCGTCGACGCGCTGGATGAGCGCGGCGTCGATGCCGAGGTTCGTCAGGCTCAGAAGCGCCGAGATGGTGAGGAGCGCGATCCCCATCAGCCCGATTGCCTCGGGGCCGAGCAACCGCGCGAGGACGATGAACATGACGACCTTCAGCACCCGGTCGAGGACGTTCATCGCCGAGACCCACATCCCGCTTTTCACCGTCCGCTCCGTGAGGTCGCTGTCGTCGTCGCCGGGAACGAACCGGCGGCGAATCGTCCGGACGACCGAGCGAATCTTATCTCTCATCGAACGCACCTCGCGGGTCGCCGCTTCGGCGAGGACCCGGCGTATTCACGAACGGTAACACTCGGCTACACATCGGCTCAGGAGCCGATTAATTATTGACTCGCTACTGGATTCCGGCGGGGTCGCGGGTCCCGCGGCCGCGAGAATTAGGCGCTGTTTGACCGAGGATGAAACGAGAACGGTCGGGCGGTGGGAGGCGACGAGCGGCGAGACCGAGTCGGCGGCCCGAAGCCGTGCGGTGACATTCAGCACGCACCGATGAGCGCGAGGAATATCCGTGCCGGCTCGGAAGTTGAAAATCGCGGTGTTTTAGGGTGCTCGAAAAGTGATAATAAACCGAGTTCAGAAAGTTCGTGTGACCTAAAATAGCCACACGAGCCCTGAATCGCTCGTATTTAGGCACCCCTAATAACCCAGATTTATTACAAATGAGGCCGTATCGACGAACGCCTATGAGCGCGCAATCACTCGAACGGCAGACCCGGAACTACCTGAGCAACAACGTCCCGCAGATTCAGGAACACGGCGGGCACTTCGAAATCGAGGACGTGAACGACGAGACCGGCGAGGTCACCATCGCCATCGGCGGCGCGTGCTCCGGATGCGGCATCGCGCCGATGACGATGAAGGCCATCAAGAGACGCATCGCCGACGAAGTCGACGACGTGTCCTCGGTGACCGTGCGGCGGGCGGGCGGCCCGCGGGCCGCCGTGATGCCGTCGAAGACGGACGAGATGGAACAGATGGAAGAGTACGAGGACTACAGCCCGCCGTTCTGAGCCGGTGGACCGTCGACTTCCCTCACCGTTTTTCTGACCCGCGGCTCGGAAGTGGCCGCGACGCGGCCGCGACGCACTCGAATCCGAGAGATGCGTCTCCGGTTCGAAGTGGACGAGGAAGCAAGGGAGAGAAACAGCGGCAGCACCGGCAAACCGACGGTCCCGCCACCGGTGTCGTCGTGAAACGAAAAATCAGACTCCGTGTCGCTACCCGGACACGTAGTAGAGGTCGGCCGCGCCGTTCGACATGACGCGGTTCACGTTCGGTTGGTTCTGGACGGCCGTGAGGTTCGCCCCGGAGTAGCGGAGTTCGCGGTACGCGACCACCTCGCGGTCGTAGTCGGTCTTCGAGACCATCAGATACCGCGGGCCGTCGTAGTAGCTCGGCAGGTCGGAAAGCGCCTCGTCGGGCGTCGTGAAACCGAGCGCCGGCGTGGTTCGCTCGGGCAGCGCCTCGGCGAAGCGGTCGGGATTCCCGCGGATGCCCACGTAGCGGATGTCTTCGTCGGACATCTCGAAGGCGGTGTCGTACGCGCTCATCTGCTGGGCGGGGACGTGGTTCGAGGGGAGGTAGATGTACGGCGATGGGAACATCACCATGAGCGTGAGCCCGATGACGAGCGCCGTCACGACGGGCGTACCCGCCTTGACCGCCGACCCGTACTTCGACCAGTAGCTCGTCCGTGCGAGCCACTCGAACGCGTAGAACAGCCCGACGCTCCCGACGATGGTCGCGAGAATCATCGCGAAGCCGACGTGGCGGAAGAAGAAATTCGTCTCCGAAATGACGCCGAGGAGGTGCGCGAAGAAGTACGGCACCAACACGACGAGACTGAACGTCAGCGTCCGCAGGACCGACCGGCCCTGACCCGACAGCTTCGGGAGCCGCCCGAACAGGACGCCGAGGAAGACGCCGAATGTAATCAGGGCGTACACCGCGTTCACGAGGAACAGCTTCACGAACACGTCGAAGATGCCGCCGCCGACGGCGGTCACGGAACCGGTGCGCTGGGAGATTGCCGTTCCGGCCTCGGAGCTTCCCGAGAGAATCCCGAGCACGCCCTCGACGAACAGGCCGCCCGTCGAGAAGCCGACGGTGTACTGCGTCAGCCAGTAGACGAACGCCGCGGCGAAGACGAGCGTCAGGCCGTAGACCGGTCGCTGCTCGGCCACGGCGTCCGGGGTCCGCCAGCGCTGGACGAGTTGGATGGCCGCGGCGACGGCGAACAACACGAGGTAGTTGACGGCGACCTGCAGGTGGTACGACACCAGCGCGACCGTCCCGATGGCGAACAGGACGGAGACGGGCGTGACGTGGCCGCGCCACCGGCTCTCGGCGGCGTCGGTGCCGGAGAACTGGTGTTTGAAGAAGAGGTACAGAAGCACCAGTCCGAGGAACGACGCCAGCGAGTAGGGGAAGAACATGAGCTTGAACCCGTTGAGGTTCACCGGCAGGAACAACAGCGCCGAGAACATCGCGATGAGGACCGCCCGGCGGTCGGGGACGACGAGCGAGACGATGAGCGGGACGAACACGAGGTAGACGACCGAGACGAAAAACACCACGAGCATCATCGCGGTAGTGATTTCGACGCCGAGGGCGGCGCTGAACATCCCAGCGGAGACGTGGCCGCTCGGGTAGACGATTTCGAGCGGCGTCAGCGTCTCCGAGACGAGCGACTTCGCCCAGCCGAGGTGCGTCAACGAGTCGTTGAACCCGTAGAAGTAGTACTCCCGGACGAGCGGAAGCGCTGAGACCGCGGCTATCGCGAGGGCCGCCAGCCCCACCCCACCGGCCGCGAACCGACTGTTCGGGGCGCGAACGACCACGACCAACGCGGTCAGCACCGCCACCGCCACGCCGACCCAGAAGACCACCGGGGTCGACTGGTAAATCGAGACCTCGTACGCGCGCGCTGGCGACGCGCGAGCGACGAGGATACCGACGGCTATCGCGAGAAATCCGACGAGGAGGAGTGTTCTCGTGAGCCGCGAATCACGTTGCTTCATCCCGTGAGAGAAGGCGAGTAGCGTAGTTTGTTATTGAGAATGTAATCGGTATCTCCGGGCGGTACGGTCGTTCTTCTCCCCGTTTCGGACTGCCAGCCGTCGAAGAGCCGAGCGCCGAGGGGTCTCCCCGGCACAGAGACCCGTTCGAGCCTCGGTTCCGGTCGGTTCGACGGCGCTCGACGCCGCCGCGCGGCCGTATAGGCGCGTGATAACAAAACCCGACGCACGCGGATATCGGGCAACGATGTCACTCACAGTAGTCACGCCACAGACCGCCGATCGAACCGGACGCGAGGGTCTTCGATGACCGGCTTCGTCGGCGGCGCGCTCGACGCGGCGACGCTCGACGCCTGCGCGGCCGAACTCCACCACGAAGACTGGTACGAGTCGGCGACGCGGTCGACCGGCCGCTTCGGCGTCTCGGTCCTCCACCACGGCGCGAGAGACCCCAAGGGTTGCACCGTCTGGGAGGACGGCTCGCGCGTGGGAGCCATATACGGCGCGGTGACGAACCTCGACGAACTCGCCCTCGACGCCGACGGACTGTTCGACCGGCTGTTCGAGGACCCGCACGCGCTCCTCCCCGAACTCGACGGCTCGTTCCTCGTCGTCGGCGTCGACGGCGACGCAGAGCGCGTCGTACTCGCCAGCGACAAACTCGGGACGCGACAGTGCTTCTACGTCGCGGGCGAGCCGTTCGCCTTCGGGACGGAAGTCGGCGCGCTGACGACCCTCTTGGACGACCCGCAGGTCGACGAGCGCGCCATCAGCGACCTCCTCATGATCGGGCACGTCTGGGGCGACAAGACGCTCGTGCAGGGCGTGAAGTTCCTCCCCTCGGGGTCCGTCCTCGACTACCGGGCCGATACGGGCCCCGAAATCGAGTCGTACTGGCACCACACGTTCGAACAGAGCCCCGACGACTCCTACCTCGACGACCTCACCGCGGCCTATCAGGAGGTCATCGCCGACATGGCCGACACGATAGACGGCGACATCGGCCTGTGGCTCTCCGGCGGCCTCGACAGTCGCTCGATGGCCGGAGAACTCAGCCGCTACCACGACCTCACGACCTACACCTACGACTCGAACCCCGCGAACGGGAGCAACCTCGAACTCGCCGCGAAGGTCTCCGAGGTGCTCGGCCTCGAAAACAGGCGTGTGCCCGTCGAGTCGAACGCGCTCGTCGACTCGCTCGACAAATCGGTCCAACTGACGAGCGGGATGGTCGGCCTCTCGACGTTCGTCAACCTCGCGAACGTGTTCAACATCCAAGACATGCCCGACGTGCTCATCGAGGGCTGCGGACAGGGCGGGATGATGGGCGACGGCATCGGCCGGGCCGCCGTCGAGGGAAGCAAATCCCCCGAGGCGGCGCTCTACCGCGCGAAACACCGAATCGACGTGGACGACGCCCGCCGGCTCCTGCGGACCGAGTTCGACCCGATGACGACCTACCGCGAGGAGGTGCGCAAGAGCGACCAGCCGGACCTCTACAGCACCGCGATGGACTGCTACTACCGCAACTACTTCCCGCGGTGCGACTTCGCCAGCAACCCCATCGCCGAGAGCCAAGCCGGAACCCGGGTCCCCTTCAGCGACACCGAGTTCCTCGAAGCCGTGACGCGGATGCCGCTGTCGCACCGCGTCGGCTCGATTCCCCTCACCAACGGGAAGATACCCGCCGGGACGGCCTACCCGAAGGTCGAACTGGTCCGCCGCCTCGACAGCCGACTCGCGGACATCCCCTACGAGCGGACGAAAGTCCCGCCGGCGCGCCCGATGTGGCAACACGCCGCCGGCTTCGTCGTCGGCACCTCGGTGGACCGCATCCGCGAGCGCCTCATCGGCGACGTGCACACCTACGGCGGTCGCTCGACCATCGGCGACTGGTACCGGACGAACCGCGCGCTCCGCGAGCGCATCGACGACCTGCTCAACTCCGCCTGCGAGCGCCCGTACTTCGACGCCGACGAGATTCGACGCCTCCAGCGCGAGGAACTCACGGGCGAGGCCGAACACATGAGCGCCATCTCCGGCATCATCACCGGCGAACTCTGGGTTCGCAAGTACATCGACCGCGAGGACCGTGCGACCGAGCAGGGTGCCGCCGGTACGACGAAAGCCGAAGACACGCCGCAACCGGCCGACTGAGGCCGGAAGAGACACTCAGCACGCTTTTTTCGGTCGGACCGTCGGTCGCGTGGAGCGCGTCAGAACTACAGGAGGCGGACGGCGCGGCGGCAGCGGCTACCGAAGCAACGAGTAGCTACCGAAGCAGAGAGTACAGCCACAGGAGCCACAGCCGGCGGTGACAACGGCGCGTGCTGGAGACCACCGACTGCGCTCCTCACGCGGGGTTCTGGGCGGGGTTCTGGTCGAACAGCCGGCTAGCTGTTCGCTTGACGAACAGGTTGGAGACGAGTGAACTCACGAAGTACCACACCATCCAAACTTGCATCGGTCCGACTAACCGCGCGCTCCAGATGATGCGGTCGGCTATCGGAATCACCGGCGCGGCCGTGACGATGGCGCCTGCGGGGTTCATCACGAACCACGACAGCCAGAGGAAGACGGGCACCGTGATGAGCATCGACCACGCGATCGGCCGGAGGTTGTTTTTCATCGTCCCGAGTTGGTCTCGCATCAGCTCCTGCTGACGCTCGGTGAGACGTTCCACGGCGGCATCGTCCCCGCGCTGCTTCGCGGTGCTGAGTTTCTCTCGAACCCGTTGCATCTGCTCTCTCTGTGCGTCCATTCCGTCCTCGTCGAGGAACCGGCGACGGAAGCCCGTCGAGACGAGCGCAACCGCCGTCGCGAGAACGACGACGAGCAGCGGGAACGGGAGCACCCCGGCGAGCGGCCCGAGGACGAGGTCCATCGGACCGACAATCGCCGCTTTGATGGCTGGCACCTGATAGCCGGCCACGAGGGTGATTGCGCCCGCTCCGGCGAGTTTGTCGACCGGTCTCCACGCCGATTCGTCAGTCGTCGGAGCGGGCTGAGCGGTCGCAGCACCGACCTCGATACCCGCGTCGGCGAGTGCGTCCCGAACGGCCGGTGGGTCGTCGACGACGAACACGCCGTCAGCGGCCACGAGCACGCCGGTCCTGAGCAGCCGACCCCACGTCTCAGCGTCGACAGCATCGCTCACAGCGTCGTACGTGAGAGTTCCATCGCCGCGCTCCGCGTGCGCGAGGACGCTCGCGAGCGCCCGACCACCGATGTCGTCCCGCACCAGCGATTCGAGTGCAGTATCGTCCATCCAGTAATTGTAGATGAGTTAACATTAAAAAGCTGACCCGTTGACGACCTTCGAAGCGCATATCGAGAAGAGCGCCGTCTCCGCAGGGATTTCGGAGGAAAGAGAGACTGGCCCCGACGCTACGCCGCTTCGGCGTACATCGCAACCAACTCGTCCGCGTTCGACTGCCACGAGTAGCGTTCTTCGATGGCCACCCGGTTCGTCTGCCCCATGCGGACGGCTTCCTCGGGGTTGGAGACGAGTCGCGCGAGCGCCCGGGCCAACTCCTCGGCGTCGCCCGGCGCGACGAGAATCCCGCGGTCGTCGGTGATGACTTCGGGGATGCTCCCGACGGGCGTGGTCACGATGGCGTTGCCGCCGGCCATCCCTTCGAGCATGGCGATGGGAAGCCCCTCCGCGTAGGTCGGGAGGACGAACACCGTCCCGCGGCTGATGAGGTCGCGCTTGTCTTCCTCGGAGAGGAAACCGAGGTACGAGACGTTGTCGTGGGCGGCGGCGACCGCCTCGGCGCGGTCCGCGTGGGGGCCGCGGCCGCCGATGCTCACCTCGAAATCGAGGCCGGGCGTCGATTCGAGTATCTCGATGGCGTCGAGGAACTCGCGGATACCCTTGCGCTCGATGAGGTTCGAGACGAAGACGAGGTGGACCGGATCGGTCGGGTACGTCGGGTCGTACTCCGCGGGTTCGACGGCGTTTGCCATGACGTGGACTTTCTCCTCGCCGGCGAGCCGGGAGACGAGGCCGCGCCAGTACTCCGAGAGGACGACCACGTCGTCGACGGCGTCGAAGACGAGCGATTGGAGTCGGCGGACGACCCGCGAGTCCGTTGCGAGGAAGTCGTCGAACGACGAGCCGTGGATGTGGAGGACGACGGGAACCCGCCAGACGTACTTCGAAAACAGCGTGAAGAACGCCGCGCGGTAGAACGAGTAGGTGTGCGACGAGTGGACGTGGACGATGTCCGGGCGTCGCTGGAAGGGAAAGAGAACGACGGCAATGAGCGACGAGAGGAGCATCCGTGCCGCGAGTTCGAGCCCCTCGCCCTTCGGCGCGGTGTAGCGCGTGTAGACGCGAACGTCCATCCGGTCTTCGAGGTAGCGACGCTGTTCGGTGATGTATCGGTCGATGCCACCGGTTCCTTTCGGGCCGACGATGAGGAGTGTTTGCTTGGGCTTCATGGGTTAGTTCTGGTTGGTTCTTCGGGTCGTGGTCGGGGAATCCCGAATCCGAGTCACGAGACGCGTCGAGACGGGCGCGGGCGCGCGCCGGTCGATGCGCGAAAATTGGGCGGTTCGGCGGTTAGTTATGGGTCGATTGACCGCCTCCGAGGGCGGACAGCGGCCCCGCGGTTAGTTTCGACGACGGCGGAGCACCGGCTACGCCGGGACGGTGTGTCGCGTCAGCGAGTCGACCGTCTCGACGGAGCCGTAGTTCAGCGCCACTTGGACGATGACGTCGGTGAGGTTGACCTTGTCCGCGAGGAACGCGTCGCGCTTTTCGGCCCAGCGGGCCTTCGCGCCGTCGTCGTCGAGGAGTTCTTCGGCGCGGGCCATCACGTCGTCGAACGACTTGAGGTTGGAGATGAGCCCCTGTCGTTCGAGTTCGACGAAGTTGCCCATGTCGTCGTCGCCGACGAAGGAGTTCGACCGGATTGCTGGCGTCCCGAGCAGCGCCGCCTCGGTGACCATGGTCTGGGTGTCGGCGACGAGCAGGTTCGCCTCGGCGAGCACGTCGTGGACGAGCGCGGGGTGGAAGTCGAACGGCCGGGTGTCGAGGTCGCCGTCGCGGCGCTCCTCGCTCTCGTCGAGGACGAAGACGGTCGCGCGCTCGCCCAGCATCTCGATGAGTTCGCGGCGGCGCTCGGGGGTGAACCCGCCGTGGCCCACGTCGTGGTGCGAGCCGAACGCGTTGAACCGGACGACGACGAACTTCTCGTCGGGGTCGAGGCCGAGTTCGGCCCGGATGTCGACCGAGGGCTCGTACACGTCGGGGTGGAGGTAGGCCGTCTCTTTGAACCCGCGGAACTGGTAGTGGTTGTCCGCGAGGTCCTTCCCGAAGGTGTGGGGCGTCAGAATCGCCTTGGCGAACGGCCGGGAGACGACGTGGTCCAACGAGGTCGGTTCGGAGTCGAGAAGGAGGATCACGGGCGTCCGCGAGACGGCCCCGGCGTGGGCCGCGTAGCCGCCCATCCCGAAGATGAGGTCCGGCTTGAACCGCCGCACGGCGCGGAAGATGTTGACGTAGTGGAACGGGAGCGACTTGAAAAGCGAGTACTTCGTCGTCCCGCAGGAGCCGTAAATCTCGTGCGGGAGGTCGTAGTACTCGAGCAAGTCCTTGGTACAGCCGTAGTCGCGGCCGAGGACGAGCACGTCGTGACCCATCGCCTGAAGCTCTCTGACGGCGTATTTGTAGAGGTGGACGTGCGCGGGCGTGTTGGTGAAGAACAGGTATCGCATACTCTCTGGAGATGCCACGCGCCCCGCGGGAGTAGTTATACGGCGTCTACCCGCCGCCGCCGCTCGAATCGACGCCGGCTTCCGGCCACGAAAATCGCCCCGAGGCAGTTACAGTCGCCATAACAAAACCCGGACGAGCACACGAGTTCCCTGACCGGGCGCTCGCGCGCCGTTTCGCCCAACTCCGCGTCCGACGCGGGCGGAAACCACGATCCTCCACAGCCGACCCGACGCGCCCGACACACACCAGATGTTTCAGACACGTATCCCCACTACCACCCCGCGACGACGAACCGCCGACAGAGAACCGACGATGCGGACGCAACCGACCGAGACCACGGGCCAACCGACCGGGAGCGACCGCTGATGTTCCCGTGGGAGCACGCCGCTGTCGGCTACATCCTCGTCTCGCTGTGGGCTCGAGCGACCGGCCGAAAGCTCGACGGCTGGGCCGCGCTGGCGGTGCTCGTCGGGACGCAGTTCCCCGACCTCGTCGACAAACCGCTGGCGTGGTCGTTCGGCATCCTCCCGAGCGGTATCTCGGTGGCGCACTCGATTCTCGTCTCGGTGCCGGTCTCGATACTCGTCGTGGCCGTCGCGCGGCGCTACGGGGCGGCCACGGTCGGCGTCGCCTTCGCCCTCGGCTACCTCTCGCACATCCCCGCGGACCTGCTGTACAACGGCTTTTTCTTCGGGAACTACGACGTGATTCGGGCGTTCCTCTGGCCGCTGTCCCACGGCAGCGAGTCGTCGATGGGCGGCTTCTTCGCCCAGACGTGGTTCTACCTGCGCCGCTTCGTCGTCTTCCTCGGCCGACCCGAAGCGTGGGTGCTGGTCGCGTTCGAACTCGCGTTGCTCGGCAGCGCCGTCTGGCTCTGGCTCGGCGACGGAGCGCCCGGCGTAGAACTTCTCAAGCGCTCTGTGACCGGAATCCGACGCGGCGTTACGAAGTGACTGCGAGCGGATTTCGGGCGGCAATCACTCCATAACAAAGCCCTCACCGAGACTGAATTTCGCTAAGGCAGGCAGACTCCCCGCCGACATGATATGAAATTCCAGATTTTCCAGTCGATTCGGCCGTTCGCCGAGTCGACACAGACAGTCGATGGAGCGCGACCGACGCGAGGTGGACGACGATGAGCGCCGAGATGGGCGTCGAATCCCACGTCGACGACGGCGTCACCATCGGCTACGGCGACGGCGACGACCCGGTCATCGGCGACCGGGCGCGAATCCGCGCCGGCACCATCGTCTACCACGACGTGACTATCGGCGACGACTTCGTCACCGGCCACAACGTCCTCGTCCGCGAGCACACGACCATCGGCGACCAGGTGCTCCTCGGGACCGAGACGGTCGTCGACGGCACCACGACCATCGGGTCGCGCGTGAGCATCCAGACGAACGTCTACATCCCCACCAACACCCGCATCGGCGACGACGTGTTCGTCGGCCCGGGCGTGGTGATGACGAACGACCCCTATCCGGTCCGCACCGACGCGGAACTGGTCGGCCCGACAATCGAGAACCACGCCTCTATCGGCGCGAACGCGACGCTCCTCCCCGGCGTGACCGTCGGCGAGGGCGCGTTCGTCGCCGCCGGCGCGCTCGTCGTGAACGACGTGCCGCCGCGAACCCTCGCCGTGGGCGTCCCCGCCGTCCACCGCGAACTGCCGGAGCAACTGCGGGGAGCAAACAGGATACGACGATGAGTTCAGACCACATTGCCATCGCCGCGCCCCAGCTCGGGGCGGCGGAACGAGACCGAATCGCGGCCGTCCTCGACAGCGGCATGATAGCCGACGGCCCCGAGGTTCGGGGCTTCGAGCGGGAGTTCGCAGACTACTGCGGCGCCGACCACGGCGTCGCCACCTCGAACGGGACGACGGCGCTCCACGCCGCGCTCCACGCGCTCGGCGTCGGCCCCGGCGACCGCGTCCTGACGACGCCCTTCACGTTCATCGCGACGGCCAACGCCGTCGCGTTCACGGGGGCCGAGGTGGGCTTCGTCGACATCAACCCGCGGACGTACAACATCGACCCCGACGCGCTCGAAGCGCGGCTCAGGGCCGGCGAACAGGTGGACGCGGTCATCGCGGTCCACCTCTACGGTCTCCCGGCGGACATGACGCGGCTCACGGAACTCGCCGAGGAGTACGACTTCCTGCTCGTCGAGGACGCCGCGCAGGCCCACGGCGCGGAAGTCGAGGGACGGCGCGTCGGCTCCTTCGGCGACGCCGCGTGCTTCTCGTTCTACCCGACGAAGAACATGACCACGAGCGAGGGTGGGATGATTACGACCAACCACGCGGACGTCGCCGAGCGCGCCGCCCGGTTCGTGGACCACGGCCGCGTCTCCGGCTACGAGCACGCCGAGGTCGGCCACAACTTCCGCATGACGAGCATCGCCGCGGCCATCGGCCGGGTCCAGCTCGAACGGCTCCCCGAGTTCACCCGCGCGCGACAGGCCAACGCCGCCGCGCTCACGGAGTATCTCGAAGACTCGCCGGTCACGACGCCCCACACGCCGTCGGACCGGACCCACGTCTTCCACCAGTACACCGTCGCCTGCGACGGCGTCGAGCGCGACGCCCTCAAGTCGTACCTCGACGCGAAGGGAATCGCCACGGGCGTCTACTACCCAAAGCCCGTCCACAAGCAGCCCGCGTACGAACACCTCGCGGTGTCGGCCCCCGTCGCGGAGGAGGCCGCGGCACGGGTGCTCTCGCTGCCGGTCCACCCCGGACTCAGCGAGGCCGACGTAGAGCGCGTCGGGACTGCGGTCGCCAATTACGTGGAGGTGGCGAGGTGAGCCGAGAAACCACCGGATTGCGAACAGACGGCGGCCGAGAGCGCCCGGTCCGCGCGGGCGTCGTCGGCGTCGGGTCGATGGGAACCAACCACGCGCGGGTCTACGCGGAGCTTCGCGGCGTCGAACTGGTCGGCGTCGCCGACGCGGACACAGAGCGCGCCGCCGAGGTCGCCGCCGACTTCGGCACCGACGCGTACGGAATCGAGGAACTCCTCGACCGCGTCGACGTGGTGACGGTCGCGGTGCCGACGCCCTACCACGAATCGGTCGCCCGGCAGTGCATCGGCGCCGGCGTCCACGCGCTCGTCGAGAAGCCCTTCGTCGACGACCTCGACGCGGGCGCGGAGTTAGCCGCGCTCGCCGAGGAACGCGGCGTCGTGCTGCAGGTCGGCCACATCGAGCGGTTCAACCCGGCCGTCCGCGCCCTTCCCGACCTCCTCGACGGCGTCGAACCCATCGCCATCACCGCGAACCGGCTCGGCCCGCCGCTGAACCGCGAGATGGGCGACGGCGTCGTCATGGATCTCATGATTCACGACATCGACGTGGTGCTCTCGCTTGTCGATGCCGGGGTCGACCGCGTGGCCGCGACCGCCACGCCCGACGAGCAGTACGCGACGGCACAGGTGACCTTCGAGAACGGCGTCATCGCCTCGCTCACCGCGAGTCGGCTCACCCAGCAGAAGACGCGGACCCTCGACATCACCGCGCGCGACCGGCTCATCCGGGTCGATTACCTGAACCAGTCGGTCCAGATTTTCCGCCAGTCGCGGCCGGACTATCTCCGGGACAACGGGGGCGTCCGCTACCGCCACGAGGTGGTCATGGAACAGCCGATGATTAACACTGGCGAGCCGCTGAAACGCGAGCTACAGGCGTTCGTGGACGCCGCGACCGACGGCGGCCCGGTCCTCGTCTCGCCGGCTGACGGCCTGCGCGCCATCGAACTCGCCCGGCGCATCGAGGCCGACGCCGAAGCGACGATTCGGAGCGTCGAAACCGCGGAGACCACGGAAACTCCGGAGGGTCGGCAATGAGCCGCGAACGGCCCGGACTGTACGGCTCCGACCGCTCGCCCGAAGAACAGAAGCGGGCTCTGCGCGCCGGCGAGGTCCCCGTCGCGGTGTACGGCCTCGGGAAGATGGGCCTCCCGCTGGCGGCGGTCTACGCCCGCGCGACGGGCAACGTCACCGGCGTCGACATCAGCGAGGACGTGGTCCGCGGCGTCAACGACGGCGAATGCCACGTGGCGAAAGAGCCTGGACTGCCCGAATTAGTCGCCGAGCAGGCCGAACGCGGCGCGCTCCGGGCGACCGCCGACGGCGTCGCCGCGGCCGAGGGAGCCGCGATTCACGTCATCATCGTCCCGACCCCGCTGACCGACGACCGCGAACCCGACCTCGCGGCGTTCGAGGCCGTCCTCGACAGCATCGCACGGGGCCTCGCGCCCGGCGACCTCGTCGTCGTCGAGTGCACCGTCCCGCCGGGGACGAGCAAAGACCTCGTCGTCCCGTACCTCGCGGAGCGAAGCGGCCTCTCGGCCGGCGAGTTCGGCGTGGCGTTCTGCCCCGAGCGGACCTCGTCGGGCCGGGCGCTCCGCGACATCACCGAGTCGCACCCGAAAATCGTCGGCGGCGTCGACGCCGAGAGCACCCGCGTCGCGGCACTCGTCTACGGCGAACTGACCTCGAACGAGGTGATTCCCGTGCGCGACGCGACGACCGCGGAGGCCGTGAAGCTGTTCGAGGGCGTCTACCGCGACGTGAACATCGCGCTCGCGAACGAACTCGCGCGGCTCCGCGACGACCTCGGCATCGACGTGACCGAGGCCATCGACGCGGCCAACACCCAGCCGTACTGCGACATCCACGCGCCCGGCCCGGGCGTCGGCGGCCACTGCATCCCGTGGTACCCGTACTTCATCACGAGCCGAGTGGAGGCCGAGACGCCGCTGCTCCTGACCGCCCGCGAGGTCAACGACAGCATGCCGGCGTTCACCGCCGACAAACTCCGCGACGAGTTGGCCGCGACTGGACGCGGCGTCGAAGGCGCGACCGTCGCCGTCCTCGGCGTCACCTACCGCCCCGGCGTCGCCGAGACCCGCGCGACGCCCGCCGCGGGCGTCATCGACCGCCTGAACGAACTCGGCGCGACCGTCCTCGCGGTCGACCCGATGCTCTCTGACGAGGTCGTCGCGTCCTTCGGCGCGACCCCCGTCTCGCTCGCCGACCTGCCGGCCCACGCTATCGACGCGGCCGTGGTCGTCACGCCGCACGAGGAGTTCGACGAAATCGACTGGGCCGCCTTCGACGACCTCGTCGTCGTCGATGGCCGAGGCACCCTCGGCGACATCGGCCACCGCGTGTACGAAATCGGCGGTGGGCCGCGGGGCGAGTCGTCCAAGGCCGACGCCGACACCGACCCCGAGATTGCGGCCGACGCACCGCACGGAGGTTCGGGCCGATGAGCCGTCTCAAGGTGCTCTCGGTCGTCGGCGCGCGCCCGCAGTTCATCAAGGCGTTCCCCGTCTCCGACGCGCTCAGACGCGACCACGACGAGGTGCTCGTCCACACCGGCCAGCACTACGACGAGTCGATGTCGGGCGTGTTCTTCGACGAACTCGACATCCCGGAACCCGACTACAACCTCGGGGTCGGCTCGGGCGGCCACGCCGCCCAGACCGCCGAGATGATGACCCGTCTGGACGCCGTCGTCGCCGACGAGGAGCCCGACGTGGTGCTCGTCTACGGCGACACCAACTCGACGCTCGCGGCGGCGCTCGTGGCTTCGAAGCGCGAGCCCGCGCTGGCGCACGTCGAAGCCGGCCTGCGGAGCCACAACTGGGAGATGCCCGAGGAGGTCAACCGCGTGCTCACCGACCACTGCTCTGACCTGCTGTTCGCGCCCTCCGAGTCGGCCGCCGAGACGCTGGCGGCCGAGGGCATCCGCGACGGCGTCTCCGTGACCGGCGACGTGCAGTACGACGCGGTCCTCCGGGTACGCGAGGCCGCCCGCGAGCGGTCGTCGATACTCGCCGACCTCGACCTCCGAGACGGCGAGTACGTCCTCGCGACGGTCCACCGCGCCGCCAACACCGACGACTACGACCGCCTCGAAGGCATCGTGGAGGGACTCGCGTCGTCGGAACTCCCGGTCGTCTTCCCGGTCCACCCGCGGACCGAGGGGGCGCTCGAAGCCAGCGGCCTCTGGTCGCGGCTCGCCGACGCCGAGAACGTCGTCCTCGTGGAACCGGTCGGCTACCTCGACTTCGTCCGCCTGCTCGACGGCGCGGAGCGCGTCGCCACCGACTCCGGCGGCGTCCAGAAGGAGGCGTTCTACCTCGACACCCGGTGTCTCACGCTCCGCGACGAGACCGAGTGGACGGAAACCGTCGACGCCGGCTGGAACACCCTCGTCGGCGCGGACGCCACGGCGATTCGGGCGGCGCTGGCCGACGACGACCCGCTTCCCGAAAAGCCCTCGCTGTACGGCGACGGGAGCGCCGCCGAGCGAATCGTCGCCGCGCTCTCGGAGTACGAGTATGCGTGAGAGGAAGGGAGATGCGGATGCGCGAGATGACCACCGCGTGACCGCCACGGAACCGAGCGAACCGGGGTTCGCCGTCTGTCTGACCCACGACGTGGACCGCCCGTACAAGACGTATCAGGGGCTGTACTACGCGGCGAAGTCGAACCCCGGCTACCACCTCCGGACGCTCCTCCGGCGGGAGAACCCCTACTGGCAGTTCGAGGAGGTCATGGCGCTCGAACGCGACCTCGGCGTCCGCTCGTCGTTCTACTTCCTCAACGAGCCGAGCCTCCTCGAGACGGGGTCGCTTTCGGACTGGCTCGAACCGAAGAACTGGGTCGAACACCTCGGCCGGTACGACCTCGACTCGGAGTCGGTCGCCGCCGCCGTCCGCGCCCTCGACGACGGCGGCTGGGAGGTCGGCATCCACGGCTCGTTCCGGTCGTGCGACGACTTCGACCGCCTCCGGACCGAAAAGCGCGAACTCGAAGCGGTCCTCGGCCACGAAATCGTCGGCGGCCGCCAGCACCACCTCAAACTCGGGCCGAACACGTGGCGCTACCACCGCGAACTCGGCTTAAAGTACGACGCCAGTCCCGGTTCGAGTTCGGAAAACGGCTTCCAGCACGGCTACCAGCCGTTCCACCCCTTCGACGACGGCTTCGTCGTCTTCCCGCTGACGCTGATGGAGGTGTCGCTTCCCGACCCCGGGTCGGCGTTCGACGAGGCGTGGGCCGAGTGCGAGCGCCTCCTCGACGAGGCCGAGGCGAACGACGCCGTGATGACGGTACTGTGGCACCCGCGGTACTTCAACGAGGACGAGTTCCCCGGCTACCGCCGGCTCTACCGCCGCATTATCGAACGGGCGCTCGACCGCGGCGCGTGGGTCGGCCCCCTCGGCGACTACTATCGCGAGTTCCTCGCCGAGCGCGATTCCGGCGACGACTCGGACGGGAGGACGACCGACAGCGCGACCACCGACGGCGCGACCGCCGCCGGGGCGAATCACTCGCTCTCCCGGTAGAATACGGCGGCGTCGGCCGGTATCGGCCCCATAACAAAGCCGCCAGCGGGCTACCTCTCGGACAGCCAATACCCCTCAGAGAGGCTATTCTATATCATGAATCCACCATCGAAGACACAGTATCGCCGCGACGGCGACACCGACGCCGACACGGAGCGACTCCAGCGGTACGTCGACGTGCTCGACGACGTGCTCGACTACGCTCGCGAACGCGACTACAAGGGCTGGGACTACGGCGACGGCATGAGCAGCAGGCTCCTGCTGTCGGTCCCCATCGACAACCGCTGGTTCAACCTCGTGGTCCAGGAGTTCATCAAGCGCTCGCCCGTCAACGTCCGCCCGCTGTTCCTCGTCGAACAGCGCCGGAACTTCAAGGGCATCACGCTGTTTGCCATGGCGAACCGGACCCGCGCCCAGTTGGCCGAGTGGTTCGACGGCGACCGCCCGGCGGAGACGTACCGCGACGACGCGGAATCGTTGACCGAGTGGCTCGTCGAAAACCAGGCCAAGGGCTACAGCGGTTTCGCCGGCAGCCACCGTCACGTCATCCAGCACATCTCCGGTCGCAACGGCCCGCGGTCGGGGATTCCCCACTCGCCGAACATCGTCTCCACGTCCTACGGCGTCAAGGCGCTCCTCGCGGGCCGGGAGTTCGACCCGGACTACCCGGACATCGCCAAGACCGCCGTCGACGTGATGCTCAACGACCTCAACTATCGGCCGAAGGACGACGGCGCGGTCATGGACTACTACCTCTCGCACCCGAAGGACAGCTACACCCTCAACGCGCTCGCCATCGGGGCGCGACTGTTCGTCGAGCTGTACGACCACTTCGGCGACGAGGAACTGCTCGAACGCGCCGAGAAGGTGTACGACTTCGTCGCGTCGAAGCAGACCGACCGCGGTGGATGGTACTACCGCGAGCCCGCGAGCGCCTCGCACCTCTCGATGGACAACCACCACAACGGCTTCATCATCGAGTGCTTCCAGCGCTACGAGCAGCTCGTCGGCAGCGGGCGGTACGACGAGACGCTCGAACGCGGCCTCGACTTCTACGCCCGCGAGCTGTTCGACGAGGACGGCGCGCCCAACTTCGACGAGGAGCACCCCTACCCGCGCGACATCCACGCGACGGCGCAGGGCATCCTCGTGTTCACCTACGCCGGGCAGTACGACCGCGCCGAACGCGCCATCGACTGGGCGCTCGCGAACATGTACGTCCCGACGGAAGGTCGGTTCTACTTCCGCAAACACCGCTTTTACACCAAGCGCATGACGCTCATGCGGTGGTGTCAGGCGTGGATGGCCTACGCCATCGCCGAGTACGTCGCCACCAGAATCTCCGGCGAACCGACGCACGGCTACGGCATCGACGCCGACGGTATCGAGCGCCTACGAGCGGCGGCAGAGCGCCCCTGACGGGAGGCAGGCCGGCGCGAACGCCGGCTAGTCGCTTCATAACAAATCCCCATCCTCCCGTCACAGTAGTTCGAGAATGTCTTTTCGAATGATACACGCTGACGCGGCCCGACCGAATCGCGGGTCGATTTACGGGGCCGCAGAGTCGGCGGGTGAGTCGGCTGATTTCGGTCGGTACGGTCGGGCCGGCCGGACCGGACGCGTCGACCACAGCCGGCGTTGTCGGTGGCAACGGATGCAGTACGAACTCCCTTCACCCCTCAACCCATGACCATCGAGATTACCGAGTTCGACCACCGCGACCGCGACGAGTGGGACACGTACGTCGAGCGGTCGAGTCAGGCGAGCCTCTTTCACCAGTACGAGGCGCTGCGGCTCCAGGCGAAGTACTCGAACTCGAAGCTCCACCTGCTCGTCGGCTTCAAGACCGAAGAGCCGGTCGGCCTGTTCCCCGTCTTCGAGATTCGGAAGGGACTGGTCAAGACGGCGTTCTCGCCGCCGCCGCACATCGGCGTCCCCTATCTCGGGCCCGTGATGCTCGACGCCGGCAACATCAAGAGCCGGAAGTTCGAGCGCCGCCGCAACCAGTTCATCGACGGCTGTACCGAGTGGCTGGACGAACACATCGGCCCGAACTACACGCACGTCCGCGTCGGCGACTACTACACCGACATGCGGACGTTCCTGTGGAGCGGCTGCGACGTGTCGCCGAAGTACACCTACAACGTCGACCTGACCCGGGGCGAAGAGGACCTCCTCATGTCGTTCAGCCGGAGCGCCCGACGGAACATCCGCGACGGTCGAAAGCTCGTCTCGGGTATCGAGGAGGGCGACCGCGACGACATCTGTTCGATTATCACGCTGGTCAAAGACCGCTACGAGGAACAGGACCTGTCGTTCGACGTGCCGCCGCAGTTCGTCATGGACCTGTACGACTCGCTCCCGGCAGGGCAGGTCCGGCCCTACGTCTTCCGGTACGACGGGACGTTCGTGAGCGGGATTCTCGTCCTCCAGTACGGGGACACGCTCTACCGCTGGCTCGGCGGCGTCCGGCCCCAGCGGGACTTCGGCATCGACGTGAACGACCTGCTGGACTGGCGCATCATGCGCGACGGCATGGCCGCCGGGATGCGCCGCTACGACCTCGTCGGCGCGAACAACCGCCGGCTCAACCGCTACAAGAGCAAGTACAACCCCGAACTCGTCACGTTCTACCAAATCGAGCACGGCGCGCTCCCGGTCAGAACCATCGCGCACCTGTACAAGAGCCGTCTCGGACCCGGCATCGAGATGTTGTCCCGGGGAAACGGGACGAGCCTCCCGTCGCGACTCGTCTCGGGGTTCCTCCACCGGTGACGACCCGCCCGACGTACCGCCCGACGACCATCCAATCACACGACTACGACACATGTCACAACTCCGTATCGAACCCCTGAGCCTCGACGAGTGGGGAGCCGCGCTCCCCTCGTCTGGCACCGAAGTCTTCCACACCCCCGCGGTGCTCGCCGCTATCGACGAGCACTTCGACGGCGAAATGCACCTGTTCGGCGTCTTCAAGGGCCAAGAACCGGTCGCGCTGTTCCCGACGTTCGTCCGCCGAAACCCGCTCGGACGGGTCGTCGTCTCACCGCCGCCGGCGATGGCGATTCCGTACATCGGCCCGGTGATGATGCCGAACAGCCCGAAACAGAGCGCCTACGAGTCGGTGAACCGCGAGTTCGCCGACCTCGTGGTCGAGGAACTCGGCATCCGCTCGAACCGGACGTTCGTCCGCCTGCTGTGTTCGCCGGCGTACCTCGACCCCCGCCCGTTCGAATGGACCGGCTTCGCGGTCAAGCCCGCTTTCACCTACCGGCTCGACCTCGGCGGGCGCTCGCTCGACGAGATACAGGCCCAGTTCAGCAGCAGCCTCCGCCGCGAGATTCGACAGGCGCGCGAACTCGACATCACCATCGCGGACGAAGGGCTCGACGGCGCTCGCGTCGTCTACGACGACGTGGTCTCACGGTACGACGAACAGGACGAACCGTTCGGGATGCCGTGGGAGTTCGTCGAGTCGCTGGTCGAGAACCTCGGCGACCGGTGTCGC
This sequence comes from Haloferax prahovense, assembly GCF_000723845.1. Classification (NCBI taxonomy): domain Archaea; kingdom Methanobacteriati; phylum Methanobacteriota; class Halobacteria; order Halobacteriales; family Haloferacaceae; genus Haloferax; species Haloferax prahovense. Next base: position 99,801 of record NZ_LK053002.1, on the reverse strand, counting down.
GTGTACGTCGCCCGCGACCCAGACGGCAAGTACCTCAGCGGGATGATCGTCCCCTTCTCGGACGAGGTGGGCTACTTCTGGCTCGGCGGCGCGCGCGGCGAGTACGACGGGGTCAGCATCAACAGCCTGCTCCACTGGACCATCATCGAGGACATCGTCGAGGACGAGGCGCTCGCGTCGGTCACGAAGTACGACCTCGTCGGCGCGAACACGGAGCGGCTCTGCAACTACAAGTCGAAGTTCGGCGGCGAACTCGTCCCGTACTACGTCGTCGAGTCGACCGGCGTCGGGATGAACCTCGCCAAGCGGACCTACCAGCTCCTGAACAAGGGGACGGAGCGAATCGCGACGAAGTGAATCACCGGGTCGCACGACGCGCCGCACCGTCCGTGAGAAAACTGCGAGACGGCCGCAGTCACGTCATCTGCTGTGTCTGGATGACGTCCCAGATGTTCTCGGCGTCGTCGGTGATGCCGTACACCCGCCCTTTTCGACGCTGTTCCGGAACGAGGAGTTCCACGAGCGAGCGGTCTCTGAGTTCCTGCAGCGCCCGCGAGACGTGAGCGACCGCGCTCTCGGAGTCGGTGGCGATTTGCGTCGGCGTCGCCGGCCCCTCGGAGAGCCTATCGAGGACCGAGACCCGGTAGCGAGAGCTGATGACGAAGCCCACGTCGTCCCACGGCACGTCGTCGGTCTCACCGACGTGGCTCACGCAACGCCCACCTCGCTTGGGGAGACAGGTCGGTCGGCGTGACAGTCGGGGCGCGCTCTCGAGGAAGTACGACGGCGAGTAGAGAAGGCGGACCGGGGGAGACGACGACCCGCATCGCTCGCGGCCGTCGTGGCGGTCGAAGACCGAGAAGCCGTCGACCACGACGGAGTCGAATCTGCCGAAAACAGACGAATTAACGGGAGATTAACCGCGATGGCGGCGGGTTCCCGGCATGCCGGCCGCATCGGTTCGGTGCGCATTCGTTCGTTAGTACGAACTTAATTACATAAAGTCATCGTTTGAATTATATTCACGCGTTCGTGAGTATCTCGATTTTGTGGACGAACCGTTGACAGAAATCCGGGGAGGCGTCGTTAGCGACGGTTCGCCCGCGGCCCGAAGGCGGCCAGTGTCAGTCCGCGAGAGTCACGACGAGACTCATATTCGTCTCTCGCGTATCGTCCGGTATGTCACGGACGCGAACCCCCGGACGACTCGGCATCGCGATTGTCGTCGGTGTTCTTGCTGTCGGCGCTCTCCTCGCCGCGGTTCGGGCGCGAACCGACGGTACGGCCGCGCGACTGCTCGACGTACTCCAGCGAGAACACGCCGAAACGACCACGGGCGACACTGAGAACGGAGAGACGCTCGACGAGGCCGACCTCAGCGGCCTGCCCGCCCCAGTTCGCCGGTATCTCGAACGCGTGCTTCCGGGCGAGCCCCGCCGGGTTCAGTCGGTCCGGCTCCGCCAGACGGGGGCGTTCAGACTCGGCGACGCGGACTCGCCGTGGAAGCCGATGACCGCGACCCAACACTACACGGTCGACCCGCCGGGGTTCGTCTGGGACGCCCGAATCGACCTCGCGCCGTTCCTTCCGATTCGAGTCGTGGACGCCTTCGTCGGCGGTGCGGGGTCGCTGGAGGCGAAGCTACTTTCGGTGGTCACCGTCGCGGACGCCCCGCCGTCGCCGGAGTTGGACGAGGGTGAACTCGCCCGCTACCTCGCCGAGATGGTCTGGTTCCCGACCGCGTTCCTCCCCGGCCACGGCGTCAGGTGGGAACCGAGAGACGACCGCTCGGCCCGCGCGACGCTCGAGTATCGCGGGTCGACCGCGACCGTCGTGTTCCACTTCGACGAGAACGACGAGGTAGTGCGCGTCACCGCGGACCGGTGGCGCGACACGGGGGACGGCGAGTACGAGCGGTGCCCGTGGACGGGATACTTCAGCGACTACCGCGAAGTGGACGGGATGCGCGTGCCCACGGCGGCCGAGGTGGCGTGGAACCTCCCGCCGGGCGACCTGCCGTACTGGCGGGCGACCATCGACGACGCGGAGTACGACCCGCTGCCGACGGCGACGCGGCGGTCGAATACCTCTCTGAGTCCGAATCCGGAATAGCTACGACGACCGACAGAAACCCACGACTAGATGACCGACTCCTCGTCTCCGCTCCGAATCCTCCTCACCAACGACGACGGCATCGACGCGCCCGGCATCGCCGCCATGCGCGAGGAACTCACCGCCGTCGGCGACGTGACCGTCGTCGCGCCCGCCGAGAATCAAAGCGGCGTCGGCCGCGCCCGCAACGAACACGCGGTCCGCCGCGACCACCCGTGGGGGTACGCCCTCGAAGGGACCCCCGCCGACTGCGTCGCCTACGGGCTCCGCGGCCTCGACGCCGACTTCGATATCGTCGTCTCCGGTATCAACGACGGTCCGAATGCGGGCAACTACGTCGTCGGCCGGTCGGGGACCGTCGGCGCGGGCGTCGAGGCCGCGTTCCTCGGGACGCCCGCCATCGCCGTCTCCAGCTACCACGCGCGGGATTTCTTCTGCCACCCGCCCGAGGAGTACGACTTCTCCCGCCCCGCCCGGGTCGCCCGTGCGCTGACCGAGCGCGTCTTCGGGACCGACGTGTTCGACGAGGTCGACCTCCTGAACGTCAACGCCCCCGCCGACGTGCCGAGTCCCCGGATGCGCGTGACCCGCCCCTTCGCGGACTACGACCAGCAGGTCGACCACCACGCCGACGCCGGCGCACTCCCGGACGGCGACCGCGAAGGTGGCCTCGACGACGACGAGGTCTACGTCCGGCTCCAAGACGTTTCGTGGCCCGACGCCGTCGGCTTCGAGAACCCATTCCCGCTCGGCGACGAACACCGCGACCGCTATCCGGTCGGGAGCGACCGCCGCGCGATGGTCGACGGCGAGGTGAGCGTCTCGCCCCTGGCGGTCCACCACGGCCACGCGACGGACCCGCGGCTGGCGAGTGTCGTCGAGAGCCTCTCCGAACAGGTAGAGTAACGCGGAGTTGCCGGCAGGGGGAAGACCGCGTTACGACCGCGCCAGCTGTCCGGTCTGCGAGAGGTAGGCCGCGAGGTCCGAGGTGGTAATCATCCCGATGACGCCCTCCTCGTCGTCGACGACGGGCATGTGGTGAAAGCCGTGTTCGGTCATCGACTCCGCGACGGTGACGATGGAGTCCTGCGCTCCCGCGGTAATCACGTCGGTGGTCATGTAGCGCTCGACGGTCGTCTGCGCTTTCGGCTGGCTCTTCGCGACGATGTCGACGAAGTCGGTCGTCGTCAGGATACCTTCGAGCCGGTTGTCCTCGTCGACGACGATGACCGAGCTGATGTTGTTGTCCAGTATCAACTGCGCCGCGTCTTCGACGAGCGTGTCTGGGGTGACCGTGTGGAGGGTCGTGGACATGAGCCTCGCGACGAATACATCTTCCATAGTAATTGCTGACAGACAGGCCGGTTAAATGTTGGCTTCGGGTACACTCCGGTCGGGAAAACCCACGGACGCGTCCGGGGCTCGCTCGTCGGAGCGCCGGCGTGGGTCGGCGGTCGTCGGCGAGCACCAGACCTCGGCCGCGACTGCCCCCGCCGCGGGGCTTAATTCCTCGGCGACGTAACCGGGCCTATGGGAAGCACACAGACTGCGACGTTCGGCGGCGGCTGTTTCTGGTGCGTCGAAGCCGCGTTCAAGGAACTCGACGGAATCAGCGAAGTCACGTCGGGTTACGCCGGCGGGAAGACGGAGAATCCGAGCTACGAGCAGGTCTGTTCGGGGAACACCGGCCACGCCGAGGTCGTGCAGGTGGAGTACGACCCCGTGGCCGTCGGCTACGACGAACTGCTCGAGGTGTTCTTTGCGGTCCACGACCCGACACAGCTCAACCGACAGGGCCCCGACGTGGGAACGCAATACCGCTCTATCGTCCTCTATCACGACGACGAACAGGAGCGACAGGCGTCGGCCTACGTCGAAGCCCTCGACGAGGAGTACGACGACAAGGTCGTCACGGAGTTGGCCCCGTTAGAGACGTTCTACGAGGCCGAGGAGTACCATCAGGACTACTTCGAAAAGAACCCCGACGACGCGTACTGCCAGTTCCACGCGAGCCCGAAAATCGAGAAGGTCCGCGAGAAGTTCGCCGACAAACTCGCCAACTGAGCCGAGACGGCGGACAACACCACTGTGTCCGCAGTATCTGCGGGCGAGAGACGCTGAATATCGCTTTCTTCGGTTCAGTTTGAATCGCGCGACGGTCGAAACGAAGTTCGCACAGTCGACACCGGGCGGACTGCGAGGAAGGTGTAAACCGCGGTGACAGTGCAGACTGCGAGGAGAGCGTGAACTTCGAGCGCAGTGGAGACAGCGAAGAGAGTGCGAACTGGCGAAGCAGTCCAAACGGTTCGAACGGCGGGCGAATCTGAAGCCGTCTGGGAAGTTTGCACCGCTTGCGGGTCTCGAGCTGTGTACAATTTGTACAAATTGTGAAATTTGTATGAATTGTAGAGGTTGTAGAGTGTTGAGGTAGTCTACACCGCGAACGATTCGCACAGTGTGAAAGCTTCGCAGAACGCGAACGGCGTTCGGAAACCGAACGCCTCGGACGACTGAAACGGTCCACAAACCGAGAGCGCGGGCGAATCACCGGATACCGGCAGGTGACAGTTTACAATTTTTAAAATTTGTAGACATTGTAGAAATTATAGAATGTAGAAGCAGTCCCAACGGTTCAAAAGTCGTGGATAAAATTATGTGGTACGCCGCGGAAGGTCCGTTCAAGTTCCTCAAATGTCCGCACAGTCCACAGTTCAGACGGAGTTTGCACCGCTCAAACAGCAGACACAGCGTAGACTGTGTACAATTTGTGAACATCGCGCTCCGCAGGAGGCTCGATAGATGTCGCGAGCCGTGAGCGTCTCTCTCCAGAAAGGCGGCGTCGGAAAGACGACGATTGCCATCAACCTCGCCGACGCGCTCGCCGCGCGGGGGAGCGACGTGCTCTTAGTCGACCTCGACCAGCAGGGGAACGCGACCGAGGGCGTCGGGATGAAAGACGCCTACGAGTCGTCGGAGCCGAACGTCGGCGACGTGCTGACCGACGACGAGCCCGTGGACGTGCGCGAAGTGATACGCGACCGCGAGGCCTTCGACGTGCTTCCCGCCCACGTCGACCTCGACGACATCGAAGACCGAGTCCGGAACTCGACGTTCGGCGTGCTCTGGGTCCGCCGCCGAATCGTCGACCCGCTGTTGGACGACGACTACGACTACATCGTCATCGACTCGCCGCCGAGCCTCGGCCCGCTGTCCGACGCGGCGCTCATCGGAACCGGGAACGTCGTCGTTCCGCTCCTCATGAGCGAGCCGAGCGTGAGCGGCTTCGAGCGGATGTTCGAACAGCAAATCGGGCCGATTCGCCGCGAGGTCGACCTCGACATCCTCGCTATCGTCCCCAACGACCTCACCGGAAACAACGAAGAAAAGCGCATCATCCGCGACCTCGAAGACTCCCCCTTCGAGCAGTTCATCCCGCCGTTCGCCCGCTCGGACCTGTTCGACGACCCCGACTCCAAGGGGCCGGGAATCAGACACCGAATCGCGTTCAGTCGCGCCTGGCGCGACGGGAAAACCCTCCGGGAGTACGACCCGTCGAACGACATGCTCGACCGACTCGACCAACTCGCGGAAATCGTCGAGCGCGGAGGGACCGACGATGCCTAAGGAAAACCGGTTCGCCGGCCTCGGCGAGGCGATGGAATCGGAATCGGAATCGGAACCAGACACAGAACTCGACGACGAGCAGACCCCGGACGAAGACGCCCCCGACGGGTCCGAGAAGTCAGCCCCCGAACCAGCGGTCGAAGCCGAGTCCGAGGGCGACTCTGCGCCCGACTCGAACCCCGAAACCGACTCGGAGTCAGATGAAGCGAGCGAGAGCGACGACGCGAGCGAAAGCAGCGAGGACCCCGAGAGCAGCGAACGCGACGAACCCGGAGAGCCGGTCGAGTCGACCGCGGAAAAAGACGGCGTGGAAAGCGCCGGCGAGACGGAGCAGGCGACGGAGACAGCGGGTGGTCCGGCGTTCGAGTTCGAGGCGACGACCGCGAAGAGCATCTACGTCCGGACTGCGACGCTCGATCGACTGGACGACGCCGAGTTCGAAGTCGAATCGTACCTCCGCCGAGAATACGACGTGCGCGACCTGACCGGCCGCGAGTTCCACGACGCTCTCGTCCGCGTCGCCGCCGAGTACCCCGAGAAAATCGCCGACGCCGTCCTCGAAACTCGCGAGGAGTGAGAAGCCGAAGAGTCGAACAAAACCGGCTCGAACGTCCGGAGAACAGCGGACAGTGTGGTGTTCGAGACCGACAGCCCGCCGCCCGGTTATCGAAACGCCCGATGACAATCGACAGCGGAGCGGAGAAAACGACGGCTGCGCACCGCGGCGTCCGCTGTTGTCGTAGACGCGGAGTGAACGTCGCGTTCGAACGTGGAAAGGCGCGACACCGAACACCGGTATGTCCGCTGTTGTACCGCCGGCGAGCCGCGGAGATGGCCGCTACCTGGTGAACAGCCGGTCGCGTAAGTTGGGAACACCACACTGTCCGCTGTTCGAATAAGCGGCGAAAATAGCCGATTTACTGCGGACATCGTGGTGTTCCGAGCAGTCGGAAACCGGTAACGAAAACGGCCGGCGAATCCGAACGAACGCATGCTTTTGAGGAACGAGTCGAAGTAGCAACCGCCTCCAAAACACGGCAGAGAGCCGTTCCGGCGGAGGTGGGTTCGAGACAAACACCATCATGTCCGCAGTAACTTCAGTCGGGTCACCTACTGCTGGATGAAATCGTCGAGCGTGCTCGTCTTCTCGCCGTCGAGGAAGGGTTCGACCGTCTCGTGGACGCCCACGAGTTCGATAGTGTCGCGCATGGCCGAGACGATGAGCCCGACGTCCATATCGAGGGCGTATTCGCGGTACGTCCCGCCGCGTCGACCCTCGTTTCGCTCGGTGACGGAGACGATTCCGAGCATCGCGAGCTCGCTGAGGTGGTCGCGCATCCGTCGCGGGACGAGCGGGTCGCGGTTGGCGAGTTCGGTAAAGCGGGTGTAGCGGGGGCGGACGTCGCGGGAGCGAATCGGCGTTTCGTCTTCCAGTTCGAGCGTCAGAAGCGAGTAGAGGACGAGGTGACCGTGTTCGGTCAGCCCGTTGATTCCCTCTTTGATGCGGCCGCGCTCGAGGGCGCGCCGACCGCGTTTCACGTGTTCTTCCTCGATGCGGTCGGTGTCGTCGTCGCGGGCCAAATCGCCGGCTTTCATCAACAGGTCGATCGACTGGCGGGCGTCGCCGGCGTCTTTCGCGCCGTAGGCGGCACAGAGCGGAATCACCTCGTCGGCGAGGACGCCCTCGCGGAACGCAACCTTGGCGCGCTGCTCGAGGATGGCGCGGAGGTTCTTCGCGTTGTACGCGGGGAAGTGAATCTCCTGTTCGCACAGGGAGCTTTTGACCTTCGGCGAGAGGTCGTCGCGGAACGAGAAGTCGTTGGAGATGCCGATGAGACCGACTTTGGCCGCGTCGAGGTTCCCGTTGGCCCGCGCTCGCGGGAGTTGATAGAGGATGCTGTCGTCGTTGACGTGGTCGATCTCGTCGAGAACGATGATTATCGTCCCGCCGCAGTCGTCGAGCTCCTGCCAGAGCATCTCGTAGACGGATCCGAGCGGGTAACCCGTCGTGCTAATCTGGTTCGACTCCGACCGGAACTCGTTGACGAGTCGGGTCGCGATCTGATACGAACTCGTGAGTCCGTCGCAGTTCAGGAAGACGACCCTGAGGTCGATGTCGTCGTAGTGACTCGCGTCCTCGCGGAGGTGCCCGAGTAAGTACCGCGACGCGGCGGTCTTGCCGACGCCGGTCTTCCCGTAGAGGAAGATATTGTTGGGCTGCTCGCCGTTGATAACCGGTTGCAGCGCAGCCTGGAAGGTACGGAGTTCCTCGTCGCGCCCCACGAGTTCCTCGGGTTGGTAATCCTCGCGGAGGGCGTCCCGGTCCCGATAGATCTCGGTGTCCCGCTCGAATAGGGGCATACTATCACGGTTCGACCACTTCGTTGATAAAACCACCGCGTCCGGAGTGTCCGCTGTTCTCGTGTTTTATATACTCGGGCGGGGACACACCCCCTCCACTTTGTCCGCTGTTCTGGGAAACGAAGGTAACCGGTGGAACAACTGGACGGAGCCGCGTGTTCTGATATAGAGAAAGATTTAATATACAATAGCTTAAACTAACTCCGTAATACAGACAATAATTATAGTTGTATGGAAGCTGTGTGAGGACGGCCACTTTAATTCGTATTCTAACGTTCCTGAACTAAGTTGGTTGATAGGGACCCGACAGTAGGGGACCGGCTCACGGCGACGGGGGGTACCGTCTCACACCGAGAACAGCGGACAAAGTGGTGTGAGTGTTCCCCGTTTTCGCACCGCCTCGTCCCTACGTTCACACGCACCGAGAACAGCGGACAAAGTGGTGTCCGTGTCAACCACTAACCGACGAACGGCAATCCAATTCCAATCAACCACTCTCAGGTAATACCCACGGAACGCGTACTGAAGCGATTACCACACAAACGCGTCGTTAGTTCTCACACGACGGGGTCGACCCGACTGCTTCGCTCGCCTGCTCACCCGAACACCCGTTCTCTCGACTCTCGTTCCTCGCTCCGCTTGACTCCTATGAACGCTCTGAGAGAGAACACGTGACCGAGAAGGACGTGGACAACCGCGGCGGTGATAGCGGTGATACTGTGGCGGTGACTCAGTCTACCGATACCTCGTCTACCGACGATATCTGTCCTCCGTGGCTCGGTGGAACCTCGCGACTCGGAGAAAGCGTCTTTGCAGGGGCCGAGACGACGAACAACTGCGGACATAGTGGTGTTACTGGGGAATCCTCGAACCCCCGCGACGCGTCCGAACGCTTCAGCGACGACTCGGCGATGACCGACCGCGACCGGTATCCCAAAATGAGGCCTCGAGCGAAACCACATGGTGTGTGACCGCGAACCAACCTCTACCGGCGGCCAATCTGTCGGAAAACAGCGGACAACGTGGTGTTCGAAACCGCCGCCACCGCGATTTCAACGTCATGACATTTGGTATCACGAGTATCCGATAAGTTATCCGTCTCCGGGTCCGAGCAAAAACGTGAGTGAAAATCAAGGGCGTCGAAACCTTCGAATGCCCAACGACAACGAGCTGTTCGCAGTCGTCACAGAGCACAACGGTGGCAATCACGTCCGAGTCCGCTGTGAAGACGGAAAGAACCGCATGGGCCGCATCCCCGGCCGCATGAAGTACCGCACGTGGATCAACGAGGGCGACGTCGTGCTCGTTGAACCGTGGGACTGGCAGGACGAGAAAGCCAACATCGAATGGCGATACACCGGCGAGGACGCGGACCAGCTCCGGCGCGAAGGTCACATCCAGTAATCATTTTCTCCGAAAGGAGAGTTTATCTCGCCTGACGAACCAGCCGTGGCTCTCCGATAACCCCACGTTTTCTCTCCAGCGATTCTCCGTTAGTACCGATGGAACAGAACAGCGGACATAGTGGTGTTGCTCTCGTCGCGCCCGGCAAAATAGAACGAAGGCGCGAGCGCGAACCGCCTGCCGGAGGTCCGCTCGTTTCGCCCCCGCCTCACTCGAACACGTCGACGAATCGCGGCGCCGAAAGTGTCTGAAGGTCCTCCGGCGTGAGTCGGAACACCGCCTCGGGCGTTCCCGCGGCGGCCCAAATCCGGTCGAACGACTCGAACGTCGGGTCCGCGAGGACGGGACAGTCGGTTGCGTGGCAGGTCGGCGGCACGCCGCCGATGCTCCAGCCGGTCGCCTCCTTCACCTCGCCGGGGTTGGCGCTTCGAACCGAGCCTTGTTCGACGCCGAACTCGGAGGCGAGCGTGGCTTCGTCGACGCGGTTCGCGCCGCTCGTGAGGACGACAACCGTCTCGTCGCCGACGCGCATCACGATGCTCTTGACGATTTGGGCGACGTCGCAGCCGACGGCCGCGGCCGCGTCGTCGGCCGTCTTGGTTCCCTCCGGAAACTCCTCGATAGTCACTTCGAACCCGTGAGAATCGCGTACTTGGTCGGCGAAATTGCGTGCCGTGGGATGCATACTCAGGGGTACCCCCTCGCCGGATATGAACGTTCGCTGACGAGGCAGATTCTGCGAGGGAGTCAACGACCGCACGCGAATCGCGTTCTCGACACCCCCGCGAGCTACGGAGCTACCACTCCCCGTCGAGTCCGTCGCGAAGCGCCGCCACGTCCGACTCGTCGTTGAAGTTGTGGAACGACGCGCGGACCGCGTTCGGCTCGGGGAGCGTCCGGACGACCACGCCCGCCGACTTGAGACGCTCGACCGTCCCCTCCGGGTCGGAGACTTCGAACGAGACGAGTCCCGATTCCGGGTCGTGAGGGCTCAACAGCCGTCCTTCTGGGACGTCCTCGATGAATCGGCTCGCGAGATTGCGAATGTGCGCTTCGGTCCGGTCGAGACCGATGCGCTCGGCGATGCCGATAGCCTCTCGGAGCGCGACGTGCGGGGCGGGGTTGGTGGTTCCGACCTCGAAGCGCTTGGCTCCCGGCGCGAAGTCGAGCCCGTCGGCGTTCGGCTCCGTGACGCCGCGGTAGCCGACGGCGTGTGGCTCGATTTCCTCCGCGATTTCGCGCCGGACGTAGAGGAACCCCGCGCCCCACGGCCCGAGCAGCCACTTGTGGCCCGCGCCGGCGACGATATCTGCTCCCCAGTCTTCCACGTCGACGGGATACTGGCCGAACGACTGGACCGCGTCGACGACCGACAGCGCGTCGGCGTCACGGGCGATGTCGGCGAGTTCGCGCACGCGGAGCCGCGTCCCGTAGTTCCACGTCAGGGCGCTGAAACAGACGAGTTTGGCGTCGCGGACGGCGTCGGTGTACTGATCCATATCGAGCCGCCCCGCGTCGCTCTCGACGACGCGGACCTCCACGCCCTCGCGTTCGAGCCGCCGCCACGGGAGGATGCCCGCCGGGTGTTCGAGGTCGGTGCGGACGACGACGTCGCCCGGTTCCCAGTCGAGTGCGGTGGCGATTCGGTTGATACCGTCGGTAGTGCTCTGGGTCAGCGCCACCTCCTCGATCTCGGCACCGATAAACGCGGCCACGTCCTCGCGGACGGCCTCGTAGGCGTCGAACGCGGTCGGGTAGGGGCCGTCGTCGCCCGGCGAGTCGTACTCGTGGTATTCGAGGAACTCGGTTGCCCGCTCCACGATGGGGCGCGGGCTCGGGCCGTGCGCGCCGGTGTTGAGATACGTGACGTCGTCGAGGGCCGGAATCGTCGTTCGGAGTTCGTCGGGTGTCATAGTGCGTTATCGGGTGTCATCGCGAGGTATTCTCTCGTCGTCCGCGTCGCGAAGGAGTCGTGCCTGCTGGTGACACGCCCGTCGAATCAAACGTTCTGGTACCACTATCGAATTGCCGCAACAGCTCGTCGGGGAGTCGGGCGTACACCTCGGCGTTGCCGGCGAGCGCCCCGACCGTGGTGAACTCGTCGGCCGCGTGAGCCGTCTCGGTTCCCAGACCGAACTCGATGGTCGGGATGCCCGCGTTCCGCATCCGTTTCGCGTCGCCGCCGCCGGTCGCGCTCCGGCGGTACACGCGCCCGCCGGTGACGCCCTCGGCGACCGAGCCCACGGCGTTCGCCAGCGGGCCGTCGGGGTCCTCGAACGTCCCGACCGACCAGTCCGCGTCGACAATCTCGACACCGTCGTGACTGGCGACGATCTCCCGAACGCCGTCGAGTACCGTTTCCGTGTCGACGCCCGCAGTCACGCGAATGTCGAGTTTCGCCCGCGCCGCGGCGGGGACGACGTTCACTCGGTCGCCGCCCGACAGGACGCCCAGATTGACCGACGGTCGTTCGAACAGTTCCCGCGCCGCGTCCGCGCCGAACCGCGGCGCGTAGTACTCCGCGGACTCCTCGACGAGCGCCCGGACCGCGGGGTCGAACTCGAACCGCCTGTCCCCGAGTACGGATTCGATGTCGCTTACTGCGCGGTAGAGGCGGTGAATCGCGTTCTCACCGAGCATCGGTCGGGAGCCGTGGGCGGCGGTCCCCGTCGCTTCGAGCTCCAGCCAGATGCTCCCGCGGTCGGCGACGGTCACCGAGTGTCGGTCGCCTTCGCAGGTCGTCTCGCCGATGACGCAGGCGTCGGCCGAAAGCCCGCGCCGGTCCAGCAGCGTCGGCAACCCCGCCTCACCGGCGACTTCCTCGTCGCTGACGAACGCGAACACGAGGTTCGTCGCCGGCACCACCTCGGTTTCGACGTACGCTCTCGCCACCGCGAGCATCGCGGCGACTGCGCCTTTCATGTCGGTCGCGCCGCGCCCGTAGAGCCGGTTTCCCTCCCGCTCGCCGAGCGGGTCGCGCGTCCACTCGTCGGCCTCGAACGGGACCGTATCGAGGTGCCCCAACAGGACGAGCGTCCGGTCTGTCGCACCCGGGAGCGTCGCCACGACGTTCGGCTTCGTCGGGTCCGAGGCGACGCGCTCGGTCTCGATACCGAGTTCGGAAAAGAACGATTCGACCCACGACGCGAGCTCCCGCGTGTCTCCCGGCGGATTTTGCGTGTCGTGGCCGACGAGCGTCGCCGCGAGGTCGACGATGTCCTTGCGGTGCTCGCGGAGGTAGACGACGGCGGGCGGGTCGTTGGGCATGGGGTCTCTGCCCGAGCGTACGCTCCGCGGACGGGTAAATTTGTGCTATAAATACAATACTATCGGTGCGAGGTGGATGTCTCTCCGTGGGATGGTTCCGAAAGAAATCGTTGTTCCGAATCAGAGGCGGTGGGGCTCGTCGCCGATTCTACCATCAGGCGTTGTAGGTCCACTTCTGCAGGGTCGCAGAGTTAGAGCCGGATTCAGAGGTCCAGACGACGCGGTAGGTCTCACCACCGGAGAGGGGAGAGGACGAAAGGTCAATGACTAAGTCATCACCCGCTTGGATCTTGTCGTCAGTTTCGTCCCAGCTCGTATCCGTCGTTCCGTCAGTTACGACGATACGCGCTTCGTCAATTGCAGTTCCGCTTTCATGAGTGATTGTCAACTCTTCGGACCCACTAGTTGAATCGTAGTTGAAACTGAAACTCGCCTGCGGGGCGGTGTCGCCGACTTGGTCGCCCAGGCCGAGGACGAAGGTCCCGATGACGGCCGCGAGGATGACGGTAATCGCGACCATGAGGATGACGCCGATGACCGGCGAGACTGCACGGGACTCAGTAAACATTGTCTTGATTTGCATAGTTGTTTCTCCTAGGTGTGCCGGACGAGAGGCGACCGTTGAGAAAAATGTGAGTCAGTCCTCGAACGCTTGCCTGCTAACCTAACAGATTCCCTGACGTTCTCTGAGGATATAAACTAGTATTGAGAAGACGTTTCACGTATCATGCGTGATCCGTACCAGAATCGGAGATAGATGTCGCTCTCGGGGTAACATCCGAAAAAATTGAGGTTCGTTGGCTGTGACGCTGCGGACCGTTCAGGCGTTGTAGGTGTACTTCTGCAGGGTCGCAGAGTTGGAGCCCGATTCGGAGGTCCAGACGAGGCGCACTTCGTCGCCGTTGTCAAGGGTCTCGGAGCCATCGAGTTCGATGACGATGGTTTCGCCGGCGTTCATGTTGTCGTCAGCACCGTCGTTCTTCGTCACGGTTGGTGCGGTCAGGTCCGACGGGACGACGACACTCAGGTCGTCGCTGGCGATGGCGTCACCGCTTTCGTGCGTGATAGTGATTTCCTGCGCACCGTCGTAGTCGAAGCTGAAGCTCGCCTGCGGGGCGGTGTCGCCGACCTGGTCGCCGAGACCGAGGACGAAGGTTCCGATGACGGCCGCGAGGATGACTGTAATCGCGACCATGAGGATGACGCCGATGACCGGCGAGACTGCGCGTGATTCGCTAAGGAATTTCTTGATATCCATTGTTCTACCCAGGACCGGCCTCAGACCCACCTCGTGCCCACCACACGGGACTTCGAGCGGCCACATGTTCCGGCTCCTGTTGGCCTTTCGTATGTTCCGGATATATTTAATTTCGCAGCGACTTACCGGTCTATTCGAGCGGTTAGGACGCTCCTAACGCCTGAATTCTGGATTTAAGCCGTTCAATCCCACCTGCATACCATCGGCGGGTACCTCCGGTGGTGAACCGCTGCTCTGACGCTCTCCCCCTCGGATTCGCTCCGCGACCGCACGGCGCGTCCGTCCGAACCGTGTCACACCCGAGTTTCTGCGGACACGGTGGTGTGGGTTCGGCCGGTCGTCGCCGCGGCGCGCGCGTTCGCACGCACCGGTGACGGTCGTGAGAACGCTGAAACGCAGAAAAAACTCGCTGAACGACCTACTGCGTGGCGTTCCAGAATCGCGGCGTCGACTCGAAGTCTATCTCAGCGTCGGAAGGCGCGCGCTCGTAGAGCGCGTCGTGGACGGCCTCGTAGGCCGCGCGCGGGCCCTCCTGTGCGAGTTTCGGGTGGTCGCGGGTGTCGAAGACGACGCGCCACGTCCCGTTCGTGAGATGAAGCCCGAGAATGTACTTCCCGCGGACGTTCACGACCAGTTGGTAGGCGTGCTGAACCGTCTCGCCGTCGCGTTCGAGGTTGTAACCGCGGACGGCGACGGCCTGCTGAATCGCCTCTTTCGTCTCGAGTTCGGCGACGAACGACTTGGGGACGGCCCGTCCGGGGAGCGATTCGACGAACGGTTCGCTCACGGCCGCACCACCTCGCATCGCGTGCCTGTCGGTTCCATCGTACCCTATCTGGGCGGCCCAGCGGGTATATGCGATACGGTCTCTGCTGGGCGACGGGGCCCCGACCCGCGTCGCGCCTCGCGAGCGCGCACGAGAAGCACTACCCAGTGGACCGAGACGGCGGCGCGGCGAACCCGGGTCGGTGTCGGCCGGTCGCCGTCTGCCGACCGTGGTTCGAACGAAGCGCCTTTGACGCTCTGCGCGCGCAGACGAACCGTGAACACCAACGCGCACCACGTCGGTATCACCGTTCGTGACCTCGATTCGACGCTCGAATTCTATCGCGATGCGCTCGACCTCCCGGTCGTCTCCCGCTTCGAAGTCGGCGGCGAGGAGTTCGCCACCGCCGTCTCCGTCGACGGCGCATCGGCGCGGTTCGCCCACCTCGACGGCGGCGACGTACGCATCGAACTCGTCGAGTACAACCCGGTCGGAGCCGACACCGACGAACCGACGCTCAACCGCCCCGGGGCGACCCACCTCGGCCTCTCGGTGGACGACGTCGACGCCGCGGTGGCGGAACTCCCGTCCGACGCCGAGACGCTCAGCGAACCGCAGACGACCGAAAGCGGCACGCGAATCGCGTTCGTCCGCGACCCCGAGGGAAACCTCGTCGAACTTCTCGAAACCTGAATCGGACGCTCGACCCGACGGGCGTCACCTCTCGGCTAGTCGGGCTTGTGGTATCTGATCAATCGCGGGGTGCGCGGTCACTCCTCGCTCGGGAACCACGTTCGCGGTCGCTCCGCTCCGACCGGCAGTTTCAGCGTCACGGCCGTCCCCCCGAGGGGAGACGGTTCTAACTCCATGCTTCCGCCCGCCTTCTTGACGACCCAGTGGACCAGCCACAGCCCCATCCCGGTCCCGTGTTCGAGCGGCGTCTCCTCGCCGCGCTTGATGACTCGCCACTCCTCGTCGGGGATGCCGGGCCCGTCGTCGGCGACCCGGACGACGAGCTTCGAGTCGTCGTCTTCCGTTTGGTACACGTCGATGTGGACCGTCTCGCCGCCGTGTTTGAGCGCGTTCGCGATCAACTCGTCGAGCGCCGCGCCGACGCGGCTGTCGACTCGTGCGAAGAGCCCCGTTTCGATGTCCGTTCGTATCGTCGCCTCGGGATACGTCGATTCGGCTCGCGACACGGCGGACTCGACGAGCGCCGAGACGCGCCGCGGCGTCGCCTCGGATTCGAGGGCGTCCGAGACGGTCTGGGCCTTCTCCGAGAGCGCCACGAGTTCGCTCGCCGCTTCGACGATGGTCTCGGCGGCGTCGGTGAGGTCCTCGTCGGTGACGCCGGCCGCGTTCCGGCGAATCAGCTCCGCGTAGCCCTCGATGACGTTCATCCGGTTTCGGAGGTTGTGCCGGAACATCCGGTTGAGGACGCCGAGCCGTTGTCTGGTCAGCTCCGACTCGGTGATGTCCGACTGGATGGCGACGTAGCCGTGGATGTCGTCGTCGCTCGCGATGGGTGCGATAGTCTGTATCGCGGTGTAGAGCTCACCGCTCTTCCGACGGTCGATAATCCGCTCCCGCCACGTCTCGCCGGACTGGATGGTCCGCCACAGCCGGTCGTAGTACGCGTCCGGCATCTCGCCCGAACTGAGAATCGACGCGGGCTCGCCGACCGCCTCCGCGGCGTCGTAGCCGGTCGTCTCCTCGAACGCCGGGTTGACGTACGTAATCTCCCCGTCGGGCGTAGTGAGGTAAATCGCGTGCCCCGCCCGTTCGACGGCCTGCTCGAACTCGCGGAGGCGACGCTCCCGTCGCCGTTGGTCGGTCACGTCGACGAAGACGCCGACGATTTCGACGGGCTCGTCGTCGGCGTCGCGGACGACCGCCGTCGAGAGCCGAAACCCCCGGAGGTCGCCGTTCGAGCGCCGTCGCTCGACCGAAACGTCCGACAGGCCGTCTTCGTCGATGGTCCGCCGGATAATCTCCTCGCTGTTTTCGCTGTTCTCGCCCGCGCTGTAGGGGAGCGGCTCGCCGAGCACCTCGTCGCGCTCCCAGCCGAACGCCTCCGTGGCGGCGTCGTTCCACCTCGTTACGCGCCCCTCGGGCGTGACCGCGATAATCGGAACCGGGGACGCGGCGACCACGGTTCGAAGCTGGTCCAGCGACGAACGAATCGACGCCTGTTGGCGCTCGATTCGCCGGTCTTTCCGGGAGGCGAGCGCCCAGACGAACGCGGTTGAGACGGCGACGAAAACCAACCCCTTGACGAGTTCGGCTTCGGGGGCCGGGGGCGCACCCAGCGTGGCCGACAGGAGTAACTCGCCGCCGAGGATGCCTGCGGTCCCGAAGCCGAGGTACGCCAGCGCCATCGTGCGGGCGTCGAGACCGTCGAACGGCGAGTCGTTCATCGTCCGAACGGAGCGCGAGCGGAGATATAAACGTGGTGCGGGAAACCGGCAGTTGATAACGACGGCACCACCCCTCGAAACCCGACGCGGAAGCGCAACCGACATTGGCACCGGGCCGCTAGCTGCGGTAACTCGACCGCTTCGCGGAGACGCGCGGCGGTCTCTCACCATGAGCCGACGAGACGCTATCGAGACACCATGAAACGACGCGACGCCATCAAGACGCTCGGAATCGGTGCTATCGCCGCCACCGCGGGGTGTCTCGGCGGGTTCGAACGGCAGTCGGCGTGGCGCGACCCGCCGCTCGTCGAGGACCGTCCGGCCGCGGTCTACCTGCCCGCCATCACCGAGGGGATGAAGATGTACGGGAAGACGACGGCCGGTCCCTACGGCGTCGCGCTCACCTACTCGTACCCTCACCGCTTCTGGACCGCCGCCGGTTCGGAACTCGGGAAGACCGTCGTCGAGGCCGACGACTCGATTCACCTCATGGCGTCGCTGTGGGACGCTGAGACGGGGACCGTCCTCCCGCTGGACGCCGGCGTCTCCATCGAAATTCTCCGCGACGGCGACCTCGTGAGCGAGGAGGTCGCCTACCCGATGCTCTCCCAGCAGATGGGGATGCACTACGGCTCGAACTACGTTCTCGACGGCGAGGGCGACTACGAGGCCCGCGTGCACATCGGCGGCACCTCGCTTTCCCGAACCGGCTCGTTCGCCGGGCGGTTCGACGCGGCCGAGACGGCGACGTTCGAGTTCGCCTTCGAGACGGACGACCTCTACGACGTGGAACTGCGTCGGCTCGGCGACGATGCCGGGTCGCGCGGCGCGGTCTCCGCGATGGAGATGATGGGTGTCCCGACCGGGAAAGCGCCCGCCGTCGACGACCTCCCCGGTCGCCACCTCGGCCGACGGACGAGCGCCGACGCCCTGTTCGACTCCCTCGTCGTCGACGACGGTTCCCGGTTCGGCGTCGACGGCTCGTACCTCTACGTCTCGGCGCGGACCCCGTACAACGAGTTCGTCCTGCCGATGATGGGCGTCAGAGCCACGCTCGAACGCGGCGGAACCGCGGTGCTCGATGGGGCGCGACTCGACCGGACGCTCGACCCCGACCTCAGTTATCACTACGGCGTGGGGGTCGACGGCGTCGAATCTGGCGACTCGCTGACGCTCTCGGTGGACGTGCCACCACAGGTTGCGCGCCACGACGGCTACGAGACGGCGTTCATGGAGTTCGAATCGATGCGGTTCGACGTCTGAGGCGTCGCCCCGCCGCTGTCGCGCGTCTCGCTGCTCGCACTCGCGGCCCGCCGCCGGCCCCGGCCCGTTCGATGTCAACGGCGCGAACACCCGCGATAGAAACGTTCAGAAGCCACCCTCCCCGAACTTCGAGTGACTATCGGATGACCACGGACACCGACGCGACGCGCGACCGCCACACCTGCACAGCGTGCGGCGAGGCGTATCCGACCGAGCGACTGCTGGTCCTCCACCGGGGCGCGAGACACCCCGACGACCTCGACGCCGGGGAGGTCGAGGCGTACCGCGAGGCGTACTACGAGGAGGAAGACGAACTCAAGTCGTTCCGCATCCGCGCGCTCGGCGTCCTCGTCCTGCTGTACTTCGGCTTCCTCATGCTGTTTATCGTCTTCGCATCATGACCCGACTCCGACCCCTCTCCCTCAGACGATTCGGTCTCGGTCTCCTACTGGCGAGCCTCCTGTCGCTTCTCGCCGACCCGGCGGCCGCGAGCAACGCCGCGGTCGGCCTCGCGGGCGCGTCGGAGGACAACCTCGCGGTCCCGCAGTGGCTCTATCTCGCCACCGGCGGCGCGACCGTCGGGGCCTCCGCACTCCTCGCCAGTTTCGTCACCGACCGCCGGTTCATCGAGCGCGTCCACCTGTGGCAGACCGGGTCCGAAGCGGGTATCTCAGACAGCGTCCTGCGCGCCCTGCGGGTCACGGGTGGCGTCCTCGGCCTCGCGCTCCTCGCACTCGTGGTCTATCTCGGCTATACCGGCCCGCAGGTCCCGACCGTCAGCTTCGCCGTTATCGTCGTCTTCGCGGGACTCCGCGCCGGATACACGATGTTCTCGTACCTCGTAGCCGACACGTGGCGCGCGCTGAACCCGTGGCGAACCGTCGTCTCGGCGGTTCCGAACGGTTTCGTCTCGTATCCCGAGCGACTCGGTCGCTGGCCGGCGGTGGCTGGGATTCTCGCGCTCGTCTGGGTCGAGACCGCGACCGACGTCACGACCCGGCCGTCGGTTCTCGCGACCGCGCTCGTCGCCTACTCGGTCGTCACGCTCGCCGGTGCGGTCGCCGTCGGCGCGGACACGTGGTTCGACAGGGTCGACCCCGTCTCCGCCTTCCTGCACTTCTACGGCCGCGTCGCACCGGTTCGGCTCGACGACGACGGCCTCTCGTTCCGCCTCCCGGGGATGCGACTCGTCACCGACGACGACCTGACGGACCTCGGCGACGTGGCCGTCGCGGTCGTCCTCGTCTGGGAACTCACCTTCAGCGGCTTCGTCACGACCGAGCAGGGCGCGGCGGCCATCCGGTCGCTCGCGGGCGTCGGGCTTCCGCCGCTTCTCGTCTACGGACTGCTCTACCTCGGCGGCTTCGCGGTCTTCCTCGGCCTGTACGTCCTCGCGGCGCGGGTGACCGCCCGCCGCATCGACACCTTCGAGACGCCGCTCGACCTCGCGGTCAAATTCGCGCCCTCGCTGCTCGCGATCGCCGCCGGCTATCACCTCGCGCACTACGTCGGCTTCTTCGTCTCGCTGTCGCCGATGCTGGTGGGGGCGTTGTCGTCGCCGCTGTCGTCGCCGGCGAACCCGGTCGTCCTCACGCTCCCCGCGTGGTTCGGCGGGTTGAACGTCGCGTTCGTCCTCGTCGGCCACCTGCTCGCGGTGTGGGTGGCGCACTCGCAGGCCTACCGGACGTTTCCCAGCCGACTGCAGGCTGTCCGGAGCCAGTTCCCCTTCGTCGCCGTGATGATTCTCTACACGGTTCTCAGCCTGTGGCTCATCTCGCTGCCGACGGCGAGCCCGCCGTTCCTCTAATTATTAACTCAGTTCGATTGAGTTGTGAAATTGCAACAGTAACACCCCGGTTACTAACAGGTGAATTATTAAACTGTCCCTGACTACTGCCGAGTATGAGCGAACACGACGGACGCAAGCCCGCCCCCGACGACGAGGCGGACGCGTCCACTAACCCGCCAGATGGCGACGGATGCGGGTGCGACGACGCCTGCGGGGTCGAGGGTGCGTCGGAGTCGGGGGCGGCCGGCGAGACCGGGGGCGACGACTCCGCCGGTGGGCCCGCCGATTCGACCCGCGCGGAGTTCTCCGTGCCGGATATGGACTGCGCCTCCTGTGCGAACAAGGTCGAGTCCAGCGTCCGGAAACTCGACGGCGTCGGCGACATCGACCCGCGGGCGACGACCGGCCGACTCGTCGTCGAGTACGACGCCGACCGGACCACGCCCGACGACATCCGGGGCAACATCGAGGGCGCGGGCTACGCCGTCGAAGACGGCCCCTCGACCCGCGAGGTCTCGTTCACCGTTCCGGACATGGACTGCGCTTCCTGCGCCGGAAAGGTCGAAAACGCGCTCAACGGTGCGCCGGGCGTGCTGTCGTACGAGACGCGCCCGACGACCGGAACCGCTGTCGTCACGCTCGCGGCCGACGCGGACCTCGATTCGGTCGTCTCGGCCATCGAAGCCGCCGGCTACGAGGTCACCGGAACCGACGCCGACGAGGCGGACACCGACGCCGACGCTGACGCCGGCGGGGACCGCGAGAGCGTCTGGCGCAGCACGCGCGCGGTGAAAACGTGGATAAGCGGCGGCTTCCTCGCGGCGGGCATCGCCGCGGAGTACCTACTCGGGCTGGAACTCGTCGTCGCGAGCGTCCTCGGCGTCTCGTTCACGGTCGTCGAACTGCTCTACATTCTCGGGGCGGCGCTCGGTGGACAGGCCATTCTCCGCAACGGCTACTACTCGGCGAAGAACCGCAGTCTCGACATCGACTTC
Organism: Haloferax prahovense; assembly: GCF_000723845.1. Classification (NCBI taxonomy): domain Archaea; kingdom Methanobacteriati; phylum Methanobacteriota; class Halobacteria; order Halobacteriales; family Haloferacaceae; genus Haloferax; species Haloferax prahovense. The sequence continues at coordinate 78,545 of NZ_LK053002.1, read as the reverse complement.
CTGATGTCGGCGGCGATTCTCAGCGCCGTGACCGCGAGTCTCATCTCCGGGCCGACGAGCCTCTACTTCGAGGCCGCGACGCTCGCGTTCCTCTTCAGCGTCTCCGAACTGCTCGAACGCTACTCGATGGACCGCACGCGCGACTCCCTCCGAGAGCTGATGGACCTCTCGCCCGACGAGGCGACGGTCCTCCGCGACGGCGTGGAGACGGTCGTTCCCGTCGAAGAACTCGACATCGGCGACGTGGTCGCCGTCAAGCCCGGCGAAAAGATTCCCGTCGACGGGACGGTCGTCGCGGGCGACAGCGCGGTCAACCAGGCCCCCATCACCGGCGAGTCCGTCCCGGTCGACAAGGCCGAGGGCGACGAGGTGTTCGCGGGCACCGTCAACGAGGCGGGCTACCTCGAAGTCCGCGTCGAGTCCGCCGCGGGCGACGACACCCTCTCGCGCATCGTCTCGATGGTCGAGGACGCACAGGCCAACAAGACCGAACGCGAGCAGTTCGTGGAGCGCTTCTCGTCGTACTACACTCCCGTCATGGTCGTCGTCGCGGTCGCGGTCGCGGCGATACCGCCCCTCGCGTTCGGCCTCGACTGGGTGACGTGGTTCGTCTACGGCATCACGATGCTCGTGCTCGCCTGCCCCTGCGCGTTCGTCATCTCGACGCCCGTCTCGGTCGTCTCGGGCATCACGTCGGCCGCGAAAAACGGCGTGCTCATCAAGGGCGGCACGCACCTCGAAGCGATGGGTTCGATCGAGGCCATCGCCGTGGACAAGACGGGAACGCTCACGAAGGGCGAACTCACCGTCACCGACGTGGTCCCGCTCAACGGGAACTCCGAAGAGGACGTGCTTCGGTGCGCGCGCGGCCTCGAATCCCGGAGCGAACACCCTATCGGCGAGGCCATCGTCTCCCACGCCGAGGGCACGGGCGTCGCCGCCCGCGAGGTCGACGACTTCGAGAGCGTCACCGGCAAGGGCGTCCGCGCCGACCTCGACGGCGTCCCGCACTTCGCCGGTAAGCCCGGCTTCTTCGAGGAGCTCGGCTTCGACCTCGAACACGTCCACGTCACCGGCCCCGGCGAGGAGCTTTCGGCGGAGGTCCGACAGCTCTGTGACCGCCACGGCTGTCTCAACCTCGTCGAGGACACGATTCCGCGACTCCAGTCCGAGGGCAAGACGGTCGTCCTCGTCGGGACCGAAGACGACCTCGAAGGCGTCGTCGCCGTCGCCGACGAGGTCCGCCCGGACGCCCGCGAGACGGTCGCGAAACTCCGCGAGGCCGGCCTCTCGGTCGTCATGCTCACCGGCGACAACGAGGGGACCGCCCGCGCCATCGCCGAGCAGGTCGGCGTCGACGACTTCCGCGCGGGTCTCCTTCCGGAGGACAAGGTCGCCGCCGTCGAGGGCCTCCTCGACGAGTACGGCTCGGTCGCCATGGTCGGCGACGGCATCAACGACGCCCCGGCGCTCGCCACGGCCACCGTCGGCGTCGCCATGGGCGCGGCCGGCACCGACACCGCCCTCGAAACGGCCGACATCGCCCTCATGGCCGACGACCTCTCCAAGCTCCCGTACCTCTACGAACTCTCCCACCGCGCGAACGGCGTCATCCGGCAGAACATCTGGGCGTCGCTCGCCATCAAGGCCGTCCTCGCGGTCGGCGTGCCCTTCGGCTACGTCTCGGTCGCGCTCGCGGTCCTCGCGGGCGACGCCGGGATGACCATGGGCGTGACGGGCAACGCGATGCGACTCGCCCGGATTCGACCGGACGACTGAGGTTCACGGGACTCGTCGCCCCTCACTTCCCGATCTTCGCTCTCTCGCGGCCCGATTCGCGTATCCGTGTTACTTAGTGGCGTGACACCATCAACGCGTCCGCAATTCTTGCCGCATGGGAACCGGCTGGCTCGGTTTTACCGACGCCGCGCGTCATAAGTTGGCATGGGAGACGACGAGCGGACGCCACGCCGAGACGCGACCGACCGACCGACGCGGAGTCGGGATACCCGCGACACCGGCCGCACACGGAGACGGTTCATCTGGCTCACCGGGACCGCCGCGATGGCCGGATTGGCCGGCTGTTCCGGCGGCGGTGGCGGCGCGACCGAGACGACGACGGCGACCGCGACCACGACGCAGTCGTCGGGGTCGACCGGGGGCGTTCCCGAGGCGTACGCGACCGCCACGTCCCTCGACGGCACCCAGCGCAACCCCGACAGCCTCTCGTCGCAGGAGGCCGTCTCGTACCAAGACGAGCCGAAAGACGGCAAGCAGTGTTCGACCTGCCGGTACTACATTGAGGACAAAAACGGGGACGGCGTGGGCGCGTGCGCCATCGTCGCGGGCGAAGTCGCTCCCGAGGGGTACTGCGTCTCCTACGTCGAATACGAGGGGTAACGCTCCGAACCGCGGTCGCGGTCAGGAGTCGTCGCCCGTCGGCCCGACGGCGCTCTGAATCCGACAGCGGATGGACTCTTCGACCCCGTCGCGCTCGACCGGGATCACCCACTTCTCGCCGCAGCCGAGGACGGTCACCATCTCGCCGTCCTGTCGGTGTTTCACCGAGACGAACACCTCGCCGCGCTCGGGGTCGTAGTCGACGAGTTCGACGAGCACGTCCTCGCCGGCGATGAGGAGGTTCTTCGCGCCGTCCAACTCGGTGACGTAGGACTCGGTGTTCCCGGTCGGGTCGGTGACGAACAGTTCGACGACCGGCACGTCCTCCCCGTCGGGGTAGCTCGCGTCGACTTCGAGCGCCCCGTCTTCGAGCCGGATGCCGTGTATCTCGACGAGCGACGCCGCGACGCCGAAGGTGTCAGCGACCTGCTGACGGAGGTCCCCCAACGGGATTCGAACCGACTCTCGAATCGTTCCCATGCCCGCCCCTACGAACGGGGGGTGTATGAGCGTGTCCGCTAGTCGTCGCCCCAGAGGGCGTCCGCGAGGCGGGACCCCGACGGGACGGCCTCGCGGAAGGGGACCGAGTCGAACGCGAGCGGCCCGTTGAGCGAGAGAAAGCCGAGTTCGCCCTCGGGCGCGCGGTCGAGGTTGGTCAGGAAGGCCACCTTTCGGACCGCCTCGACGCCCTCGACGGTCGCGTCGGGGTCGACCGACTCGTACAGGGCGGCGTGTTCCCGGACGTGCTCGACGCAGCGTCTCGTCGGCGCGAACAGCAACAGCGCGTGGACGCCCGGCCCCTCGCGGCCGAGTTTCGTCCGGATGGCGTGCTCGTCGTCCTTGTAGAAGTAGCGCTCCATGCGGCGGTACTGGCGGAGCACCTCGTTCGCGCCGGTGGCGTGGCGGACGGCGGCGTCGGCCTTGAGTTCGATGAGGTAATCGACCGGTTCGGGCGTCCGCACCCTGACGTACACGTCGGCGACGCCGCGGTTCCCGTAGTGGTCGTACGGCTCTTCGAGGTGAATCTCCACGTCGTCGAAGGCCGCCCGGAAGTGCTCGACCACCCGCGTCGCCAACTCGTCCTCGCGCATCTGTCGGTCGAGACGAGGCGGCCGTCGGGGAAATGTCCCGCGGTTCGGCCGGCGGCGACCCGGCGCATCAGAAGGCACATACCGCTGGCGTTCGGTTGGGAAACCGACACATGTCCCTGCCGACCCGCAGACAGGTCCTCCAGGCTGGCGGCGCGTCCCTTGTCGCCGCGCTCGCCGGGTGTTCCGGCGAGGGGTCCAGTTCCAGTTTAGACGAGCCACACGGCCCCTCCCCGGACGCGCTCGTCACCGACTACGACGCCCTGACAGTTCGCAACGACGCCGAGACCGCCATCTTCCGGGACGCCGCCCGGGAAGACGAGGACACGGGGTCGTCGTATCTCGACGATTTCCTCGTCGCCACCGACGAGGAGCGCGAGAACGTCGCGGTCGCAGCCGAACCCGACGGCATCGACGAGGCCCGCGCGTTCATCGACGAGACGGACCTCGACGAGCAGACGCTCGTCATCACCCAGCACCGGACGGACGCCTGCCACCGGGTGAAACTGCTGTACGTCACGAACCCGCCGGACAGCGTCGTCCACCTCGACTTCTGTCACCCGCTCCGCGCCGCCTCGGTCGAGTGCTCCGTGGACGACCGCCACGTCGTCGCCTCGCTGATTCGACTTCCGTACTCGACGGACGAGTCGAGTTGGGGACACGGCGGCGGAAGCAGTTGTCGCCTCCCGCCGTCGCTCCGAACCGAGACGGAGGACGCCTGAGATGCCCCGGACGCGACGCGACGTGCTCGCCTCGCTCGCCGGGGTCGGCGTCGCCGGGCTCGCGGGGTGTACCGCGCTCGACGCGGGCGAATCCGAATCGGACGACCCGGCCCTCGACGCTGCGGGGCTCCGGCAGGTCAGGCAACTCGGGTCGCCGGCGTTCCCGGCCCGCGTTCCGGCCCCGATTGCCGATTCGTTCCTCGAACAGGGCCGCGCTCGCGCCCGCGAACTCCTCGATTCCTGTCCCGAGACGATGTCCCCGGAAGAGGTCCCGAACGAGGCGGTCCGGGACATCTACGCCGAGGCGTACGCGGACGCCGCCGAGGACCTCGCCCCCGCAGACGCCGACGAATCGCCCTTCGAGGCGCTTCGGGGACTGCGCTACGCTCGCGGGGCAGCGGCGATGGCGAAGGGGACCTACGACGCCGCCGTCGGCGACCTCACCGAATCGGACGTGCGTGACGAGGCTGAGGCGGTCCGCGCCGACATCGAGTCGTTCAGGCTCGGTACGCGGTATCTCGGCGACGAACCGGACCGGGCGCTCGTGGTGTACGAGGCCGTCGAGAACCTCGTCGCGGCCGCGGTCCGGTATCTCGACAACGCCGACGAGTACGGCCGCTACACCGACAGCGCCCCGCAGGTCGGCGAACTGCTCGACGCGGTCGAGTCCGCGCGGGCGTCGCTCGGCGGCGCGCGCCACGTCCGCGACCGCTATCTCGCGACGATTGCCGACCCGCTGGACTTCACCGACGCGTTCGAGTCGACCGCGTCCTCGCTCGTCGAGGTCGTCGCGGACCGCTTGGCCGAGTATCCCGAGGAGGGAGAGCTTGAGGCCGTCGTCGAGGCCGAAGGGTTCGACCCCGGGGAACTCGAATCCACGCCGGCCAAAGACCTGCTGATGGAGACCTTCATCGATTTCGGTTCGAACGTCCACACCGTCCCCGAAGCCCTCCGAAGCGGGCGATTCGCCACCGCGCTCGTGGGTGCACACACCGCCGAGACGCACCGCCGGGCGTTCGAGGACGCCGTCACGGCGGTCAAGCGAGGCCGGTACGAGTCGGTCGAGTCCGCGGCCGCGGTCAGAGACGCGAAACTCGGTGCGCTCGAAGCCCTCGAAGCCGCTCGGTCGGACGGGTCGAACCCGCACCTGACGCGGCGCGCGTTGGTCGATGTCGCCCACATGGTCGGCCGCGGCGACGACTACTTCCGCGACGACTACTATTCGGACGACGACCCCCGAGCGGCGCGAAACGCGCTCGCGCAGTACGCGACCACCGAGTTCGCCGCGCGCGAGACGCCTGATGTGAGCGCGTGGGTGCTCGGAACGCTCGCGGCCGAGCGCGGCGGCGTCCACCGCTGACGGGCCGTCTTCTTCGTTTTGGGCGCGTCCCCGCGAACTGTTGGACGGTATGCTACGGTCCGACTGCCGCGTCTCTGCATCGACTCTCGGAAACTCTCGAGACGACCGCTTCGATAACTCGTGGATGGCGAGTCATGGGGGCGCTCACAACTGGTTCATGCAACCCGCGCACTACTATCGCACTCGACCGAATCGAGCGCTCGATGGACGAACTCCGGGTGAGGTGCTACTTAGATAGCACCTCCTCCCCTCGGTGAAACGCGGGAGATTGGCAACGGTTGGGTGTCCTCCGTCGCAATGCTACCCAATCCGATAATAAGGCTTAATATTTGATGGCGGTTTGATTGTTATATGGCCGTCGTTAGCGTCTCGATGCCGGAGGAACTACTCGAGCGAATCGACCAGTTTTCCGAGGACCACGGATATACTGGTCGGAGCGAAGTACTCCGAGAGGCGAGTCGGAACCTCCTCGGTGAGTTCGAGGACAAGAAACTCGAAGACCGCGAACTGATGGGCGTCGTAACCGTCGTCTTCGATTACGAGACGACGAGCGTCGAAGAGAAGATGATGCGACTCCGCCACGAGTACGAGGACATCGTTGCGTCGAACTTCCACAGCCACGTCGGGGGGCACCACTGTATGGAACTGTTCGTTCTCGAGGGGTCGCTCGAAGACATCTCGACGTTCGTCGGAAAAATCAGAGCGACGAAAGACACGCTTACGATCGATTATTCGGTGCTTCCGGTCGACGACTTCGGTCCGCTCGCGGATATGAGCTAATTTCGATTTTCACGGTTCGGATATTCTCCGGCTGGCATCTTCGCCCGCCTGCAGGCGGGGGAATTGCCACCGCAGTTGCTGGTCTCGTCGGCATCGCTCGTGCCCTCGCTGTCGACCCGGAGATTCTACTTATGGATGAACCGTTCGGGAGCGTCGACGCGCGGACGCGAGACCGCCTCCACGCTGAACTGCTCGAGATTTGGGCGCAGACCGAACAGACCGTCGTGTTCGTCACCCACGACATCGACGAGGCGGTGACGCTGGCCGACCGCGTCGTCGTGGTGGACGCCGACCCGGGGACCGTCCGTTCGAGCATCTCTATCGATTTAGAACGCCCGCGTCAACGAACAGCCCACGAGTTTGTCGAGTACGTCGCGAGAATCAGAGACGAACTCGGCAGTCCGGTAGACAGCAGCCACGAATAGCTCGGTGGTTGCTGCTGCGTCGTTACAACGCCGGTGAGCGTCCCGTCGCATGCTGTCGATGCGTGCGTTCCTCCCGTCGCTATTCGACGAGCTCGAACGGCGCGGCGAGTGCGATGCCCGCGCCGTGTTCGGAGAACCCCCAGTAGACGAATCGGTACGTGGCTGGAGTGTGTGTCGTACACCGTTCGAACGGGCCTGAAAATTCGTTCGCGCGGAGTCGCATTTCCCACCGGAGTTCTTCGCCGGGGTCCAGTACCCGCTGAGACGGCGACCACTCGTGTCCTTCAGGCACGCCGATGGAGTTCCGCCACGTGCCGTCAGACCCTAATCGCTGAATCATGTATCGCGGTTTGCCCAGCGTGGTGAGCGGGTCGCCGGACTCGTTTGTGAGTTTCGCCACCAGTTTCCCGCCAGTCGGAATCGACTGCGGCACGGTCAACGACGCATACCGAAGATAGTTCACTATCGACCGCTTCGCGAACGCGTCTCCGACGTCACGATACCCCGACGTACAGACCTGCTGTTCGCTTCCCGTAACGGCATCAAGGCACCCGGCGAGGACGGCTGTTCCGGTTGAACCGCCGAGTGTGAGAACCCGTCGACGCGAGAGGGGAGGGCTCATGACAGAACCATCCACACCTCGTGATGTATGTTTTTTGCCATTACTCTCGCAGTGGGTCAGCCGTTAGACCCGCAGTTACAGTGCGTGAGGAACTCCCAAGCCGACCAAAGCGTCGAGTCCTTGACGCTCCCGGATTCCGCGAGGGAGCGGTGTCGTCCGCAGGTCCTCTATGACAACACCTGAAACGAACGCGATATTAATACATTGTTCTATTATCCACTATCTCTATTATTCTAGAATAGAAATTTAACACATGACGATTGTAAGCACCTCGATGGCCGAGTGGCTCCGTGACGACCTCGATGCGTTCGCGGAAGAACACGGCTACAGCGGCCGAAGCGCGGTTATTCGTGAAGCGTGCCAGTCGCTCCTTGCGGAGTACGAACAGACTGACTACGAGGGTCAACAGGTCTTAGCGACGGTAACCGTCGTCTTTGGGTACGATAAACCGAAGATAGAGGGCCGAATGATGGAACTCCGCCACAAGTTCGAAGCGTCGATTCGGTCGAACTCGCACAACTGCCTCGGCGACAACGCGGGCTGCGTTGAGACGTTCGTCGTCGAAGCCGCTTACGACGATGTCTTGCGGTTCATTGCGACTGTCCGGGGGGCGGGCGAGTCAGTCTCCGTCGAATACACCCTCGTCCCGGTCGACGTGATGAGTGCCGAAGTCAGTGACTCGGACTCGTTTTGACTCGAAAGGGTTGGCGTCCTCTTCGAACTTGCGTAAGCACTCGTCGTTGGCCAAGGAAGTTAGGTGTCGGCGGGCGTACCACTCTCTCACAATGTCTGACGAACCATTCGTCGTCGTCGGCGGCGACGCCGCCGGACTCTCCGCCGCGAGCAAGCTCGCCCGCGCCAACGCCGACCGCGAGGTCGTCGTCTTCGAGAAGGGCCGCTGGGTCTCCTACGCCCACTGCGGCACGCCCTACTTCGTCAAAGGCGAGGTCGACAAGCTCACCGACATGCTCTCGCTGTCGCCCGAGGCGGCCGCCGACCGCGGTATCGACCTCCGGCGCGAACACGAGGTCGTCGCCGTCGACACCGACGAGCGGGTCGTCACGGTCGACGGCCCCGACGGGACGTTCGAACAGCCCTACGGCGACCTCCTCGTCGCCACCGGCGCGCGGGCGCTCCGCGAACCGATAGACGGCATCGACCTCGACGGCGCGTTCACGCTCCACGGGCTGGACGACGCGGCGGCGATTCGGTCGTTCCTCACCGACCCGAACGAGGCCTCGGTCGCCGACCTCGGCGGCGGCGGGTTCGTCGACGAGGCGCGAGCGGCCCGTTTCGGCGCGATGGAACCGCCCGAGTCGGTCGCCATCGTCGGCGGCGGGTTCGTCGGGGTCGAGATGGCTGAGGCCTTCACCGCCCACGACCTCGACGTCCATCTGTTCCAGCGCTCCGGACACGTCCTCAGCTCCTTCGGCGACGCCGTCGGCGAGCGGGTCGAAGACCACCTCGAAGACAATGGCGTCACGCTTCACCTCGGCGCGTCGGTGGAGCGACTCCGCGGCGACGACGCGGACCGGGTCGAGGCCGTCGTCTGCGAGGGCGACGAACTCGCGGTCGACGCGGCGATGGTCGGTATCGGTCTCCGCCCCAACTCGGACCTCGTCGCCGACGCGGTCGACCTCGGCGAAACGGGCGCTATCGCGGTCGACGACTACGGGCGGACGAGCGCGGAGCGCGTCTACGCCGCGGGCGACTGCGCCGAAATCGACCACGTCGTCACCGGCGAGCCGACGTGGAACACGCTCGGCCTGCCCGCGAACCGCGCCGGGCGCGCCATCGGCCAGACCGTCGCCGGCGACCCCGAACCCATCGGGACCGTCGCGAACACCTCGGTCGTGAAGGCGTTCGACCTCGAGTGCGGTCGCGCCGGCGTGACGGACCTCGACGAGGCGCGCGACGCGGGCTTCGACCCCGTCTCGGAGACCATCACCGCCGGCTCGCGGTCTGGCTACTACCCCGGGTCAGTCGAGACGACCGTCACGCTCGTCGCCGACCGCGACACAGGGCGACTGCTCGGCGGCACCATCGTCGGAGCCGACCGCGCCGCCGTCAGAATCGACACCGTGGCGACCGCGCTCGCCTCCGAGTTGACCGTCGCCGAAGTGGAGCGTCTCGACCTCGGCTACGCGCCGCCGTTCAGCCCCGTCTGGGACCCGATTTTGACCGCGGCGAAGGTCCTCCGCGGCTCGCTGTAAGCCGCGAGCGGTTCGAGATTCGAACCGAACAAAACGACTATTATCGATTGTGTGGTAACGATACGCTCACGTGCTGGATATACCTCCAACAGAGCGCGGGAGTGTCGAAACGAAACCGACGCGGCCGACGAGTCCGGCGGAGTCGCATCGCCGACCGCCGAGCGGGGCGTGGTGTCGGTGAACGGCCGGGTCGCCACCGGACTGTTCGTCCTTCTGGGACTCCTCTGGGGGAGTTCGTTCGTCGCTATCGAAGTCGGTCTCGCGTACTTCCCGCCGCTGCACTTCGCGGCGCTTCGGTTCTTCCTCGCGGGGGTCATCGTCCTCGGCTACGCCGCCGTCTCGACCGACTACTGGCGGCCGCACAGCCGGACCGACTGGACGCTCGTCGGCGTCTCCGGCGGCCTCCTCATCGGCGCGCACCACGCGTTTCTCTACCTCGGACAGGAGCACGTCCCCGGCGCGGTGGCGGCCATCGTCATCAGCCTCGGACCGGTCCTGACCGCGCTGTTCGCGACGGGCATCCTCGGCGACCGCATCTCGCCGCTCGGCGTCCTCGGATTCGGCTTCGGCTTTCTGGGCGTCGGCCTCGTCGCCCAACCGGACCCGAACGCGCTCCTCTCCAGCGACGTGGTCGGCGTCGCCATCGTCTTCGTCGCCTCGGCGTGCTTCGCCCTCGGTGCCGTCCTGACGCGCCCCTTCTCGTCGGACATCCCGGCGCGAACGCTCCAGGCGTGGGCGATGCTGTTCGGGGCCGCGCTCCTGTCCGTCGCGGGCGTCGCCACCGGCGAGTCGCTCGCGGCTATCGAGTGGTCCGGCGTCGCCGTCGGATCGCTGCTTTATCTCGCCGTCGTCAGCGGCGCGGGCGCGTTCCTCATCTACTTCGAACTGCTCGGCCGGTTCGGCCCGACGCAGATAAACCTCATCGGCTACGTCGAACCCGTCTCCGCGACGCTCCTCAGTTGGGCCTTTCTCGGTCAACTCATCGACTCCGTGACCGCGCTCGGGTTCCTCTCCATCTTCGTCGGCTTCGCGCTCATCAAGCGCCGGGCGCTCGGCGAGTTGGTCGGGGGAGCGCGCGGTCGGTCTGCGGAGTGACGGTCGTCGCGTCCCGCGCTTCGCCCGCGGAACAACGGACACAAGTAGGCGAGCGAGCGAACACTCACTCACCATGCCCGCCGACTCCGTGCCGCCCGAGCAGAAAGCACAGATTGCGAACGCGGTCCGCGCGGCGCTCGCCACGCACGGCTACGCTCGACTGACGACGAAGAAGGTGGCCGCGGAGAGCGAAAAGAGCGAGGCGGGGCTGTACTACTACTACGACTCGAAAGACGAGATGATCGTCGCGTTCCTCGAAACGTCGGAGGACTACCTCGCGCGGACCCTCGACGAAATCGACGCGGAGGGGCCCGAAGAGCGCCTTCGAGCGGTCTGCGACATCCTCCTCGTCGACGAGGACGACCCGGCCGCCGCCGGCGTCAACATCGCCGTCATGGAACTCCTCTCGCACGCGCCGCACAACGAGACGCTCCGCGAACCGCTGCTCCGGATGGAGCGCCACACCCTCGACGTCATCGCCGACATCGTCCGCGACGGCGTCGAACAGGGCGTCTTCCGCGAGGTCGACCCCGAGGGAACGGCCGCGTTCGTCCTCTCGGCGACCGACGGCTACACCGGCTTTGCCCTCGCGCTCGGGATGGAGGGCGTCGGCGACGATCTCCGGGAGTCGCTGTCGGCGTACATCGACTCGTTATTGGTCGAGTGAGACCCGCCCGTCTGTTTCTGTCGTCCCCGCTCAGTCTGGCACTTATCTACCGAAACGGCCGTGAGTGGGTGGACGAATGTCTTTCGAAGGGTCGTGGTACCTTGACCCTCGGAAGGGTTATCCGTCGCCCGACCTTCGATTTGTTCGTAATGGCACACGGCAAAGTTGATTTCTTCAACGACACTGGCGGCTACGGTTTCATCTCTACTGACGACGGCGACCTCGACGACGACGAAGACGTGTTCTTCCACATGGAAGACGTCGGCGGCGAAGACCTCACGGAAGGTACCGAAGTCGAGTTCGACATCGAGTCCTCGCCCAAGGGCCCCCGCGCGGCGAACGTCGTTCGGCAGTAACACCGAGACGCGACTGCTGTTTGTAGCGGCAGACGACACCTCGACTTTTCAGACGATTACACGGCGAGCCGAGGCTCTCGACGGAGCCGACTGTCTCGGTCGTGGTTCGCCCTCGTCTCTGAGTAAGTACTCACTCAGTAGATTTATATCGCTCCTCGAACGACTCGGTTCTATGCCGAGCCTACACAGCCCCCACGCCCCGCCAAATCGCACCGAGCGTCCGCACCCGTCAACCGCCTCCATCGAGGTTTCGCGATGATACTCGTCGAGGACGCGACGCTCGGCGTCCACATCCTCGCCGGATTCGCGGCACTGTTCGCCGGCTTCGGCGCGATAGTCACGAAGAAAGGCGGCCGTCGCCACCGTCGGGCGGGCCGGGTCTACGTCGCGGGGATGACCGTCGTCGCGGTCACGTCGCTCGTGTTGTTCGCCCTCGCGCCGACCCGCGGGCGGACGTTCCTCGCGCTCGTCGCGGTGTTCAGCTACTACTTCGTCTTCTCGGGCGACCGCGTCCTCTCGCGGAAGCGCCCGACCGACAGGCCGGAACTCGTCGACTGGGTCGCGGTCGGTCTGCTCACCACCGCCGGGGTCGGTCTCCTCGCCATGGGCGCGCTCCGGTTCCTCGCCGGCGACAGTTTCGCCACCGTGATGCTCGTCTTCGGCGCGGCCGGTGCCGGCTTCGGCGTCCGCGACATCGCCGCCTTCCGCCGGGAGCGCGCGGAGTCACGCGAGTGGTTCTTCGAACACATCGGCCGCATGGGCGGCGGCTACATCGCCACCGTGACCGCCTTCTCGTCTGTCAACTTCGACTTCCTCCCGACCGTCGCCGCGTGGCTCTGGCCCACCGTCGTCGGCACGCCGCTCATCTTCGTGGCCATCCGGAAGTACAAACGCGGGTCGCCCGGCGCGGCCGCCTCGACCGCCGACTGACTGCGAACCGCGGGCGACCGCTCTTCTCTCCACCTTCCGACCGCTGTCCCGACGGCCTCTCGCCGCGAAGTGTGACGGCGCTCGACGAATTCTGGGCTGACATTGAATAACAACAATGGGAGATAGAATAACAGCACTTATTATCTCAAAGAAGTTTTCTAATAACATGCGAACGAAGACCCGACGCAGGTTCCTCGCGACAGTCGCCGGAAGCGCCGCCGTCGGCCTCGCGGGCTGTCTCGGCGGTGACGGCTCGTCCGATTCGACCGACTCGTCAGCCGAATCGGAGACGACGGCCACGGCCTCGTTCTTCGTCTTCGGCGACGTGGCCCGACACGTCGCTGGCGACGCCGCGTCCGTCGACACGCTCGTCCCCATCGGTCAGCACGGCCACGGCTGGGAGCCCGGCCCGGACGTGCAGGGCCGGGTACTCGAATCCGACCTGTTCGTCCACGGAATGCCCGGATTTCAGCCGTGGGCCGACGACATTCGGTCGTCGCTCGAAGCCGACGGGTCGGACGTCGCCGCGGTGGACGCCTCCGCGGACGTGGAACTCCACGAAATCGGACCCGACGGCCACGTCCACGACGACGAGTCCCACGACGAGGCGGAACAGCACGACGAAGAGGCGCACGCGAACGAGACACACAGCGAAGAGACCGAACACCACGACGAGACCGAACACCACGACGACGAGCACGCCGAGGAGTCGGAGAGCCACGACCACGGCGAGCTCGACCCGCACTTCTGGCTGGACCCGACGCGGGTCGCCACCGCGACCGAGACGCTCCGCGACGCCTTCCAGTCGGTCGATTCCGAGAACGCCGACGCCTACGCCGCGAACGCCGAGTCCTACCGCGAGACGCTCTCGGAACTCGACGCGGCGTTCGAGGACGGCCTCGCCGCCCGCGACCGCGACGTGATTCTCGTCGCCGGCCACGACGCCTACGGCTACCTCTCCGACCGCTACGACCTCGAAATCGTCGCGCTCACCGGTATCTCGCCGGACGAGGAGCCGTCGCCGCGGGACATCGAGCGGGCGCAGGCGACCATCGAGGAACACGGCATCCGACACGTCCTCGCGGACCCGCTGGAGTCCGACCGCGCCGCACAGCAACTCGTCTCCGAGACGGACGCCGAGGACGTGCTCCCGCTCACGCCGCTTCCCGGCGTAATGACTGAGTGGGAGGAAAACGACTGGGGGTACGTGGACATCATGCGCGAGGTGAACCTCCCGTCGCTCCGGACGGCGCTCGGCGCGCAATGACGGCCGTCTCGCTCAGCGACGTGGCCTTCTCGTACGGCGATGTACCCGTCGTCGACGGGGTTTCGCTCGACGTGCCCGAAGGTGAGTTCCTCGGACTCGTCGGCCCGAACGGGTCGGGAAAGAGCACGCTCCTGACGCTGATGCTCGGCCTCCAGCGACCGACCCGCGGTGAGGTGCGACTGTTCGACCGGCCCGCCCACGACTTCTCGGACGGCGAGCGCGTCGCCTACGTTGCACAGGACGTGACGGACGCGGCCCGCGATATGCCCGTCACCGTCCGCGAGGTCGTCCGGATGGGTCGCTACCCGCGGAACCTGTTCGGTCGCTTCTCTGCTGACGACCGCGAGGCGGTCGCCTCGGCGCTCGACCGCGTGGACATCGCGGACCTCGCCGACCGCCGGGTCGGGTCGCTCTCGGGCGGCCAGCGCCAGCGGGTCTTCGTCGCCCGCGCGCTCGCCGCGGAGGCCGACCTGCTCGCGCTCGACGAACCGACCGTCGCGCTCGACGCCGAGTCCCGCGAGGCGTTCTACGACCTCCTCGGCGAACTGAACGAACAGGGGATGACGGTCGTCCTCGTCGAACACGACATCGGCGTCGTCACGGCCCGCGCGTCCCGAATCGCCTGTCTCAACAAGCGGCTGTACTTCCACGGCGACCCCGACGACTTCGCCGACAGCGACGCGCTCGCCGCGGCCTACGGCGCGAACCAGCGCGTGCTCGACCACGACCACAGCCATCACCACGGCAACTCTCACGACTACCCGCACGACCACTCTCACGGTGACGCCCGCGACGAACCGGAGGACGAGTCGTGACCGGCCCCGTCGCGCTCGCGGCGACCGACCTCCTCGCGGTTGAGTTCTCCGCGGCCGGTTCACTCGCGCCGCTCCTCGTGGCCGACGCGTTCGCGGGACTCTTCGACTGGTTCTTGACGGCGGTCGTCGGCGGGGTGTTCTCGTGGCTCGCCGGCGTCACCGGTCTCGACTTCCTCGGCTATCCCTACATGCAGCGGGCGTACCTCTCGGTGCTGTGTATCGGTGTTGTCGGCCCGCTCGTCGGGTCGTTTCTCGTCTACCGCGACCTCTCGATGGTCGGGGACACGCTCGCCCACACCGCCTTCGCCGGGGTCGCGCTCGCGCTCTTCCTCGAGGCGACGCTCGGACTCGCGGTCCCGCCGCTCCTCGGCGCGCTCGTCGTCGCGGTCGTCGCGGCGCTCGTCGTGCAGGCGCTCATCGAGTACACCGACGCCCGGAGCGACGCCGCGCTGGCGATGGTCCTGACCGGCGGCTTCGCCCTCGGGAGCGTGCTCATCTCGCTCACCGGCGGCGGCATCTCGGTCGGTATCAACCAGTACCTGTTCGGCTCGCTGGCGACCGTCTCGCGGGCCGACGTGGGACTTCTCGTCTCGATGGGACTCGTCGTCGTCGGCTCGGTCGCGGTCGCCTACCGGCCGCTCGTGTACGTCACGTTTGACGAGACCGCCGCCCGCGCGTCGCGGCTCCACGTCCGCGCCGTCAACACGCTTCTGTCGATTCTCACCGCGTTCGTCGTCGTCAGCGCGATGCGAATCATGGGCGTCATCCTCGTCGCGGCGCTGCTCGTCATCCCCGTCGTCACCGCCTCGCGGCTCGGGCGGAGCTTCAAGCAGTCGCTCCTGTACGGCGTTCTCGCGGGCGAACTCGCGGGCGTCGCCGGCGTCACGGTCGCGTACCTCTACGGGCTCGCCGCCGGCGGCTCCATCGTCCTCGTCGCGCTCGCGGGCTTCGTCGCCGTCGCCGCCGGGCACCGACTGGCCTGAACACCCCCCGTTTCGGCCCTCCCACCGAATCGCGGTCACGGGCGACTCCGGAGCGACTCTGGAGAGCCCCCGCCGAGTCCGGCCTTGACCGGACAAGTGATTTTAAACCGACAGACGATTCCTGGTTCTGTCAGCGTCGGTAGTGTGGTATCCATCCTGCAATATCAACTCCGAATCCGTTATTTTTGGCCGTTTTGAGGCGATTAGCGGCAATCCTCGATTATCTCTATTGATACTGTTCGCGAATACTTATCAGTTTACTCCCACACTCGTTCGTATGGCAATCGAGCGAAACGAACGGGAACCGGCCGCCGGAGACGGGGCTCCCTCCCGACAGCACGACGCGTATTCCGGTCCCGGTGCCGCCGGCGCGGCGACCGACGAGGTTCTCGACGACGTGGACGACGTGGACGACGCGACCGACGAAATCGGCACGGCCGTCGCCGAACTCTCCCGCGCCTCCGAGAGCGTGGCCGTCAGCGCACAGGAGATAAGCGACCTCGCGGGCGACCAGTCGACCAACATGCGTGAGGTCGCCGGCGAGGTGTCGAACCTGAGCGCTAGCGTCGAGCAGATAGCCTCCAGTGCCGACCAGACGAAGGCGATGAGTGACCAGGCGCGCGACCTCGCCGCCGAGGGCCGAAGCTCTGCGGACAACGCCGCGGACGCGATGGAAACCGTCGACGACGTGACCACCGACGTGTACGACGAAATCACCGACCTCCGCGCGAAAGTCGACCAGATAGACAGCGTCGTCGAAGTCATCAACGACATCGCCGACCAGACGAACCTGCTCGCGCTCAACGCCTCCATCGAGGCCGCGCGGGCCGGCGAGGCGGGGGCCGGCTTCGCCGTCGTCGCCGACGAGGTCAAGAGCCTCGCGGAGCAGTCCCGCGACAGCGTCTCCGAAATCGAGGCGGTTGTCGGCGACATCCAGGAGACGACCGAGACGACCGTCGGCAACATCGAGGAGGCGAACGAGGAGGTCAACGACGGCATCTCGGAGGTCGACGCGGCCGTCTCCGCGCTCCGGAACATCGACGCCGCGGTCGGCGAGGCCGCCGCCGGCGCGGAGGAGGTCGCCCGCGCGACCGACCAGCAGGCCGCGAGCACCGAGGAGGTGGCGAGCCTCGTCGACCAGACCGCTCGGGGCGCAGAAGAGGTCGCCGGCGAGATAGACCAGGTCGCCGCGGCCACCGAAGAGCAGACGGCGAATATTTCCGAGGTCGCGCTCCTCGCCGGCCACATCGACGACGAGGTGGACGACCTCGAAGACGAACTCGACGCGGCCGAAGACGGGCTCTCCGCCCGGAGCGCGTAGATGTCGCTCACGGACGCGCCCGACGCGGCGCTCGACGAGCCGACGCAGGTTCTCGAATTCGAAATCGGCGCGGAGCGCTACTGCGTGGCCCTCGACGTCGTCACCGAGATTATCGACCGCAAGCCGGCCCGCTCGCTCCCGGACTCGCCGCCGCACGTCGTCGGCGCGATGGACTACCGGGGCGCGACGACGATGCTCGTCGACACGGCCTCCCTCCTCGGCGTGGGTTCGAACCCCGACGCCTCCCGCGTCGTCGTCTTCGACGCCGCCGACGAGGACGCGACCGTGTTCGGCTGGCTGGTCGACGAGGTCGACCGCGTGACGACGGTCGACCCCGAGACCGTCGACGACGCGCCGTTCGGCGACGACCTGACCCGCGGCGTCGTCAGGGGCGACGACGGTCTCGTCGTCTGGGTCGACCCGCCGGTCGACGAATAGGCCGACCGCACCGTACTTTCTTGAGCGCTCCCGCGAACCACTCGGACGATGAAAACACGTCGGGACGCCGTCGATAGCTTCGATTCCTTCCGGCAGTTCATCGGGCTCGAACGCGACGTGTTCGTCCTCTCGGTGGCGATGTTCGCGTTCAGTCTCTCGTTTCAGATGACCGGCCGGTACGTCCCGGAGTACCTCCGGGTGCTCGGGGCCGGCGCGACCGTCGTCGGCCTCTACGGGAGCGTCGGCAACCTCATCGGGGCACTGTACCCGTATCCGGGCGGCGCGCTCTCCGACCGCCTCGGGTCGCGCCTCTCGCTCACGCTGTTCGGGACCGTCTCGTCGGCGGGCTTTCTCTTCTGGTTCGTCGCCCCGCAGGTCCCCGAGGTGACGCTCGCGGGCGTCTCGCTCGAACCGTGGCTCTGGATTTTCGTCGGGCTCTTTCTCACGCAGGCGTGGAAGTCGTTCGGCCTCGGCGCGACGTTCGCCATCGTCAAACAGAGCGTCCCACCGGAGCGACTGGCGATGGGCTTCGCCAGCACCGAGATTTTCCGCCGCGTCGGCTTCCTCCTCGGACCGCTCATCGCGGCCGCGCTGTTGGCGGCGACGGCGACGTTCGTCGAGGGCTTCCGGTACGTCCTCGTCGTCGCCGCGGCCTTCGGCGTCGTCGCCACCGTCGCCCAGCACGTCCTCTACGACGCGGGCGAAGACTCGCTGGGCAAGTCGTTCGAGGGGCTCGCACAGCTCCGCGACGACCTCTGGTCGCTCCCGGAGACGCTCCGCCCGCTCCTCGTCGCGGACACGCTCATCCGGTTCGCCAACGGGATGGTGTACGTCTTTTTCGTCATCGTCGTCACGGAGTTCCTCGAAGTCGGCTTCACCGGGTTCGGCGTCTCGCTTCGACCGGCCGCCTTCTTCGGCGTCCTCCTCGGCGTCGAGATGGTCGTCGCGCTCCTGACGAAGCTCCCCGTCTCGAAACTCGCCGAGCGGACCGGGCTCAAGCCGGTCGTCGGACTCGGGTTCGCGGTGTACGCCGTCTTTCCGGTCCTCCTCATCTTCGCGCCGGCGGACCAGTGGGTCGTCGTCGCCCTGTTCGCCTTCTCGGGGCTTCGGTTCGCCGGCCTCCCTGCGCACAAGGCGCTCATCGTCGGCCCGGCGGAGCGAAACGCCGGCGGACGGGTGACGGGCGCGTACTACCTCGTGCGGAACACCATCGTCATCCCGAGTGCGGCGCTCGGCGGCTGGCTCTACGCGAGCGACCCCACGCTCGCCTTCTCGGTCGCGTCGCTCGTCGGCGTGGTCGGCGTGGTTTACTTCGCACTGCGCGGAAAAGAGTTCGAGGCGTACGCCGGCGGGGCCTGACGCTCAGTTCGGGACGACGAGGTCGACCTCGAAGTAGTACATCGCCTCGAGGTCGCCCTCGAAGACGAGGTGGATGAGCGCGTTCTTGTCCGCCGGAACGTTGTTGCTCACGTCGGTGTCCTCGGCCACGAGGTCACCCTCGGCGTCGTACACTCGACCGACGACGCTCAGTCGCCCGATGCGCGAGGAGGTGTTCACGGAGAGACCGACGCGGTAGGTTCCAGCCTCCTCGTCGGTCTCGGCGTAGTTCTGCCACGCCTTCGCGTACGGGAGGTCCGAGGAGACGACGACGCCCGGCACGGGTCCCTTCGTCAGGAGCGTGCCCACGACGTCCGGGTCGTCGTCCTCGCGCTCGAAGTCGATGCGGTCTTCGGGTGCGTCGGTCGTCGGCTCCGGCGTGGGTTCGGGTGTCGGTTCGGCGGGCTGTTCGGTCGTCGGTTCGGGAGTCGACTCGGGCGAGTCGGTCGCCGGTTTCGCGGGCTGTTCGTCGCCCGCGGGGTCGTCGTTCTGGTCGGCCGCCGGGTCGAGCGCGTTACCCTCCGCACCGAGGCAGCCGGAGAGGAGCACCACGCCCGCTCCGACGCCGCCGAGGAATGTTCGTCTGTTCATGTCGCTTCCAACGACACATATATACTAAATTATGATTGTACTGAATAGCTGAAGATTCCGGGATAGAGAAGGTCTGATGCGGTTATGTGGTACATTACGATGTAGATAATCCGAGTTAGAGGGGCCGCTCGCGGTCCCGCTGACCACACAAAGATTCAACTTTGTTAACATACATCTTTGTTCATGGATATTGGGATACTCGGCGCTGGCCGACTCGGCGGGACGTTGGCCCAACTCCTCGTGGAGTCGGACCACGAGGTTGCGATAGCCAACGAAAGCGGGGTCGAGTCGCTCGCGGACCTCTCCGAGACGCTCGGCCCGCAACTTCGCGCGGTGGAACCGACGCGGGCGATTCGGTTCGGCGACGTGGTCTTCCTCGCCGTTCCGTTCCGAGAGCGCGAGTCGCTGCCCGACGCGGACCACTTCGCGGAGAAGATAGTCGTCGACGCGATGAACCCCTACACCGAGAACTTCCACGTCATCGACCTCGGCGACGACACCTCCTCGGAACTCGTCGCGGCCCAACTCCCGGACGCGAAACTAGTCAAGTCGTTCAACACCATCCACTGGGAGACGCTCCGCGACCTCGGGCATCCCGACCTCCCCGAATCGGAACGCCTCGCGGTCTTCCTCGCCGGCGACGACTCGGACGCCAAGGCGCACGTCGCCGACCTCGTCCGCGACATCGGCTTCGGCCCGGTCGACGTCGGCGAGCTCGTCCCGGGCGGCGAACTACTGGAACCCGGTTCAGCGCTCTACAAGCGAGAAATCACGGTCGAAGAGGCGCGTGAGACCGTCCGAACGCTTCGTGCTCGGCAGGGCTGACCGTCGCACCCGCGAAACTATCACTATTTTTGATTGTGTATGGTGGGCACCAGATTGCGCTCGCGGAGTACCACGGCCGTACCCGTCCGTTTCCGTGACGTTCACGAATTACAACTGTTCACAAATAGCATGGATTTAAGGGCCACCATCGCACACAGACGCCTGTTAAGGCACCCATGATGGCACAGACGAACGACTGGAAGGACTCGCGCGTGACGTACGACGAGGCGACCGGGTCGTACCGCGTCGACCGCGATTCTTCCGAGCTGCTAAGTACGAACGTTGTATTGAGTATTGCGGCAATCGAGGGCGTCCGACCGACGCAGCTCCCGCCGCTCGCACAGACTATCGACCCCGACGCCCTCGAAACGGTCTTCGGCCGTTCTGAGGACGCGCTCCTCTCGTTTTCCTACGCGGGCTACCGCGTGACGCTCGACGCGCTCGGTTCTATCGAAGTGGTCCCCATCGGCGACGCCCAGCCCCTCCAGTGAGGCGACTCACCGCCTAATCGCCGACCACTTACCGCTCATCTCCTCCGGCGAGTGGTGACACGGTCCCGCGATTCGTTACGCCGGCCTCGCGGTTCGCCGCCTTCCAGTAGGTACCGCCTGACCGCCCGTTCGTGACAGTAGGCGAAACATACCAAAACGTCCTGTCATCGTCTCCCACGGTATGTTCGGAACGAGTGGAATCAGAGGTCCGGTTGGCCGAACCGTGACCGCCGAACTCGCCCTTCGAATCGGCCGCGCGGTCGGCTGCGACGCCTGTACCGTCGTCGTCGGACAGGACGCCCGCCTCAGCGGGGACGTCCTTGCCGACGCCGTGAGCGCAGGCGTCCGCGAGTGCGGCGCGAACGTGGTCCGACTCGGCGTCGCCTCGACCCCCACGGTCGCCCGCGCGGTCGGCTGGGCCGGCGCGGACGCCGGTATCGGTATCACGGCGTCTCACAACCCCGCGTCGGACAACGGGCTGAAGCTCTGGACGCCGAGCGGCCGCGCCTTCGACAAGGCCCAGACGCGCGATATCGTCCACCGACTCAACCGCGACGAGGTGTCGCTCGCTCCGTGGGACGAACTCGGCGAGGAGCGCGAGTGGCCCGACGCCGCGGCCCGCCACGTGAACCACCTCGTCTCGTCGTTCGACGACCTCGACGACGTGTCCGTCGCGTTCGACCTCGGCAACGGCACGGGTCGCGTCTCCGTCGACGCGCTCTACGAACTCGGCGCGACGGTCAACACCATCGACGGCCAGCAGGACGGCCGGTTCCCCGCCCGAAAGAGCGAGCCGAACGCGGAGACGCTCACGGCGCTTCGGCGGACCGTCCCCGCGCTCGACGTGGACGTGGGACTCGCCCACGACGGCGACGCGGACCGACTCGTCGCGGTCGACGAGACCGGCGCGTACGTCGCCGGCGACGCGCTCCTCGCGCTGTTCGCGCGGGACGCCGTCTCCCCGGGCGACGCCGTCGCCGTCCCCGTCGACACGAGCCTCCTCGTACAGGACGTGGTCGAATCCGCCGGCGGGCGCGTCACCTACACGCCGGTCGGCGACGTCCACGTCGCCGAGACGGTCGCCGAACCCGGCTACGTCTTCGGCGGCGAGCCCTCCGGCGCGTGGATTTGGCCCGACGAGACGCTCGCGCCCGACGGCCACTACGCGGCGCTCAAACTCACCGACCTCGTGGCCCGCGATGGCCCGCTGTCCGAACAGGTCGCCGGCCTCGGCGGGGCGGCGTACGCCACCCGCCGCGCGAGCCTCTCGTTCGACGACAAACACCAGGCGATGGACCGAATCGCCCGGAACATCCACGCGACGTACGACGAGGTCGACACCATCGACGGCATCCGCGTCGACACCGACGACGGCTGGTTCCTCGTCCGCGCCAGCGGGACCGAACCGCTGGTCCGCATCACCGCCGAGGCCCGCGACGAGGCCGACGCCGACCGCCTGTTCGAGGACGTTCGTTCGCTCGTCGAGGGCGCGCGCGTCGTCGCCTGAAGCACTCGCTTTTGTGACCCGTCCGCCTCCTCCGCGGGGGTAGTTCAGTTCGCGCACGCGAGCGACCGTTCTCACGGTTTATGTACCATGACGCCCGACCTCCGCACAGAGCGACGATGCACGACGACTCTCCGCCGCGCGACCGCTCGAACGGTCCGATCACGCGCCGAGCCGCGACGAAAGCCGTTTCACTCGGCGCGCTCGCGGCCCTCGCGGGCTGTCTCGGCGGCGGTTCGACCCCGGAACAGCGGCCCGACCCCGTCGACCTCTCGGGCGGGAAGGAAGACGACCAAGGCGGGATGGTCATCGGCCTCCACGCCGGCCCGAACGGACAGATCTTCTACCGCGAGAACGCGCCCGAGGGCCACGACAACCCGGCGTGGTTCCACACCCTCAGCATGGGGCTGTTCCCGTACTACTTCGAACACCGAGAGCAGGGTTGGGAGGCGACGGCGGTGTACGTCACGGACTACTCGACGGTCGACTACGAGCTCTCGACAGAGGGCGGCGACACGTTCATCTCGACCCACACCGGCGCTGAGACCTTCGGCGACGCCACCGAGATGACGTACGTCGTCGAAAGCGACGTGCTCGGAGGCATGGGTAAAGACCTGATTCCCTTTTCGTCGGATTCCGACGCCGACGGGTTCGTCGCCGAACACGGCGGGGAAACCGTATCGTTCGACGACGTGACGCCCGAGTGGCTCAGCGGCTACATGCGCTCGTAGCGCCGCCGCTGTCGGTCGCTTCGAAAACAACGGAGTTTCCGACGGCCTCAGAACGAGTCGTTGGGGATGCGGACGCCGTCGACGTAGACCGACACCGCGTCGGTCGACTGGAAGTTGGTGATGTCGCCCGCGAACTGGTAGCGTCGCGAGTCGTCGTCGACGGTTCCCTCGGCGGCGGGACCGACCGTCCCGGTCGTGCTGAGCGCGCCGTTCGATTGGAGCGGTGAGATAGAGCCGCTGACCGTCACTTCGAACGAAGAGACGGGACCGGTGCCCGCGACGACGAGCGTGTGCCCGTCGTCGCCGACCGGTTCGTCGGCCTGTTCCGTCGCCGAGCCGAGCCCAGAGAATCCCGCGAGTGCACCGGCGGCCGATACCGACCCGCACAGCGCGAGATACTTGCGTCTACCGACGTCGTCGTCAGTCGTCGTCGTTTCTGGGTCCTGCCCGGTGGACCGTTCACTTACCATGTCTCAGGGGTTGCGGATTACACCCATAAATGTTGCGATAATTACATTAGTAGGAATACATGAATATCTACAGACGATACTATTGAGACCGTTACTGTTCGAATCGCCGACGAATTTCGACGATTCGTTTTGACCGAAAAAACGACCGACTGCGGGCACTTATTCTTGAATTAATCCGTCTCTTATGGCTGCATTAATGGCTGATTTGCGGTGTCGATTTGAATGTCCTTTTTGTGATATTTTTGACGGCGACCGAATATACTAACTTCTGATAAATATCTCGGTGGCGTGCGCTGCGGCCGCTCCCTCGCCGTCCGAGCCTCTATGAACCTCGAAACCGCGTCGGCGAGTCGGGAGTCGGGGCGACGGCGGGCGTCGAGCCTCGTCGAACGCGGTCGGCTCAGCGCCGCTGCGGTCGCTCGACTCGAATCGGCGTCGAAAAGGGGAGAGGACCGGACGAGACCGCGGGGACCGATGCGGCCACCAGCGACGAGCTGTTCTCGTCTTCGTTTCTTCCGGGGCGGGCGTCCCACTCGCGCCCTCGGGTGTTCGAACGGACGGTTCGTCGCTCCGCTGTGGGGACGGCGGCGTGCTATCCGAGGAACCCGACGTGGCGGTCTTCCCAGTCTCGGCGCTCGACGATGGACTCGTGGCCTTTCTCGGACATCTCGTAGAAGTTCGTTCGGCGGTCGTGCTGTCCCTTGTTCACGTACCCCTGTTCGACGAGGGCGTCGAGGTTCGGGTAGAGCCGACCGTGGTTCACCTCCCCGACGTCCTTGCTGATCATCTCTTTAATCTCCTGCCCGGACGGGCGCTCTGCGCCGGCAATCACGTACAGCAGGTCGCGCTGGAAGCCAGTCAATTCGAACATTGTAGTCTCGAATCTAAGTATCGCCGCCATCGGGTATTGTTAGCCACCTCTATACTGGACAATTGGGTTCCTTACCGCCGCTGTCGCGAGTTTGCTCCCATTCCGGCGCGAGGACTTTTCTCGAAACCGACGAGATACGTAATCATCTCTGAGACCGAGATAACTCCCTCCCGCTGACGGTCCGTCTCCGAGT
Organism: Haloferax prahovense; assembly: GCF_000723845.1. Classification (NCBI taxonomy): domain Archaea; kingdom Methanobacteriati; phylum Methanobacteriota; class Halobacteria; order Halobacteriales; family Haloferacaceae; genus Haloferax; species Haloferax prahovense. The sequence goes on along the minus strand of NZ_LK053002.1, from coordinate 54,010 downwards.
AAATATCGCGTGAAGATGAGCTTAATCTCCGTTAGAAACCGGTCCGGTGCCTCCCGGAAACGTCACGATAACAAAGGTCGGTTGTGGTGTACTACGACTCAACCGGGTCGGCTCCCTCTTTCGCATCGCGTGCGAGGACCGCCCCCGAACACGACGATGACAACCCTATCAAAAGACGAGCTCTTTCGCATCCTCAGTAACTCGCGCCGGAGGCAGATTCTCTACTTCCTCCACCGCGCGGGCGAAGCAATCTCGTTGAAGCAACTCGCGGCGATGGTCGCGGCTCGAGAGAACGGCACGGCGGTCGAGGACGTGACCGACGAAGAGCGACAGCGCGTGTATATCTCGCTGTACCAGACGCACCTCCCGAAACTCGAGAGCGCCGGACTGGTCGATTACGACGACGAGGAGCGCTCCGTCGAACTCGTCCCGAACGTCGCCAAGCGGGGGTTCTTCTGGATGCAACCCGACGCGCGCGAATCGTGGAGTCGGTACTACGCGCTTCTCGGCGCGCTCAGTTGGGTGCTCATCCTCGGGGTGTGGGGAGGGCTCCCGGGATTCGCGCTCGTCTCGTGGAGCGCAATCGCGGTGTTCGTCTCCGCGGCGCTCCTCGCGCTGGTGTTCGCGCAGTACCTCTCCGAGCGACGCGAGGGCACCTCGGCCGACGCCTTCGAAGCGCTCGTGGAATAACCGCCGGATAAACCGTCATCTCGCGACCGCCGTGGGCACCCGCTCCGGAGCGCTCGCGTATTCTCAGTCGATGCTACTGCCGAATCGGTGTATCCGTGAGTTTAACTACCAGTCGAATTTGATGTCCCTCTCGATAACGGTTTCCTTAGACGGAAAACCGTGGTACTCTGCTACTTCGCGGTAGGACTATGTTACTATCGGATACATTGAAAGTCTGAGTTAGTATAGATTGTTACAACCAGTTTACTCGCAGATTTTGCACCCCTAACAGTCGGACAAATCAGAGTGTGGGATTCTCAGACAAGTATATATCCTCGTTTAACCTATTAGTTGATTGACCCTCTGAATCTGGGGCGCGCTTGGTGGGGCGCATCCAAAGGTTGTGGTCTGTGCTAAACGTCACGTGGTCTCCCCTCTCGACTGACCACGTCACTCGGTAGCACCCGACTACACAGTGGGGGAGGAAGGAACAATGGTTACCGATTCATTACAAGCTGACACCGACGTTGTTGATCAGACGACGAACGAACAACTCGCGGAGACGACTGGTGGGTCTCACGCGGTTTCCGAACAGCAACAACAACCCGAAATCGAAGCGCTCTCGAAGGACGTCGTCTTCGAGATTCTGAAGAACCAGCGCCGGCGCGACGCGCTCCGGTTCCTCAAGGAGAACGACGGAGAAGCGAAGCTCGGCGACATGGCCGAGTTCATCGCCGCGAAGGAAAACGGCATCGAGATAAAGGCGCTGTCGTCGAGTCAGCGAAAGCGGGTGTACATCGGTCTGTACCAGTGTCACCTCCCGAAGATGGACTCGGCGGGAATCGTCGACTTCGAGAAGAACCGCGGTGACATCACGCTTCTCGACACCGCGAAGCAGCTCGACCAGTACCTCGACGGCGACGTCGTCAGCACCGAGACCGACGACGAGCAGTCGGCGCCGCTCGCCGCGTCGCCGAAACGGAACCTCGCTATCGCTGCCGGCGTGGCGGCGACCGTCTCCGGCGGCCTGCTCGGCGTCCCCGGTCTCGAACAGATTCCGGCCGCCGGCTGGGCCGTGCTGAGCACCGCGACGCTCATGGCTATCACCGCGATGGAGTCGTACAAGGGCCGCCTCAACCTCTGAGCCGGTCTCGCACGCCCGCGTCGCGAACGATACAACGAACAACTTGGATTTTACTTCGGTCTGCTTCGGACAGCGGCGGCCTTGCTCGCGGCTCGCACGTCGATGTCTGTTCTCTCAGACTCTCTCGCTCCCAGTCCGCTTCTGACTCTCTCGCTCCCGTTCTCGACTCGCGGGTGTGATTCGCAGACCGTGCAACCGACGTGGCGACTTCGACCGCGCGGCGACACCATCGGATGAAGCTCCACCGATTAGGAGCGACCGAACCCGCCTGCCTCCCGATTTAGGCCGGCTTTCGCCGTTTGCAACAGTCTCACACGCGACCCTAACGCGCGACCGGTTCGGGGAACCCTCTGTATAACAATCCCCGTCGCCGTCCCTGTTCCCTCTATGACTCACTCACCGTCACGGTCACGTTCCGAACGTCCGTCGCTCGCGGGAGGGCGCGAATGAACGACCGCATCACCGAGGCGGTCGTCCTCGCGGCCGGCGAGGGGCGACGGCTCCGCCCGCTCACCACCTTCCAACCGAAGCCGATGCTCCCGGTCGCCAACCGGCCGGTCGTCGAGTACGTCCTCGACGCGCTGTTCGAATCGGGTATCGAGCGCGTCGTCGTCGTCGTCGGCCACCGCGCCGACCGCATCCAGTCGCACCTCTCTGCGACCTACTCCGACGCGGACATCGAGTTCGTCCACCAGGACTCGCGTCTCGGCAGCGGCCACGCGCTCCTCCTCGCCGAGGGACTCGTCTCGGGTCCCTTCGTCGTCTGCAACGGCGACAACGTCATCGACGCCGACATCATCTCGTCGGTGCTCGAACGCTTCTCGACGACCGACTCGGTGGCGACGGTCGCGGTCGCCGAGTCCGACACGCCCGAGGAGTACGGCGTCGTCGTCGAGGACAACGGCCGTATCGCCGACATCGACGAACACGCCGTCGACAGCGAGGGCTACCTCGTCAACGCGGGCGTTTACGTCTTCGACGACACCGTCTTCGAGGCGCTCCGGCGCATCCCGCCGCACGACGGCGAGACGCGACTCCCCGACGTGATTCACTACCTCGACGGGCACGTCACGTCCGTCCTCGTCAACGGCGGCTGGCTCGACCCCTCGCACCCGTGGGGGCTCCTCTCCGTGACGGAGACGCTCCTCGCGCGCAGACACGACTCCGCCGTCGCCGGGTCGGCGCGGGTCCACGAGCGCGCGCTCCTCGGCGACCACGTCGTCATCGGCGAGGACTGCGACGTGGGGCCGGGCGCGGTCATCAGCGCCGGCTCGTGCCTCCAAGACAACGTGTCGGTCGGCGCGAACAGCGTCATCGAGCGCTCCATCCTCTCGACCGACGCGCGGGTCGGCGCGGGCGTCGTCCTCCGCGACTCCGTCGTCGGCACCGGGGCGACCGTCGGCGACGGCGTCGTCTCGCCCGGCGGCCGGGCGGACGTCATCCTCGAAGGCCGGCTCTACACCGACCGCCGTCTCGGCAGCATCATCGGCGACCGCGCCGAGGTCGGCGCGAACGTGACGCTCACGGCGGGCAGTCGCGTCGGCGCGGAGGCCGTCGTCGGCCCCGGAACGGTCTTACATGGCGACGTTCGCGAGCGCGTGGAGGTGACTCACTGATGTGCGGAATCACCGCCTGCATCGGCGCGGACAACTCCGTGGACTCGCTCGTCGACGGGCTCCAGCGGCTGGAGTACCGCGGCTACGACTCGGCCGGCATCGCCGTGAAAAACGGCTCGGGCATCTCGCTGACGAAACGCGTCGGCGAGGTCTCCGAGCTCGTCGCGGCCGTCGAGCAGAACCCAATCGCCGGCGACTACGGCATCGGCCACACCCGCTGGGCGACCCACGGTGGCGTCACCGACGGCAACGCTCACCCGCACACGGACGAGTCGGGCCGCATCGCCGTCGTCCACAACGGTATCATCTCGAACTTCCAGTCGCTCCGTAGCGACCTCGAGTCCCGCGGCCACGTCTTCAGCAGCGAGACCGACACCGAGGTCATCCCGCACCTCATCGAGGAGAACCTCCGCGACGGCGCGACTCCCGAGGAGGCGTTCCGCGCCGCGGTCGGCAGCCTCTCGGGTAGCTACGCCATCGCGGCCATCATCGGCGACGAGGAGGCCATCTTCGCGACCCGCTCCGGGTCGCCGCTGGTCCTCGGCGTCGGCGACGGCGAGTACTACCTCGCCAGCGACGTGCCCGCGTTCATCCAGCACACGGCGCGCGTCGTCTACCTCCACGACGGCGACTTCGTCGTCACCCGCGCGGACGGCTACGAAATCACGGACTCGGCCGGCCGCGCGGTCGACCGCCCCGTCGAACACGTCGAGTGGGACCCCGAGACGGCGACGAAGGGCGGTTACGAGCACTACATGTACAAGGAGATTCACGAGCAGCCCGGCGCGCTCCGGCGGACCACACAGGGCCGCCTGAACACCCACGCCGGCGGCGTCGAACTCGAGGAGTTCCCGCCGGAGTCGTTCGCCGACGTGAAGCAGGTCCACCTCCTCGCGATGGGCACCTCGCACCACGCCGGAATGTACGCGGCGTCGCTCCTCAACTCCCGCGGCATCCCCGCGTACGCGTTCATGGCGGGCGAGTACTCGGTCATCAAGCCGCCGGTGACGCCCGACACGCTCGTCGTCGCGGTCAGCCAGTCCGGTGAGACCGCCGATACCCTCGACGCCGTGCGCCGCGCCCGCGCCGCCGGCGCGCGGACCCTCGCGGTCACGAACGTCGTCGGCTCGTCGATAACCCGCGAGTGCGACGACGAACTGCTCATCCGCGCGGGTCCCGAAATCGGCGTCGCGGCCACCAAGACGTTCTCGTCGCAGGTGACGGCGCTGACGCTCCTCACGGAGCGCATCGTCGAGGACGTGACCGGTGCGAAGTCGCCGGTCGCGCGCGACCTGATGGAGGCGCTGTCGCGGCTCCCGGGAGACGTTCAGGAGGTGCTCGACACCTCGATGGCCCGCGAGATTGCCATCGAGTACGAGGGCAGCGACGCGTACTTCTTCATCGGCCGCGGGGTCGCCCACCCCGTCGCCCTCGAAGGCGCGCTGAAGTTCAAGGAGATATCCTACGAACACGCCGAGGGATTCGCCGCCTCGGAACTCAAACACGGGCCGCTGGCGCTCGTCACGCCGCTGTCGCCGGTGTTCGCCATCTTCACCGGCCACGACGACGAGGCGACGCTGAGCAACGTCAAGGAGGTCCAGGCCCGCGGTGCGCCCGTCATCGCCATCACGAGCGACCGGTCGGGCGAGGTGACCGAGTTCGCCGACCACGTGCTCCGGATTCCGGACACGCACCCCGACATCGCCGGCGTCCTCGCCAACGTCCAACTCCAACTCGTCGCGTACCACGCGGCTGACCTGCTCGAACGGCCCATCGACAAGCCGCGTAACCTCGCCAAGTGCGTCACCGTCGAGTGAGCAAGTCGTGCGGCCGCGGCGGGTAGCGCCGCCAACTTTCCGAGTTTCGATCTCATTAATCCGCCGTCGACGCTCGATTTCGGCGTCCGATCCGCTATTTTCAGGTGTTCGCGAACGTTCGGCGATAAGTGAACATTATCTCGACTGTAGGCACCGATTACATATTACCTGCCCACGTCAGGTAGTACGCGATGACCCGACACGACCTCGTGGACGACGTTCTTTCGGCCGCAGACGAGCCACCGGGCCCGCTGACCGACGAGAGCGACGCCTCCGCGGCGGCGGACGAGACCGACACTCCCCCCGAGTCGTCCGACGACGACCTCCTCGACGCGCTCGGGGACGACGTCTCGCGGGACGTGCTGTTAGCGTGCAACCACGCGCCGATGACCGCGGAAGAACTCGCGGAGAACTGCGAGGTCTCCGAATCGACCATCTACCGTCGGCTCGAGACGCTTTCGAGTCTCGGTCTGGTCGAACGCACCCAGCGAGTCAACGCGCCGAGCAAGACGTGCTACGAGACGGTCGTCGACGGCCTCTCGATTCACCTCGGCGACAGCCTCCGCGTCGAGGCGGGGTCGAGCAACTACGTCGTCGACGCGATGCGCACGCTTCTGGCCGCGATAGACGTCCAACAGCTCGCGTACGACCGCGAGCAAAACAGCGTGGACGTTCGGTTCCGACTGGCGCCGCACCTGCTCGATTCGCTGGTGGAACTGTACGTCAGAGACACGAATTCGCGTGAGGAGTAGTCCGCCGACCGCCGATTCCGGTTCGCTCGCTGCGTCGCCTTCTCGCGGGCTCTCGCCGTCTTACCGCCGCCACGACCCGTCGACTTCGCCGAGGACGAGCGCGAGCGCGTCTCTCGCGCGTCCGACCGCGATGAGTTCGCGGGCGGCCGCGGCGGTGAGTGGTCCGATGGACTGCGAGGATTCGAGCCCGGCGACGATATCGGGCACCTCGGCGGTGAACCACGAACTGGCGTCCGTCCCGGTTTCGTCGTCGACTTCCGCGGACGGGCGGGTGTGAGGGGCGTCGGAAATCATACCGAATATACACCCCGAAACTGGTTAGTTAGGAATCCGCGGGCCCCCGGTAGCGACTCCTTACTCACCGGGGGACCGGTGGCGTTCGGGTCCTGGCACCGCTCCGATTCACATACCACATTATTGCAAAGAATAATACCCTGGTGTAGCGTTTCCCCGGTAATGTCTCTCAGCGAACTCATCTCCAGCGTCGCCGCCTCGGAGCGAACACTGACGGTGTTCAATCCGACCCCCGGCGTCGTCGAGCGACTCGCCGAGCACTTTGCGGATCGAAACGTCTCGGTGGAGTCTGCGAGTTCCGACGAGGGCCCTTCGAACTACGCGGTGCTGGGTACCGGCGACAAGTTCCACACGGCGGTCTCGGTCGACGACCTGCTCGCGCGCCCCGAGGACGTCGAACCGGGGTTCGAACGCGACTCGTACGCGCCGGTTCTCGACCACCTCGACGAGACGCTGTTTACCTCCTACGACCGCCGGAAGATGCTCAACGCCACCCGCGAAATCGAGGACCGCGCGTGGCGCGTCGGCGCGGGCGAACTCCACTCCGGCTTCCAGTCCGGCGGGAACCTCCGGCCGCAACTCGAAACGTACCGCCGTCTCGGCGACCGCGACGACCTCTCGGTCCACGCGTACATCTACCCGAACGGCGAGGTCCCGCAGGCCGACCAGTTCCAACTCCACCTCGCGCGCTCCGACGAGATTCGGCGCTCCTGGTTCGTCGCCTACGACGGCAACGGCGTCGGCGACTACAAGTGCGCGCTCGTCGCCGAGGAGACCGAACCGGGGTTCGGCTTCACCGGCTTCTGGACCTACGACTCCTCGACGGTGGATTACATCATCAACCACCTCGTCTCGTCGTACTCGATTATCGAATCCGATGGCTCCGGCGACGGCGCGTCCGTCGTCAGATAACCGTTCGACCGAAGTCAAGCTGTTGACTCGGGTTCGATTCTTTGCGCCCGTCCACAGAATCAATTCGGAGAACTGGGCGCGAATACTTACGAACGCCCGCCCGGAACCGGACGGTATGGTTGACGGAATCCTCCTCGACGCCTCGAACCTGAAAGGCAAGGTCAAAGGCGGCCGCGCCGGGGCCGAAATCGCCGGGATGAGCTATATCGGCTACGAACTCGCGGTCACGGAGCGGAGCATCCACGTCTACGGCGACCACTGTAACGCCGACATCCAAGACGAAGAGTACCGCTATCTCGTTATCCCCCTCGACACGGTCCGGGGAATCGAACTGAAAGACCTGTCCGACCGGGGGCGGTGCCTGCAGATTCACGGACTGGACGACGACGTGATGCTCTACTCGGAGAACCAGTCGAGTCTCTCGAAGAACCTCAAGCGCGTGTTTCTCCTCCTCTCGCGGCTGCTCGCCTGAGCGGGCCGGTCGCCGGTCAACTGGTCAACCGGCCCGGAGGCGAATCAGGTAACGTTTCGAAAGCAGGTAAACTAACCGAACCGCTAAAGAGGGTCGGAACCGAGGTGAGTGTATGGCCACGGATATGAACCTCGACGACGCCCCCTGCCCCATCATCGACTCGCTGAAGCAAATCGGGTCGCAGTGGCGTCTCATCGTCCTCCACGACCTCCAAGACGGTGAAAAGCGGTTCAACGAACTGAAGCGCTCGACCGGCGCGAGTTCGCGGACGCTCTCTCGCGTCCTCGACGACCTGCAGGAACACGGCTTCGTCGACCGCCGGATGGAAGAGGACGCGCCGGTCGCGACGTACTACTCGCTGACCGACAAGGGCGTCTCGCTGTGTCCGGTGTTCGACGAGATACAGGAGTGGGCCACCGAGTGGCTCGACGCCGAGCACGAAGAGTCGGCCGAAGCCGAGACGGTCCAGTCGACGGTCTGAGCGGCGCTACACTACACTACACTACACTACACTTCGAGCGGGTCGCCGTCCGCCGTCTCGAAAATCGCCTCGTGGACCTCCGCGATGGTGACCGAGTCGAGTTCGTCGAGCATCGCCTGAATCGCCGGCTCGAGCAGTTCGCCGAGGACCGGCTGGATGTGTTCGCCGACGGTGCACTCGTCGTTCGGTTCGTTCGTGTGGAAACAGAACGGCTCGGCGTCCTCCACCGCCTCGTAGATGTCGCGAAGCGTGATGGTGTCCGGCTCGCGGGCCAGCGTGAAACCGCCGGTCGGGCCGCGCTTGGAATCGACGAGGTCCGCCTCCCGGAGCGAACACAGAAGCTGACGGATGACCACCGGGTTCGTGTTGACGCTCCACGCGAGACGGTCGGAAGACAGCCGCTCGTCGCTCCGCACCGCCAAGTTAGTCAGCACGTGCGTCGCGACGACGAATCGGCTGCTGTTCGACATACACGTTCTTTGGAGCTACGGGCATTTTAGATTTCACGGTGATGCGCCGATTTCGCCGGATTCTCAGCGGAATCGACGTTTTTCAACCCCCGGCCCGAATCGGGGGTTCGATATTCGAATTCGGTCACGAGAACTGACCGGATGGGATTCCGAACGGACGAAAAGTAGACCCGGAGTCGGCCGACTCGGGCGGGTCGACCCGTGCGGCGGTCGGTTCACTCCCCGTGTTCGCCAGCGCTCTCGTCTGCGTTCGCCTCTCCCGTCCCGTCCCCCTCGTCGTTCGCCGGGAGCGCGTCGACGTCGGTCGCCCGCATGAGCGCGATGACCACGTTGTCGGCGACCTCCGCGGCGAATCGCAGTTCGTCGGTCCGCCACTGCCGCGGCTCGCCGACGTGTTCGTGACAGACGACGCCGACGACTTCGCCGCCCGACCTGACCGTCGCGTCGAGCATCGACGTGATGCCCTTCGGTTCGAGGTAGCCGTTCCGTAGCTCGGCGGTCGCGGGGTCGGTCTGAACGTCGTCGACGCCGAGCGACCGATTCGCCTCCAGCGCCTCGAAGTACGACGGGTAGTTTGACGCAGTTAGCGTCGCCCCGGCCGTGTGCCCGCCCGACACCTGGTCGTACTGGTCGACACAGCGGAGCGTCTCGGCGTCGTCGAACAGCCAGACGCTCGCCCGCTCGACGCTCAGCACCGTCGCCATCGTCTCGGTGATGCGCGGGAGGGCGTCTTCGAACGACCCCGCGATGACCGTCTCGTCGGTCGCGAGGTCGATGAGCGCCCGCCGTTGGCGCTCTCGCCGTTCCCGCTCGCGGTACGCCTCGGTCACGTCGCGGAACACGACGACGACCCCTTCGACTTCCCCGTCGTCGGTCCTGATGGGCGACATGCTGTCTTCGATGTACCGTTCGTCGCCGTCGCTCGTGACGAGTTTCGTTCCCGCGCCGAGTTCGACCGGTCCGCCCGCCTCGGCGACGCGCTGCAGCGGGTCGATGCGTTCGCCGGTCTCCGCGTTGACGAGGTGGAACACGTCAGAAAGCGGCTTGCCGACTGCGGCGTCGGCGTCGTAGCCGGTTCTGTCCTCGGCCGTTCGGTTCAGCTGGGTGACCGTCCCGCTGGCGTCGGTGGCGACGACGCCCTCGGCGATGGAGTCGAGGGTGACGCGGAGATGCGCCTCGCGCTCCCGGAGGCGCTGCTCCGCGCGCCTGTGTTCCGTGATTCTGACGAGCGTCTGCCGGAGGACACCGTACTGCGCCGTCGGGTCGCCGCCCTTCTGGAGGTAGCTGTCCGCGCCGAGATTCAGCGCCTCGATGGCGACCTCCTCGCGGCTCCGCCCGGTGAAGATGACGAAGGGAATGTCGGAGGCGCGCTCGTCACGGAGCACCGACAGGAGTTCGAGGCCCGACATCTCGGGCATCTGGTAGTCGGAGACGACCGCGTCGAACGACTCCCTTTCGAGGAGCGCCAGCGCCCGCTGCGGCGAGTCGGTCGTCTCGACCTCGATACCGTCGTCGGTCGATTCGAGAAACCGCTTCGTCAGCGCCAACAGCCCCTCGTCGTCGTCGACGTAGAGCACGCGTATCGTCGGTGACTCCCCCTCGGTCCCGTCCATGTACTGTCGTGAGTCTTCGCTGTTGTGTCTGATAACTGTTTGGCAGATTAAGTGTCTTTCAGATATCAGGAATCGGACGGCCGGGGCGGTTTTCGTCGCGTCTCGGTCAGTCTTCGCCGGCCGGTGAGTCTCAGTCCATCGCGTCCTCGTCCGCCTCGTCCGTCTTGTCCGCCGTGCCGCGCTCGTCGATGCGGTCGTAGAGCACGGACTCACCGGGCTTGACCGTGCCGCCGGTCGGGATTCTGACGCCTGCGTTCAGCGAGGCGTTGATGCCGGTTTTCACCTCGTCGCCGAGGACGACGCCGTACTTCCGGCGACCCGAGGAGACGAGTTCCCCCTTGAGCATCTGTCGGACTGGTTCGCCGTCGTGGCGGAGGTTCGCGACCTTGGTCCCCGCGCCGAAGTTCACGTCGCGGCCGAGGAGGCTGTCGCCGACGTACGAGAGGTGGCCGACCGTCGCGCCCTCCATCAGGACGCTGTTTTTCACCTCGACCGCGTGGCCGACCTTGGCGTTCTCGCCGACGAGCGTGTGCCCGCGGACGTAGGCGTTCGGTCCGACGGTGGCCCCGCTGCGGACGAGCACCGGGCCCTCGATGACCACGCCGGAGCGAACCGTCGCGCCCTCCTCGACGACGACCGGCCCGTCGAGTTCGGCGCGCTCGGACACGTCGCCGTCGATTCGCGGCTCGAGTTCGCCGAGTTTCCACTCGTTGGCTTCGAGAAGCTCCCACGGTCGCCCCACGTCGAGCCAGCGGTCGAAGGCGACGCCGCGCACGTCGTAAGCCTCGCAGGTCGCCGCGAGCACGTCGGTCAGTTCCAGTTCCCCGCGGTCGCTCTCGTCCACGTCGAGCCAGCCGTGGGCCTCGGCCGGGAAGACGTACGCGCCGGCGTTGACGAGGTCAGACGGCGGGTGTTCGGGTTTTTCGACGACCCCGGTGACGAAGCCCTCGTCGTCGGTGTCGAGGACGCCGTAGGAACTCGGGTCGTCGACGCGGAACGACCCGACCGCGGGCGTCCCCTCGTAGAGCGTCGAGAGCGACGGCACGTCGTACAGTGCGTCGCCGTTGAGGACGACGAACGGTTCGTCGGGGTCGAGATGGGGGGCCGCGGCGCGGACCGCGTCGGCCGTCCCGCGCTGTTCCGACTGCACGGCGAACTCGACCGGGACGCCGGCGCGCTCGTCGCCGAAGTAGTCGCGCACGTCATCGGCCTCGTAACCGACGACGAGCGTGATGTCCGTCGCGCCCGCCTCGACGGCGGCGTCGGCGGTGTGCGCGACGAGCGGCCGGTCGGCCACGGGGAGCATCGGCTTGGGTCGGCGGTCCGTGAGCGGACGCATCCGGGTGCCGCGGCCGGCGGCGAGAATGACAGTCTGCATACCTGCGTAAGGAACTCCCCGGAAGAAATTCCTTCGGTCCGCGAAGTACGAGACAGGGACCAATCGCGACGCTGTGGGTTGCCTCTGGTCCACCTACCGTGACCGACTCGAGGTGGTGCGGTCGGTACGGCAGCTATCTGTCAATATCAGTCTGACAAAACGCTTTCGAACCCTGCCCCGAATTCGACTTCGATACTCCGCTCCCGCGCGACGCTGTCGCTCGCGGACGGTTCGAACCACACGGCCCGCGAACGGCGAACGTCTTGGGGTTACGATGGGTTGGAGATTCGCACGAGACGCGGCGCCGTGTGTTAGTGAACAGACGAGCGCCAGCGCGTAATAGTTTCGTTCCGCGGCGACGCGAACCGCGTTCGTGGGCGTTATTACCGTCCCACCCTTCGGCTGTGGAGGGTTACGATGGAGATTCGCACAGGACTCTCTTACGGAGACGTATTGCTGGTTCCACAGCGCTCCCCGGTCGACAGCCGGAGCGACGTGGACCTCTCGACCAACGTGACGCCGGGCTTGCGCCTCGACACGCCGCTCGTCAGCGCGGCTATGGACACCGTCACCGAAACAGACCTCGCGGCGGCGCTCTCCGGCCTCGGCGGCCTCGGCGTCGTCCACCGCTTCCTCGACGTGGACGAGCAGGCCGAACAGGTCCGCCGCGTCGCCGAGGCGGGCGGGACCGTCTCGGGCGCGGTCGGCATCAACGAGGACTACCTCGACCGGACCGAGGCGCTCCTCGACGCCGGCGCCGACGCCATTGTCATGGACATCGCTCACGGTCACATGGAGCGGTGTCTGGACGCTGTCGAACGGATTCGCGACGAGTTCGACCCCGAAATCGTCGCGGGTAACGTCGTCACGCCGGCGGCCGTCGAAGACCTCTGGGAGGCCGGCGCGGGCTGTGTGAAAGTCGGCGTCGGACCGGGTTCGCACTGCACGACCCGCGAGGTCGCGGGCGCGGGCTATCCGCAGCTCACGGCCGTCTCGGAGTGCGCCGAGCGGGCGCACGACCTCGGCATCCACGTCATGGCCGACGGGGGGATTCGGACCTCCGGCGACGCCGCGAAGGCCCTCATGGCCGGTGCGGACACCGTCATGATGGGTAGCTTCTTCGCCGGCACCGACGAGGCACCGGGCCACGTGGTCGAGGTCGACGGCGAGACGTACAAGCGCTCCCGCGGGATGGCCTCGACGGAGGCGGCCGACGACCGCGACGACAAACAGAGCGACGTGGACGCGGGCGAGGGCGTCGAGGCGCTCACGCCCCACAAGGGGCCGGTCGAACCGCTCGTCGAGGAGTTCCTCGGCGGGGTTCGATCGGGTGTGAGCTACTGCGGCGGTCACACTATCCCGGACGCCCGCGAGAAGGCGTCGTTCGTCCGCGTCGCGGCGAGTGCGAAGGAGCGAGAGGGTGCCCACGGCGTCGTCTTCGCCGAGGGCCCCGTCGAGGTCGACGACGAGGTCGAACGCGAGTTGCAGGCCCCGATGGCCGACTGACTCGCTCCGCGGCCGGCGACCGGGACACGCGCGGTCCCCGCCCAGCCGACCGCTTCGAGCGGCGGCGCTCTCGACCCCGCGGCGTCCCCTCTCGGCAGTCGCCGGAGCCGAACCGGACACAACGGTTTCGCCCGACATATCTACATATATATCGATTTACTTATTTACCCGTCTACCCATGACTGGCCGCGTGACGAAGCGAATCGAACGGACGTTCAGCGTCTAATATACGGGGATGAACCAGTGATGCTGTCGTGGACTCAATGCCACAATAACGCCGTTTGAAGGTCGTCTGAGGCGATTATCTCAGGTTGACGAACATGATTCTTCCGTCGGTCTCAGTCGTGTTGCTACGGTTGACTGGCCCGCTCTTCTCGCGTTTTTGATGCCCGCGGTGAGAAGAATTATCAACGTTTATGCTGTACTCGTTTTTCTTATATGTCTGCCGGAAGTGACTCGCCTCGAAGCCACCGCCTCGCGAGCCAGTCGCCCCGTGTTACGAATGTCGGGGCCGACTCTCTCGGAGAGGCGTTACAAGCGTATGTGTGTAATTTGATTCCGCGCTCGGTCGACTCGGTCTCCGGACACCGGATGTCGAGCACGTCAACCGTCAAATATCGCACGAAATACAGCACAGCCGAACGGACGTTCGCCACTGCGAGACGATTACGAGTACGTCGCGCGGATGCCGATGACGCGGGCGGCCTGCGTCACCATCTCCGGCACTTCCGTGTGGTACCACTCGCCTTTCATCCGCGTGGTGGGACCGGAGACGCTGATAGAGCCGAGAATGGTCCCGTCGTCGGAGAGAATCGGCGCACCGACCGCCCGCATGCCGGTGATGCGCTCTTCGTCGTTGAAGGCGTAGCCGCGCTCGCGAATCGTCGCCAACTCGGCTTCGAGGGCGTCGCGGTCGTCTATCGTCTTCGTCGTCAGCCGCGTCAGTTCGCCGTCGAGAATCTCGTTTCGACGCTCCTCGTCGCAGAAGGCCAGGTAGGACTTGCCGACCGACGTGGTGTGGAGGTCGACGGTCGTGCCGATGTGCGAGTCGGTCTGGAGGCCCTGCTCGGATTTTACCTGATAGATGTAGACGCCGCGGCCGTTCTCCTCGACCATCACCTGTCCGCGCTCGCCGACGGCCTCGACGAGGTCGTCCATCTCGCCGATGGAAGCGTGGTACAGCGCGTGTCGCGTCCGTGCGTGGTCGCCGAGGTCGAGGAACTTCAGGCCCAGCGCGTACTCGTCGCCCTGCCTGACGACGTAGCCGAGCTCCGCGAGCGTCTTGAGGTGGTTGTGGGCCGTACTCTTCGAGATGCCGAGGTCGTTCGCTATCTCCGACACCCCGCTCGCGTCGTGGTCTCTGATGTGTTCGACGATACCGAACGACGTTTTCGTAGCGCCGATTGTCCCGGCCGTCTCGCGCCCGCCCGTGTTCATAGTTATCAATGACTGAGTGCGGTAATAATTGTTGGCGTTTCGTTCGGAGAACCCGAACGAGCGTTCGGGCTAGCCCCGTGTCAGCGCGGCGACGGTCTCGCGGACCGGACTCGAATCCACCGCCGAGAGCGCGCCGAGCGCTTCATCTGCGGCGTCGTCGCCGAGACCGAACGCGAGCAGGTCGCGGTTGCGCGAGGCGAGGTCGGACCCCGAGAGCGGGTCGCGGTAGTCGCCGCGGGGGTACTCGCGCTCGCCGACATAGCGACTTCCGTCGCGGGCGGTCACTTCGACGCGCGCGCCCCAGTCGTCGGGGAACGCCCGCTCGAACGCCTCGTCCGCGTGCAGGTGGACGCGCTCCGTGAGCGCCTGTACGGTCTCGTCGCCGAGCGCGTCGTCGAGGAAGTGGTCGAGTTCGACCCGTCCGTCCGCGACCCAGCGGGCGAGGACGTACGGCGTCGAGAACTTCGCCGCGGTGAGCGTCTCGGGGCGCGCGTGGCTCATATCGACGCCGTTGCGGTAGGTGTACACGTCGATTCGGTCCACGTCGGCGGGCGTGAGGTCGTCCGCGCCGGCGTCCCGCAGGGCGTCGAGCGGGGCGTGAGTGTAGCGACACGACGGGTACGGCTTCTGGTAGGCCTCGGTAATCCACCAGTCGTCGCCGAGCGAGTCGAAGAGGGCGGCGAACTCGCCGTCACCGAGGAGCGTCTCGAACGGGTCGTAGACGGCCTCCATCGCGGCGGGCGACCCCCGGAGTCCGGCGGCGGCCAGCGCCGCGGCGCTCACGCCGGCCTGCGCGGAGAAGCCGGCGGTGACGTTCCGCGACGGCGCGCCCTCGGCGAAGGGGTCGTGCATGGAGACGACCGCGAGGTTCAGCGCGGTCCGGACCGTCTCGCGCACTTCGTCGGGCGACTGCCCCGCGCAGACGGCGGCGGTCAGCGCCGGTCCGAGCGTCGTCCACGTCGAGTGCGGGTCGCGGACGAGCCACGGAATCGCCTCGTTCATCCGGGCCTTCATCGCGAAGATGGCGTACTCGAAGCGCGCGCACAGCTCGTAGGAGCGGACGCAGGCGTCCACGAACGTCTCGCCGCCAACGTCGTGGGCCTCGGCGACGCCCACCGCGCCCGCGACGATGCTCGCGCCCACGTGGCCGCCCCGGTTGTGGCCCTCCTCTATCTCCTGTGTTATCGCCGCCGTCGCGTTCAACAGCGCCGCCTGCGACGGGTCGACGCGTCGGTCGGTCCCGAGGACGGACGCCGGGCCGTCGGCCAGCGCCGCGTCGCGGAAGACGCCCGCGTGCTGTGGCGCGGCCGCCCCCGCGACGGTCGCCGCGAGCACGTCCGCGACGATTCGCGCCCCGTCGGCGCGCACGTCCTCGGGTATCTCGTCGGTCAGAAAGCGGTGCACCTGTCGTTCCCAGTCTCGGACTGGTTCCTGTGAAATCATGGTCTGAATGCGTGGTCGAACGGGTGCTCAGGCCCGAGTGAGGGCGCAGAGCACGCGGGGGGCGGCGGGTTCGGTCGCCGCGGTCCAGAGGCCGTCGACGCCGCCGTCGCCGATGACGGGCGCGACGAGTCGGTCGAACTTCGCTCGGAGTTCCGATTCGGTGAAGGGGTCGCGTTCGCCGCCGCGGGCGGCGCGCACCTCGCGGGCGTACTGCTCGCCGTCGCCCGTCCCGACGGTGACGCGCGCGCCGCGCTCGTCGGGGGCGCGGGCCGCGAACTCCTCGGTGGCGACCACGTCGACGCGTCGGGCGAACCCGAGCGTGGCCTTCGTCAGCGCCTCGTCGGTGAACGCCTCCTTGCCGGTCTCGCCGGCCGTCAGCGCTGAGGCGACGGCGAAGGGGAGGGAGAACTTCGCCTGCAGGGCGTTCTCGGGTGCAGGGTCCGACAGCGCCGCCGCGGCGGGGTACGTCTCGACGGTGACCGATTCGATGTCGGCCGCGTCGACGCCCGCCTCGTCGACGAGGAGCGCCACGGCGTCGAGGGCGGCGTGGGTGTAGCGGCAGGCCGCGTGGACCTTGAAGTAGCCGCGCTCGATTTCCCAGCGCTCGCCGAGTTCGTCGGCGAGGGCGCTCCGGTCGGGGCCGTCCGCGGCCACGGGTTCGAGGTGTCGGACCACGCCGTCGTCGAGGCCGGTGAACCCCGATTCGGCTTGGTCGACCGCGAGGAGCCCCGAGAGGTTGCTCATCCCGACGTAGCCGTTCCTGACGGTCGCGCCCTCGGTGGCCGCCTCGAACCGGGTGTGCTGGGCGTAGTTCGCCGCCATGCGCATCGCGTCGAGCGTCGTCTCGGCGTCGAGGCCGCGGAGCCGGGAGACGGCCGCGGCGGTCCCGACGCCGCCCCAGACGCCGTGGGGGTGGAGGCCGTCGGCGAGCGGGACAACCGCCTCGGCGGCGCGGACCGCCGCCTCGTAGCCGGCGACGAACGCCGTCAGGAACTCGTCGCCGCTGCGGTAGGCCGACTCGCCGTCCGCGAGGAGCGCGGGGAGGACGTGAATGGCGGGGTGGCCGGCCGCGAAGCGGTGGCCCTCGTCGAGTTCGAGGACGCTCCCGGCGGCCGCGTTGACGAACGCGGCGCGGTACGCCGAGGTCCGCTCGCCCGCGGTCCCCATGATGGTCGATTCGCCGCCGTTCTCGTCGGCCCACCGGCGCGCCAGCGCGGCGACCGCGGGGTCCGACGCGCCGCCCAGCACCGCGCCGATGGTGTCGGCGACGACGAGGGACGCGCGGTCGGCGACCGACGCGGGGAGGTCGCCCCGGTCGAGGTCAGACACGAACGACGCGAGCGCTTCGTCGGTCATCTCACACCCCGAGGTACGCCTCGACGACGCCCTCGTCTTCGAGGAGTTCGTCGCCGTCGGCGGTCATGCTGATGCGGCCGTTTTCCATGACGTAGCCCCGGTCGGCCAGCTTGAGCGTCTGCTGGACGTTCTGTTCGACCATGAGGACCGTCATGCCCTGCGCGTGGATGTCCTCGATGACGTCGAACACCTCCTGAACGAGGTGCGGCGCGAGGCCGATGGAGGGCTCGTCGAGGATGAGCAGGTCGGGCTCGCCCATGAGCGCGCGGGCGAGGGTCAGCATCTGCTGTTCCCCGCCGGACATGGTGCCGGCGCGCTGGTTCTTGCGCTCCGCGAGCCGGGGGAACAGCTCCAGCATCTCGTCGAGGTTCTCCTTGCGGTCCGCCTTCGCCTCCTCGGTCTGCGCGCCGAGTAGCAGGTTGTCGATGACGGTCATGTTGGTGAACAGGTCGCGGTTCTCGGGGACCTGCACGATGCCGCGCTCGACGATTTCGTGGGACGCCTTCGAGTGAATCTCCTCGCCGCGGTAGGTTATCTCGCCGCGGCTCGGCGAGAGGATGCCGCAGATGGTGCGCATCGTCGTCGTCTTGCCCGCGCCGTTCGAGCCGATGAGCGCGACGATTTCGCCCTCGTCGACGTGCATGTCGACGCCGTGGAGCACCTCGATGTCGTCGTAGCCCGCGCGGACGCCGCTCAGTTCAAGCATCGACGTCGAACCCCCCGATGTAGGCCTCGATGACGCGGTCGTCTTCGACCACCGTCTCGGGCGCGCCGAAGGCGATGCCCTTCCCTTGGTCCAGCACTTTCACGTAGTCCGAGATGTTCATGATGGCTTTCATGTCGTGTTCGATGATGAGGAGGCTCGTCCCGCGCTCGCGGAGTTGGCGGAACAGGTCGAGCATCTGGTTCGACTCCGACGGGGTGAGCCCCGCCATAATCTCGTCGAGGAGCAGGATTTCCGGCCGCGTCGAGACGGCGCGGGCGAGTTCGAGGCGCTTCTGTGCGCCCACGGTGAGTTCGCCCGCCTCCTCTTCGGCCTTGTCCGCGAGCCCGACGAATTCGAGGGTCTCCATGGCGATTTCGCGCGCCTCGCCCCGGCGGCGGGTGTGGATGTGCGCGCCGACCATCGCGTTCTCGACGACGGTCAGTTCCTCCAGCGGGCGCGTGATTTGGAACGTCCGCGCCAGCCCCGCCCGCGCGATTTTGTGCGCCGGGAGGCCGGAGATGACCTCGCCGTCGAGTCTGACGGTCCCGCTCGTCGGCGGGAACGCCCCGCTGATGCAGTTGAACAGCGTGGTCTTGCCCGCGCCGTTCGGCCCGATGAGGCCGATAATCTCGCCGCGGTTGACGGTCATGTCCACGTCGTCGAGCGCCTGCAGGCCGGAGAAGCGCTTGCCGACGCCCTCGACCGACAGAATCTGCTCGCCGTCGCGGTCGATGTCGGCGTCCGCGTCGTCGACGCTCTGCGCGTTCGTCTCGTCTGCCGACATCACTCGCTCACCTCCTCGTCACCGCGGACGCGCTCCCAGAGCGCGCGCGCCTGGCTCGGCCAACTGACGACGCCGCGCGGCGAGTAGATGACGATGGCCACGAGGAACGCGCCGTAGATGATGCGGTCGAGGCCGTTGATGTCGGAGAACGTCGTCCGCGCGATTTCGCTGACCGGCGTGACGATGAACGAGCCGACGATGGGGCCCAGAAGCGTCCCCGGCCCGCCGACGACGGCGGGGAGGAGCAGTTCGACGTTCTTGAACAGCGCGAACACGGTGTCGGGGCGGATGGTGTTGAAGTACATCGACCAGTAGGCACCGCCGAGGGCGGTGAAGAAGGCGCTGACAGCGACGCCGATGAGCTTGTATCGGAAGCTCGGTACGCCGACGCTGGCGGCGGCCCGCTCGTCCTCGTGGATGGCGAAGAAGTACAGCCCGACCCACGAGTTCTTGATGAGCCACGAGACGAGCGTCACGACGAGCAGGAAGCCGACGATGAGGTAGTAGTACGGCAGGTCGTTCTGGAACTGGAAGGCGACGAGGCCGTACTCCGCGCCGTAGTCCCGCGGGAACGCCTTGAAGTAGCCGTTGGCCCCGCGGAGCTCCGACATGTTGGTGACGACGAAGCGGAGCAGTTCCGCGAACGCGAGCGTCGCCAGCGCGAAGTAGTGGCCCTGCAGTTTGAAGCGGAACGAGAGCGCGCCGATGATGAGCCCGTAGGCCCCGGCCAGCACGCCGCCGACGAGCATTCCGATCCACGGGTTCACCGCGGCGTCGACGACGAGCGCCTGCGTGGCGTACGCGCCGATGCCGAAAAACGCCGCGTGCCCGAAGGAGAACTGCCCGGTGTAGCCGGACATGATGTTCCACGCCTGGGCCGTGTAGGCGTAGATGACCGTGAGGATGAGCACTTTCAGGCTCAACAGCGCCGCGAGTTCCATCCCGGCGACGTCGATTTCGATAATCGTCGGGAGCGCCGCGAGCAGGCCGAACAGCCCGACGCCCTTCACCAGCGGGGCGTACCGCTGGTCGTCGAACGTCCGGTAGCGGTCGCGGACAGTCTCGATGGCGCTCACGCCTCAGCACCTCCGAAGAGGCCCTCGGGCTTGACGAGGAGCGTCCCGATGAAAAGCAGGAAGATGAGCACCTGCGCGGTGGTCCCGGGGAGGTAGTAGCCCCCGAACACCTGAATCATCCCGACGATGAGGCCGCCGACGAACGCGCCGGGGAACGACCCGAGGCCGCCGAGGATGACGATGACGAAGGCGTTGATGAGGTACGTCTCGCCCGTGAAGGGGTCGAACCGCTGGAACAGCGCGATGGAGCCGCCGGCCACGCCGGCCAGCGCCGCGCCGATACCGAAGGTGAGGTAGTTGATTCGGCGGACGTTGATGCCGACGTAGCGCGCGCCGTCGCGGTTGTCGGCCGTGCCGCGAATCTTCCGGCCGAGGTCGGTCCGGTTCAGGAACGCCCGCACGGCGAGCATCGTCCCGAGCGCGATGACGAGCGCGTAGAACTGTCCGAGCGGGATGAAGACGCCGCCGACCTGTATCGACCCGAGCGAGAGTTCGACCTGCTGGGGGTCGGGCGTGAACACGATTTCGATGGCCGACTGGATGATAAAGAGGACGCCCAGCGTGGCGATGAGCTGGTTCTGCTGGGGGGCCTCGATGATGGGTTCGACCGTGAGTACGTGGACGACCACCCCGAGGACGAACAGCACGGCGGCGGCGATGGGGATGCCGAGGAACGGGCTGATACCCGCCATCTCGGAGACCAACCACACCGAGTACATCCCGACGACGAGGAAGACGCCGTGGGCGAAGTTGATGACGTCCATCACGCCGAATATCATGGTCAGTCCGAGCGCCGTCAGCGCGTAGACGCCCCCGAGCAGGAGGCCGAACGCGAGCAACTGCAGGAGGACGGGCTCCAGGTTGGTGATGTCAGTCAGGAACTGTACGAACGGGTCGATGAATCGGCCGAGGCCACCGCCCTGCAGCGGCAGCGGCGCGACCGATGTGACTAGGTGTCCCATGCGGTTTCTACGCTCGGGAATTGTTGGCAACCCCCATAAAAGGTGGCTATCTTTCGGGACGGTTCGTTGACGTGACGGGCGCGAGGGTCGCGGTCAGACCTGTGGGTCGGCCTCCGCGTACTCTTCGGGGTAGACGACCTTGACCGAGAGGTCCTGAACCTGGTTCACCGGGCCGAGCGCGTTGACGTTCTCGCCTTGGTCGTCGAACTCGATAGCGCCCATCGCGGAGATGTGGTCCTCGTAGCTGAGGCTCTTGAGCGCCTCGTTGATGTCGTCGCGCTCGACGCTGCCGGCCTCTTCGACCGCCTGGATGATGACCTCGGCCGCGGTGTAGGCCATCCCGACCGACGCCGAGAATTCTTGGTCGTAGTTGTCGAGGAACTGCGAGCGGACCTCGGCGGTCTTGTCGACCGTCGGGTTCAGCGCGTAGTTGTTGTCCAGCACGCCGTTTGCGAACTCGCCGATGTCGCTGACGGCGTCGTCGTCGGTGAACGTCGCGGACGCGGACGCGGTCAGATACGGCGGCCGGTAGTCTTGGTCCTGCAGCGCCTGCGCGAGCAGGACGCCGCCGGCGACGTACGTCGTGGCGATGATGGTGTCGGGGTCGGCGCTCCGGAGCCGCGACACCTGCGTGTTGGCGTTCGACGCGCCGAACTCGATGGCCGTCTCCTCGACGATTTCGACGTTCTGCTCGGGGAGGAACTCGCGGAGGCTGTCGCGAATCGCCTGCCCGTAGCTGTTGTTGATGTAGAACAGCCCCGCCGTGTCGATGGTGCCGCCGCCGTCGCGGATGACCGACGGCACGAGGTCCGCGTAGTCGCTCGCCAGCCGGCGGGCCGGGGGCTGGGGCCGGTAGACGTAGTTGAAGTCGCGGCCCTGCAGGATGTTGTCCGCCGCCGCGATGGAGATGACGAACGGGACGCCCTGCCGTTCTGCGACCTGCGTCGCCGCCGTCGTCACCGGCGAGGAGTAACAGCCGGTGAGGACGTGCGCGCCCTCGCTGAGCAGTTCCTCGCTGACCTGTCCGCCGAGTTCCTGTGCGCCCTGGTTGTCGCCCTCGATGACGGTCACTTCCGCGCCGTCGAGCGACTCGATGCCGCCCTCCTCGTTTTTCCGCATCGCGGCGAGTTTGATGGCGTTGCTCATCCCGACGCCCGTCGCGGCGAGACTGCCCGAAAGCGGGTGGTTCGAACCGATGATGACCTCGTCGACGGACTGCTCGGGCGTCCCCGTCGTGGTGCCCGTGTCGCCGCCGGACCCGCCCGAGTTACCGCCGGAGTCGCCGCCCGAATCGCCGCCGCCGTTTCCGGCGTCGTCGCTCGCACAGCCGGCTAATGTCAATGCCGCGACGCTCGCACCCGTTGCTTTGAGGAAGCGCCGCCTGTTGCTCGTCGAAGACTTGAGAGTCTTACCCATGGCAATCAATCACGAGGTTGGTGCCAATTGTAATAAATGCTATCGTACTCGTGTTGTCACGTTCCGAAGATATTCCCGCGTCGAGTCGGTTGAGCCGGTCGAGTCGGCCGAGTCCGCGCGTCAGTCGAGCGACTCGCGGGCGTGGATGCCGGCGAGGCGGCCGTAGCCGAGCGCGGTCGTCAGCCCGTTGCCGGAGAGGTAGCCGCCCGCGCCGTGGCCGCTGATACCGCAGGCCGTGCCACCACCGGCGTAGAGGTTCTCGACCGTACTCCCGTCGGTTCGGAGGACGCGCCCGTCTTCGTCGACGACGAGCCCGCCCTGCGTGTGAAAGAGCGCGCCGGTGACTTTGGTCCCGTAGAAGGGCGCTTCCAGCGGGTTCGCGCCGTCGACGCGGCCCACCTCGTCCGGTTCGCCCGCCGCGGCGGCCCCGTTGTAGTCGGCGACCGTCTCCGCGGCGCGCTCGCCGTCGGCACCGAGTCGCTCGGCGAGGTCGGCGACCGAGTCGTCGCTGTGGTAGGTCCCCTGCTCGATGGCCTCGTCGAAGTCCTCGAACTGCCCGCGGAGTCGCTCGAAGATGCGCTCGTCGAACAGTTGAATCGCCTGCCCGCCGGGCTGTTTGAGCACCGAGATGGCGAACTCGCTGTACCCCGCGGACTCGTCGCCGAACCGCTCGCCGTCCCGATTCACGAGGATGCCCCCGTTCATCGTGACCGCGTAGGTCGAGAGCATCCCCGTCTGGCTCGCCACCGTCGCGTGGCCCTGATAGGCGTCCATGCAGGCGAGTTCGCCGCCGAGTTCCGCGCCGAAGCGGACGCCGTCGCCGGTGTTGCCGTCAGCGCCGAAGTACAGCGCCCGCTCGATGTCCTCCTCGCAGTAGTCGGTGACCATCTCGCGGTTGCCGGCGAAGCCGTCGGTGGCGAGGATGACCTTCTCGGCTTCGATGGCCTCGTCGTGGCCGAGGCCGGCGACGACGCCCCGGACCGCGCCGTCGTCGGCGACGAGCTGCTTCACGGGTGCGTTCGTCAGGAGTTCGATGTTCGGCGTCGACTCGACGCGCTCGACCAGTTCGGCGACGAGGTTCTCGCCGTTTCGACCCTCCGGTGCGTGCATCCGGTACTCGGAGTGCTTGGGGTACTTGAAGTCGTCCACGACGTGGAGCGTGACGTCCCAGTCGTCGACGAGCCAGTGGATGAGGTTCGTGCTCTCCTCGCAGAGGTACCGCACGCGCTCCTCGTCGGCCTCGTAATCGTTTTTCTCCAAGATGTCGCGGGCCATGTCGGCGGGCGTCTCCTCGATACCCGCCTCGCGCTGGAGTCGCGTCCCCGCTGCGGGAATCATCCCCGTCGAAAGCGAGGTGTTCCCGCCGCACTCGGGCGCTTTCTCCAGCACCGTCACACGAACGTCGGGGTTCTCGCTGGCCGCGAGCGCGGCGACGAGGCCGGTCCCCCCGCCGCCCGCGACGAGCACGTCCGTGTCGATATCCCACTCGATGTCGTCGGCCGAGACGACTTCGGCGACGCCGTCGCTCGGCGTCCGCCGGGCTAGTTCGTCCATGCACTCTGCTAGGTAGACTCTATCGTAAAACTACCGCCTCCGGCGGTGGCGGTCCCAACGAACCTCCCGATTCCGCCGGTCTCAGCGGTGCGTGCGTGAGTAGAATCGCTCGCTGTTGCATCATCGCTTGCTGTTGCATATCGTTCGCCGTTGCGTCGTCCGCTGTCGCTCCGTCTCGGACGTTCAGGAATAACAGATAGTCAGGAATATCGGAGTGAAAAATTATGTGGGTTGAGAACACGCATAGCGCATGGACTCGCCACGAGACATCGTCGAGGAGTTCTTCGACCGGATGGAAGACGACCGCAGAGACACCGTCGGAGACCTGTTCGCCGAGGACGCCGTCATCTCCCTGCCGGGTGCGACCTTCGAGGGACCGACCGCGGCCTACGACTTCCTCGCGCACCTCGAACCGCGGTACGAGTGGGCGGCCAAGGAGTTCGACCGCTGGATAGAGGCGGGCGACACCGTCGTGAGCACGGGGTCGCTCTACGGCGTCGACAACGACGGTGAGGAGTTCTCGGACGTTCGCTACGTCGATATCTACGTCGTCCGCCGGGGCCTCATCGAGCGTCTCGACATCTGGAACGACCTCGCCGTCGACGGCGTCGTCCCGGTCGAGGACGCGGCCGCAGTCCCGGCGGAGGAATGAGCGACCGAACCGCGGTTCTGTTCGCGCTCCGCGACGACCCCTCGCTCGTCGTCCGAGCCGAGGAACTCGGCTACGAGTCGGCGTGGGCCGCCGAGGGGCAGGGAAAAACCGCCTTCGGAAAGCTCGAACGCTGGGCCGTCCACACCGACGAAATCGGCCTCGCGACGGGCATCGTCAACGTGTTCTCGCGGACGCCGGCGGCGCTCGCGGCGGCCGCGGCGACCCTCGACGACCACTCGGACGGCCGCACGATTCTCGGCCTCGGCGTCGCCCACCCCGGCGTCGTCGAGACGTTCCACGGCGTCCCCTTCGACCGCCCGCTGTCGCGCCTCCACGAGTACGTCGAACTCGTGCGGCGCTACCTCCGCGGCGACGCCGACTCCTTCGACGGGGAGTTCTTCTCGCCCGAGCGCACGAGTTTCTGGGACGCGTTCGAACCCGTCCGCGAGGAGATACCCATCTACAACGGCGCGCTCGGGCCGGCGAACGTCCGACTCACCGGGCAGGTCGCCGACGGCTGGCTCCCGAACCTCTACCCCCGCCCGCAGTTCGAGGAGGCGCTGGAGTGGCTCGACACCGGGGCCGCCCGCGCCGGGCGCGACCGGAGCGACGTGGACGTGGCGATGTACGTCCTCACCGCCGTCCACGACGACCCCGACGAGGCGCGCCGGGCGGCGGCCGAACACGTCGCCTACTACCTGCGGGACGTGCCGGGCTACTACGACCGCGCGGCCGAGCAGGCCGGCTTCGGCGACGAGGTCGAGGCGGTCCGCGCCGCGCCGACGACGGAGGCCGGGGCGCGCGAACTCTCGGCCGACTTCCTCGACCTCGTGGCGCTCGTCGGCACGCCCGACGACGCGCGGGGGCGACTCGCCGAACTCCGCGAGATGGGCGTCGACCTCCCGGTCGTCCGCGCGCCCGCCGGCGTCGACCGCGAGTGGGTGGCGCGGACGCTGGAGGTGTTCGCCCCGTAACATGACCCCGGCGAACCGTGCCGTACTTTTATGCTGGATGCCACCGCATCTCAGGCGAAGCGAGTCATGACAGACCGTATCTGGGAGGACCTGCTATCTGAACAGGATAAACAGGTCATCACGAAGGCTGGTTACGACAAGGAGGGCGCCTCGTCGTGGGAGTCCCGCGGCATGGGCGAGAACCCGATGGTTCTCGTCATCGACATGCAGCGGCTCATCGTCGGCGAGAACGTCCCCATCCTCGAGGCTATCGAGGAGTACCGCACCGCGATGGGCGACATCGCGTGGGACGCCATCGAGCACATCGACCCGTTCCTCGATTTCGCGCGGGAACAGGGGCTTCCGGTGACGTACACGCGGGTCGTCCCGTCGAGCTACGACGACCCCGACCACCCCGACCTCGACATCGTCGACCCGGTCGCGCCCGAGGAGGGCGACACCGTCGTCGACAAGTCCTACGCGTCGGCGTTCTACGGGACCGACCTGCTCTCGCGGCTCGTCCGCGGCGGCCACGACTCGGTCATCATCGTCGGCAACTCCACGAGCGGGTGCGTCCGCGCCACCGCGGTCGACGCCAAGCAGAACGGCCTCAGCGTCGTCCTGCCGCAGGAGTGCATCTTCGACCGCATCGAGGCGTCGCACAAAATCGGCCTCCTCGACCTGTGGATGAAGTACGCCGAGGTGCTCGAGACCGAGGCGGTCGAGGAGTGGGTCGAGACGCTATGACCCACGACCTCGTCATCTCGAACGGCACCGTCGTCACCCCCGAACACGGCACCTTCGAAGCCGACGTCGCGGCCGACGGCGAGACCATCTCCGCCATCGCCGCGCCCGGGACGCTCTCGGGCGAGACGGAAATCGACGCGACGGGCAAGCACGTGCTTCCGGGCGCAATCGACCCGCACACCCACCACGGCATCTACCGCGGGCTGGAGGCGGACGCCGAGTCCGAGTCCAAGTCCGACCTCGTCGGCGGCGTGACCACCATCGGGAACTACTTCCGCCGGGCCGGGGCCTACGAGGAAATCATGCCGGGCTACTTCGACGAGGCGGAGCCGAACTACTACCACGACTACTTCTTCTCGCTCGGCCTGCTCTCGATGGAGCACGTCGAGGAGATACCCGCCATCATCGAGGAGTTCGGCATCACGACGTTCAAGTGGTACATGAACTACAAGGACGCCGCCCGCGAGAAGTTCGGCGTCGACTGCGACATGCACGACGACTTCGGCGACGCGTTCATCCGGAAACTCGCCGAACAGGACGTGCCGACCACGCTCGGCTACCACTCCGAGAACGTCGAAATCACGAACGCGCTCGCCGGCGGCAACGTCTACGTCACCTCCGAGTCCGACGACACCGACGCCGACGCCGACGAGGGCTACGAGGTGATGGTCGAGGAGTTCCCCGGCTACGCCGAGACCCAGAGCATGGTCGCCGGGGCCGCGCTCGCCAAGGTCCACGGCTACGACGACCGTTTTTACGCGGTCCATATCTCTGCCGGGGGGACCGCCGACGAACTCGCCGCGCTCCACGACGCGGGCTACCGGGCGTGGGGCGAGACGTGCATCCACTACCTCGCGCTCACCACCGAGGAGTGCGACGAGCGCATGAAAGTCAACCCGCCGGTTCGGTCGAAAGCCGACCAAGAGACGCTCTGGGAGCGCCTCGCCGACGGCACTATCTCGACTATCGGCACCGACCACTGCGCCAACCTCGCGGAGAACAAGTTCGGCGAGGGCATCCGTGACAGCCTGCTCGGGTTCCCCTCGACGCCGGTGATGCTCCCGCTCATCCTCTCGGAAGGTGTCAACGAAGGCCGCATCTCGCTCGAACGCGCCGTCGAGGTGACGAGCACCAACGCGGCGAAGGCGTTCAACTGCTACCCGAAGAAAGGCACGGTCAGAGTCGGGAGCGACGCCGACCTCGTCGTCGTCGACCTCGACGAGACGAAGACGGTCACGCCGGAACTGTTACACAGCGTCAGCGGCTATTCCCCCTACGAGGGTCGAGACGTCACCGGCTGGCCGACCCAGACCGTCGTGAAGGGCGAACTCGCCTACGACGACGGCGAGATAGTCGGCACGAAGGGCCACGGCACTCACATCGACCGGCCGGTGTGAACCGGCCGTGGCGACCGAAAAGGGAGTCGACGACGCTGACTGACCGGCCACGCGGGAGCCCGGGGCGCGCGGCCCGACCTGCCGCACAGACGACCGGGCACGCGGACACGCACACGCACCACCTGACGACCACCACACGCGACACAGAACGAGAAGACACACACGACATGACGAACGACACGAACGGACCACTCGACGGCCTCGTCGTCCTCGAAGCCGGGTCGATGATATCCGGCCCGACCGTCGGCCGCTTCATGGCCGACTTCGGGGCGACGGTCATCAAAATCGAACACCCGGCGTTCGGCGACCACATCCGCCGCTTCGGCCCACAGAAAGACGGCGTCGGCCTCTGGCACAAGTACCTCTCGCGGAACAAGCAGTCTATCACCCTGAACATCTCCACCGAGGAGGGCGCGGCGGTGTTCGAGGACCTCGTGAGCGAGGCCGACCTCCTCATCGAGAACTTCCGACCCGGCACGCTCGAACGCTGGGGCGTCGGCTGGGAGCGACTCTCAGATGTCAACGACGACCTCGTGATGCTCCGGATGTCCGGCTTCGGCCAAACCGGCCCGTATTCCGAGCGCCCCGGCTTCGGGACGCTCGCGGAGGCGATGTCCGGCTTTGCCTACCTCAACGGCTTCCCCGACTCGCCCCCGCTGCTCCCGCCGACCGGCCTCGCCGACAACATCGCGGCGCTGTTTTCGACGTTCGCGGTGATGTTCGCGCTCTACCACCGCGACGTCCACGGCGGCGGCGGTCAGTACATCGACACGAGCCTCATCGAACCCATCTTCGGCCTGCTCGGCCCGCAACCGCTCCGCTACGACCAACTCGGCGAAATCGAGTCGCGGTCGGGTAACCGCTCGACCTCGTCGGCCCCGCGGAACGTCTACCGGACGGGCGACGACCGCTGGGTCGCCATCTCCGCGAGCGCGCAACCGCTCGCGGAACGGACCTTCGACGCCATCGACCGGCCCGACCTGAAGGACGACCCGCGCTTCGAGACCAACGAGGACCGACTGGAGCACGTCGACGAACTCGACGCCATCATCCAAGGCTGGATGGACGACCACAGCCGCGAGGAGGTGCTCGCGGCGTTCGAGGAGGCCGACGCGACGCTCGCGCCGGTGTACAACGTCGAGGACATCCTCAACGACGAGCACTACGCGGCGCGCGAGGCGTTCCTGACGGTCGACGACCCGGACCTCGGCGAGGCGGTCGTGCAGAACGCCTTCCCGAAGTTCTCGGAGACGCCGGGTCGGGTCGACCACCTCGGCCCGTCGCTCGGCGAACACAACGACGCGGTCTACCGCGACCGACTCGGCTACGACGAGTCGGTGCTTTCGGACCTCGAAGCGGAGGACGTGATATGAGCCTCCTCGACTCGCTTCCGGCGCGCGTCCACGTCGTCGAGATGCTGCCCCGCGACGGGTTCCAGCGCCTCGACGAGTTCGTCCCGACCGACGAGAAAGTCGAGATAATCGACACCCTCTCGGACACCGGCGTGGACGAAATCGAGATTTCCTCGTTCACCCACCCGAAGGCCGTCCCGACCCTGCGGGACGCCGACGAGGTGGCGAAGCGCATCACCCGCCGCGACGGCGTGACCTACCGGGCGCTCGTCCCCAACCTCCGGGGCATGGAGCGCGCCGTCGAGGCCGAGGTGGACAAGGTGAACGCGCTCGTCACGGTGAGCGAGACCTACACGAGGAAAAACCAGAACCGCACCCGCGAGGAGGTGCTCGCGGAGATGGACGACATCGTCGAACTCGCCCACGACCACGGTATCGAGGTCGAAGCCGGGATGGGAACGAGCTTCTACTGCCCCTACGAAGGCGCAATCGACCCGACGGAGACGCTCGCGGTCGTCGCCAGCGTCGTCGACTCCGGCGTCGACGAGGTGACGCTGGCGACGACGATGGGCCTCGCCAACCCGGTCGAAATCACGGAGCGCTTCACCGCCGCGTTCGAGGCCCACCCCGGCCTCGACATGGGCCTGCACCTCCACGACACGAACGGGATGAGCCTCGCCAACACGCTGGCCGCGATGGCCGTCGGCGTCGACCGCTTCGACGCCTCGGTCTGCGGCCTCGGCGGCGGCGTCGTCCTCCCCGGCGACATGTCCGGCGTCGGCAACACGCCGACCGAGGACCTCGTCCAGATGCTCGAACGCATGGGCGTCGGTCACGGGGTCGATTTCGGCCGCATCGAGGCGGCCGCCCACGACGTGTCCGACCGACTGGGCCTCGGTCTGACGAGTCACGTCCTCGCCGGCGGCACGGTCGAGGGCGTCCTCGACACCGTCGCGGCCGACGGGGAGGAGGACTGAGATGTCCGGAAAAACTCTCGCGGAGAAACTGCTTTCGGCGAAGTCCGGCACCGACGCCCGCGCCGGCGACTACGTCGAAGCCGACGTGGACGTGGCGATGGCCCACGACATCACCGGGCCGCTCGCGTTCCAGACGTTCGACGAGGTGACGGGCGACGACGGCGAACTGTTCGCGCCCGACCGGACCGTCTTCACCATCGACCACCACGCCCCCGCGGACGGGGTGCAGGCCGCGAACAACCACAACGCAGTCCGCGAGTTCGCGGCGAAACACGGCGCGCACCAGTTCGACGTGGGCGACGGCATCTGCCACGCCGTCCTCGTCGAGGAGGGGTTCGTCGGTCCCGGCGACCTCGTCATCGGTGCGGACTCTCACTCGACGACCTACGGCGGTATCGGCGCGTTCGGGACCGGCGTCGGCTCGACCGACCTCGGGACCGCGCTCGCGACGGGCGAACTCTGGTTCCGCGTCCCGAAGACGCTGCGCTTCGAGGTCGACGGCGACCTCCAGGACGGCGTCTACGCGAAGGACCTCATCCTGCGTTTCATCGGCGACGTGGGCTTCGACGGCTGTACCTACATGGCCGCCGAGTACGCCGGGAGTACCATCGAGTCGCTCCCGATTCACGAGCGCCTCGTCCTGTCGAACATGGCAATCGAGATGGGCGGCAAGACGGGCCTCGTCGCGCCCGACGAGCGGACCGAGGCGTACCTCGAACGCCAGACCGGCACCGAAATCGACCTCGACGACGCGTTCGTCTCCGACGACGACGCCGACTACGAGGCGGTCCACAGCTACGACGCGGCCGCCCTCGCCCCGCAGGTCTCGAAGCCGTCGAACCCCGAGAACGCGGTCGACGTGACCGAGGTCGCGGGCACCGAAATCGACCAGCTGTTCGTCGGCACCTGCACGAACGGCCGGTACGAAGACATCAAAATCGTCGCGGACATCCTCGCGGGCGAGACCATCGCCCCGAACGTCCGGATGGTCGTCGTCCCCGCCTCGAAGTCCGTCTACCAGCACATGCTCCAGACGGGCGTCTTCCAGACGCTCACCGACGCCGGCGCGGTCATCCAGAGCGCCGGCTGTGGCCCCTGTGCGGGCTACCATCAGGGCGTCCTCGGCGACGGCGACGTCTGTCTCGCCACGGCGAACCGGAACTTCCCCGGCCGCGAGGGGTCGATGGAGTCGTCGGTCTACCTGTCGAGTCCGGCGACCGTCGGCGCGAGCGCGCTGTACGGCGAAATCACGGACCCCCGCGAGGTCGAGACGAAACGCTACGACGACACGGTCTTCGCGGAGGTGCTGCCATGACGGACGCGTTCGCCGGCGACGGCGGCCGCCCGGACCCCGCCGAACCCGGTCGCGCGTGGGTCTTCGGCGACAACATCGACACCGACCAGATAACGCCGTCGCGCTTCATCGTCTCGTCGGACCCCGACGAACTCGCCACCCACGCCTTCGAGGACCTCAGACTCGAGTTCTCCGAGTCGGTCGAGCCCGGTGACTTCGTCGTCGCCGGCGAGAACTTCGGCAGCGGGTCGTCGCGGGAGCACTCGCCGCTGTCGCTCGTCGGCGCGGGCGTCTCGGCGGTCGTCGCGCAGTCGTTCGCGCGCATCTTCTTCCGCAACGCCATCAACCTCGGCCTGCCGGTGCTCATCTGCCCCGGCGCGGACGTCATCGAGGACGGCGACGAGATTCACGTCGACCTCGACGCGGGCGTCGTGACGAACCACACGCGAGACGAAACCTACGAGGCGGAGGCGCTCCCCGAGTTCCTCCAGTCGCTCGTCGAACAGGGGGGATTGAAAGCCTACACGAAGGCGAAACTCGACCGCTGAGCGAGCACTCGGCTCACGTCATCGCTTCCGCCGCACCGACCGACAACCGCACAGAGACACCCGAGAACGCCGTTCCGATGCGGTTTTCGCTTTCTGCTTTTCACCGCTTCCGCGCGTCCCAGTAGAGGAGGCCGGCTGAGACGACGAGACAGACCGCGAGCCCCGCGAACGCGGCGACGTAGCTCGCGTAGGTGGCGACGATGCCGACGTACGCCGGTCCAATCGCGTTCGCGCCGAGGAACAGCGCCCGCGCGGCCCCGAGGTCGGCTCCGCGGTCGGCGTCGGGCGCGTTGTCCATGATGATGGCGTCCGCGAGGGGGAACTCCGTCTTGTAGCCGGCCGCGAGCGCGACGACGGAGACGTAGATGAGCGGGCGCGCCTCCACGGCCGAGAGGACGGCGAGCGCCCCCGCGGCGACGAGCATCCCGACGACGGCGATTGACTCGCGGCGGAACCGGTCGCTCAGGCCGCCGGCGACGGGTTTGATGGTGATGCCGACGGCGAAGACGATGGCGAACGTCGCGCTCGCCAACTGCTGGTCGAAACCTTTCGCCTCGATGAGGTAGGTCGGAAAGAAGTTGATGAAGCCGCCGACCATGAAGTAAAACAGCCCGAACGCGAGGAGCGTCCGGCGCTGTTCGGCGCTGGCGAAGAGGCGTCGGAGCGTGCCCGAGACGTGGAGTTCGGGCGACCCCACGGCGTAGCCGTCTCTCGACCAGAGCGCGTAGAGGAGGGTGAGCCCCGCGAGGGCGACGGCGACCGGGAGGAACGGCGTCCGCCACGTGGCGTAGGTCAGCGCGAGGATGGCGAGCCCCGACGAAACGAGGCCGCCGAGGTCGGTCCCGGCGGCGTAGAGGCCGAGCGCCCGGCCGCGGCGTTCGACGAACAGGTCCGACAGGAGCGCCCGCGAGGGGATGGCGAACAGCCCCTTCCCGAGTCCCGTGATGACCGCGGCGGCGACGAAGCCCGCGAGACCCCCCGCGAGGCCGAACGTGGCGAACCCGAGGACGAGGATGCCGAGTCCGGGGACGATGAGCGTCGTCCGG
This sequence comes from Haloferax prahovense, assembly GCF_000723845.1. NCBI lineage: Archaea > Methanobacteriati > Methanobacteriota > Halobacteria > Halobacteriales > Haloferacaceae > Haloferax > Haloferax prahovense. The sequence goes on along the minus strand of NZ_LK053002.1, from coordinate 21,186 downwards.
GTCCATCGGTCGGAGTACTCGCCGCCGGGGTACTGGGTGATGGCGTAGACGCCCTGAAACAGCGCCAGCGCGATACCGGCGGTCGCCTCCGTTATCTGTAGCTCCTCGATGATAGTCGGCAGCAGCGGCGACAAGAGAAACCGACCCGTCTGGAGGACCGCCCACGCTAGCGACACGGTGACTAACATCCGACCCGGGTAGCCCGCAAGCAAGCGCTCGTCGGATGTCGGCTGTTGGTTCACACCCTCCGTACACCGACCTGCTACCAATGGGTTACGATTGCGGAACGCCGGTTCCGGTTGTCGGCGTCGCGGTTTCCCGTGGCGCTGAGTAACTCGTAAACAAATATTAGTTTATACTGAATGGTCTGAGGGAGATAAACGGAAATAAACACGCTATAATAGCCGTCCAAACAACATAATTTTTACAAATTTTACAATTTTTAGAAATTGTACAGTTTTAAACTTTATACAGTTTATATTCTCTCGGTTCAGCGCCCCCGTCCCCGATGGCCGCCGCACAAATTTTTACCACCCGCGGCCGCGACGGTCCGGGCATGGACGCGACGGCAATCGACCACGTGAATCTCCGCATCCCCGCCGACGGCCTCGACGCCGCGGTCGAGTTCTACCGCGACGCGCTCGGCTTCGAAATCGAGAACCGCGACCTGTACGAGTCGGGCGAAAAGCCCTTCTTCTCCGTGCGACTCACCCCGGCGAGCGTCATCCACCTCCGACCGGCCGAGAACTTCGAACCGCCGACGGAGACCGCCTTCGACCACGTCGCCATCGAGTTCGCCCACGACATCGACGAACTCCGCGGGCACCTCGACGCTGCGGGCGTCGAAATCGACCGCCAACTCGAACCCCTCGGGGCGACGGGCGTCGCGCCCGCGATGTACGTCACCGATCCCTTCGGCTACACGCTGGAACTGAAAGCCGCGCCTGACGACGACTGAGTCTCCTCTCCCGCACTACAGTACGTACTGCGCGACCGAGTCCATCACTTTTCGCTCCGCCCGGCGCAGGTGTTCCTCGGCGGTCCGCCGCGAAACGCCCATCTCGTCGGCGATGGTCGCGGTCTCGATGCCGCGCGGCAGGTCGTAGTAGCCGCCGGCGTGGGCCAGTCGCAGCGCCTCGCGCTGGCGGCCGGTGAGCTCGGGCATCGCGTCGGCGGGGGCCAAAAGCGGGCCGCTCCCGCTGGCGAACGACACCGCGCGCTTGGACTCGACGCTCACGTCGAAGCTGCTGTCCACGAGGTCGCGGAAGCACGCCGTCAGGTCGTCGGCCGAGACGGCGAGCAGGCGACAGACCTTCGCGCCGCCGCGGTAGCGAAGCGGCGGGACGAGCAGTAGCCCGTGTTTCCGCACGTAGCCCTCGATGTGGTCTATCTCGTGGTCCCGGAGGCAGTCGGCGGTGACGACGACGAGTTCGTCGCCGCGCTCGACCGACGCCGCCACGCCGACGGTGTCGTCGACGCGGTCGAGCACGTCGCTTCCGACCCCGCCGCTCACGTGGAGCATGTCGCAGTGTTCGTTGCACCACAGTTCGACGCTCGCGGCGTTGCCCGCCGTCGCCGCCGCGTAGGCGCTGTCGTCCCTGATTCGGAGGTTCGCCTCGTACATGCGCGGACCAAGGCTCGGCACGAATATATAAATCACGCACCGCATGGTGGGGGAATTGCTACCCGTCTCGCGCCCGAAGTTCGGTGTATGCACGACCAGCAATCGTCGGCACGGCGGGACCGACTCGGCGACCCGAGCGACGAGTGGCGCGCGTACCAGGGCGCGCCCACCGGGACGGACATCGAGTGCAAGGGGTGGCGACAGGAGGCGGCGCTCCGGATGCTCAACAACAACCTCGACCCCGAAGTGGCGGAGCGCCCCGAGGACCTCGTCGTCTACGGCGGGACCGGGCGCGCCGCCCGCTCGTGGGACGCCTACGACGCCATCCTCGCCGAACTCCGCGACCTCGACGACGACGAGACGCTCCTCGTCCAGTCGGGCAAGCCGGTGGGGAAGTTCCCGACCCACGAGCGCGCCCCGCGCGTCCTCATCGCCAACTCCAACCTCGTCGGCCGCTGGGACGACTGGGAGCACTTCCACGAACTGGAGGCCGAGGGGAAAATCATGTACGGCCAGATGACCGCCGGGTCGTGGGCGTACATCGGCACGCAGGGCATCATTCAGGGCACCTACGAGACGCTGGCCGAACTCGCCCGACAGCGCTACGACGACGACCTGCGGGGCAAACTCGTCGTCACCGGCGGTCTCGGCGGCATGAGCGGCGCACAGCCCCTCGCGGTGACGATGAACCACGGGGTCTGTATCGCCGCCGAGGTGCAGGCCGACCGCATCGAGCGCCGGGTCGAGACGGACTACCTGATGGAGTCAGCCGACTCGCTGGACGAGGCGCTCGAAAACGCCAAGGACGCGATTGAGGCGGGCGAGCCCTACAGTGTGGGCGTCGAGATGAACGCGGCCGACATGCTCGAAGAGCTGCTCGCGCGCGACGAGATTCCGGACGTGGTCACGGACCAGACGAGCGCCCACGACGAACTCGAAGGCTACTACCCGAGCGGCTACACCGCGGCGGAGGCCGACCGACTCCGCGAGGACGACCCCGAGAAGTACGTCGAAGAGAGCCTCGACACGATGGAGCGCCACGTGCAGGCAATCCTCGATTTACAGGACGCGGGCGCAATCGCCTTCGAGTACGGCAACAACATCCGCGGGCAGGTCCAGGACCACCGCGGGATGGAACACGCGTTCGACTTCCCCGGCTTCGTCCCGGCGTACATCCGCCCGATGTTCTGCCGCGGGCGCGGGCCGTTCCGATGGGCCGCGCTCTCCGGCGACCCCGCCGACATCCACCGCACCGACGAGGCGATTCGAGAGCTCTTCCCCGAACACGAGTCGCTCATGCGCTGGATAGACCTCGCACAGGAGCAGGTGTCGTTTCAGGGGCTCCCCTCGCGGGTGTGCTGGCTCGGCTACACCACCGACGACGAGGGGCTCACCGAGCGCGCTCGTTTCGCGCTGAAAATCAACGATCTCGTCGCCTCGGGCGAGGTCTCCGCGCCGGTCGTCGTCACCCGCGACCACCTCGACGCCGGGTCGGTCGCCAGCCCGTACCGCGAGACCGAGGCGATGCGCGACGGCACCGACGCGGTCGCCGACTGGCCCATCCTGAACGCGCTTCTCAACACCGCTGCGGGCGCGGACATCGTGAGCGTCCACGACGGCGGCGGCGTCGGCATCGGCAACTCGCTGCACACGAACAACCACGTCGTTCTCGACGGCTCGGACCTCGCGGCGAAGAAGGCCCGCGCCGTCTTCACGACCGACCCCGGCATGGGCGTCATCCGCCACGCCGACGCCGGTTACGAGGACGCGCTGGACGAGGCGACTCGGTCGAACGTCAGAATTCCGATGCGGGACCACGACGCGGCCGACCGCGCCGACCGCGCGGCCGAAGACGGCGGCCACGCGACCGAGACCGGCGAATCCGCCGCCCGAGGTGACGAATGAGCCGCACCGACCCGCCCGCGTGGGAGGGAACGTCGTCGGACCCGAACGACGAGCAGTTCGGCCACGTCGTTCGTCCGACCGAAATCGAGGACGCGGGCGACTTCCGCGCCGCCCTCGTGGGCGAACCCTACGACGGGGCCGTCATCGGCCGGCGCGGTGCCCGCGAGGGCCCCGCCGCGATTCGGCGCGCTCTCGCCGGCGTCAAGACCCACCACTTCGACGAGGGGCCGGTCGCCGGCGTCGCCGACCTCGGCGACCTCCCGGTCGAGGCGTACAACGACGCGGACGACCCCGAGAACCACGTCGCGGACGTGCAGGCCATCGTCGCCGACGAGGCCGCGGCCGTCTACGAGCGCGGCGCGCTCCCGGTCTTCCTCGGCGGCGACAACTCCCTGACGGTCGGGAACGTCACGCCGCTTCTCGGCGGTGACGACTCGGTCGGGGTCGTGAGCTTCGACGCCCACCTCGACTGCCGCGAGCCCGCCGACGGCCCGACGAGCGGGACGCCCTACCGGCAGTTGTTCGACGCCGGACTCGACCGCCTCGCCGTGGTCGGCGCGCGGCACTTCGAGACCTCGACCGCCTACGCCGACTTCCTGCGCGAGTCCGGCGGCACCATCCTCACCGCCGACGAGGTCGGCCGCGGCCCCGTCGAGACGGCCGACTTCGCCCTCGATGCGCTGGCCGCCTGCGACCGCGTCTTCGTCAGCCTCGACGTGGACGTGCTGGACCAGACGGCCGCGCCGGGCGCGAGCGCGCCGACCCCCGGCGGCGTCACCACCCGCGAACTGTTCTCGATGCTCCGCCGCGTCGCGGCCGACCCCCGCGTCGTCGGCTTCGAGGTCGTGGAGTGCGCGCCGCCGCTGGACGACGAGGACGGCCGAACCGTCAGCGCGGCCGCCCGTGCGGTCGCCCACTTCCTCGCGGGGGTGATGTCGCGTGACTGACGCGGGTTCCACGGCCGGCCTCACGGTCGTCCACGACGCGGCCGAACTGGTCGTCGGCCCCGACGAGGGAACCGGCGTCGTCGTTCTCGAAGACGCCGCGTTCGCCGCGCTCGACGGCGAAGTCGTCGCCGTCGGGCCGACAGACGAAGTGCTCGCGGACTACCCCGTCGCGGGCGCAGACACCGCCGTCGACGCGACCGGCAAGACGGTCCTGCCGGGCTTCGTCGACCCCCACACCCACGCGCTGTTCGCCGGCGACCGCTCCGACGAGTTCGTGGCGAAGCTCCGTGGCGCGACCTACGAGGAGATTCTCGCCGACGGCGGCGGCATCCTCCGCACCGTCGACGCGGTCCGAGAAGCCTCCGACGAGGAGTTGGCGGCGAACCTCACGGAGCACCTCGACGCGATGCTCGTCCACGGGACGACCACGGTCGAGGTGAAGAGCGGCTACGGCCTCGACACCGAGACCGAACTGCGGATGCTTTCGGCCATCGACGCGGCCGGTTCAGACCACCCGGTGGACGTGATTCCGACGTTCATGGGCGCGCACGCCGTCCCGCGCGGCGTGGACGCCGAGGGGTACACCGAGTCGGTCGTCGCCGACCAACTCCCCGCGGTCGCCGAACAGGGCATCGCCGAGTTCTGCGACGTGTTCTGCGAGCGCGGCGTGTTCACCGCCGAGCAGTCCCGTCGGATTCTGGAGGCGGGCCGCGACCACGGCCTCGCGCCGAAGATTCACGCCGACGAGTTCGCCGCCATCGGCGGCACCGACGTGGCGGCCGCGGTCGGCGCGGCCAGTGCGGACCACCTGCTCCACACCGACGACGGGGGCCGCGAGACCCTGGTCGACGCCGGCGTCGCGCCCGTGATGCTCCCGGGCACGGCGTTCGGCCTCGGTGCCGACTACGCCGACGCCCGCGCCTTCCTCGACGCGGGCCACGAGGTCGCGCTCGCCACCGATTTCAATCCGAACTGCTTCTCCCGAAGCATGGGATTCGTCGCCACGCTCGCCAGCGTCGGAATGCGAATGACTCCACACGAGGCCATCCGCGGCGTCACGAGCGCCGCCGCGGGTGCGCTCGACCGCGACGACGGCACGGGCACGCTCCGCACCGGGGCTCCCGCCGACGCCGTCGTGCTCGACGTGCCGACCGCGTCACACCTCTCGTACCGGTTCGACACGAACCCCGTTTCGACCGTGCTGAAATCGGGGGTGGTCGCCCATGAGTGACCGCGCAGGCCTCCCCGACTCGGTCGTCCTCGACGGCGAGTCGCTGACGCCGGAGGACGTGGCCGCCGTTTCACGCCACGACGCACCCGTCGAACTCGCCGCCGAGTCGCGAGAGCGGATGCGCGAGTCGCGCGAGCGCGTCGAGTCCGTCCTCGACTCCGGCGAGCCGGTCTACGGCGTCAACACCGGCTTCGGCCACCTCGTGGAGACACACATCGACCGCGAGGACATCGAGCGCCTCCAGACGAACCTCGTCCGCAGCCACGCCGCCGGCGCGGGACGCGAACTCACCCGCGAGGAGGTCAGGTCGATGATGGTCAGTCGGGCCAACACGCTCGCCAAGGGCTTTTCGGGCATCCGACCCTCGGTGGTCGACCTGCTCGTCTCGATGCTCAACGAGGGCGTCCAGCCGGTCGTCCGCTCCCGCGGGAGCCTCGGCGCGAGCGGCGACCTCGCACCCCTCGCGCACATGGCGCTCGTCCTCATCGGGGAGGGCGAAGCCCGCGTCGACGGCGAGCGACGCCCGGGCGACGAAGCCCTCCAAGCAGTCGGCTTGGAGCCGGCGACGCTCGCCTCCAAGGAGGGCCTCGCGCTCATCAACGGGACGCAACTGACGGTCGGCCTCGCCGCGCTGTTCGTGGTCGACGCCGAGCGGACCGTCGAGGCCGCCGACGCCGCGGGCGCGCTCGCGACCGAGGTGACGATGGGGACGACGGCGAACTGCGACCCCGCCATCCACGAGGTTCGCCCCCACCCCGGCCAGAAAGAGAGCGCGGCGGCGATTCGCCGCCTCACCGCCGACTCGACCGTCCTCGAATCGCACAAGGACTGCGAGCGCGTGCAGGACGCCTACTCGATTCGCTGTCTCCCGCAGGTCCACGGCGCGGTCAGAGACGCCGTCTCACACCTCCGCGAGGCCGTCGAAGTCGAACTCAACAGCGTCACCGACAACCCGCTCGTCTTCCCGGCGGGCGCGGTGGACGAGCGCGCGCCCGGTACCGACGTGGCCGCCGTCGTCTCCGCCGGCAACTTCCACGGCGAACCGCTGGCGCTCCGCCTCGACTACGCCGCTGGCGCGCTGACCGAACTCGCGGCCATCTCCGAGCGCCGGACCGACCGGATGCTCAACCCCGACGTACAGGAGTCGTATCTCCCGCCGTTCCTGACCGAACGCAGCGGGCTCCGCTCCGGCTACATGATTGCGCAGTACACCGCCGCGGCGCTCCTCAACGAGTGTCGGTCGCTCGGTCGCCCCTCTATCGACTCGACGCCCGTCAGCGGCGGGCAGGAAGACCACGTGAGCATGAGCGGCCAGAGCGCCCTCAACGCCCGCACGGTCGCCGAGAACGTCGCGACCATCGTCGGCGTCGAACTCCTCTGTGGGTCGCAAGCCGCCGAGTTCCTCGACGAGGGCCTCGAACTCGGGACCGGCACTGGGGCCGTCCGCGACGCGATTCGGTCCGTGGTTCCGCCGCTGGACGAGGACCGCCGGCTCGACGGCGAACTGGAGACTGCGGCCGACCTCGTTCGGTTCGGCGCGATTCGCGCGGCCATCGCGGACGCCGGGCTCTCCGGCTGAGCGGGCGCGCCAGTACCGCCGGTCGCCGGCTCAGAGGTTCCCGTTGATGATGTCGGCGACGCGCTGCCGGTCGAACAGCTGTTCCTCCTCGGGAATCTCGGGGTACGGCCCCTCGCTGTACTGGGGCCACGCGCCGAAGCGGTCGGGGGAGAGCTGTTTCGCGGTCATCTCCAACTGGAACAGATTGAGTATCGGTCCCTGGTAGCGGCCGCCCTGCGCGTAGATGCGGTCGTTCTTCACGGCCGAAATCTCGGCTCCGACGGGGTCGTCCTGGAATCCCGTCCGGATGTCGGGCATGCTCGTGTTCGGGTGCATCCCGCCGAGCGTGAGAATCACGTCGGGGTCGGCTTCGAGGAGCGTCTCGAAGTCGACGGTCGAGCCGGAATCGACGTCGTCGCCGAACGCGCTGACCGGCTTCAGCGGGCGGGTGTGGGCGGTCAGGAAGCCCGGCGTGCTCAGGTTGTAGGCGTAGATGGACTCCAGGTCGCTCGGGCCGAGGAGCACGGCGGTCGGGCGGTCCTCTTCCGCCGGGAGGTCCGCCGCAATCGCCGCGAGCAGTTCCTCGCGGACCGTAGTGAGCGCCTCGTACTTCGCTTCCTCCTGTAGCACCTGCGCGACCTTGGCGAATATCTCCCAGAGGCCGTAGTACTCGTAGGCGTCGGTCCACTCGGTCGGCGGCGCTTGATGCCGCGCGCTGAAGCTGTTGCCGAACCACGGACTGACGTTCTCCTCGATTTCGTCGAGGTCGTCCTGGCTCCAACTGCCGAGCGCCGAGACGCTGGCGGGGTCTGCGAGGTGTACGTCGCTGTCGAGTTCGTAGAGCCGCTCTTTCGACGGCTCCCACGACGAGTACAGGCCGGTCCAGTCGAGTTCGACGCCGGGGAGCCGCGGCGTGAACTGGTTCCACAGCGCGTCGTAGTAGTCCGGAGCGTGCATCGAGTTGACGGCGTCGCCGTGGCCGAGGGCGAACGCCATCCCCGCGTGGTGGGTCAGCCGCGTGAAGATGCTCTCGGGAACGCGCTCGAACGTCACCTCGCCCATCGGGGCCATCGACACCGTGTACGAGTCGGCCTCGTCCGTCGATTCCGCGGTCGACTCGGCCGTCGGCGTCGATTCGGCCGCGGCGGTCTCCGTCGCGGTCGCGCCGGTCGTGGTCGCGTCCGACTCGGACGAACCGGTACAGCCGGCGAGCAGTCCGCCGGCGGCGACCGAACCGCCGTAGGTCAAGAACTTCCTGCGCGTTGGTCCGTCGCTGTCTGCCATCGTATTTTTAGGCCCGCCTAATACATATAGGCGTACCGATTTAGGCCGACCGAAATTCCGAAACGGATTTATCCGTTTGGAATTGGCTAAAGCCATGGACCAAGACCTCGTCGACCGGGCGGCGCGCACGCGCCGAGCGTACCTCAAGGGCGGCGGCGCGCTTCTCGCTGGCGGCTTGCTGGCCGGCTGTGCCGGGCAGAACGACGCGGAATCAGCGACGGACGCGACCGAGACGGCCGCAGCGACGGAACCCACGACCGAAGCGTCTACCGAGGCAGAGACCGAGGCCGAACAGGCCGGGTACACGGTGTCGATGTCGCCCGCCGGCGACGTGACGTTCGAGTCGGTTCCGGCGGACGTGATGGTGTACAACCTCGTTTACGCCGACGCGGCGGTCGCCTTCGGCCACGGCGACGCGGTGAACTCTCTTGGCTTCGACAGCGACGCCGGCGGCCGGACGCTCGACGCCTACTACGAGCGCCTCGACGGCGTCTCGTTCGACCGGAGCGAGCTCGCGCAACTCAACTCCGGGTCCGGGAGCGTCAACATCGACAAGGAACTCGTCTACGAACTGGACTCCGACCTCCACCTCGTCGACCCGGCGCTCGTGACCAGCTTCGACGGCTGGGACCAGTCGGACGTCGAGGAGATTCGGGAGCAGGTCGGCCCGTGGTTCGGCAACGCCTACAGCCGCACGCACGCCCAACCGCCCGAGCCGTACGCCGCCGACTACCAGTACTACACGCTCTGGGAACTCGTGGAGAACGTCGGGCAGGTGTTCCAAGAGGAAGACCGCTACGCGGCGCTCGAGTCGGTCCACAGCGACCTCCTCGACACGATTCAATCGGACCTCCCGCCCGAGTCGGAGCGCCCGTCCGTCGGCGTCGTCATCTACATGGACGAGACATTCTACCCCTCGAAAATCAACGTTCCCGGCTTCGCGACCTCGCACGTCCGTCCGCTCGGCGTCACCGACGCCTTCGCCGCCGGCGACGTGACGTTCGAGACCTCCTACGACTTCGAGACGATGCTGGAAATCGACCCCGACGTGTTGCTCCACAGCTACGGTATCGACTCGTACTACGACGTGGCGTCGACTCGCGAGACCCTCGAAGACCACCCCGTCGGGAGCGAACTCAGCGCGGTCCAGAACGACCGCGTCTTCCCCTCGGGCACGCCGGTACAGGGGCCGATTATGAACCTGTTCCAGACCGAGATGACCGCCAAGCAGCTCTACCCCGACCGCTTCGGCGCGTGGCCGGAGTACACCGGTGGTGCGTATCCCGAGATTCCCGAAGACGAACAACTGTTCGACCGCGAGCGCGTCGCCGACATCATCAACGGGAACTGAGAACTGAGCCGACCGGCTTTCACCGGCCGCTTCTCTCGCCACCCGGCGCTGGCGGGTGTTTGTCCGACCCGCTCGGCCCGCTCAGGCGCTTACCAGAGCTGGACCGCCGGCGTCCCGCAGTCGTCGCAGACGATGGCGTCGTTGTCTTTGTAGCTCCCCGTCACGAGGTCGCCGTCGCAGTAGGTGCAGTCCTCTTCGTCGAACGAATCGAGCAGGTACGCGGATTCGGGCATATCCGACGATTCGGCTCCAGTCGTAAGAACATTTCTCCGGTTCGATATATCGCGGTCCGTGACGCTCCCGAGAACTGTTCGGTTCGAACCGTCGTTTCGTCGGCGACGGGGCGCGGCTCACGACGTGGGACCGCAAAACGTGGGTTCCGGAGGAACGGTGGTGGGATGCCCGGTGAGGTGGTGGTGGTGATGGTGATGGATTGTCCGGGCGCAGGAAGCTCCCCGGAGGAGCGTGGGAACGTGTCGAGGGGGAGGCGAGTCGGACTTAGTAGCCCAGTTGCTCGCGGATGAGGACGACGGTGGTGCGGCCCTCTTCGACTTCCTGCCGGAAGATGAGTTGCTTCGCAATCATCGACTCGACGCCGTAGGCCTCCTTCGCGCGCTCGTTCTCGAGGGGGTACGCGACGGATTCGAGGCGGTCGAGCGCGTCGTCGAGCGTCGGCACGATTTTGTTGACGCCGCTGACGATGACGACGTTGCTGGCGGCGAAGGGGTACGCGCCGATGCGACTGCCCGAGAGGTCCGCGGCGACGAGTTCGCCCGTCTGCGCGATGGCGTTGATGCCGCCGAGGAAGTAGTCGGCCGTCTGGGACTCGCGGCGGGCGGCCTGTCGCTCCGCGTCGTCGTCGATGCTCCATATCTGGTCCGGCAGGCTCTCCCACTCGTGGTCGCCCTCGCTCAGGTAGTCGTCGAACCCGACTTCTTCGAGGGTCGTCGAGTGGCCGTTCATGACGGAGACGCCCGCGGGGATGTGCGACTGCAGGGTTTCGAGCGCTTCGTCGGCCGTATCGACGACGACGACGTCGAACCCGTTCGCTTCGAGGTTCTCGACGGTCGCTTCGACGACCTCGTCGTCGGGGAGTTGGTCGAGTTCGGCGTCGATATCGGCGTCGTCTGCGTAGTCAGATTTCTGCTGAGACATGTGTGAGTGTGGTAGTGGAGTCGGTGGATGCTCCGACGCCCGAGTGTAGCGCCTAACGGATGTTAAACGCTCGCTGACGGCGGTGTAAGGTGGTTACAGGCGTGTTACCGCCCCTGCTGTGACGGGTCGTGGTTTCGGTCACTCCGCTACTCCAGTCCGAGCGCGTCGCAGAGCGCCGCCACGTCGAGGTTGTCGGCGACGAGCGCGGCGGCGCGGTCGTAGGGGTCGCCCGACGCGCCGGCGTCCGCGTCGGCCTCGGGCGTTCCCGCTGTCCGCGCTCGTTTTCCCCCTGTCGCGCCCGCCGCGCTCGTCGCCGGACGGTCGCGCCCGGCCGACTCGTACACGGCGTCCACGAACGCGTTTCGCGACGAGTCGTTGGCGAATAGGTCGTGAATGTACGTCCCCGCGACCCGTCCGAGCGCCGCGCCGTCGCCCGAAACCGGGGCCGCGTCGCCGACGATGCGGCTGTCGCCCATGTGTATCTCGTAGCCGTCGATAGTCCCCACCGCGCCGGCCAAGGGTCCCGCGCCGTCGAACTCGACGGAGACGGGTTCGACCCGCTTGTCGCGGGAAAAGCGTGTGACTATCGGCAGGAGGCCGAACCCGTCGACCGTCTCGTCGTCCCCCGTGCCCTCGATGTCGGCATTCTCGATGGTCTCGCCGAGCAGTTGGTAGCCGCCGCAGATGCCGACGACCGGGCCGTCGAAGGCGGCGAGTTCGTCGCCGAAGCCGGCGTCGCGGAGCGCGAGCAGGTCGTCGACCGTGTTCTTGCTGCCGGGGAGGACCACCCCGTCGATGCCGTCGAGCGTCGCGTCGAGCGGGAGGTAGGCGACCCGGACGCCGGGCGTCTCGGCCAGCGGGCCGAAGTCCGTGGCGTTCGAGATGCGCGGGAGTCGCGGCACGCCGATTGTGACGGCGCGCTCGGCCGCGACGCCGTCGTCGTCGCCGACGGTGGCGCGCTCGCCTTCCGCGGGGAGCGCGAGGCTGTCTTCCTCCGGGAGACCGGGGTCGTCGTAGGGAAGCACACCGAGGACGGGCACGCCGGTCCGCTCCTCGATTTCGTCGAGCCCCGGTTCGAGGAGGCTCGGGTCGCCGCGGAACTTCGTGATGACCGCGCCGACGACCCGCTCGCGCACGTCCTCGGGGAGCAGTTCGAGCGTTCCCAGCAGGCTGGCGAAGACCCCACCGCGCTCGATGTCGGCCGCGATGAGGATGTCGGCGTCGGCGAAGCGGGCGGTCTCGATGTTCGCCAAGTCGCGGTCGTGGAGGTTTATCTCGGCGATGGAGCCGGCCCCCTCGGCGACGACCACGTCCGCCTCGGTCGCCAGCCGACGATGCGATTCGACCGCCGCCTTGCGGGCGTCCTCCCAGTGGGTCGCGTAGTAGTCGCCCGCGGCGTTGAGGCCGACTGCCCGGCCGTGGACCACCAGTTGCGACGTGCCGTCACCGTGGGGCTTGAGCAGGACCGGGTTGTGGTCGGTCGTCGGCGCGACCCGCGCGGCGCGGGCCTGCACGTACTGCGAGACGCCGATTTCGCCGAAGTCGTCGCCGTCGGCGGTCGCGACCGCGCGGGCGTTGTTGCTCATGTTCTGCGCCTTGAACGGCGCGACCGAGAGGCCGCGGTCGGCGAACAGGCGACAGAGCCCGGCCGCGACGGTGCTCTTGCCCACGTGGCTCGCGGTCCCCGCGACGAGGAGGGTCGGCGTCGTCATCTGCCGGGAGTCAGGGCCGCGCGGTTCAAAGGTGTTCGTTTCGGCGGCGCGAAGGGAAGTTCGAACCTCCTCCAGTGAAGGGTCAAAACCGCTCGCCGACGACGTCCCCCGCCATACTGTGGTGGTCACGTCGATTCTGTGAAATGTTGCCGGAAGTGGTGCGTTTAGTTCGCTCGCCCGCTCGGTCTATCATGAATGAAGAAACAGTTACTCGTGACGGACTTTCTCGACCGGGCCCGGACGTACTACGGCGATTACGAGGCTGTCGTCGGCGTCGACGGGGAGCGCTTCACCTACGCGGAGTTCGGCGAGCGGGTGGACAGGTTTTCGGCGGCGCTCCAATCCCGCGGCGTCGAGAAGGGCGACCGAATCGCGGTGCTCGACCCCAACACGCACTGCCACCTCGAGGCGGCCTTCGGCGCGATGCAGTGCGGCGCGCTCCACGTCCCGTTGAACTACCGGCTCACGACCGAGGACTACGAGTACCTGCTTTCGGACTCCGGCGCGAGCGTGGTCTACGCCGACTACCAGTACGCGGGGAAAATAGAGGCCGTCCGCGACGACGTGCCCGCCGAGGTGTTCGTGACGAACGACCCCGCCGCCGTCGACGGCGACTGGCTCGACTTCGAGGCGTTCCTCGACGAGGCCGACGCCGACGACTACGAGCGCCCCGAGATGTCCGAGGACGAACTCATCACCATCAACTACACCTCGGGCACGACCGGCGACCCGAAGGGCGTCTGCCGCACCCACCGCACCGAGTCGCTCCACGCCCAACTGGTGACGATTCACCACCACATCTCGGACGACGACGTCTACCTCTGGACGCTCCCGATGTTCCACGTCAACGGCTGGGGCCACATCTACGCCGTCACCGGCCGCGGCGCGAAACACGTCTGCACCCGCGGGGTCGACGCCGAGCAGGTGTTCGACGCCATCCGCGACGAGGACGTGTCCTTTTTCTGCTGCGCGCCGACGGTGCTGTCGATTCTGCGGGAGTACGCCGAGGAACACGACCCCGCGTACGCCGGCGACAACCCGGTCCGCGTGACCGCCGCCGGCAGCGCCGCGCCGAGCGCGACGATTCGCCACACCGAATCCGAGTTCGACTGGGAGTTCACCCAACTCTACGGCGCGACCGAGACCGGCCCGCTCATCGCCACCTCGGACGCGAACCGCCTCATCCCCGACGAGGGCGGCCTGCGCTTCTCGCTCAAACAGCGGCAGGGCGTCGCCCCGCTCGGGACCGACCTGCGCGTCGTCGACGAGGACGGCGAACAGGTCCCGCGCGACGACGCTACCATCGGCGAGGTGGTCGTCCGCGGCAATCAGGTGATGGAGAAGTACTGGAACAAGCCCGACGAGACCCACGACGCCTTCAACGACCGCCTCGAAGGCTGGTATCACACCGGCGACCTCGCGGTCGTCAACGAAGACGGCATGATAGCGATTCAGGACCGTAAGAAGGACATCATCATCTCCGGCGGCGAGAACATCTCCTCGGTCGAACTGGAGGACACGCTGTTCGACCACGACGCCGTCGGCGACGTGGCGGTCATCCCCGCGCCGTCCGAGAAGTGGGGCGAGACGCCGAAGGCGTTCGTCGTCCCCGCGAACGGCGACGTGGAGAACCCCGGCATCACCGCCGAGGAGTTGGCCGAGTACACCCGCGACCGCCTCGCCGGCTACAAAGCCATCCGCGAGTTCGAGTTCGTCGAGGAGATTCCCAAGACGGCGACCGGCAAGATTCAGAAGTACGAACTCCGCAAGCGCGAGTGGGACGACGAAGAGCGGATGGTCGGACAGGGGTAGGCGGCGACCCGACGCCCCGGCGACCCCTGACTCGGCGGCCCGCGCGACCCGCTTCGACTCTCGTCTCCCGGTGAGTCGGCCGCTTCGCCCGCAAGATATTATTGGCTCACCGAGTATCTCGTATCTAACATGTCTTCTCCGAGTTCGGGAGGCACCTCCGCCGGCGCGATTCTCTACGTCACGGCTGACGGCGCTGCCTCCGGTGCGGTCGTCTCGGCGCTCCGGGACGCCTTCGAGCGCCCGGTCACGCGCGCCGAGAGCGTCGACGCCGTGCGGTCGGCGCTCGACGACCGCCCCGTCTCCTGTCTCGTCGCCGCCGCCGACCTCCCCGACGGACTCGAACTGGATGCGCTCGTCTCCCGCGACGGCTCTCACGCCGAGTTTCCGGTCGTCGTCTACGCCGCCGCGGGCGACGAAGCGTTCGCCGCTCGCGCCGTCTCGCTCGGCGTCGACGACTACCTGATCCGCGACGACGTCGACGACTCCCACGCGGAACTCGTCGCGTCGGTTCGGTCGCTCGTGGATCCGGACACCGGCGACTCCCGCCCCGGCACTCGGAGCCACCGCGTCATCGTCGAGGCGATGGAAGACGGCGCGTTCGTCCTCGACGACCGAAGTCGCGTCGAGTACGTGAACCCCATAATCGAGGAGATAACGGGGCGAGCCTCCGAGACGCTCCGCGGCGAGCAGTTCGAATCGCTCGTCGATGCCGGCCTGTTCCCCGCGGGCGAGTACGAGCGGTATCGCGACGCCGTCTCGCGGGTTCTCTCGGAGGGCACCACCGAACGCCTCGACGTTCGGTTCGTCGACGCCGAGGGCGACCCGCGGCTGTTCGAACTCCAGCTCTCCCCCGCCGCCGATGGCGAGAAGGTGACCGGCGTCGTCGGCATCCCGCGAGACGTGACCGACCGCGAGGTCGCCACCACCCAGCGGGGCGAACTGCTCGAACGCATGACGGACGCCTTCTTCGCCCTCGACACCGACTGGCGCTTCGTCTACTTCAACGACCGCGCGAAGACCATCTTCAGCGAGATTCGCGAGCCCGAACTCGGCGAGCGCATCTGGGACATGTACCCGTCGGTCGTCGACACCGAACTGTACGACAACTACCACGAGGCGATGCGGACCCAAGAGCCGGTGACGTTCGAGACCTACGCCGAGCAGCACGACAGCTGGTTCGAGGTCCGGGCGTACCCCTCGCCGTCGGGACTGTCGGTCTACTTCCGCGACGTGACGACGCGGAAGCGCTACCTCCATGCCCTCGAATCGACCAACCAGCGCCTCGAGACGCTGTTGCAGAACCTGCCGGTCATCCTCTCGGCGTTCGACTCCGAGGGCGTGTTCACCATGTCCGAAGGGGCCGGTCTGGAGTCGCTCGGCCGCGACCCCGGCGAGGTGGTCGGCCGGTCCGCCTTCGAACTGTACGACGACACGCCCGCGGCCACCGACGCCATCGCCCGCGGGCTGTCGGGCGAGGCGGTCGACACGCGAATAGAGTACCACGGCGCGGTCTACGACGTGTGGTACCGCCCCGTCTTCGACGACGACGGCGAGGTGTCGAAGCTCCTCGGCGTCGCCATCGACGTCACCGACCGCGCGCGGTTGGAGGACGGTCTCCGGTTGCTACAGGCGGTCACGAGGGACCTCATTCTCACCGAGAGCGTCGAGGAGGTCGCGGCGCTGGCGGTCGAGGCCGTCCCCGAACTCGTCCCCGACGCCGAGGCAGCCATCTGGCTCGCCGACGACGGCGAGGGACTGTCGCCGGCCGCTTCGACAGGCGACGGGTTCGAGTCGGCGGTTCGAACCGAGACCGTCCCGGGCGGCTCCGAGTCGGACGCGGTCACCCGAGTCGACTCCGCGGCCGTCGATGACCGACTCCTTCCCCCCGAGTCGGACGCGGCGTCTGCCCTCCGCGTCCCGCTCGGGAGCCACGGTCTCCTCGTCGTCTCGACCGACGCCGACGCGTTCCTCGACGTGGACGTGGACCTGTTCGAACTCTTCGGCTCGACGGTCGCCACCGCGCTCTCGGGAACGGTCCGCGAACAGGAACTCCGCAACCGCGAGGCGGACCTCGCCGCGGCCAACGAGCGACTCGACGATTTCGTCTCTATCGTCGCCCACGACCTCCGAAACCCGCTCGCGGTCGCCACCGGCTACCTCGACCTCGGGATTGAGTCGGGCGAGCGGGCGCACCTCGAACGCGCCGCCAACGCGGTCGAGCGGATGTCCGAACTGGTCGAGGAGGTGCTCGACCTCGCTCGCCAGCGGACGCCCGTGGTCGACGCCAAATCCGTCGACCTCGCCCGCGTCGTCGACCACGCGTGGCGCTTCGTCGACACCGGCGACGCGACGCTCGTCCGCGGGGAACTGTTCGTCGTCGAGGGCGACGACGGCCGCCTGCTCAGGCTCTTCGAGAACCTCTTTCGGAATGCTGTCGAGCACGGCTCGACAGACCGCCGGGATTCTCCCGGCGACGCTGTCGAACATGGTTCTACAGGCAGTCGGATTCCATCCGACGACGCCGTCGAACACGCCGAACCGCCGGACGACCCGCTTGCCGTCCGCGTCGGCGCGCTCGACGACCGAATCGGGTTCTACGTCGAGGACAACGGCGGCGGAATCCCCGAAGAAATCCGCGAACGCGTTTTCGACCACGGCTACACCACGACGCCGCGGGGCACCGGCTACGGCCTCGCCATCGTCCGCGACATCGCCGACGCACACGGCTGGTCCGTCTCGCTCGCCGAGTCGGTCGAGGGTGGTGCGCGGTTCGAGTTCGTGACGCCGTCGGGGCGGTCGACGGCGACTGATTCCGAGGAACCAGACGAATGACACACACGATACTCATTGCCGAAGACGACGAACCGATGCGACAGATGATAGTCGAGACGCTCTCGGCGTACGACGTGGTGCCCGTCGAGGACGGCGAGGCCGCGTGGGCGTATCTGACCGACGACGACGCGCCGGACCCCGCCCTCGCCATCTTCGACGTGATGATGCCCGAACTCGACGGGTTCGGGACGCTCGAACGACTTCGCGGGGCGGACGACGACGACCTCGCGTCGCTCCCTGTCGTCGTTCTCACCTCCCGCGGGCGCGAGGCCGACGTGCTCCGGGCGCTCGACCTCGATGCTACCGACTTCGTGACCAAGCCCTTCAGACCGTTCGAACTGCGCGCCCGCGTCGAACGAATCCTCTCATGAGCCGACTACACGCTCGTAACCACGGTGTCTCGTCATGCTAATCGCCACTCTCGTCGCTGCGTTCGGCTTCCTCGTCGTCGCCGGCGTAACCCAACTGCGCGGCTACCGACTCGGCGGCACGATTACGCTTGGCGTGCTCGCCGTCTACACACTCAAGAACTTCGCGATGTTCCCGGTGTTCCTCCTGAGCACCCTGCTCGCGTACGTCGGGCTCGACTTCTTGAAGCGCCGGACACTCATTTACGGCCGCAGCGAACTCCTCGCGGCGATTCTCGTCGGGACGCTCATTCCGGTGACGCTGTTGGCGACGCTCTCTCAGTTCTCGGGGGACGTTCGAAACATTGCCTTCGTCGGCAGCATCCTTCCGGGGCTGGCTGCGTACAACTACCACCAGATGAAACCGGGCCACCGCCGGAACGACGCGCTCGCGACGCTCGTCGTCTTCGCCGGCCTCGTGGCCGTCGGCGCGGCGCTCGTTTCGCCGGGAATCGCGCGGGCCGTCGGTGGGCTCACGCCCGCGGTGCTGTTCAGCGAGACTTCCGAAATCGCGGTCCTCCGCGGTGCGGTCGTGCCCGGCTCGCCCGAGTCGTCGCTCATGCCTCGCCAGAGTCTCGTGTTCGTGCTCGTCGTCGGGATGCTCGCCGCCGAGTGGCTTCGCTCACAGTTCGACGTGCGGACCGGCGTCATCGCCGCCGCACTCGTGGCCGTGTTCACGGTCGAGAGCCGCTGGTTGTTCGTTCTCTACGTCGTCGTCGTCGCGCTGTCGTATCTCTGCATTACGACCGTCCACCGCCGGACGCTCCGGTACGGACGGGTGCTCCTCGGTACGGGGTCGGCGTTCGCCGTCGTCGTTACTCTCGGGTTCACCGTCTTGCTCCCCATCTCGCGCGGGCTCGCGGCGTTCTTCGTCGGCGTCGTCGCGGGCGTCATGGCGTACAACGCTCACGCGACCGCGCCGAAAGAGCGGCGACTCGTCGCCCCGCTCCAACTCGCCGTGTTCGTCCCGATGCTGCTTCTCGTCCGTGCGCTCGCAGCCCCCGGACCCAACGGCTTCCCGCAGACGCTGTCGGTGCCGGTGGTCACCGCCGGGGTCGTCGTCACGCTCGGCGCGTTCGCCTCCGCGTATGTCCAGACCGTGCGGCAACCGGACGACGACGCCGTGCTCTCGGCGTCGGTGCTCTCGGGAGGTGACGGCTCGTGAGCGACACCGCCTTCGAGGTCTACGGCCGCGGCTTCGGTTGGTGTTGGCGGCTCCGTGACGGGAGCGAACCGGTCGCCCACTGCGGGAGCCACTACGACCGCTCGAAAGACGCCCGGATGGCCGTCGACCGCGTCAGAAGCGCCGTCGGTGAGAGTGACACTGCGGCGACTTTCGCGGGACCGGCAGTTCGATCGGCCGCGTTTGTGACCGAGCGCTACCCCGACGCCGCCGGCGAGTACGCCGCCGACGGACACGACTGGGTTTGGCGACTGGAGACTGACGACGAGACGCTCGCACACAGCGCCCAGCAGTATCCCTCCGAGGACGCCGCCCGCGAGTCGATTACGCGGTTCGTCGCGGTCGCGAAGGGCGCACTCCCGGTGTTCATGGTCGGCGCGGAGCACGACTGGCAGGCCGACCCCGACCCGGTTCGGGTCGGCCTGCCGTCGATACGCGAACTGCTCTCGGAACTCTCCCGCGGCCGCCGCCACCGCGAAGCACTCGACCGCTTCGACACCCGAATCGTCGTCTCCGGGTCGCGCGGGAAGTCCTCGACGACCCGCCGTCTCGACGACGTGTTCAACCGCCGGGGCTACGACACGTTCACCAAGATAACGGGCAACTACCCCGTCATCATCCACAACGGCGAAGTCTACCCCATTTCGCGGCTCGGTCCGCGGACGACGCTCTACGAGAACATCAACGTCATCGGCGAGTTCGCCCCCGAACTCGACGCTTACGCCCCAGACGACATCGGCATCTTTGAGAATCAGGCGATTACCGAGTACACGACGGGGCTCGTCAACCGGACGTTCGTCGACCCCGACGTGCTCGTGTTGACCAACGTCCGAAACGACCACAACGACACGCTCGGTCGGCGACGACAGGACATCGCTCGGTCGCTCGCCCGGGCGGTCCCGGCGGACACCCACGTCATCAGCGGCGAGCAACACCCGGCCATTCACGACTACATGCGCGAGGAACTGGAACATCGCGGCGCGACCATCGAGCAGGTCGAGGTCCCGCCGCGCCACGCGGACCTCATCGGCGCGGAGACCGTCCACGCCATCGACGCCGTGTTGGAGTGGCTCGGCGAAGACCCGCTCCCGGCGGGCGAACTCGACGCCTACCTCGACGCGATGCAACCCGAATGGTCGCGCGTCCCCGGCGGCCGCGTCTACAACGCCGCCGAGGTCAACGACGTCGAGAGCACCGAACTCGTCCGCCGCGCGCTCACTGAGGACGACGAGCAAATCCTCCCGTTCGTCTACCTTCGTATCGACCGCCGGGGGCGGACGGCTTCGTTCGCCGAGTACGTGAACCTCCTCGCCGAGCGCGACTGCATCGACCGCGTCAGGGTCGGCGGCGCAGAGACCGGCGCGTTCGCCCGCGCCGTTGACGTGCCCACAACGCAACACACCCCCGACGACGACGCCGGCGTGGTCCTCGACGAGATGCTCGCCGAGGGCGACCCGGTCGTCCTGATGGGCAACACCGTCGACGACTTCATGCGCGACATGGAGGGCGCCATCGCCGAGCGAATCGTGGCGTACAGAGATACGACGGTCGCCGAGGGCGCGGACTCCGTGGCGGCGGTCCCGAGCCACACCGTGCTCGACTCGACCGACAGCTGAGTTTAGAGTTCGAACGACGACCGAACCGGACGGTATCGTGGCTCACACTTTCGATTTCGGTCGTTCTCGATTCCTTAGATTCGGAAATCACGCTCTCTTTATATGCTATGGGGGGTCGTCCGTCCACTTGTTAGGTGAAAGACAATGGCCGCTAACTCACAAATCGAGATGCTGGGGAACAGGATGGACTTCGACTACTCGCAGGGCGTCACGGGCTACGTGCTCGTGCTGACCCGCCTCATCACCGGTTACTGGTTCTTCCACGCCGGTGTGACGAAGCTCGGCGGCTTCAGCGCCGCGGGCTACCTCGCGAACGCCCCCGCCGCCTCGCCGCTGCAGGGCTTCTTCGCGTGGGCCGCCGCGACCCCGTGGCTCCTCGAGTTCACGAACTTCATGATTCCCGTCGGTGAGACGCTCATCGGTCTCGGGCTCATCGTGGGTGCACTCGTCCGGCTCGCCGCCTTCTTCGGCGGCGTCCTGATGGTGTTCTTCTACCTCGGGAACGCCGACTGGGCCCACGGCGTGGTCAACGGTGACCTGTTCGGGCTGATGATGTTCGCCATCGTCGG
>NZ_LK053001.1:0-461854 GCF_000723845.1 Haloferax prahovense | reverse complement strand
CAGTGGGACGTCCCCGAACCCGAACTCGGTATCGTCCTGCGGCGCGGCGAAATTGTCGGCTATACTGTTGGCAACGACGTGAGCAGTCGGTCGATCGAGGGCGAAAACCCGCTGTACCTGCCGCAGGCGAAGGTCTACGACCGCTGTTGTTCGCTCGGCCCGTGCGTGGTCACGCCCGATGACATCGACGACCCTCACGAGTTAGAGATGAGCATGACTATCGAACGCGACGGCGAGGTCGTCTACGACGACGCCACGAACACCAGCGAGATGGTCCGCAGTTGCGAGGAACTCGTGTCGTACTTCACGCGCCACAACACGGTCCCCGAACTGGCGGTCATCCTCACCGGTACCTCGCTCGTCCCCGAACAGCCGTTCGACCTCCAAGAAGGCGACCGCGTCGACATCACCGTCGAAGATATCGGCACTCTCTCGAACGGCGTCACTACCGTATGACACCTACACCCACCGATATCACAGAGGAGTTCAGTCTGCCGACGGGGGGGACCGACGGAGACCGATAGCGACATCGATGGCGTCGCCGCTCCTCGTCGGAGTCGAACCGTAGTTCCGACTCCCGCCTTCACCGACGAATCTCATCGACGCGCCGTTCGCGTCTCGCTCCGCGAAAACACTACTGTTCAGCCGCCGCCTCTAACGACGGTTCCTCTTGAGCGAGAATGTTGATGCCGTCCGATTGCCGAAAGAGATGCAGCCGCTCCTCGTCGAAGGCGAGCGATAGCTCCTGGTTCGTGTCGGGTTTGACGTCTCCGGGCACGCGGACCCAACACTCCTCGCCCTCGATGTCGAAGTGGAGATAGTTGTCCGACCCCACCGGCTCGCGGACGTCGAGGTACGCTCGAACCGCGTTGGGCTCGTCGCTGTCTGTGAGGGTGATGTTCTCGGGGCGGATACCGAGCACGAACTCGTCTACTCCGTCGGCGTACTGTTTGATGTGTTCGAGGACCCTCTCGGAGAGGTCGTAACTGAAGCCGTCGGCGACCAGCGACGTGCCCGACAGCCGCACTTTGAACTGGTTCATCGGCGGGTTCCCGACGAAGTCGCCCACGAACAGGTTCCGGGGTTCGTTGTATATCTCCTCGGGCGTCCCTATCTGCTGGAGTTCGCCGCCGTCGACGACAGCGATGCGGTCGGACATCGTCATCGCCTCCTCCTGGTCGTGCGTGACGTACACCGTCGTCGTCCCGAGCGTGTCCTGTAACTGCTGGAGTTCCGTCCGCATGTGCAGTCTGAGCTTGGCGTCCAGGTTCGAGAGCGGCTCGTCGAACAGGAAGACGGACGGCTCGCGCACGATGGCGCGGCCCGTGGCGATACGCTGTTGCTGACCGCCAGAGAGGTTCCCGGGATGCTTGTCCAGTTGGTCCGTGACGCCCATCATCTCCGCCGCCTCCATCACCCGTCGGTTGATCTCGTCTTCGGGGAGGTCGGTCGTCAACTGCAACCCGTAGCTCATGTTCTTCCGCGCGGTCATGTGCGGGTACAGCGCGTAGTTCTGAAACACCATTGCGACGTCGCGGTCCTGCGGCTGTACGCCGTTGACGACACGGTCTCCGATACGTATCGTCCCATCTGTGATATCTTCCAGACCCGCAATCATACGGAGCAACGTCGACTTGCCCGAACCCGAGGGACCGACGATAGTCAGAAACTCCCCGTCTTCTATCTCGAAGCTGATGTCGTCGACAGCGACAATATCCGAGTCGCCGCCGTAGACTTTCCGCACGTTTTCGATGCTAACAGTACCCATAGTGCGTGGGTTGCCAAGAGAACTAATAATAGTTGTGGTTACTTCCGGTCAAGGCTGCATCATTCGGGTACGCGAGCGCATTCTGAACGTCAGCTCACCGCGCCGCCACGACAGACGGACGAACGGGTGGCGTGTCCGTCCTCATCTACCGGCAGTATTGGTCACGGAAAATAGTTTAATCCATGCCCCAGCATGTACATGTGACACATGGTTCGAGAAGCTATCACTAGCAGTACCCGTCGGAAGTTTATCAAATCTGCCGGAGTCGCGGGGACCGTCGCACTCGCAGGCTGTGCCGGTAACGGCGACAACGGTGGAGACAGCGGAAGCGGCAGCGGTAACGGTGACAACAGCGACGGTGGCAGCTCCGGAAACACGCGGAGCGAGTCCTACGAAATCACCTTCTGGGAGCTGTTCAGCGGTGGCGAAGGGCCGATTATGGAGAGCATCGTCAACAAGTTCAACGAGGAACAGCCGCTCGACACGGACGCGGAGGTGACCATCAATCGACAACGAACGCCGTGGAACGAGTACTACAACAAGCTGTTCACCGCCCTCTCGGGCGGAGAAGCGCCCGACATGGCGATCATGCACGCCGCGTACCTGCGAGCGTGGGACGGCGGTATCGACCCAATCGGCACCTACGCCGACACGGCGTCGATCAAGGGCGATTACACCGCGAGCCACTGGGACCTCGTCACCGTCGACGGCAACGTGAACGCGCTGCCGATGGACATGCATCCCCTTGGCGTGTACTACAACAAGGACCTGTTCGAGCAGGCCGGCCTGGACCCGGAGAGTCCGCCGACGAACTGGGAGGAGTTCCAGCAAGCGGGTAACGCGGTCGTCGAGAATACTGACGCCCACGCGTTTACGCAGTCGCCGTACAACGACGGCTTCGGTTCGTACCGCGTGTGGAGTAGTTGGGTCAAACAGCAGGGTGGGAGCCTGTACGACGACGAGTGGAACCCAACGTTCGACAGCGAGGCCGGACAGAACGTCGCCCAGCTGTTCTCCGATATGACCGGCGATATGGGCTGGTCGAAGCCCACGAGCGAGGCCAACTGGGGGAACAACGCCTTCCAGAACGGTACGTGTGCGATGGCGATGAACGGAACGTGGTACGTGGCGGCCTTAGCAAACGTCGACGGACTCAACTGGGGCTTCTTCGAACCGACCGTCGGTCCGAACAAACAGCAGGATAAGGTCTGGGCGGACGGCCACTCTATCGTCCTCCCGAAGAAGCAGGGCCGAAGTGACGCCAAGTCTGAAATCGCCGCCGAGGTGGCCCACTGGATGACCACACAGAACCCCTCGTGGGGTGCCGAAGCCGGTCACCTGCCCGCCGCGAACAGCATCTACGAGTCCGACGCCTTCCAGAACAGTCCGTACTACGACAAGACGCTCAACAAGTACGTTGAGATGGCCGAAGACGGCGACTACTTCTACCACCCGAAGGTCCCGAACGGCGACCCGAACGCGCAGAACTGGTACACGTGGCTCGTCGACATCTGGGCGCAGAACTCTGAGCCGCAGGCGGCTATCGACTCCGGAATCCAGACGGTCTCTAACGGCATCTCGGAGTAATCGAAGATGGGGATAACAGAACGCATTATGGGAGGTGAGAACGCGACGAACAGCAAGACAGTCATGGGTCTCCGCAAGGAGACCATCGAGGGCGTCCTGTGGTCACTTCCGTACCTCGCCGTGTTCACGGTGTTCCTCATCTGGCCGGCGCTGAAGGGGCTCTACATGAGCTTCCACACGTACCCGAACAAGTTCGACCTCACGGAGACGGAGTGGGTCGGCCTCCAGAACTACGTGGAACTGTTCCGCGACCCGGTGTTTTACAACGCCATGGAGGGCACGCTCCTCTTCGTCGCCATCTCGGTTCCAGCGCTGGTCATCCTCGGGCTGATAATGGCGCTCGGCGTGAACCGAGATGTGGCCGGAAAGCGCACGCTCCGGGCCATCTACTTCAGCCCGTACGTCCTCACTGTCGCGGTCGTGACGCTGGTCTGGGGACAGGTGTACTCCCAGAGCTACGGCCTGATAAACTACTACCTCGGCTTCTTCATCGACAACCCGCCGGGATGGCTCACGTCGCCGGACCTCGTCATGGCGGCGCTCGCGTTCATGACCGTCTGGTGGCTGGTCGGGTTCAACTTCGTCATCTTCCTGGCGGCCCGACAGAGCATTCCCGAACGGCTCTACGAGGCCGCACGCCTCGACGGCGCGACCGGCTGGCGGGCCTTCAAGGATATCACGCTCCCCCAGATGCGAAACTCGGTCGTGTTCGTGGTCATGGTACAGTTCATCCTCCAGTTCCAGGTGTTCGCACAGCCGTACGTGATGACGCAGGGCGGCCCGAAGGACACCTCGGACACGCTCGTCTACTATCTGTACCGGAGCGCCTTCTCCCAACAGCAGTTCGGCTACGGCGCGGCGATGGGGTACGTGCTGGTCGCAATCCTCATCATTATCGCAATCGTGAACTTCAAAGTAATCGGTGACTCAAATGACTGAAACGACATCGCAGAGCTCGATACGCGCGCGGCTCAACGGCGACACGGTGCGGAACGTGTTGCTTCACGCGTTCCTCTACGGCCTCGCCGTTCTCATGGCGGTCCCGTACCTGTACACGCTCTCTCGGTCCTTCCAGCCGACCGAGCTGTTGCGCGACCCGCGACCCTACTGGATACCGCCGCTCGCGGGCGAGCCGATAACGCTCGAACACTACCAGTACCTACTGAACAACACGCTCGTCGTGGAGTGGACCATCAACACCTTCATCATCGCCGCCGGTGCGACGCTGCTCATCGTCGTCATCGACTCGATGGTCGCGTTCTCGCTCACGCGGCTCGACTGGCCCGGACAGGGCGTGGTCATGGGGGTTATCCTCGCGAGCTTCATGGTTCCGTACTACATGAACATCGTTCCGCTGTACCAGATCGTCTCGGACCTCGGCCTCATCAATTCCTACTGGGGCGTGATACTGCCGGCCGTGGCCAGTCCGCTCGGCGTGTTCCTCCTCTACCAGTTCTTCAAGGACATCCCGGTCGAGTACGAGGAGGCGGCGAGGCTCGACGGGTTCACCACGTTCCAGGTGTACACCCGCATCATCCTCCCGCTCGCGAAGCCGATTCTCTCGGCGCTGGCGCTGTTCATGTTCGTCTACAACTGGAACGCGTTCCTCTGGCCGCTGCTCGTGCTGTCGAACGAGACGGCGTACACGCTTCCCATCGGACTGGTGAACCTCTATCAGGGGAACATCGACACGCCCGGACTCCACATGGCCGTCGCGATTCTGGGGTCCTTGCCGCTGTTCATCATCTACCTCATCTTCCAGGGACAGATCGTGCGAGCAGTGCAGATGCAGGGCGCGACGGGATGAGCGAGTCAGCGGACGGCACCGTCGGCGTCCACCGCGCGCTCGTCGCCGCGGTCCGAACGGTGTTCCATCACCCCGTTCAGATGGTCGCCATCAGCGTCGGCTGGGTACTCGCATCGATCCCCCTGGTCACGCTCGGCCCGGCGACGTTGGGCGTCTACAGCGCCGTCGCCTCCGTCCGCGAACAGGGCCACATCGACCGTGACGCCGTCAGAGCGACGCTCTCGAACTACTGGCTCGACGCGCTCCTCTTCAGCGGGCTCATGGTCGCGTTCCCGGCTCTCGCCGTCTTCTATCTCGGCCGGTTCGCTGCCTCCGGGTCGGCGCTCGCGGGCGTTCTCGGGATGGTCGGGTTCTATCTCGCGTACCACGCGTGGGTCGTCTTCGCGCTGGCATTCGTCGCGCTCGCGCAGGGTGACGACGCGTTCGACGCTGTCACCGACGGATACCGGTGGTCCGTCGAGCGGCCGGTGGCGACGGTGCTGGTCGGTGTCGTGACCGCGACGCTACTCGTCGTGTGTTCGGTGTTGACGGTCGCACTCCCGCTCGTGTTTCCCGCGCTCGTGGCCGCGTTCCACACGGAACTGGCCGCCCAGACGCGCGCCCAAAAAGAGGACGCGGCCGACGCAGCGGACTCGACCGCTCCGACCGACCGCCCAGTCTCCGGTGAGAGTCTGCGAAACGATTTCTCCGCGACGTTTCGACGGTGACGCTACGTCCCGTCGTCGAGTTTTAGCGACTGAACGCCGTAACTGATCTCACAGAGATTCGGCCCGTCCGCGACCGACGTGAGCTGCAGTAGCTCATCCCCGTGGCGCGAGGGCAGCAGCGGTGTCGTCCAACCGACGAACGCCCGACCGCCGAGGTCGCTCTCCGTCTCGAACGACAGCGGGGCGTCGACCGCCTCCCAGTCGCCGCTCCCGTCGAGGTTCGAGTTCGCGAGCACGACCTCGCCGTTCCCCTCCGCGAGCTCGCGGTTCCCGTCGACGAGCTGTTTTCCGGACACGAGTATCGTTCCGTCTTTGCCGCCGGCGCGGGTCCACGTCACGTACGGGCCGTTGATGAACCGCCGGCCGTCGGCGGTCGAGACGAGGGTTCCCGCGTCCGTCGGGTCGCCCCAGTCACGCCCGTCGGGCGAAGTCTTGACGTGGACCTCGCCGTACAGGTAGTCCGGCCCGATGACCTCGTAGCTCATCATGTACGTACCGTTGGGCAGCGGGGTGACGGTGGGCATCCCCGGGCGCGTCGTCTCGTCCGGAATGGCCGCGACGAACTGCTCGTCGCCCCACGACTGGCCGCCGTCCTCGGAGGCTTTGTACGCGACCAGCTGATTGTAGTCGTCGTCGCTCCCCATCCGCTCGTCGGCGAAGTAACAGACGAGATTCCCGTCGTCGTCCAGCCCAAGCTCCGGCTCCCAGACGGGGCTGTTCCCGTCGTAGGGGACGGCCTTGCCGCCCGTGACGACGGTGCTCACGAACTCCCAGGACGCCCCGCGGTCGGTACTGGCGTAGAGGTCGATGCTCGTCTCGCCGAGTTCGCCGATCTCGCCCTCGGGGACGTCTTCGGGGTCGTCGAGGATCGGGATGGAGTTCCCGGCGGCGAGGACCGTCCCGGCCGGCCACGGACCGACCGCGTGCGGGAGTTCGAACAGAGTCGGCTGGTATCGAAGCCCCCAGCCCTTCCCGCTCGTGTCGTGAATCTCGGAGAACTTCGACCAGGTTCGTCCTCCGTCAGTACTCCGGTAGACGGGGAAATACGGCTCCGACCCGCCGCTCATCGACGGGTAGAACTCAAACGTCGCGAGTAACTGCTTCTCGCCGCCCTTTCCCGACCCGTGTTTCAGTCGCGTGACTCGAGGATACAGCGACCCGGGGGCGGGCGCGTCCGACGGGGGCGAGTACAGCGTTCCTTCGACGTCTGTCTGTTCGTCGTCGCGGCCGCTGCCCGCGATAACGCCGGTTGACCCGACTGCTGCGGCCCCGACGGCGCCGACCGCGGCGAGGTACTTCCGGCGGCTGTGCTGGCGGATGGAATCGCGTTCGCTCATGACGCTGCTATGTGTTCACACGACACCATAATAACTGTATCCCCGGTGTCAGCTCGAAAAAGAACGACGGCGGCTCCGTTACTCCGTCAGCGTCAGACCGACGACGGACGCCGGCGGCGCTTCGAACGTGATAGTTCCGTCGCCATCGTCGGTGACGGCCAAGTCGCTGGCTTCGAACGACTCCGCATTCTCCTTCGTTGAGTACTCCCGGATGTCGTTGTCTTCGAAGAGAACGGTCGCCGAGGACACCGAGTACGCCGACGACCCGACGTCGACGGTGAGCAGTTCAGCCTCGTCGTGGCGGCGGTTCGAGGCCGTGACGAACAGTTCTCCGTCGCCTTCAGAAGCCGACGCCGAGACCATCGGGACGTCGTGGTCCTCGCCCTCGATTTCGCGTTGCTCCGTGTCGACGCTCGTTTCGAGCGCCGTCTGGCCGACGTGGTTCTCGTACAGGTCGAAGACGTGGTACGTCGGCGTCCGCCACGCGGCCTCTTCGTCGGTCTGGACGAGGCACTGCAGGACGTTGACGAGCTGTGCGATGTTCGCCATCGAGACGACGTCGGCCCGCGCGTGGATGAGGTCGAGCACACCGGCGGTCGTCAGCGCGTCCCGAACGGTGTTTTCCTGCTCTAGTCCGTTGTCGCTTCTCGCCTCCGGATGCCACACGCCCCACTCGTCGACGATGATTCCGATTTCTCCCTCCGGAACGTACTCCGAAATCGTCTCGGCGGCTCGGTCGATGTCCCCACCGACCTTCTGTGCGCGCGCGAAAATCTTGTAGTACTGCTCGTCGGTGAAATCGGTGTCACCGCCCGCCTGATAGTAGCGGTGGACGGAGAAGTGGTCCATCAGGTTGAACGGCGACCCCATGCCGAGGAACGAGCCGGGGCCGAACTCCATCCCGCCGTTGAGGCTGTCGAAGAAGACCTTGTTCCAGTCGTCCGTGAGGTGTCCGCAGGCGATGAATTCGGTCGAGTCCTCGTTCATCAGCTTATCGAAGCCGTTGAAGTAGTTCGCGAACCGGCGGTACTCGTCGGCGTACTCGTCCGGCGCGAACCGACCGCCACAGCCCCAGTTCTCGTTCCCGATGCCCCAGTACTTCACCCCATACGGCTCTTCTTGCCCGTTCTCTCGCCGCCTGTCGGCGAGTTCCGTGTCGCCGCCGTAGTTGCAGTATTCGATCCAGTCGAGCGCCTCCTGCGGCGTCGACGACCCGACGTTGACCGCGATGTAGGGGTCCGTGTCGAGGAGTTGGCAGAGTCGGAGGAACTCGTCCGTCCCGAACTCGTTGGACTCCTCGGGGACGTTTTCTCGCCCCTGCGTCCACCACAGGTTCCGCCGGCGAGGACGGTCCTCTCGCGGGCCGACACCGTCTTCCCAGTGGTAATCGTCGGCGAAGCAGCCACCCGGCCAACGGAGCACCGGCATATTCAGTCCGCGGAGCAGCGAGACGGTGTCCATTCGGATGCCGTCCTCGGTCTCGACCCTATCGTCGTCGCCGACCCAGAGACCGCCGTAGATACACCGTCCGAGGTGTTCGGCGAAGTGACCGTAGATGTTCTCCGAGATATGGTCTATCGGCTCCTGACTGCTAACGCGTACTTCACTCTGCATACGTTCTTTCATCAGTACCCGGTTAAATAACTATTGTGCCTTGTTCCCTGTTTGCACGAGGTCAGATGCGGAACCATCCAGTTACGCGATGGACGCAGGTCGAAGCGCTGGTGCCTCGAATCCGTCGGTAACGCGGTCATTGCAATTTCTCTAAGGTTCCCTATTTCAGAACGAGACAATATCGTTCTGCGCACAATGATTACAAGCATAAGTATGTAATCTCTATCAGGGTAGCAGCGGATACTCTACGAAACCGGTCTCTCCGGGCGGGTTCGAGGCATCCGGTATGTTGTTCCGTCATAGTGAACAGCGGCAATAACCCGTGGGCATAGTAGTGAACAGTTAGTTCCGTTAGCTCGACGACGTTGACCGTATCCGGCACCCGGTCCAGAGAGTGCCCCGTGAAATCTATCGCTGCTGGCGCGACGAGCCGACGCCGAAATACGACCCGTTCCCAGAACACCGCCGGGCCGGTTTCACAGAGGGTTCGATACGGCGGGCCCTCCGAGGCGTTCGTCCTCGATCGCGCATCCGAGTTCACGGAGACAGTAGTTCCGTCCTGTAATTATCCCCAGACTGCAACCCGGACTGTGTTCCTGGAGCGTCGTCAGACGGTTTGGGTCTACGCTTTTGCTTATGGAGAGAGGTGGCCGACTCAGTGACACTACACTCCTGCGTTTCAACTCGCACACCTTGGCAAGTTTTGCTAAGTTTTCTGGTATCGAGAACAATATCTCGACTGGGGGAAACGTGAAAGCGGGGTCATCGCGTAAGCTCAGGTAGATGTCGGACTATTCCCAACTGGTCGGTGACCCATGGCTCCCAAGCGACACAAGAGTTCTAACTCGGGAGGCGAAACTCGCGGTTAAAGCTATCAGATATAGAACAAAAAATGATGGCAGCGGGTGGTGTGTTGAGCTCGACGTGGTAGTGCTGTCAGGTGTTCATGAGCTTCGACCGGGACAGACCTACTCCGCCCATAACGCCACGTCTATGACATGACTGATACGTTAGCCTCGTTGGTCGGTTACGCTATCGACCATATAACTCGACGATTGAGCCCCACATTAGTTTTTCTTTCTCTGCAAATCTTAACACCGGAACTAAACGCGACCGCTCTCCAAGAGATAACGACAATCGTCGTAGTAAGGGTTAAGTGACTATCGAATGGCTAAGAAAATGCATGCGTTGCCCAAAGTGTAGTCACAGTCTCGCCGTCTACGATTCGTTTTACGACGTCGCCTTCGTCTGCGACTCGTGTGGATACGTCCTTCCGCGCGGAGCAGATTGAGGAGACGGACGAACCGATAGAGAATCAACAATACGAGCGTCTGTCGGGAGAATCAAACTCGACCGTCGGTGGCGCGTTCACAGCCCCGGAGGATGGGTGGACACCACCGATCGATAATAGATATAGCGCTATTCACTTTATTGAAAGCTCCGGCCGCCCGTGAGCCGAGAACGCCAGTACAGGCGCGTAGTCCACCCCGCCACAAATCCCAGCTTTCAGCGGGAGTCAGCAAGCCGCCAGGTGTTGTAGAGCAGTCCGGCGAAACGAAGCGACCCCGGTAAATCAGTCGCTGCCGCGGTCGGCGCTGCCAGCACCTGCGTCCGGAGTCCGCAGCACGTCCGGGTCGGCATCCGGTCCGAGCGGTTCGACGCGCACGCTCGACACTTTGTACTCCGGAATGCCGGCCTGCGGGTCGAAGGTTTCCTGCGTGAGTTTGTTGACCGCACCGGCCGCGAAGTGCATCGGGATGAAGAGCGTTCCGTCGCCGACGCGGTCGGTCACCTCCGCCTTGACGACGATGTCGCCACGGCGGGATTCGACCCTGACGTACTCGCCGTCCGAGACGCCGAGTTCCGCGGCGGTCGTCGGGCTGATTTCGACGAAGCTCTCGCCGACGTGGCTCATAAGCCCCTCGACACGTCGGGTGATCTGTCCGGTGTGCCAGTGATAGAGAACCCGCCCGGACGTGAGCGTGAGGGGGTACTCCTCGTCCGGTAGTTCACCGGGATGGCCGCCGTCTGCCGGCACGAAGCGGGCGAGACCGTCGTCGAAGTTGAACTCTCCCTCCTCGTAGTCGTAGAGATACGGCGTACCGGGATGGTCTTCATCCCAGCAGGGCCACTGGAGTCCGTGCTCGTCGCCCGATTCGAGACGCTCGTAGCTGACGCCGCCGTAGATAGGCGTCAGCTCGCTAATCTCGTCCATCACTTCCCGCGGGTGGTCGTAGCCCCAGTCGTAGCCCAGTCTGGCCGCCAGTTCCTGCGTAATCTCCCAGTCCTGACGCGCCTTTCCGGGCGGTTCCGTCGACGCTCGAACCCGCTGTACCCGACGCTCGGTGTTGGTGAACGTGCCGTGTTTCTCCGGCGAGGTCGCCGCCGGCAACACCACGTCCGCGTGCTCTGCAGTCTCCGTCATGAAGATGTCCTGTACGACGAGGAAGTCCAAGCCGTCGAGCGCCTCACCGGCGTGCTGGATATCGGGTTCCGAGAGCGCGGGGTTCTCCCCGACGATGTACATTCCGCGGAGTTTGCCTTCGTGGGCCTCGCTGAGCATCTCCGGGACTTTGAGCCCGGGTTCGGCCGGCGGACGTTCGCCCCACACCTCGGCGAACTTCTCGCCGACCTCGTCGTCGGCCGGGTCTTGGTACCCGGGGAGACTGCCGGGCAGGGTACCCATGTCGCCGCCGCCGCCCTGCACATTGTTCTGGCCCCGGAAGGGAGAGAGTCCGGCACCCGGTTTCCCGACCTGCCCGAGCGTGAGCGCGAGGTCGGCCATCGCGAGGAGGTTTTCCGTCCCGTGGCTGGATTGGGTCATCCCCATCGCCCAGCCGAAGACGACGTTCTCGGCGTTTGCGAGCGTCTCGGCGGCCGACTGCAGTTCTGCTGGAGGGACGCCGGCCAGTTCCTCGACTTTCTCGGGTGTAAACGCCTGGACCTTCTGCTTGACCTCCTCGAACCCGTTCGTATTCCGTTCGATGAACGTCTCGTCGTGCAGGTCGTGTTCGATGAGGTATCGGATGAGTCCGTTGAGCCACGCCACGTCGTAGCCGGGCGTCGTTCTCGTGTACTGGTCGGCGTGCTCGGCGATGCCGATTTTCCGGGGGTCGAACACCACGAGGTCGGCCCCGTCGCGGACGTTCTGCTTGATGCGAGTCGCCAACACCGGATGCGACTCGGTCGTGTTCGACCCGCTGATGAGGTAGGCGTCGGCCTCGCCGATGTCCTCGTTGATGCGGTTCGTCATCGCGCCGTAGCCGAGCGTCTGTTGGAGCGCCGCCACCGTCGACGAGTGACAGAGTCGGGCGCAGTTGTCGATGTTCTTCGTGCCGAGCACCTGTCGAGCGAACTTCTGGACGAGATACGCCTCCTCGTTGCTCCCCTTCGACGACGCGAGGCAACTAACCGCGTCGACGCCGTGTTCGTCCTGAATCCCGTGGAGTTCGCTGGCGACGTAGTCGAGCGCCTCGTCCCACGAGGCCGCCTCGAACTCGCCGTCCTCGTTTCGAATCAGTGGCTTCGTGAGCCGCTTCTTGCTGTTGGCGAAGTCGTGTCCGAACTTCCCCTTCACGCACGTCGAGAAGTTGTTGGCCGGTGCATTGTCCGGGTCGTCGACGGGTTGGACGCCGAGGGCGTTGCCGTCTTTGCCCCACATCTCGAACCGACAGCCGACCGCACAGAACCCACACGTCGTCTCCGCTTTGTCGACCTTGCCCAATCGGTAGTCGCTGACGAGCGACGCGATGTCGAATAGCCGACCCTCTGGCAGCGTCTGCGCCGCAATGTTCTCCGCGGTGTGTTCGCCCGCGAGTACGGCCTTCCGACCGTATTTTTCGAGGAAGTCGGACGCCCGGCGTTTGCTCTGATCCATATAGCGGGCGACACCGCTTTGCTCCTCCTGTCTTGCGTTGGCTTCGTCCCCAGCACTCCCCGCACTACCGGGAGCGGGCGAGCGGTTCGGTGCCGTCGTGTCGTCGAGCGTCTCTACCTCCTCGTGTTCGATGACTCGTCCGACTGAGTTCCGCTGTGTGAATCCCGGCAGCGGGAGCGTCCCGGCACCGCCGATATCCTTCTCGGTCAGGGCGCCGGTCGGACAGACCGTGGCGCAGTGTCCGCAGGAGACGCAGTCGGAGTCGGCCATCGTCTCGGCGTCGGACTGGAAGCCGATGCGGGTGTCCTCCCCGGAGCCCTCGATGCGGAGGACGCCTTCGACCTGAACGTCGTTACAGCCCTCGACGCACCGGTTACAGAGGATGCACTTGTTGCGGTCGATCTGAATGAACGAGGAACTGTCGTCGAGCGGTTCGTATTCGCTGCGCTCGTCGAAGACGCCGTAGCGCGGGTGGTCGACCCCCTCGCTGATGGCCGTCTCCTGTAGTTCACAGCGTCCGTTTCCGTTACAGGTCGTACAGCGCAGATTGTGGTTAGAGAGGACGAGGTCGAGATTGACGCTCCGGCACTCCTCGGCGGTCGCCGTGTCGGTCTCGACCGTCAGCCCATCCTCAGCTGGGAACGAACAGGAGGGGACAACCCCGTGTTCGTCCGTTTCGACCATGCAGGTTCGACACTCGCTCCGAGGGCCGATTTCGTCGCTCGCATCGCCTTCGCGGTCGTAGTAGCAGAGCGCCGGAACGTCAGCGTCCTCGTCGAGGCTGTCGGCACCGGGGTCCACGCTCACTATCTCGTCGTCGACGGCCTGCATGGCGTCGATGATAGTCGACCCCGGTGGAACGGTAACCCGTGTTCCGTTAACCGTGATTGTCGTTGGACTCTCACCGCCGGTTCCGACGGGTGGGTCGTTCGCGGTCCCGGTCTCAAACTCCGCCGTGACCGCTGTCTCGTGCTGTGGGTCGTCTATCTCCGGAACGCCCGGGAGTGGGTCGTCAGTACTCATAGTTTGTCAGTACAGGTGCCGCTCGGACAGCGGCCGTCAGCATGTGCTTCGAAACTCGATTCGAACTCGTCCATCGCAGTCAGGACCGGACGCGGTGCATGGGCACCGATCAGGCAGTTGCTCGACTGAGTCATGACCCGGCCGAGTTCGCGTATCTTCCCCCGGTCGAACGAGCCTCGGTAGACCGCTCGCAACAGCTCGGTGAGTTGAACGGTCCCTTCTCGTCCCGGAACGCACCGCCCGCTGTTGGCTTCCGAGGCAAAGCGCGCTCGGTCTCCGGCAGTCGCAACCGCACACCGCTCATCGTTCAACAGTTCGACGACGCCCTCCGTTCCGAGGCCAGCCGCAGTCAGTCCGGCTACGGTTGGTGCGATATCCAGCGTCCGGGTGACTCCGCCAAAAACCCCGCCGACGCAGGCCATCTTGAACGAACCCTCCAGTTCGACGGCGTTCCGAACCGCCGAGAGGTGGGCGTCAGAACCCAACTCTATCGTCGCGGGGGCAGTCACGTCGCCGGTGACAGTCAGCAGTCGCGTCGCCGATCCAGACCCGCTTCTATTGGTCTCCTCCGGGTCCGAGAGCGCGAGATGGATATGGGCGAAGGTCCGCGGCGTATGGATGACCGTGGGGCGACCGTAGAGCCCGTACTCGGCCGGCGACGGTGGCTGGAGACGGGGCTCAATTCTATCCGCACCCTCTACCGCTTCGAGCGCCGCCGTCGGTTCGCCGGCACGGTATTCGTCCGGGCCTGCGACGAGTACCGGAACGACCGGTAGTTCGTCCGCAGCGGCCGCAATGGCCTGCCGAAGACGCTCCCGGAGTTCGGTGTCGGTCTCTGCGAGGTGGATGACCGCATCGGTCGTATCGAGGTACTCGGCGACGGCCGCCACTCCGTCGAGCACCGACATCGGCGACCCGGCGAGGAGCGTTTGGTCCGCCCGCTGCCGGTCGTCCGCGTCGTTTGCATTCACGACGACGACTGGGTCGCCGTCGGCCTCTCGTGCGCGTCGCCAAGCGTCCGCGACCGGTTCGTCAGCGGTGGCATCACCTCTGCCGCGACCGACGAGCCCAGCGTCCGCGATTGCGCCCGCGTCTCTATCGAGCGAGTGAAACTGGTACGCTGTCGGGTCCAGGGGGCCGACCCACCCACAGGGACCGAGGACGCGCCGCTCCCCCACCGCGAACGGCCCGTCCGTCGGAACCGGAAGCGTCGTCGTCTCGACGTCATGTTCGACGACTGCTGCGCCACCGTCCGTCGGTAACTCCCCATCTTCCATGGCGGCGACGAGGTCTCGGACCTTCGGCGTCTCCGGAGCTGGGAAAAACACAGTCCGCCCCGCGTCGGTCGCGAGGACCAACGGGTCGTACTCGCTGATTCCGGTGGGTCCCGTTCGGAGGACCGTGACGGAGTCGGCGGCGGCACGTGCGGTGCTCAAGACGCGCTCGCCGTGTTCCGTTCGTCCGGCTCCCGAGACCCGGACAGTCGGCGACTGGAGCCCTTCGCCTGTGCGATTCATTCTCACGGATGAAGAGACACGGCGGGGTTAAAAAATCATCCCAACCCACGCGCGCCGGAGTGCGGGGTCGAGGCATTCGAGAGAGTTCGGAACCGGCTTCGAGTTCGGTTTCCCGAACGCGTCGAAGTCGGCGCGAGCGCGATTGGGCGGGAGACAGGTGACTGCACCGGACGGGACAGCGAGCGGAGCAAAGACCTAAGGCGGCGACGTGCCGTCTACCGTGATGATGACGAACCCACGGTTCGACGACGTTCGAGAGAAGGCGGCCGATGCGACTCGCGAAGACGACGTCCTGTCCGTGTACACCGGGCTCGTCCACCACGACGGTCGACACGAGTACTACTTCGCCAACGATACCGAAGAGGCGTCGGAGTTACGCGAGACTGCGGCCGTCCAACTCGGGATGCTGGTTCGGGTCCTCGCGGACCGCTCCGATAGCGACGTCGAGGAGATTACCGACCTCGCGGCGGAGCGAGCCGAGAACATGCGATTGAAGTAGTCATTACTCTGGTACCGGGTGTTCGGAAGCGCATTCTCGTCGGGACGTGTCGGACGTGTCACCGAGTCGCTCCGCGTCGGGCGCGAGCGGACGCCGTCCCACGGTGAGAACCAAATCGCTGTCCGTCGTTACCTGACAGTATGCGCCAACAACTGCCGAGGTGTCGAAGTGCTACTGATGCGCTTCATCGCCAGCCGTTTTGGGCGGTCCGTCGTGGATTCATTCCGGGGGCGAACGCCCCGCACATCATGTAAGAAAACAGAGTGCTTGTGGGATATCTCGGCTCGCACGTGAGATACAGACTCCGGCGAAGTTGATTGTGGTACGGTCCTGCGACAGTCGGTCGGACAGATAGCGCCGAACGCGGCCGCGACCGTCGAGTTCGAACTCGAGCTTCAGTGAGCGAGTAATCGAACCGGGTTCAACATAGAAAACACACATAATAATTTTTCTGATGTTTTGAGAATGCATTACTAAACCCTCCTCAAGCGTGAAGTGTCCGATATCAGGAAGGCTGAATCGACCCGAGATATAAATAGCAACCGTTCGCAGAGGCCGAGTGGAGTCCGCACAATGTCTATGAACGCAGTCGTCTACAAAGGCGAACGAGAAGTCGCAGTCGAAGAAGTCGAAGAGCCCCAGATCGAACATCCAAACGACGTCGTCATCGACATCACGACGACCTGCATCTGCGGGTCCGACCTCCACATGTACGAGGGACGGACGGCCGCGGAGCCGGGAATCGTGTTCGGCCACGAGAATATGGGTATCGTCGAAGAGGTCGGCGAGGCCGTCAGTAGTCTCGAAGTCGGCGACCGCGTCGTCGCACCGTTCAACGTCGCCTGTGGCTTCTGTGAGAACTGTGAGAACGGCTACACCGGCTTCTGTACGAACGTTAATCCGGGGTTCGCCGGGGGAGCGTACGGGTACGTCGCCATGGGACCCTATCAAGGAGGGCAGGCCGAGAAGCTCCGCATTCCGTACGCCGACTTCAACGCGCTCAAGCTACCGGACGGACGGGAGCACGAGGACTCGTTCGCGCTGCTCGCGGACATCTTCCCGACGGGCTGGCACGGCACGGAACTCGCTAACCTCGAAGCCGGCGATTCCGTCGCTATCTACGGTGCCGGTCCGGTCGGCCTGATGGCCGCCTACAGCGCCAAGCTCAAGGGCGCTGCCGAGATTTACGTCGTCGACCGCGTTCCCAGTCGCCTCGCACTCGCCGAGGAGCACTGCGACGCCACGCCCATCAACTTCGAGGAGGGCGACCCCGTCGAACAGATCAAAGAGATTCACGGCGGCGGCGTCGACAAGGGCGTCGACGCGGTCGGCTACCAGGCTATCGACCCGGACAAGGAAGCCGACGCCGCGTACGACCCTGCTCGCGAGAACCCGGCTGTCGTCATCAACAACCTCATTCGGACGGTCCGACCGACCGGCGAACTCGGTATTCCCGGTCTCTACGTGCCAGACGACCCCGGCGCTCCCGACGAGATGGCCGCTCAGGGTCGCCTCGGCATCGACTTCGGCCTCCTCTTCGAGAAAGGTCAGGCACTCGGCACCGGCCAGTGTAACGTCAAGGAGTACAACCGACAACTCCGGGACATGATAATCGAAGGCCGCGCCGACCCGAGTTGGGCCGTCTCCCACCGCGTCGGCCTCGACGACGCGCCCGAGATGTACGAGAAGTTCGACAACCGCGAGGAGGGAGTCACGAAGGTACTGCTGGAACCCTAACGTAGCGGAGTCTCTCAACTCGGCCCCCTCACCGACACTCCTTTGCCGGTTAGTCCGGTATCGCGTTCTATGTGTCAGTACTGCAGTTACCGGTACCACGACGGTTGGACGCAGTTGTTGGAGTACGACGAGGTGTATCAGACGGTAATCAGCGGTGACTCGGAGTCGACCTACGGCTTCCACGAACCGTGGGACGAACTCCGAGACGAGGTCGATTTCGGCGCGGCCTAATCAGGCAGACTCGCGGGGAAACGGGTCGTCGGGGTACGCCGCCCCTCGTTCGTCCGTCGTCGCCAGGCACTCGTCGAGTTCTCGAGTCACTGTGTCCTCGTCGAGGTCGCGGCCGATGAACACGAGTCGCGTCTCGGGGTCATCGTCTTCCCATCGACCGATGGGGCCGGCCTGCACCGACGGCCCCGCCTGACTCACACCGAGAACCGTTTCGGGACGACTCGCGACCCACGCGAACCCTTTCGCACGGACGACGTTCCCCCGCCAGTCACCGAGCCAAGCATCGAGTCGGTGCGGGTGGAACGGGCGGTCTCGACGGTAGACGAAGGATTCGACACCGTGGGCCGTCGCTGCCGAGGCGGCATCGTCGTGGGTGTGTTCGTGGTCGTGGTCCGCCTCGGCCCCGTCGCCCGTGAGGGCTCGTTTCCAGCCCTGATGGCGCTTCGCCGCCTCGAAATCGAAGCGTCCCGTATCGAGAACCTGCGTCGGGTCGACTTCGCTGTAGGTCGTCCGGTGGAGGCTCGCACGTGGCTGGAGTTCCCGAATCTCCGCTTCGACGGCGTCCAACGCATCATCGGGGACCATATCACACTTGTTCAGCAACAACACGTCGCAGAACTCGACCTGCTCGACGAGCACCTCCGTCAACGGACGCTCCGGGTCGGGGGCGGCGTCCGGAAGCGATTCTTCCGGGTCGAACGCCTTCCAAAACCCGTAGGCGTCGATGACCGAGACCGTGGTATCTAACCGGAGTCGTTCCGGCAGACCGCCCTCGTTCGACTCGCCCGTCAGCGCCCGCGCAATCGGGAGCGGTTCGCTGATTCCCGAGGCCTCGATGAGGAGATAGTCGAACGAACGCGTCTCCGCCAACCGCGTCACCTCAGTCACGAGGTCGTCTTGCAACCGGCAACAGATACAGCCGTTCGAGAGGTCGACGACTCCATCGTCAGCCTCTGACGCGACTAATTCCGCATCGACGTTCAATTCGCCCATATCGTTGACGACGACGGCGATGTCTCTGTCACCGGGGTCGTTCAGGAGTCGATTGACCAACGTCGTTTTACCCGCCCCGAGTGGACCGCTAACGACCGTAATCGGTATTTCGGCTGTGGACATGTCGATGTGTGTGACGCCTCACGAGTGGTCGTAATGAAAACTGGGGCGGCCGACTCACACAAGAGACAGAACCCGCCGTTCTCCGAACTGCCGTCGTGAAAAACACATCATAACTATTCTTTGATATTTCTGGTTTCCTGTCCGTTCGTGTTGGGCACCTCGAACACCGAACAAACCGAACTGTGCGTCTTTGTCGGAGACGTTCGCCCCTCGAAATCGCTCGACGGTCCGCGAGAACGGCATCATCTTTTTGGTCGCCGGTACTGACGAACGACCAGATGGCGCCTCCAATCGCTGACCGACTCCTCACAGTCGACTTGTCCGCCGGCTCGGTCGAGAGTACGCCGATTCCGGACGGGTGGCGACAGCGATACGTCGGCGGAAAAGGGTTGGGTGCCCGCTATCTCTACGACGAACTCGACGCCGGCGTCGACCCGCTCGGCGAAGAAAACGCGATTCTGTTCATGCTTGGCCCGCTCTCGGGCTATCTCCCGGGTGCCTCGAGATACGCCGCCATCACGAAATCCCCGTTGACAGGGTGTTTTCTCGACTCGTACGCGGGGGGTGAGTTTCCCGACTCCCTGGCCGGCGCGCTCGGGTCGCACATGGGCCTGCTCGTAACGGGCATCGCGTCCGACCCCGTTCACCTCGTCATCGAAGACGGGAGCGCGACAATCGAAGCCGCCGAGACGTGGGGAGCCAGTACGGTCGAAACGGCCCGAGCGTTCCCGAACGCGTCTGTCGCGTGTATCGGCCCCGCGGGAGAACGACAGATCGCATATGCCACGATCGCCTCCGACGCCGGCGACCACCACGCGGGCCGAGGGGGAGCGGGAGCGGTGATGGGTTCGAAGCGGCTGAAGGCGATCATCGCGAAAGGAGACCCCCCTGACGGGTTAGACGACCTGCGAGAGGCCTACACGACGAAGTACCGAGAGACCTCTACCGGACAGTGGCTACGTGCCAGCGGGACCGTCGAGACGATCGATTTCGCGAACGAAATCGGCGCACTCTCGACGCGAGGCTGGAGTGGCGGACACTTCGACGAGACGGATGAAGTAGGAATCACGACAGTCGAAGACCGAGCCGTCGGTCGCGAATACGCCGAGGCGACGACTCCGGGAGGGTATCGCGTGGCCACGGAAGAAGGCGATTACGTCCCACGCGGCGCCACCGCGATGTCGCTCGGAGCCGGACTCGACATCGACGACTTCGACGCCGTCGCAGCGTTGGGACAGACCTGTGATCGGCTCGGAATAGACCTCATTAGCGCTGGTAGCGCAGTCGCATGGACCATCAAGGCCAACGCCGCCGACGTACTCGACCGCCCACTCTCGTTCGGTGACCCCGACGGGGCACGCGCCCTCTTAGGGGAGATTGCGGAACGCGAGTCAGACCTCGGCGACGCGCTCGCGGACGGAGTCGAAGCGGCGGCGACGCAGTTCGGCGGGCGAGACCTCGTCCCCACGGTGAAGTCGATGGAGCTCCCTGCCTACGACCCGCGCGGCGCGCAGAGCATGGCACTCGCGTACGCGACCAGCGATCGGGGTGCGTGCCATCGGCGGGCGCGACCCATCGAGCGCGAGGTGTTCGACGGGAACTGGGGAGCCGACCGGACCGCGGCGGAGGTCATTCGCGAACAGGACCAGCGGTCGATACTCTGGAGTCTTATCGCCGATGACTTTTTCGGCGACGCGCTCGACGACCTCGGCCGGGAGTGGCTCGAATCGGTCAGCCTCGAAACCGTCGGGGAACTCGCCACAGTCGGCGAACGGGTTTGGAACGTGACGCGCCTGTTCAACGTCCGTGAAGGTATCTCGCGCGAGGACGATGCGCTGCCGGCCACGCTCCAAGAGCCGCTTGGGACAGGGCCACGCGCAGGTGCAGTCGTCGATAGCGACGATTTCGACTCGATGCTCGACGCGTACTACCGCCGCCGTGGTTGGGACGAAAACGGCGTGCCGACGGCCCAGACTATCGACCGCCTCGACCTTACTGAACTCACCGAGGACTTCGACCACCTCCATGATTGAACACCACACGAACGGCGGGACGGCGAACTGTACACTACCCGTGGAGCGAATATGACGCTCGCCGATCTGCTCTGCGCTCGAAGCGGCGTGGTCTGCGTCGTCGGCGCGGGCGGTAAAAAGTCCACACTGTACGCGCTGGCGCGTCAACTCGACCGCGCCGTCGTGACGGCCACCGTCCGCATCCCCATCTTCGACCAGCACGTCGCCGACGTGGTCGTGACCGAGCGCCCGGCTGCCGTGCTCGAACGGGTGGCGGACTGGCCGGTGGGCGTCGTTCCCGACCGCGACCGCGACGACCGCTACCGCGGGTACGACCCCGACGTGGTCGACGCCATCGGAGAATCGGACGCCACCGACGCCGTGCTGGTGAAGGCCGACGGCGCGCGGATGCGCGAGTTCAAGGCACCAGGTGACCGCGAACCACAACTCCCGGAGACTGCCGACACCGTCCTCCCCATCGCCAGCGTCCACGCGGTCGGCGAACCGCTTACCGAAGCGTGCGTCCACCGCCCGGAGCGGGTCGCCGCCCTCACCGACCTCGAACTCGGCGACACGATCCGCCCGTCCGACGTCGCAACAGTACTCACCAGCGAACGTGGCGGCCACGCGGATGTCCCCGACGGTGCGACAGTGATTCCCGTGCTGAACAAGGTCGACGACGCGGCCCTCGAGGCTGTCGCACGGGAGGTTGCTTCGGACGTTCTGGCTCAGTCGGACGTCCCACGCGTCGTACTGACGCAGTTGACGGCGTCTGACCCCGTCGTGGCCGCCGTAGAACGCTAGCGCAACTGTTCCGCCGCGTGAGCGAGCTCTTCGGGGGTGTTGATGTTCTCGAAGGTATCGAGGCTCGCGTACTCGCGCACCTCGTCCTCCCCGAGGACGACGTAGTCGAGCGTGAACAGCGGGTCGATGATTTTGTGGCTCCCTTCAGCTAGCGCGGTTTCACAAGCGTCGGCCATCGCCGAGGCACGGTACACCGCGTGAGTAGGCTGGAACCAGCCGTCACCGACCCGCGGCACGGCAGCGTCGTGACCGCCTGCCCGCTCGAACAGTCTGTCGATGAGCGCGGGTTCGAGAAAGGGCATATCGCATGCGGCGACGAACGCGTACTCCGTCTCCACGGCCCGCAAACCGGTCAGGATTCCCGCCATCGGCCCCTCGTCGCACTCTGCGTCTTCTGCAATCGTTATCGGGTGGTCGTAACCGTCGAGCGCGGTTCGGAGCGTATCAGCCTGTTCCGGTCGGCAGTTGACGACGAGGCTATCGATTACACCGACCATCTGGTCGGCGACGCGACGGATGAGAGGGGTCCCAGCGAGAGAAGCGACTGCTTTGTCCTCCGCACCGAACCGCGTCGAGTACCCGCCGGCGATGATGACACCGGTTCGCATACTAAGCGTGTTCATTTTCGTTGTCCAAAGCAGTTGTGCTACGAATCGGATATCGATCTGGTCCATTCTGTGTGTTCGATGCCTTTTGAGGAGTCAGAACGTTTGATTTTGGGACATGTGAGGGGGTGAAAACGTACTGGAACCATTACACAGATAGCTGTGTTATTCTATATTGTAAAATGGGCTGAGAATCCAGAATGAATTCCGAGTCAGCTATCTCCATGGCAACAGATGATATTGCGCTATACAATTTATGAATCCCCGACTATCGTATTGCGGTACAAGACGAGTGAAAACAGGAGATCGACACCCCGAACCTCGTAGAATAGAACTGTGAGGGCCGAAGAAGCTATTTCCAGAACTAACGCTCGATGGTTCAACATCGAGTCGCAGTACCGAACTGGCGACGCACTGGAACAGCCAACCACTACATTCCGATGTCTCACCTGCGAGCTGCTTGTTCGGTCCACAACTCCCGGGCCGGAGCACCCAAACCGGGCCTCCGCCGACCAATCCGAATCTGAATCCGGGATTTTCGAGACAATCGGCGATTATGAAATATATTTGAATTGAATACTAGTATCGTTGTCTACTACAGACAACGAGGAT
This sequence comes from Haloferax prahovense, assembly GCF_000723845.1. Classification (NCBI taxonomy): domain Archaea; kingdom Methanobacteriati; phylum Methanobacteriota; class Halobacteria; order Halobacteriales; family Haloferacaceae; genus Haloferax; species Haloferax prahovense. The sequence continues at coordinate 439,001 of NZ_LK053001.1, read as the reverse complement.
TAGTAGTTAGGACGGGGGAGGCGACGAGAGATTGATAAATTATATATCGCTATACTAAATTTGGGATTGGTCCACAGTTTCGGAGGATAGCTTGATGCGTCACTTCCTTTCAACACAAGCATCAGTGAACTCTCAGAGACAGAACGTGTATCTGGTTCAGAGAAGTCGAGTCGAGCTATCTGTAATCGAATGTTAGACGCACCCGAGTGCTGGTCTTAGAGGTACAAAGTGGATTCCACGTTCGAACAGAGAAACGGCGCGTCGGTGCCACGACGATGCGCCGAGCGCGAGCAACCTAAACGACTGCCATTGCAACGCGGAGTCAGAGGCTGCGGTGCTGGATCAGCGTCGTTGTGACGCAGTAACGCCGATCACCAAGGGCGGCCGTCCCAGAGAGGTTGAACGCCACCGATGAAGTTGAAGTTCCACCGCTGGTTGTCCCCACCGTTCCACGGCCACTGGACGACGTCGTCTCCGTCAGCAGTCCCGGCGTTGTACACCTCAGCAACGTCATCAGTAGCGATATTTTTGATGCGGTAGGTCCCATCACCGTTGTCGATAATGTTCCACTTCTGGGGCGCTCCGGTGTACCACGGCCACTGCTGGAGACTCGCGCCGTCCGTGGTCGTCCCGTCCGGCACGTCGAGTGCACGGTTGCTGTTCTCGTTGACGATGCGGTACTCGCCGCCGCCGATGTACTCGACCCACCACCGCTGGCAGTTGCAGTCGTTCGCGGTCCACTGCCGAACGTTCGCACCGTCGCTCGTACTGGCATCTGCGACCTCCATCACTTTCCCGCTGTTGACGTTCTGGATCTCGTAAATCCCGTCAGCGAGGATGCCGCTGTCGTTGGTGTTCGGTTCGACCGACTGGAGACTGGGCGTCTTATCTCCGGCGATGACGGGCCAGTCGTCGTCTGTCCACTCGACACGGTCGATGAAGAACTGCCGGGCCGGAACGCCGTCTACGTACTCCGGCCCAGTACGGTCGTAGGCGTGATAGACGAACCAGTCCTGCCCGTTGTCGTCCGTCGTGATGTCTCCGTGGGCGGGCGCGACGAACCGACCGTTCGAGGTGAGTTGCGCGATGCCGGCGTTGTCGCTGTTGTAGTTCATCATGTCCGTTCCGGACACGTCGGTGTACGGCCCGAAGAAGTTCGTCGAGCGCCCGACTTCCACCTCGTAGGTGCTGCTGTAGCCGTTACAGCAGGTCCCGGTTGCGACAAACAGGTACCAGTAGCCGTTGCGGTAGAAGACTGTCGACCCCTCGTAGGCGTCACCGGCGACCTGTTGGAGCGTCCCTGGCTTCCAGTCCTGTAGGTCCGAGGTGAGCTCCATCAGATAGATTCCCTGGAAACTCCCCCAGAACAGATACGGCGTGCCGTTGTAGTCGACGAAGTACCCGTCGATGGACCCGGCGCCCGCGTGGTCGTTGTCACCGATAATCTGGCCGTAGTCAGTGAAGGGGCCGTTCGGTGTGTCGGACTTTGCGAGGCCGATACCGAACTCACCGCTCTCCCACGGGCGGGGTGAAAGCGAGTAGAACATCACCCACTCTCCGTCGTAGTAGTGGATGTCCGGTGCCCAGATGGACCCGTACGTCCAGCCCGGACGGGAGTCGAAGGCTTCACCGACGTAGGTCCACTCGTGGAGGTTGTCAGAGCGCAGAATCGGGACGAGCAACTCGTCAGAGTCGTTGTTCCGATTCATGTTCGTTCCGTAGGCCCACCAGGTTCCGTTTCCGTCCCGGTGAATCGTCGGGTCGGGGAAGTGAGGGCCGTACAGTGCGTTGTGGTAGTGTGTCGAATCGTCCGTCGTCGCAGAGACTGACCCGCTCCCCGCCACTGCAAGAGTCGAACCGAGAGCGCCGATACCGATGCTTTTCAAGACGTTCCGCCTGTTCATGCCACTGTCATCTTCTGCCATGCAACTGCTAAACTATAGACACACATACATAATGCTTTTTACTGTTATTGTCTGACTCGTTTCTTCTCACTCCGGGTGAACACGATAGTGGAATCGGCTTCTCGAACGACAGACGGGGAGAGACCACATCATAAGCCACGAGGCGAGAGTGGCCCCAAAATAGCAGTTATCTAACACGGTGTGATTACGGGTCGAGCCGGCTATTCAGTGACAAGTAGTCATCAATCAGATAATACTCCGTGCATTTTCTATTGGTTCTATGTAATACTGCCATTAGAATTAAGTTAACTGTATATGATTATAGTTTGACGGTCGTAGTTCCTCAACTGCGCGTCAGGAAGGCGGTTGACGAGCGATCTAGACCTCCTACCGCACATCGAAGCACCATGACACACTCAAATCGGCGGAAGACACAAACCGAACAGTCACCCGATAGTCGGCTCACGCCGACGCGACGGAAGTTTTTGCAGGCGACCGGAATGGCCGCGGTAGCCATGGGAGCCGGTTCGAAATCCGGTGCCGCGGCGGAGACGGACGCGCCGGGGTCGCCCGGCCGGGTCTCGAATCTCGCGGCGTACCTCGAAGCCCCCGAGATAGTCGCCGAGAACGTCGAGCCAACGCACGTTACGACCGCCGTTCCCTACGGGTCCGTGCACGCGGCCCGGACGGCGGACGAACCGTTTACCGAACTCGAATCGCGATTCGCGGAGTCGAAGTACGTCCAGCTACTCAACGGGGAGTGGCAGTTCGCGTTCCACGAGAGGCCTGCCGACCTTCCCGACTCGTACGACGGCCTTGCGAGCGACGAGTGGGAGTCGACAGACGTTCCCGGTGTTTGGCAGACGCAGGGGTACGGCCAGCGAATTTACGCGAACAATGCCATCTCGTGGGAGGCCTACGAGCCGAGTCAGGAAGGTGATTTGGTGCCCGACGGGAACGGCACCGTCGACGTTCCGGGCATCGACGACGACGGCCTCAACCCCGTGGGCACGTACCGACGGTCGTTCGCAGTGCCAGAGGCGTGGGACGGACGCGAGACGTTCCTCCACTTCGAAGGCGTCAAGCAGGCATTCTTCGTGTGGGTCGACGGCGAGTACGTCGGCTTCCGGACGGGGTCGATGACGCCCGCCGAGTTCGACGTCAGCAACCACGTCGAGGCCGGCGGAGACCACCAGGTCACGGTGCAGGTGTATCACTGGTCCGACAGCGAGGCGCTGGAGACGATCGACATGTTCCGGTACGCCGGAATCTTCCGAAGCGTCTACTTGTTCGCGACGCCGACGGTACACCTCAGGGACTTTTACGCGCGCACCGACCTCGACGACGACTACGAAGACGGCGAACTTCGTATCGATGCCGAAATCGCGAACTACGGCGATGCGCCCGCGGGAGAGTACGAGGTCCGCGCGCACCTCTACGAGACCTCCCGCACGAAACCGGGCCGCGGACCACCGCGTGGAAACGGTACGAACGCGGCAGGTCGAGACAACGGGAAACAAAAGGGCCGCGAGGCACTCCAGGGTCGCGACCCACCGGACAACACCGGGTCCGGCCGCGGGCCGCCCCGCGGGCGCAAGGCTACGACCCTCTCAACGACCGCGGCCGTGGACGAAGACGGTGCGGTAGTCACACTCGATGCCGACGTAACGGACCCCGCGAAGTGGTCGGCCGAGCATCCGAACCTCTACCAACTCGTGTTGGAACTCGCTCCCGCCGGCGGCAAGCCGACGGAAGCGATGCTGGAGAAAGTTGGCTTCCGAACCTACGAGACGACCCGCGGACAACACGGTGCCGAGGTTTTGGTCAACGGTGAGTCGATCGATATTCAGGGCGTGAACCGACACGAGACCGACCCCGACTTCGGGCGGACGGTACCAATCGAGCGCGTTCGGGAGGACATCGAGACGATGCGGCAGTTCAACATCAACGCGGTCCGGACCTCCCACTACCCGAACGACCCGTCGCTGTACCGGCTCGCAGACGAGTACGGACTCTACCTGCAAGACGAAGTCTGCGTCGAGAGCCACTGGTGGCAGGAACTGCTCGCGAACACGGAGGTCTACCACGACCAGGCGGTCGCGCAGTTCCGCCGAATGGTACTTCGAGACCGAAATCACGCCTCGATTTTCAGTTGGTCGACCGGCAACGAGGCCGGGACGGGTGCCGAACACCTCGAGATGGCGTCGCTAGCGGCCGACTCTGACGAGTACATCCCCGAGGATACCGCCGACGTGAGCGGCGTCGGAACGGTCGAGTCATTCGAGGGAACTGCGGAGGGGTTAGCGTCCGACCGCCTGCTCTACCACCAACCGAACGGCGGCGGCTGGAACGTCGAGTACAGCGACATGCTCGGACCACGATACGCGGACATCGAGACGTTGCTGTCGGTCGGCGACGGGTCGTACATCGGTGACGGACTCCGTCCCGTGGTGATGGGTGAGTACAACCACGCGATGGGAAACAGTCTGGGACTCGTCCACGAGATGTGGAACGAGCACATAAAGCCGCCAGTCCGGGAAGCGACCGACCGGGCAGGGTCCGATACCCCCGGCGTGCTCGTCGGGTCGCCGGACGTCGTTCCCGGGCCGGACGCGGCACCGGGGGGGAACACCGACGGGACGGTCGAACTCGGCGCGGGCGACGCGATTGAAATCCGACGAAACCCCGAGTTCGAACACGACGGCGAGTTCACGGTCGGCGCGACGATTTCCGTCGACGAGGGTGCCGCGATGGGCGACATCCCCATCGTCGTCGACGAAGGCAGGTACGCGCTGACGCTTTCGAACGGTGAAATCGAATTCTCGGTCGGAGGCGCCGAGGGCACGGCCACGGCCACAGCCCCGATTCCCGACGGCGGCCTCGGCGACTGGACGACCATCGTCGGCGTCGCTGACTCGAACGCGCTCGCGATTTACGTCGACGGCGAGCGCGCAGGCACGTCGAATCGCTCCGGCTCGGGACTTCCCGCTGGTACGGAGCCAGTCCGAGTCGGTGGCGAGGGTGACCTCGCAGTCGACGGCGTCGGCATCTACGACCGCGCTGTGAACCCCGACGAGACGAGCGACGCCGACGGCGAACGAAGGGACGGTGCTCTCGTCGCGTACGACTTCGCCGACCTGCTGCGAGACAAGAGCCTCGTCGGCGGGTTCATCTGGGACTGGGTCAACCAGGACCTGAACGACACCACGGCGGACGGCGAGCCGTTCCAGTTCTACCACAGCGACGGCCCCGACGGGGCGTTCTGTCTCAACGGGTTGGTCTGGTCCGATCGAGACCCACAGCCCGAACTGTGGCAACTCAAACACAGCCACCAGCCGGTCGGCGTCGCCGACGCTGACGTTGCGGCGGGCGAGATTTACATCTCGAACCGCTACAACTTCACGTCCCTCGACGCCGTCGAGGGGCGATGGGAACTGACCGCCGACGGCGAAACGCTCCGCTCCGGTGGCTTCGATGTCGACATCGGTCCGGGAGAGACTCGCCGCGTCAGCCTCCCCGTCGAAGCGCCGTCGAATCCCGGGGCGGGCGTCGAGTGCCGACTAACGGTTCGATTCACACTCGCGGAAAGCACCGCGTACGCCGACGCAGGTCACGAAGTCGCGTTCGAGCAGTTAGAAGTCCCCGTCGACGCGCCAGAACCGGAATCCGCGTCGCTCGATTCGATGGGACCGCTATCGGTCGACGAAGCCGGCGATATCACCATCTCCGGTGACGGCTTCGAGTATGTCGTCGCCGACGACGTGGGGACGCTGTCTTCAATGGCGTACGAGGGAACCGAACTACTCGAACGCGGCCCGCTGTTCAATTCGTGGCGCGCCCCGGTGATGAACGAGATTCAGCAGTGGGGGAGCGCCCCCGCGCTCTCGTGGTACGAGGCGGGTCTGGACGAACTGACTCATTCCGTGGAGTCTGTCGAGGTCGAGCGCCGCGACGAGTCGCTGGTCGAGGTCGCAGTCGAGGGCTTCGCCGAGGGCACCGAACCGTCCCGTCGGCTGGAGACGCCGGACCGTTCCGAACACGACAACGACGGCGTGCTCACGGGTGAGGCCCGAATCGTCACCGGTGCTTCCGGGCAGGCCGTCGAGTTCACGAACGACAGCACGCTCTCGCTCGGGCAGTCCGAGAGCCTCGACATCACCGACGCGGGACTCACAATCGAGTTCTGGGTCCGCCCCGGCGAGCCACAGGACGGTGGCGCGGCGCAGGTCTACGTCTCCAAGGGCGGACGACAGTATCTGCTCAAGCGCCGCGAGAACGGTCGTGACGGGTATCTGGAGTTCGTATTCAACGCCGACGGCTGGTACGTCGCCGACGGACCGGTTCCAGACGACTGGACGGAAGGCTGGCATCACGTCGCGGGCGTCTGGGACGGCAGCGAGATGACGCTGTTCGTCGACGGGGAGCGTCTCGGAACCGGATCCTACGAAGGGACGCTACAACACATCGACGCGCCGACGCAGGTCGGTTCGAGCGTCGCCGACGGAACCGCACTCGACGAGGTTCGCATCTACGACCGTGCGCTCTCCGAAGACGAACTCGGGGGACTCGCCGCGGATACGCCGCTCGACGGCGTTGTGGCGTGGTTGCCGCTCGACGAGTTCAGTAGCGTCGAAGATGCGAACGGTCCGGGCTTCGCCACCAGCTATCACTACCGCGTCTACGGGAGCGGCGATGTCGCTGTCGACGTGGAGGCCCGCCCCAACGAGGGGCTTCGCGAGACGGTCGAGGGCTGGCTGCCGAAGGTCGGCGTCCAACTCGAACTCCCCGAGCGATTCGGCGACTTCGAGTGGTACGGTCGCGGCGAGCTGGAGACCTACCCCGACCGCAAGTGGGGCGTCCCAATCGGGCGCTACGAGGGAACCGTGGACGAACAGTACGTCCCCTACCTCCCCCCGACCGACAACGGGAACAAGGCCCAGACGCGGTGGGCGACGCTCTCGGACGGCGAGGTGTCTCTCCTCGGGACGTTCGGAGCCGAGGATGCGAACGTCAGCCTCGAACAGTGGGCGAATCTCGCGGCGGCCGAACACCAATCCGAACTGGATGAACGCGGGTCCGTCGGGTTCAACCTCGACCACCGGGTGACCGGCCTCGGGGGAACCCCGACCGAACCACTCGACCGGTATCAGGTTCCGGTCGAGGCGACTTCGTTCGGCGTCGTCCTTCGGCCCTTCGACCCCGACAGCGACGACCCGATGGCGCTTGCGAACCGACGACTCCCCGACGCTCAGGAGTAGCGTTCGGGCCTCGGTCTTCGGTCCTCGTTCTGCCCGCTCGTAACAGAAGCGGGGCGTAGCAGACGCGAACTCGGTGTCGAGAACCGAACCGGAGCCAGAAATCGGCCCGAGAGTCGCGGAGCGAAGAGCGTCGTCGGTATCGCAGGAGGTTCAACCCGATATCGTTCGTAGCTTCCCTTCCGAACTGCTGTTCAGTCTGCCGTGCTGCCGTCGGTCCTCTCATCGCGGTTCCGACCGAGCTAGCATGTGTGTTATCAACAAACATTATATACGTACAACCTGTGCGCTAGAAGACATGACGAAACGTCATGGCGACAACAACATCGATAGACGGACAGTACTCAAATCGCTCGGGGCGGGAGCGGTGGCGACCGTCGGCGGCCTCGGACTGAGCGGGACGGCCAGTGCGGACGAGAGTTCCACGCACTACCACAACCCGGTCGGGCCGATCGGGTTCGGCGACGTGTCGATCATCGAGGACAACGGAACCTACTACGCGTACGGAACGGAGACGCCCCAGGACATCATCCCCATCGCGGAGTCGACGGACATGTACAACTGGTCGTACATCGCGCCGGCGCTCACGGAGACACCGGGCTGGCACCCCACGGAGTCGGACCCGGGCTGCTGGGCACCCGACGTCCGATACCACAACGGCCAGTACCACCTCTACTATTCGCTGTCGGTCTGGGGGAGCGACAACGCCGGAATCGGCCTGGCCACCTCGGACACACCCGACGGCCCCTTCACCGACCAGGGACCGGTCATCGAGAGCGGCGACCTCGACCTGACGAACTGCATCGACGCGGACACGGTGATCGTCGACGGCCAGCCGTGGCTGGTCTGGGGCAGCTACGAAGGCATCTACGCCGTCCAGATGAACGGCGCGATGGACGACATCGTCCCCGGCACCGAGTTCCAGATGGCGGGCCAGATGATCGAGGGGCCGGTGATGCTCCAGGACAACGGCTACTGGTACCTGTTCTATTCGTCGGGGCAGTGCTGTGAGGGTTACGACAGCACCTACCGCCTCGAATGCGGCCGCGCGACGTCGTTCACGGGACCGTACTACAACCAGAACGGCACGGACCTGCGAGACCTCACCGAGACCCATCAGGGAGTTCCCATCCTCCAGGGCAACAGCGAGTTCACGGGTCCGGGACACAACGACGTCTTCCAGGGCCCCGACGGCGACTGGTGGTGTTTCTACCACGTGGAGGCGACCGCCGACGACGAGACGCGCTACATGATGCAAGACCGCATCGAGTGGGACAACAACGACTGGCCGGTCATCGCCTGCAACGGCGTGCCGAGCAGCGAGGCTCCCGTCCCCGGCGAGCCCTCCGGTTGTGAGAGCGGTCCCATCGCCGACGGCACGTACCACATCGCGAACGTCAACAGCGGCAAACTGCTCGAAGTGGCCGACGCCGGAACGGCCGACGGCGACAACGTCCGCCAGTACGCCGACACCGACCACGCGTGTCAGGACTGGGACGTCACGGCGAACGGCGACGGCACCTACGCGATCACGAACGTCAACAGCGGCCTCTGGCTGGAGGTCGCGAACGCCGGCACGGCGGAGGGCGACAACATCCGGCAGTACAGCAACACCACCAACCCGACTCAGGCTTGGACCATCGAAGACGCTGGCGGCGGTCAGTACCGCCTCGTCAACGCGAACAGCGGGCTACTCGCCGAGGTGGCGAGCGCGGGCACCGCCGACGGCGACAACGTCCAGCAGTGGAGCGACAACGGCGGCGAACACCAGCTGTGGACGTTCACCTCGGTCTGACCGAGCGACCGACCGGGGCCACAGCACGGCGCAGCCGCCGTCGACGTACAGCAAGTGGCCGGTGACGAACGACGCGTCGTCGCTGGCGGGAAAGAGATAGGACCCGGTCCTCGGGCGGTGCGAACCGTCCATCGGCCACGACTTCTTCGCGACGGTCAGTTCGGTGTCTGACTCGGTCTTATCGTCGGAGCCGGTCCCCGTGTCGACGGCGTCCGGGGCGACGGCACCCGGTGTGACGGCGTTGACCCGGGTGGCGTGTTCGGCGGGTTCGAGAACTCGGGACGAGAATCGACCATTCGGAGATTCACTGCCGAGCGATGGGTGAGAAAGACACCACGAGATTACGCGGCTGCGGTTTCGGTGCGTGCGTCGCTTCCGTTTGACGCTCGGTTTCGACGGCCGAAATTCACGCGAGCGGGACGATAGTCGAGAAGACGAGAATCGAGACGATTCCCGTAACCGAGATAATCGTCGTCAGCGCCGTCCACGTTTTCAGCGTCTCCACCTGTGTCAGGCCGCCGATTTCCTTCATCAGCCAGAAGCCGGAGTCGTTGTACCACGAACAGATGATGCCGCCCGAGCCGATTGCCATGACGAGGTACGCGGGGTGCACGTTGAGCTGGCTCGTCAGCGGTGCCATGATACCCGCGGTCGTCAGCATCGCGGCCGTTGCTGATCCCTGTGCGATGCGGACGATAGCGGCGATAAGCCACGCGGTCACCAGCAGTCCGATGCCGATCCCACGGAGGCTATCGGCGATGTACGGGCCGATTCCTGACGCGGCGAGCAGCGCACCGAACGCGCCACCCATCGCGGTGATTGCAGCGATGTTCCCGCCGCTCTTCAGGGCCTCAGTGAGTTCGTCTTCCCACAGCGAACGCGAAAGGTCGGACCAACGGAGGTACGTGAGCGCCGCTGTAAGCCCAGCGATAGTCATGGCGACGTTCTTGTCGCCGATGAACGCGACTCCCGGTCTGACAACCGCGAGCGACGGGTAAATCGGTTCGAGCGTGTTGAGAATCGTAAGCGAACTCACTAACGCGACCGCGAGGAGTATCGGGAGCGCGGCTTCGAACGTCCCCGGAAGCGAGCCACTGCTCTGCTGTGCCCGTTCTTCGAGTTCTTCGGTCGTCGTCCCCATCGAGTCTCGGAGCGGGATATCCATCCGAGCGTTGGCCCAATGGCCGAAGACGAGTCCGGACATCGTCGCCGAGGGAATCGCGACGGCCACACCGACAGCCATCGTCATGCCGAGGTCGACGCCCACTTCGCTGGCGACTGCCAGCGGACCGGGAGTCGGTGGAATGAACACGTGCGCCGCAGAGCCGCCGGCGCCCACGGCGATGAGGTACAACACGTAGTTCTTCCCGCGGCGTGCTCGCATCGAGCGGGCGAGCGGCGCCAGAAGGAACAGGACGCTGTCGAAGAACACCGGAATCGAGAGGACCGTGCTACTTCCCCACAGCGCGAATTCCGAGTTATCCCTTCCGACGAGCGATTGGAACGTCCGCACGACACGTTGAGCGGACCCGCTTTCGAGCATCGACTTGCCGATGATTGCCGCCATGAGGATCGGGATACCGATACCTTCCATCCCGTTTCCGAACGCCGCTGCCGTTCTCGTCGCCGCATCGACGAGAGCGAAGTCAGAGACGAACACCGAGTTGACGATGCCGACGGAGAACGCGGCGAGACCCAACCCCACGAACGCAGGGAGGTCCCACACGACGAGGAACAGTACAACTAGTATGAGCCCAACTACGAACGTAAGTAGTGGACTATGGACGAACTCCACCGTCATGATCCGTCTGTCAGTCAATCATGTTAGTTAATAATCGTTACTATATGTCAATGAATGATTGTGTTTGGTGGCCGTTGGAACTGTGTGGTCTTCGGAGAACGTCTGTGAGTCACCAACTCGTAGTGCCTTCAAACAGGGCTCACGTGCAGGCGATATGGACCGAGTACTAGCTGTTGTAGACCTATCCGAGACCTCGAAGCAGGTTGCCCGCGAGGCCGGTTCGCTTGCCGAGCAGATGAGTGCCGACGTGGTCCTCGTTCACGTGACGACGGAAGACGAGTACAAAACTCGACGCTCGCGTCTTCTGTAACTGACCCCCAGCGAGACTGGAGACGGTACTCGACTGGCGACCCCCAGTTGTGAATATATTGTTTGTTATTTGAGAATGTCAATACAACAAACTGACAAAGCATTACACAGATAATTGTGTAATAGAAACGAGCAGTTTAGTTCGGATATCCGGCTCTCTGACCACAGAAGCGCGATTACAGCGGGATTTCCGAAGTGCGTTAGAATACAGAATACGAGGAATCGTTCGGCGGCAACTGTCAGCGCGTCTTGCGGTCAGTCTGGTAAGTCGCCGCGAGAGTACAACCTCGCGGTCGAGACATCGAAAGAACAGATTCCAGCCCCGCAAACTCGTAGCCTCGGGAGGAGGGCCACGTTGGGCGCAGCGCCTCGCTCGGGGTGCCGTACTATTATCGAACCGCAGTTAGTCGTTCTGAGAGAAAGAACGGCAGAGATTTCGCGAACTAGTACATTGTGTGCCTCAGAACGCCTGCATCCTCGGAAAATAACTAACCGACGGCTATCGTCGTCTACCGCCAGAAAACAGCGAAGGCTTGACCGCTGTCCGAGGCTTTTTCTCGCCGTGTAGTACATAGTCGCTATGGACACGGACCCCCGCGAGGAAGTCGCAATCGACGCCGCGGAGAGAGGTGCCGACCACGCGTCGGCGCGTTTCAGAACCAAACTCGATATCGAGCAGAAAGGCGACGCGATAGACCTCGTCACGGAAGTCGACCGCGAGACACAACGGCGGGTTATCTCGACGATTCGAGAGCGGTTCCCCGACGACGCGGTCGTCGGCGAGGAGGAAGACGAACTGAAGACCGTCCCCGAGTCGGGATACGCCTGGATTATCGACCCGATAGACGGGACGCAAAACTACACCCGAGGTGCCCGCGAGTGGGTGACGAGCGTCGCCGTCGTCAAAGACCAGACGCCGATTGCGGCGGTGAACGTCTCTCCCGAGACGAGAGACACCTACATCGCCACGGAAGAGGGAGTCGAGCGAAACGGGCGGCCGATCACGGTCAACGACGAGTCGAACACCAGCGCGTTTCTCGTCTCCTCGACGCTCCGGTATCAGGACGGTGACCGGCCGGGAATCGAGCGACTCGCGGGAGACATCTTCGGCACGTTCGGCGAGATGCGGAAGCTCGGGACGACGCAACTGACGCTTTCGCGCCTCGCCGACGGGTCGATAGACGCCGTCGTCGGGCTCGACGAACAACCGAACGCGTGGGACACCGTGGCCGGGGTCTACCTCGTCGAACGCGCGGGCGGAACCGTAACCGACCTCCACGGAAACAGGTGGGGACCGGGTCAGCCGGGTCTCGTCGCGTCGAACGGACACGCACACGACGAGGTGCTCGAAGCGGCGCAGGCGGCGTTCGAGGCGACGCGATAACGGCACCGCCCCCCACCACCCGACCGGACAGACTTCGTGACGGGTGGCCGGGGCGTCAGAATTACACAGTTATGTCTGTAATGAGGATGGGGAGAAACCCCGTCGGCGAGAGACGTAACCCCCGAGAGACCCCACGAACATAATAATTCTGTCACGAGGCTACGGACGGGAGTTCGCCGTGAACCGACCGAGAACGAAAGCCGAGACCACGGACCGCCGACACGTGGTGCGGATGTTAGTTCGGTGGCATCGCCCAGTCCGCGACCTCACTTAAACGTTCACGCGTCCGAAAGCCGTGACGAGTGAGGCGGTCTCAAGCCCTCACTCGCCCGTAAATTCGAACCTCACGCGTCTCGGGAGACTCGGCGTTCCTAACTTCCGAATACGTATATAGAGGCAAGTCGGTTCCCCCGCCGAAAAACAGATAATTCCAATATGTATTCTTCGTAAACATCTCTAAGACGTGTGTTAACTATTATCAACCTCAGAGAGCACCTATAAACGTTCGGCTTTCCGGAACCAACTGCGTCGCCGAGCAGAAAGGACCGGTCGTTTCCCCCCGGGCGTTCAGCATCGAGTCTCGGTCGCTGGTCGGTATGGCTGGCCCCCGCAAACGGAGGTACATCTTTAACCCCTGACCGTGGATTCCCCTCCATGAATAGACACGACCCGTCCGGCGTGCTCAAGACGACCGCCGCCTCGCTGGCGCTCGTCGACCACATCCTCGAACTGGAGGGAGCGACGATGGGCGAGTTGGTCGAGGCGACGGATCTCGCGAAGAGCACCGTCCACGCCCACCTCAAGACGCTCGCGGAGTACGGCTACGTCGTGAACATCGACAACGAGTACCAGTTAGGTGCGAAGTTCTGCCACCTCGGCGACTACGTCAGAACGCGCAAGGACTACTACCGGGTCGCCCAAGAGACCGTCTCGTGGCTCGACAGCGAGTCGTCGATGGACGCGGACTTCGCGGTCGAAGAACACGGCCGCATCGTCTCGTTGTACGGCGACCTCGAGTTCGCGAACTCCCCGCGATTTCTCATCGATGGCAGTCCGTTTCACGTCCACACGACGTGTTCGGGCAAGGCGATTATTGCCGAGTACCCGGAGACGCGGGTGCGGGAAATCATCGACCGCTGGGGACTGCCGGCGGCGACGGACGACTCCATCACGACCGAAGAGGAACTGTTCGCGGAGCTGGCGACGGTTCGCGAGCAAGGGTACGCCGAGAACAGCGGCGAGGCGGTCGAGGGCTTTTGGGCCATCGGAAGGGCCGTGAAGTCGCCGCGGGGTGAGGTGTACGGGTCGCTGAATCTGAGCGGTCCCGCCTACGTTATCGACGAGGAGACGCGGGCGACGCAGGTGGAACTGCTCGAACGCGCCGCCGAGCGGTTCGAACAGGGCGTCGCGGAACTATATCGGACTCAAGCGGACGAGGCGAACGAAGGGTGAGTGTGGGAAGCGAAAAGTGAGAAGTGAGAAACGTTCGTCGGACCGACGCGAGTCGGTCAATCGGGCGCGTTACGCCGGGACGTTGCCCGACGGGACGACGCCGTCGTCAGTCCATCCGCGACGCTCGTAGTACGCTTCGAGCGCCGCTTCGAACCCGTCTAACTCGTCGGCGTACGGGAGCGTGTCGTCGCCGCGGTCGAAGCCGCGCTGGTTGTTGAAGTGCCGTTCGAGCGTGACGATGCGGTCGCCGACGGCCAGCAGGTCCTCGAAGTCGGCGCCGAACAGCATCTCGTAGCGCTCGGGAGTCATGAAGTCCCGCGAGAACTTACAGACGATGCCGCTGTCGTTGAGCGCCATCTGGTTTTCCTTCTCGATGAGGCGCTTGGGCTTGCCCTCGAACCCCTCCGGTGGGTAGGCGTCGTCCTTGCCGACGAGCGGGTACTCCTGGGAGTAGAACACCGCGTACATGTGGTCCGCGCCGCGGTTGGCGACGGCGTACGACAGACCCTGTCCGTGGAGGACCCGCCCCTCGTGGGCGGCGAAGTCCATCCCCTTGACCGTCCAGTTCTCCACGCCGAGGTCGTCGTGGACGCGGGCGATGCCCTCGGCGAGGTCGTCGCCGATTCCCTCCCGGAGCGCGATTTTCTCCACGAGGTCGTGGATAAGGTCGGTGTTGCCGAACTCGTCTTCGCTGGCGAGGTAGGCCGCGACGGTGTTGCCGGCCGAGATGGCGTCGAGGCCGTAGCGGTCGCACAGTTCGTTCGACTTCATCACCTCGACGATGTCGTCGACGCCGGAGTTCGACCCGAACGCCATGGTGACTTCGAACTCGGGGCCCTCGGTTTCCACGCCCGCCTCCTCGTCTCTCGTGGGGAGTTTGCACGCGAACGCGCAGGCGGAACAGGTGCCCTTCTTGTACTTCTTCTTCTCGACGGCGTCGCCGTTGATTCCCTCCGCGCCCTCGAAGTGGCGCTCGGAGAAGTAGTACGACGGGAGGCCGTCCATCTCGTTGGCGAGGTCCAGCACGGCGACGGTCCCCTGCCGCTTCATGATGTGGTCGTCGGTGGCGGCCTCGCGGTGAATCTCCATCTGCGACGACGGAATCTCGATGTCGGGCGCGGAGTCGCCGCCGAAGGTGAGCGCCTTCACGTTCTTCGACCCGAGGACGGCACCGAGACCGCCGCGGCCGAACGCGCGCTCCTCGCTCGTCATGATGGAGGCGAAGCGCACGAGGTTCTCGCCGGCGGGACCGACGACCATCGTCCGGTCGGCTTCGATGCCGTGTTCGTCGTCGAGGTACGCGACCGTCTCGGGGACCGTCGCGCCGGCGAGGTCCGGGACGGACTCGAACTCGACGCCCTCGTCTGTGACGTGGAGGACGACCAACTCGTCGCTCGCGCCCGTGAGTTCGACCGCCGAGTAGCCCGCGTCCGCGAAGTTCCGCGACACGAACCCGCCCGCGTTCGACGAGCAGAGGCCGCCGGTCAGCGGCGAGACGCTGGTGCAGTTCGTGCGACCGGTGAAACTCATGTTCGACGCCTGCATCGGACCGGTGCTGAAGTAGACGCGGTTCTCCGGGCTGAAGGGGTCAACGTCGAATGAGACGCGCTCGTGAGCGAGGCGGGTGGCGACTCCGCGACCCCCGACGTAGGATTCGAGAATCTCGTCGATGTCTTCCGTCCGACTGGTCTCGTTTCCTAAGTCGACCGTGAGCAGCGGACCTTTTGCGTGTAACATTGGAAAAAGAAGGACTTGCCTCGCACAAATCCATTGTGGTTACTGTTACGTCGCTAACCAAATCACCGCGGGTGGCCGATGTCGAAACCGAATACTGTGTACGTCATCAATAGGAAGCGTGGACAAATTATTTATGACTGTTCTACATGGGTTGAGGCATGGTCGCAGGTCCGCCGATTCACGAGTTGCACTTCGACGACGCGCCGAACGTGGGCGACGTTCCGGGGCCGAAATCGACGCGACTCCTCGAAAAACAGCAGCGAATCGACAGCAGCGCCGTCTCGTATCCCGAGGACATCCCCATCGCGTTCGAAAGCGGGAAGGGTGCGACGGTGCGCGACGCCGACGGCAACACCTTCATCGACATGTTCGCCGGTATCGGCGTGCTCAACGTGGGTCACTCGAACCCGTACGTGTTGGAGGCGGTCCACGAGCAGACCGACAAGTTCGTCCACACCGTCGACTTCCCGACGGAGGCCCGACTCGACCTCATCGAGAAGTTGGACGAAATCGCGCCAGAGGGACTGCGCGGGAACAACCGCGTCGTCTTCGGCGGTCCGACGGGGAGCGACGCCATCGAGGCGTCCATCAAACTCGCCAAGTACAACACCGAAGGGACCGGTCTCGTCGCCTTCCGCGGCGCGTACCACGGCGCGACGAGCGGCGCGATGAGCCTCACCGGCAACAAGAAGTTCAAGGGCGACTACTCGCCGCTCCTCCCCGACGTGGTCCACGCACCCTACCCGAACACGGTCGAGATGGGTAAAGGCCCGCAGGAGGCGGTCGACCACTGTCTCGAAGAGGTCAAGGCCATCTTCGAGGACCCCTACGGCGGCCTCGCCAACCCGGCGGGCATCTTCGTCGAACCGATTCAGGGCGAAGGCGGCGTCGTCACCCCGCCGAAGGGGTTCCTGAAAGGCCTCCGCGACATCGCCGATGACAACGACGTTCCCCTCGTGTTCGACGAGATTCAGAGCGGCCTCGGCCGCTCCGGCAAGTGGTGGGCGAGCGAGTGGTACGGTGTCACGCCGGACGTGATGACCTCGGCGAAGGCGCTCGGCGGGACCGGCTTCCCGCTGTCGGCGACCATCTACCACGAGGACCTCGACACGTGGGGGTCGGGCGACCACGCGGGCACGTACCGCGGCCACGTCGTCGGGATGCGCGCCGGCACCCGCGCCATCGAGTACATCCAGGAACACGACCTCCTCGCGCACGCCCGCGACCTCGGCCAGTACATCCGCGGCCGGCTCTCGGAGGTCGCGGAGGACAACCCCCGAATCGTGGACGTTCGCGGGAAGGGCCTGTTCATCGGCGCGGAGTTCGTCGACGCCGAGGGCAACCCCGACGACGAGGCGGCCGACGCGCTCCAGCAGTACTGCTTCGAGCGCGGCGTACTGGTGTGGAAGGCCGGCCGGCACGGCAACATCCTGCGACTGCTCCCGCCGCTCGTGCTCACCCACGACCTCGCGGAGACGGCGCTCGACGTCATCACCGACGGCATCGAAGCGGTCACGGCCGAAACGCAACGAGTCTAACCACGGTCGAACACCACGATGCCACCCGAACGAGTCATCACGGACGACGCCCCGCGTACGGATAACCCCTACTCGCAGGGCGTCGTCGCCGGCGACACGCTCTACGTCTCGGGCTACGGCCCGGTCGACCCCGAGACGGGTGAGGAGGTCGACGGCGACATCGAAGCACAGACCGACCGCGTGCTCGACAACATCGCGGCCGTCGTCTCCGAGGCCGGCGGCGACGGCCTCGACGACGCGGTGAAACTGACGGTGTACGTCACCGACCTCGACGACTACGAACGGGTCAACGAGGCGTACGGCGCGCGGTTCGACGAGGTGCCGCCGGCGCGCGTCTGCGTCGAGGTCGCGCGCCTGCCCGGCGACGTTCGCGTCGAGATGGACGCGATAGCGTATCTCGGGTAGGCCGCAGCGCGTGGCGTCGCCGCCCGGACGCCCGGGAGATTCGCGGCCCAGTCGAACCGGGGCTCAGTCGTTCAGTTCGTCGACCCGGCGGTCGCGCCGCTCGTTCGCGGCGTCGATTCGCTCGACGAACTCGGACATCTGGGCTTTCATATCGGCGCGCAGGTCGGTCGCCGAGAAGTCGTCTGACTCCGCCAGAAGCCTGACGAACGCCTGTAGTTCCTCGTCGGTGAGCTGGTCGAACGCGCCGCGTTCGAGTTTGTCGATGACGGCGTCGACGTCGATTTGGCCGACCGGTTCGACGTTGAAATCCACCGTGACCATCCGGTAGTCGGAGCCGGCCAGTTCCTGCTCGGCCTTGTTGACGCCCTCGGAGAGCATGTCCTTGAACGGGGTGTAGTAGCCCATCGTCCCGAGGTGGAGGAACGCGAGCATGTCGGTGATGCCCCGCGTGTACGCCTCGCGGTCGGCGGCGTCGGGGTTGAACACCGTCTCGCGGTCGCGGTCTTCGAGCGACTCGAACAGGATGGTGAAATCGAGTATCGCGTTGCGGAGGCGGCGTCGAATCCGGTTTCGCTTCTGCTTTTTCGAGTGGTCGGTGTAGTCGGTCTTCCGGCCGAGCAGGAACTCGCGGTCGCTCGGCGTCAGGATGCCGCGGCCGCGGTCGGCGGCGTAGGCGAGGTCGTCGGTGCCGTCCGTTCCGTCGGCGTCGTTTGCCATATACAGAACGCGTGTACGAATTCGATTAAGCGTTACGAACGGGCCGAATATCCGGACGAATCGGGGCGATAGCCGGGGTATTCCGAAGTCTCGTCTACAGTTCGTGTGAACGCACCGGTCGAGGGCGGAGCGAGGCGCTACGCAGCGGGGAAAGCGCACGACTGCAGCGGGTCGACGTCCGACTTTCCGACCGTTTGTAAACGGATTTCGTTCTCGGCGTCACCGATAACCACAAATTTTATGGTAATGTTTGCACTTGTCGTGATGTGAGACATCACGTAGCATGGTGTCCGTCGGAGCGATAGTATGACAGACCACATTACAGCACACGGGTGCAACGGTCATCGTGGCGCACAGTTCGAGGCGCGGGCCTCGACCAGTCAGTCGGGAGGTGGCAGTCTCGTTCAGACGGGGTCGAACGGGGCGATTACGCACGGGGGGTGTCGGCGGTGAGCTCCTCAAACGGCGTCGTGAGTGAGTTCCTCGACGAAATCGAGCCGGTGGTGTTCGCGTTCGGCGCGGCGATAACGCTGCTCTTCGTCGGCGCGTTCAGCCTCAATCCGGAGGCCTCCTACGACTTCGTCCTCGGGATTCGCCGGTGGATTCTCGCCACGTTCAACTGGTTCTTCCTGTTGGCGATGCTCGGGTTCGTCCTGTTCTTGGGCTTCGTCATCTTCGGGCCGTGGGGTAACCTGAAGCTCGGAGACCAGGACCCCGAGTACGGCTTCCTCTCGTACTTCGCAATGATGTACTCCGCCGGCCTCGCGGCGGGTATCGTCTTCTGGGGCCCCGCGGAGGCGCTGTTCCACTACTCGACGGTCCCGCCGCTGTACGGGGCCGAGGCCCAGTCCTCGGCGGCGATGCCGCTGGCGGTCCAGTACTCTATCTTCCATTGGAGTCTGACCCAGTGGTCGTGTTTCACCGTGATGGGTCTCGCCATC
Source organism: Haloferax prahovense (assembly GCF_000723845.1). Taxonomy (NCBI): domain Archaea; kingdom Methanobacteriati; phylum Methanobacteriota; class Halobacteria; order Halobacteriales; family Haloferacaceae; genus Haloferax; species Haloferax prahovense. Next base: position 419,763 of record NZ_LK053001.1, on the reverse strand, counting down.
GGCTACTTCGTCTACAACTACGACGCGCCGCTTCGCGTGTCGGCGGTCCTGACGCCGATTCTCGGTGCGGACAACGTCGACGGCGCGATAGGGAAAACCGTCGATATCCTCGCCGTGTTCGCGACCCTCGGCGGCGTCGCAACCTCGCTGGGCTTCATCGGAAGCCAGTTCATCACCGGCCTGAACTTCCAGTGGGGAATCCAACTTGGCGACGTGGGAACCATCCTCGTCATCACGGGCATGGTCGTCATCTTCACCATCTCGTTAGTGCTGGGCGTCGACAAGGGGATTCGACGGCTCTCGAACTTCAACATGGTCGTGTTCACCCTGTTGATGCTCGCGACGCTGATATTCGGGCCGACCTTCCGTATCCTCGAACTCGGCACGCAGGCGACCGGTGGCTTCATCGGCGACTTCTTCCAGATGAGCCTGTTCACGCAGGCCACCGCGACCAGCGCCAGTAAGTGGGTCAACGCGTGGACCGTCTTCTACTGGCTCTGGCCGCTCGCGTGGTCGCCCTTCGCGGGCCTGTTCATCGCCCGCATCTCGCGCGGTCGGAGCGTCCGCGAGGTCGCGTTCGCCGGCATCGGTGCGACCTCGCTCGCGACGGTCCCGTGGTTCGCTATCGTCGGCGGCGCGGGCGTCATCATGCAGCACACGGGCGCGGCGAACGTCCTCGGGCCGGTCTCCGAGTACGGCGAAGCGGTCTCGGGGTACGTCCTCTTCGGCAATCTCCCCATCGTCGGACCGCTGCTCCTGTTCGGGTTCCTCGTGCTCGTGACGACGTTCTTCGTCACCTCCGCCGACTCGTCGACGCTGGCTGTGTCGATGATGACGACCGGCGGTAAAAAGGAACCGTCCGCGCTCAACCGCATCTTCTGGGCCGTCCTCCAGGGCGCGGTGGCGTCCATCCTGATGGTCGTCGGCGGCGTGAACGCCCTGCAGTCCGCGGCGATTATCACGGGCGCGCCGTTCGCCGTCATCTGCGTGATAGCGACGCTCGGGCTCATCCGGACCTTCCAAGACGACTACGGAAGCCTGCTCCTCCAAGACGAGACGAACCTCTGGGGGAAGTCGGAGTCGACCGGCGGGCAGGCACCGGCCGCGAACGTCTCCAGCCACGACGACGACTGACGCCGACTCCAGCCGAACGCGGTTCCGTCCCCATCTCTGTCCCCGTCTCCGTCATCTCCATTCTACGAAGGCCCGTACCGACCGAGAGCGCCGCCGGCGCGGTCGCCGAGGCGGACCGCGAACCGTGATGTGTGGTAGCTCCTATGATACCAAGTTTTAATGTACGGTATCAACAAATCCTGTGTATGGATCGGGATACCGCAGAACCGGACGCAGCAGCGCTGCCCGGACCCAACGCGAAGCAGTGGGTCGAGTTCCACCACAAGCACGCCGCGCCCAGCGAGTACTCCCACGAGTTCGTCTGGGACGTGACCGCCGAGGCCGACGGCCCGTTCGTCACCGACGTGGACGGCAACGTCCTCTTGGACTTCACCTGCCACATCGGGGCCGCGCCGCTCGGCTACAACAACGAGAAAGTGCTGTCGAAGCTCCGGGAGTTCGACCTCGTCGAACCGATGAAAATCGCCGGCCAAGACATGTACTTCGGCGCGGGACCGGACCCCGAAACCGCCGAGTTCCCCGGGTCGAGCCACCTGATGGACAAGCTCACCGACGTGTCCTCTCACTACGGGATGGACACGGTGTTCCTGTCGAACTCCGGGGCCGAGGCCGTCGAGAACGCGATGAAGATAACGCACGACCACAAGGCCCCCGCGAAGTACGGCTACGCCTTCGACCAGAGCTTCCACGGCCGGACTCTCGGGACGCTCTCGCTCACGAAATCGAAAGAGGTCTACACCCGCCACTACCCGCAAGTCGCGGGCATCGAGACGGTTCCGTTCTGCGCGGACTCGGGCTGTTCGGCGGACTCTTGCGACTGCGGCTTCTTCGCGGGTGGCGGGTCGCAGTTGCGGAACTCGCTCTCGCCGGAGGGCGGCCACGTCAACCCCGACGAGGTCGCGTTCGCGATTCTCGAACCGATTCAGGGCGTCGGCGGCTACCGCTTCCCGAGCGAGGAGTTCATGGCCGAGGTGGGCGACGTCTGCGACACCTACGACATCCCGCTCGTCGTGGACGAGATTCAGTCGGGCGTCGGGCGGACGGGCGAGATGTGGGCCGCCGACCACTACCCCATCGAACCCGATGTCATCGCCAGCGCGAAGGGGCTCCGCGTCGGCGCGACCGTCTCGAGGTCCGACGTCTTCCCGACCGAGAAGAACCGCCTCGGGTCGACGTTCGGCGGCGGCGACCTGCTCGCGTCGATGCAGGGCGCGCTCACGCTCGACGCCATCGAGGAGTACGACCTGCTCGACAACGCGACCGAGCGCGGCCGGCAGGCGAAGGAACTCCTCGCCGACGACGCGCCCGACCACGTGGTCGACGTGCGCGGCAAGGGTCTGATGCTCGCCGTCGAGTTCGACACCAAACAGCGCCGCGACGCCGTCGTCGAAGCGGCGCTCGACCGCGGCCTGCTCACCCTTGGCTGCGGGAAGAAGACGATTCGCCTCCTGCCCCCGCTCGACTCCACCGAGCGCGAAATCGAACTGGGCGTGGGCATCTTCTGCGAGGCGATGGACGCCGTGGCGACCGAAGCGGTCGCGTGAGCGTGGGTTTCGCCGGACGAACAGCGTGAGAAAAAACGGACCCGAGACGCGGTCTGTCCCGTTTTTCCGGACTACTCAGGCCGAGTCAGCAGACTCGCCGACGCACCTGTCCAGCGAGTGCGAAGCGACTTCGACGCCGTCGACCGCGGCCAGCGAGCCGAGCGCGTCCGCGAGGTGGTCCGGACCGCTCCCGTCGAGGCGAACCTCGACCGGAACCCGATTCGGTTCGTCGGCGGCGGTTCGGGCGGCGCGCTCGACGCTATCGAGTTCGGCCCCGGACGCGGCGACGGCCTCGGAGAGGTCGCCGAGAACCGCCGGCCAGTCGTCGAGTTCGAGTCGCGCTTCGGCGGCGCGTCCGAGCGCCTCCATCCCGACGCGAGTCAGTTCGGCGTGTTCGGAGAGGCCGACGTTGCCGCCGGAGACGACGGCCGCGACGTGCTCGCCCTCGACGTCGACCGCGCCCGATAGCAGCGCTGCGACCGGGGCCGCACCGGCCGGTTCGGCGACGGTCTTCGCCCGCTCGGCGAGGACCGTGGTGGCGACCGCGAGGTCCGTGTCGTCGACCGAGACCACGTCGTCGACGCGGTCGCGGACGACCGCGAAGGTCCGCTCTAACAGCCGCGCGTCGGCGATGCCCTCGGCGACGGTATCGACCTCCGAGAGCATGCGAATCTCGTCGGCCTCGAGCGAGGGCTTGGCGTGGGCCGCGCCCTCGGGTTGGACGCCGACGACGCGCACGTCGGGGTTCCGCGCCTTCAGCGCGGTGGCGATACCGGAGATGAAGCCGCCGCCGCCGATGGAGACGAGAACCGTATCCACGTCGGGCGCGTCAGCCGCGAGTTCCCGTCCGACGGTCCCCTGTCCGGCGATGACGGCCGCGTCGTCGAAGGGGTGGACGAACTCCAGTCCCTCGTCGTCGGCGAGTCGCAGAGCGTGTTCGTACGACTCCTCGTACAGGTCGCCCTCGACGACGACCTCCGCGCCGTAACCGCGGGTGGCGTCGATTTTCACCGCCGGCGTGATTTCGGGGACGACGATGGTCGTGTCGATGTCGAGCAGGTCGCCGGCGAGCGCGACGCCCTGCGCGTGGTTGCCGGCGCTGGAGGCGACGACGCCCCGTTCTCGCACCGACTCGGGGAGCTGCGCCATCGCGTTGTACGCGCCGCGAATCTTGAACGACCCCGTCCGCTGGACGTTCTCCAGTTTGAGGTCGACCCGCTCGGCCCCGCAGCGGTCGGCTATGGTTCGCGAGCTATCGAGCGGCGTCCGGTGGACCACGCCGTCGAGTCGCTCGTGGGCGTCCGCAACGTCGTCGGCGGTGACGACTTCCGACGCCGGGGGTGCCGACTCGCCGGTGACGCGCCCGTCGCTCATCGGTTCGCTCCCGCGATTTCTGGAACCGACTCGACGCCGGCGACCGACAGAATCGACCGCGTGAGGACTTCGACGCCGGTTTCGAGGCTTCGCTCGTCCACGTCGAACGTCGCGGTGTGGTGGCTCGTCGGGTGGTCGGTGCCGACGATGGAGTAGCACGCGAGGCCGCCGTCGCGCTGGACGCGCTCCATGAGGAACGTGGCGTCCTCGCTCGCGCCGAAGTCGGCGGTCGGCACGACGCGGTCGACGCCGCGCACGCTCTCGGCGGCGTCGGCGACGGCCTCCACGAGTTCGGGGTCGCTGTCGGCCCGCGGGCTCTCGCTGACCACGTCGACCGTCGCTTCGCAGTCGTGCAGTTCGGCGGCCTTCTCGAACCGCCGGCGGAGTTCGGACTTGGCGTACTCCATGAGTTCGGTCGTCTCGCCGCGCGCCTCGGCGACGGCTTCGACCTCGTCGGCGATGACGTTGCTCGCGGTGCCGCCTTCGACCCGACCGACGTTGACGCGGGTCATCCCGTCGGAGTGTCGCGGAATCCCGTAGACGCTCTCGATGGCGGTGCCGAGCGCGTGGATGGCGTTCGCGCCGGCTTCCGGTTCCTTGCCGGCGTGGGCGGTCGTCCCCTCGATTTCCGCGTCGATGTGGCACATGGCGAGCGGCTTCTCGATACCGGCGACGACCTCCCCCGTCGGGTGGTCGAGGCCGACGTGGACCGCGAAGAAGTAGTCGATACCGGCGGCGTACTCGCTTTTCGCCATAGGCGCGCCGCCCCCCGAGATCTCCTCCGCGGGCTGGAAGAACACGACAAGCCGACCCGAAAAGTCGCTTTCCTTGACGGCTTCGAGCGTCGCCAGCCCCCACGTCATGTGGGTGTCGTGGCCGCAGGCGTGCATCGTCTCGCCCGTCTCCGAGCGGAAGCCCTCGGCGGCGGGGTCGTGGCCCGCGTCGTCCGACTCCTCGATGAACAGCCCGTCGATGTCGACCCGAAGGCCGACCGTCGGCCCCTCGCCGCGGTCGAGGACGGCGACACAACCGGTCGTCCCGCCACGGAGCGGTTCGAGGAGGTCCGGGTCGACCCCGCTGTCGAGCGCCCGGTCGTACCACTCGTCGAGTCGGTCGTCGCTCGGAACGGCCATCCGGTCGTCGGGGTCGTAAGCGTCCGCGCCGACGGCGAGTTCGTCCACGCCGATGGCTCGCAGTTCCTCGACGAGCCGCGCGGTCGTCCGGAACTCGCACCAGCCGGGTTCGGGGTGGCGGTGGAGGTCTCTGCGAAGCTCCGCTAGTCGCGCTCGAACGGCGTCGGCCATGCGTACACGTACCACTCGCCACCCACTTAAGCATAAACGGTATCCGTGGACACCGGCTACACAAAAAGACTAAGGGAACGTCACCCAATCGATGTAGCAACCGCGCCCGCGACGCGCGACTCACACCATGACCGAGACAGACATCGTCGTCCTCCGCGAGGGGACCGAGGGCCTTTCGATGGAATCGTACGCGAACGCGCTCCGCGAGCGCCTCCCGGACCGGACCGTGACGCTCGCCCGGACGCCGAAACAGGAACGCGAACTCGTCGCCGACGCCCGCGTCGTCACGGGCATCACGATAGACGAGGACCTGCTGGACCACGCCGATCGACTCGAACTGTTCGCCTGCACGTTCGCCGGGACCGACCACGTCCCGATGGACGCGCTCGCGGAACACGGCGTCGCCGTCACCAACGCCGGCGGCATCCACGCGCCCGGCATCGCCGAGCAGGCTATCGGCAACATGCTCGTGTTCGCCCGCCGCCTCCACGAGGGCTGGCGGCGCAAGGAGCGCGCCGAGTGGCGGCACTTCCAGTCCGGCGAGTTCACCGACAGCACGGTGACGATTATCGGCCTCGGCTCCATCGGGCAGGCCGTCGCCCAGCGGTTGCAGGGCTTCGAAGTCGAGACTATCGGCATCCGCTACACGCCGTCGAAGGGCGGCCCGACCGACGAGGTCGCCGGCTTCGAACCCGACGCGGTTCACGACGCGCTCTCCCGGAGCGAGTACGTCGTGGTCGCGTGTCCGCTGAACGACCTGACCCGCGGGCTCATCGACGAGGCGGAGTTCGCCACGATGCCGACCGACGCCGTGCTCGTCAACGCCGCCCGCGGCGGCATCGTCGACACCGACGCGCTCGTGTCGGCGCTGCGGTCGAACAAGATTCGCGGGGCCGCGCTCGACGTGACCGACCCCGAGCCGCTTCCCGCCGACCACCCACTGTGGGGACTGGAAAACTGCCTCATCACGCCCCACACGGGCGGCCACACGCCGAAGCACTGGGACCGCCTCGCCGACATCGTCGCCGGGAACCTCGGGCGGCTCGACGAGGGCGAGGAGCTGGAGAACCAAGTGCTGGCCGCCGAGTCGAACTGACTCCCGATGGCGACGCAGGAACGTCCGGACGACTCCAGCGACGGCCAGCGGACCGACCCGTCAGCCGACCCCGGCGACGACCCGCGCGCCGACTACGACTACGTCGGCGGCGACACCGACCGCGAGGCGCTCGTCCGCGACCTCGAACGCCTCGTCGACGGCGACGTGCGGTTCGACGAGTACACCCGACAACTGTACGCGACCGACGCCTCGGCGTACGAGGTGCTCCCCGTCGGCGTCGTCATGCCGACCTCGACCGCCGACGTGGCGGCCGTCGTAGAGTACTGCGCCGACCGCGAGATTCCCGTCCTCCCCCGCGGCGGCGGCACGAGCCTCGCCGGACAGGCCGTCAACGAGGCGGTCGTCCTTGACCTCTCGCGGCACATGGACGGGGTCCAGTCGGTGGACTCCGAGGCGGCGACGGCGACCGCGCAGGCCGGGGTTACGCTCGCGGACCTCAATAACTCCGCGGCCGACCATGGTCTCACGTTCGGCCCGGACCCCGCCGCGGGCGACCGGAGCGTCCTCGGGGGCGCTATCGGCAACAACTCCACCGGCGCGCACTCCCTGAAGTACGGCAAGACCGACTACTACGTCGAGGAGTGCGAGGTCGTCCTCGCCGACGGGAGCGTCCACCGCTTCGACGAGATGCGCGTGGACGAACTCCGGGAGAAGGCCGACCCCGAGAGCGACGCGTGGGGTTCCGACGGGCCGCAGAGTCCGCTTCTCCCCCGAATCTACGCCGAGGTCGTCCGCGTGCTCGACGAGGAACGAGCGGAGATAGACGCCCGCTACCCGGACCTCAAGCGCAACGTCTCGGGCTACAACCTCGACGCGCTGGTCGAGGAGGCCCGCGGGGAGCGCCCGCTGGCCGACGGGACCGGAACCGACCCGGACTGCGAGTCGGGGACCGTGAACCTCGCGCGCCTGCTCGCCGGGAGCGAGGGGACCCTCGCCGTCGTGACCGAGGCGACCGTCTCGCTCGAACCGCTCCCGGAGACCAAGGCCGTCGCGCTCCTCACCTACGAGGACGTGTTCGACGCCGCCGCCGACGTGGCCCCCATCCTCGACCACGACCCGGCGGCGGTCGAACTCATCGACGACGTGCTCATCGACCTCGCGCTCGACACCGCGGAGTTCCACGACGTGGCCGCGTCGCTCCCCGACGGGACCCGCGCGGCCCTGCTGGTCGAGTTCTACGCCGACTCCGACGCTGACGGCCGGCGGAAGGTCGCCGACCTGCTGACGGCTCGCGCACCCTCGGTGACGCCGGAGGCGACGCCATCTTCGGGCGTCGGCGTCGCCGACGACGCCCGCGCGTTCGACGCGCTGGAAGCCCACGACGAGGCGGCCCGCGCGGGGCTCTGGGAGATGCGCAAGGCCGCCGCGCCCATCCTGCTCTCCCGGACGACCGACGAGAAACACATCTCCTTCATCGAGGACTGCGCCGTGCCGGCCGACGAACTGCCGGGCTACGTCGAGCGGTTCCGCGAGGTCATCGACGACCACGACGCCAACACGAGTTTCTACGCCCACGCGGGGCCGGGCGTGCTGCACGTCCGCCCACTCGTCAACACGAAGACGCTCGACGGCCTCGATTCGTTCGAGACCATCGCCGACGAGGTGACGGACTTCGTCGTCGAAGCCGGCGGGTCGGTGTCGGGCGAACACGGCGACGGCCGCGCGAGGACCCAGTGGAACCGCAAACTGTACGGCGACCGCCTCTGGAACGCCTTCCGCGACCTCAAGACCGCGTTCGACCCCGACTGGCTCCTCAACCCGGGGCAGGTCTGCGGCGACGTGTCGATGACCGAGAACCTCCGGTTCGACCCCGACTACGAGTTCGACGCCGGCTTCGACCCCGAACTCGAGTGGGACACCGAAAACGGCTTTCAGGGGATGGCGGAACTCTGCCACGGCTGCGGCGGCTGTCGGGGCGACCAGTCGACCACCGGCGGCGTGATGTGTCCGACCTACCGCGCCACGGAGGAAGAGGGGCTCTCCACCCGCGGTCGCGCGAACATGCTCCGGCAGGCCATGAGCGGCGACCTCGACGCCGACGCGACGGACACCGAGTTCATGCACGAGGTGCTGGACCTCTGTGTCGGCTGTAAGGGTTGCGCCCGTGACTGCCCCAGCGAGGTCGACATGGCGAAGCTCAAAGCCGAGGTCGAACACGCCCACCACCAGTCTCACGGCGCGAGCCTCCGAGACCACCTGTTCGCCGAGGTGGACCGACTGAACGCGTTGGGCTCGCGGCTCGCCCCGCTTTCGAACTGGGCGGCGAAGATACCGGGCGCGCGGACGGTCATAGAGAAGACCGTCGGCATCGCCAGAGAGCGGTCGCTCCCGACGTTCCACCGCGAATCGCTGGAAGACTGGTTCGAGGCGCGGGGCGGCGCTCGCGTCCCCGAGGCCGAAGCCACCGACAAGGTGCTCCTGTTCCCCGACAGCTACACCAACTACAACCACCCCGACGCGGGGAAGGCCGCGGTCCGCGTCCTCGAAGCCGCCGGCGTCCACGTCTCGATTCCGGACGACGCGACCGCCACCGGCCGCCCGGCCCACTCGAAGGGCTTCCTCGACCGGTCGCGGGCGCGCGCCGAGACGAACGTCGACGCGCTCGCGCCCCGCGTCGAAGCCGGCTGGAGCGTCGTGCTCGTCGAGCCCTCGGACGCGGTCATGTTCCAGTCGGACTACCTCGACTTGCTTTCGAGCGATGCGGCTGAGACCGTCGCCGCCGAGACCTACGGCATCATGGAGTACCTCGACGCGAAGCGCCTCGTGGAAAACATCGACGCCTCAGCGTCGGCCGAGACGCTGACGTATCACGGCCACTGTCACCAGAAGGCGACGCGCAAAGACCACCACGCGGTGGGCGTCCTCCGGCGCGCCGGCTACGACGTAGACCCGCTCGATTCGGGCTGTTGCGGCATGGCCGGGAGCTTCGGCTACGAGGCCGAACACCACTCACTGTCGAAGGCCATCGGCGGCATCCTCTCGGACCAAATCGGCGAGAGCCGCGGCGACACCGTCGTCGCGCCCGGGGCGTCTTGTCGAACCCAACTCGAAGACATGGACGGCGCGGCCGACGACCCGCCGCACCCGATAGAGAAGGTCGCCGAAGCGGTCGCTGACTGAGAAGCGCGCCGAAAAAGAAACCGGGCCGCACCGCGGCCCTTGGGTCGTCGGTCGATTGGGGTTCGCTCGACGCTCAGCCGCTCAGGGCCAGAGGCCCCGCGTCTCCTTCGCGCCGCCGATGCGGGAGAGCGCGACGACGTACGCCGCGTCGCGCCACGTCAGGTCGCGTTCGTCGACGTGTTCGCGGACCGCGTTCCACGCCTTGAGCATCTCCGCTTCCAGTTCCTCGTGGACGCGTTCGAGCGACCACTGGCGGCGGTTGATGTCCTGCAGCCACTCGAAGTACGAGACGGTGACGCCACCGGCGTTGGCGAGGATGTCGGGGACGACGGGAATCCCGCGCTCTTCGAGGACGGCGTCGGCCGCGAACGTCGTCGGCCCGTTCGCGCCCTCGACGACCATGTCCGCCGAGATGGCGTCGACGTTTTCGGTCGTGATGACGTTCCCGATGGCCGCCGGGATGAGCACGTCCACGTCGAGTTCGAGCAGTTCCTCGTTCGTGAGCGACTCGGGGGCGTCGTAGCCCGACACCATGCCGGGGCGCTCGTCGTGACCCTCGACGTCCTGCGTGTCGAGGCCGTCGGGGTCGTAGATGGCCCCGTCCACGTCGGAGACGGCGACCACCTTCGCGCCCCATTCGTCGAGGAGGCGGGCGGCGTTCGCGCCGACGGAACCGAACCCTTGGACTGCGACGGTGGTGTCTTCGATGTCCCAGTCGTAGAAGTCGATGGCTTCGCGGGTGACGATGGCGACGGAGCGACCGGGTGCCTCCTCGCGACCGTACGAGCCGCCGATGACCGGCGGCTTGCCCGTCACGACGCCGGGCGTCGTCTCGCCCTGCTGCATCGAGTAGGCGTCCATGAACCACGCCATCTCCTGCGGACCGGTTCCCATGTCGGGCGCGGGAACGTCCTTCTTCGGCCCGACGACGTTCCGAATCTCCTCGGCGAACCGTCGCGTGAGTCGCTCGCGCTCCTCGTCAGAGAGCGTCTTCGGGTCGACCGCGACGCCGCCCTTGCCGCCGCCGAACGGGAGGTCCATCACGGCGCACTTCCAGGTCATCCACATCGAGAGCCCGATGCACTCGTCGGCGGTCACTTCCGGGTGGTAGCGGAGGCCGCCCTTGTACGGCCCGCGCACGTCGTCGTGCTGCGCGCGGAAGCCAGTAAACACGTCGAGGGAGCCGTCGTCGCGGCGGAGCGGGACCGACACCTGTTGGACTCGTGTCGGGTGCTTCAGGCGCGCGACGACGCCGTCGTCAACGTCGGCGTGGCTCGCCGCGCGTTCGAGCTGTCTGCGCGCCGTCGCCAGCGCCGATTCGGGTTCTGACTCCGAGCCGCCGTCGGCGACCGCTTCGCCGTTTCGATTTTTGCCATCTTCGTTCATTCTATTAGGGCTGTGACCCGGAGTCATAATTAGGTTGTGAATAGTCGCCGGGGGAAGTCGGCCAGCGGCTCCGCCCCGTCGGACGTGACGACGAACGTCTCGCTGAGTTCGACGCCGAAGTCGTCGAACCAGAGGCCGGGGATGGTGTGGAACGTCATGTTCTCTTCGAGGACGGTCTCGTCGCCGGGGCGGAGGCTCGCCGTGTGTTCGCCCCAGTCCGGCGGGTAGCCGAGCCCCATCGAGTAGCCGATGCGGTCTTTCTTCTCGATGCCGTACTCGGCGATGGTGTCGCGCCACGCCTTCTCGACGGCCTCGCAGGTGACGCCGGGTTCGACCGCGTCGAGGGCGGCTTCCATCCCCTCGACGACGATGTCGGCCCGCCGGGACAGCTCTTCCGGGGGGTCGCCGACGAACGTCGTCCGGGCGAGCGGCGAGTGGTAGCGGTGCCGACAGCCGGAGAGTTCGATGATGACCGGGTCGCCGTCCTCGAACTCGCGGTCGGTCCACGTGAGGTGCGGCGTGCCGGTGTGGTCGCCCGAGGGCATCAGCGGGACGATAGACGGGTAGTCGCCGCCGTAGTCGTCGGTGCCCTCGATGAGCGCCGAGTAGATGGCCTCGGCGGCCTCGTACTCGGGGACGCCCTCCTCGATGACGTCGAGGCCGGCCTGCATCGCGTTCTCGGAGATGCGGGCCGCCTCGCGCATGTAGTCGAGTTCGGCGTCGGACTTCTTGATGCGCACGCGGTTCACGAGGAGCGTCGTGTCCTCGAAACTCGCCTCGGGGAGGTTCTTCTGCAGGCGCGTGTAGGACTTCGCGGTGAAGTAGTAGGCGTCCATCTCGAGGCCGACGCGCGCGTCGTCGACGCCGAGGTCCTCCAGCACGGCCGCGACGAAGTCCATCGGGTGGAGGTCGTGGGGCGACTGCACGTGGTCGTCGCTGTACGGTCGGATGCTCTCGTCGCTCAGCGTGGTCGTCGCGCGCGCGCCGTTGGCGTCCATGTCGCGGCCGACCCACACGGGTTCGTCGCGGTCCTGCGTCACCACGACGCCCTGATGGACGTAAAAGGACCAGCCGTCGTAGCCGGTGAGGTAGTTCATGTTCGCGGGGTCGCTCACGAAGAGCGCGTCCAGCCCGCGTTCGGCCATCCGCTCTTTGGTCCGGGCGATGCGTCTGTCGTACTCGGCGCTGTCGAATACGGCTCTTGGCATGGGAACCTCTATCGAACCATCGGATAGGGCCCGTAAAAATTTTTTGTGGACAATGGTCACGGATTCTGTGTACGCCGACGGCGCGGGAGACGAGAATAATGTATAGATAAAACAAGATTGGTTGTCGGCTCAAATGACCGCAGACACCATTTTCACATATATACTAATTAGGACGAGCTAGCGTATTCAATTTCATAGATAATCTAGATTATTCAAAATTTCCAGAATATTCAAACGTTCAGTAGGGTACCAGACAAGCAATATTGATGTGCCTCCGACTCACCGAGAACAGTACGCATCTGCTGGGAGCCCAATCGTTATTCCTCGCAGTCTCGGAGGCGGGGTATGGACCTCTCTATCGTCGACCTCTCCCCGGTTCCGCGAGGCGGGACCGCGACCGACGCCTACGCGAACACCGTCGAGGCCGCCGCGCAAGCCGAGCGACTGGGTTACTCGCGCTTCTGGGTCGCCGAGCACCACGGCATGGCGAGCACCCTCGCGGGAACGACGCCCGAGGTGTTGCTCGGCCACCTCGCCGCGGAGACCGACTCGATTCGGCTCGGCTCCGGCGCGGTGCTGCTCAACCACTACAGCCCGTTCAAGGTCGCAGAGCAGTTCGGCGCGCTCGACGGGCTCGCTCCCGGTCGCATCGACGCTGGGCTCGGCCGGGCGAACGGGTCGCCCGCCTCGGACCAGGCGCTCGGGACGGACCGGCACGTCGAGGACCCTGACGGCGACCACGCCGAGAAGGTCGAGGCCGTCGTCAACCACCTCTACGACGACTACCCCGACGAACACCCCTACGCCGACCTCGAAATTCCGCGAGGCAACGGCGATCCGCCAGTTCCGTGGGTGCTCGGGTCGAGTCCGTCGAGCGCGACCATCGCGGGCGAACTCGGGCTGCCCTACTGTTTCGCGGGCTTCATCAGACCGCAGTTCGCCGTCCACTCCTTCGAGGAGTACCGAGAGAGCTTCCGGGCGTCGCCACTGGCCGGCGGCATCGACGAACCCCACGGGATGGTCGCGGTGAACGCGGTCTGCGCCGAGACCGACGAGGAGGCGGCGCGGCTCCGCGCGGTGGCCGAGGCGACGTACAAGCGGATGCGTCGCGGCGAGGTCGGGACGAGACCGACTGTCGAGGAGGCGATAGACGAACTCGGCGGCGTCCCCGAACCCACGCCCGCGACGCTCGGGGCGAAAGAGTGGCCGCGAGCCATCTCCGGCAGTCCCGAGACGGTTTCGGGGCTGTTGGACCAGCTCGCCGAACGCGTCGGAGCCGACGAGATGATGATTCAGCACGTCGTCGGCGACCACGAAGACGGCCTCCGCTCGCACGAACTGCTCGCCGAGGGCGTCGGGCTCGTCTGACGCGTCAGCTTCCGCGACAGTCCGTCGGCCCGGATAATTCATATTGCGGTCCCCGAAATGGAGAGTGTGTCACGCGTACGGTATCTCCGACTCAAGGACACGCCCTTCGAGGCGCGGGAATTCTCGCTCCTCTGGCTCATCGCGCTCGCGACCTACGGCGTCGGCGACATCGTCACGACGCTCACTATCCTCTACTACGAGCGCCGGTTCGACGAGGCGAACGCCCTGCTCGTGGCGAGCACGGACGCCCTCGGCCATTGGGGGCTCGTCCTCCCGAAGCTCGCGGTCTTCTTCCTCTGTCTCGGAATCTGCGTCTACGGCGCTCGCGTGGGCGATAAGGTGCTGTACTACCTGCCGCCGGTCACGCTCTCCGTCATCGGGGCGTTCGCCACGGCGTTCAACCTCAGACTCTTCGTCGGGTGAAGGGGGGCCAGGAGAAAACGTGTCGCAACCCGCTCAGTCGGTCGCCTGTTCGAGCGTGAAGACGAACTCCACGTCGACGCTGTCGGTCTGTATCTCGTTGCCTGCCGACTCCCGAATCCGCCACTCGACGACGAGCGACAGGGATTCCCCGCCATCGAGTCGGCCGAGCGTGACGGACTCGTTCCACACGTCGGCGAAGTCGAGATACGTCGTCTCGTCGCCAAGCACGTAGGCGCTCGTCCCGTTCGCCCGCTCGACGCGAAGTCGGACGGCGAGCGCCTCGTGGAGTTCACCCTCGTCGGCTCCGCCCGTCGAATCGACCGACAGTTCAGGTCCGGAGCGGCCGTTTTCGGCGGACTCGAACGGCATCGAATCCAGCGTCAACACGCCGGGGTCGCGCCCGCGGTTGGTGAGCGTCCCCGTCGAGTTGCCCGCGGAGCCGGGCGCGACCGACTGCGTGTCGAGAAGCGAGACGCCGGCCCCGCCGGAGCCGAGTTCGAGGTCGACGCCCTCCGGGGCGCTCCCGGCGGTGTTTTCGACGGTTACGTCGAACGACGCGGTCTCCTCGGTTCGGGCGACCTCGGTCGAACCGCGGAAGAACACCGCAGTCACGGAGACGTAGCCAGTCGTGACGGCTGTCTCGCCGTCGTCGCTGGCGGCGAAGCCCGCGGTTCGGTCGCCGTCGGCGTAGGTCACGTCGGAGCCGAGCGCGTCGGCGACGTCCACGGGACTCGACCCCCGGCTGGTGACGCGTCGCTCCTCCTGCCAGCCGTCGTCCGGTGCCCACGTGTTCACCACGAGAACCACGCTGTCGACCGCGCCGGTCCACGAGAGCGACCCGGTCACGGGGCCGCTGAGCGTCCCGACCGTTCCGTCGGCGCTTCGGACCGTCGGTGGGTCGGCGGCCTCGACCGTCAGCGTCGGGTCGGGCGCGGGCGACGATGCGGCCGTGGCCGCGGTCGTCGTTTGGCTGTCGCCACCGGAGCCACCACCGCCACCACCTCCGCTGCCCGTAGAGCGCGCCGTAGTGGTCGGCTCGGGAGTGCTCGTCGGCGCGGACGTCGGCGACGGCGTTGGTGGAGCCGGTGTCGATGTCTGCGTCGGCGTCTCCGTCGACTCGGGGTCCGTCGTCGTGGCCGGCGTAGACGTCGCACTCGTGGTCGGCGTGGGCGTTGGTGTCGGCGTGTCACCGGACTGGTTCGTCTCGTCGGACGGGGCGTCCGATGTCTGCGGAGGCGGCGTCACGGTGACCTCCGGCGGCGACGGCTCGGGGTCACCGTCACCTCGGAGGTCGGAGAGCGCGTCGTTGACGCCGCTGTCGTCGAGGAAGCGGTCGATGCTTCCGGGGGCGGCCAAGCCGGTTCCGACCAGCACGATGCCGACAACCACGAAGACGATGACTAACCGGCCGAGGACTTGAGAGAGCCGCGGCGAGAGCGTGCCGAGAAGTTTCGCCGAAAAGAGCGAGGCGAGCGACAGCGGAATCGGGAGCAGGCCCGCTCGCGACGGGCGGTACTCGACCACCAGCGCCGTCTCGGTGGGGCGGTCGCCGGCTTCGACCTCGTCGCCGACGGCGACCGGACGCTCGTCGGTTCGCGGGCCGTCGTCCTCGTCGGTCGAGATGCGCTCGACGGTCGTGGAGTCGGCGGCTGTGTCGCGCACAAACGACGACGAGCGGGGGCTCCAACGGCGAACCTCTCGGACGACCCCGTGGACGGGCAGGCCCTCGCCGGGGAGACAGAGGACGCGGTCGCCGCGTTCGAGGCGCTCGAAGTCGACCTCGTCGAAGTCGTCCGTGTCAAAGTCGGTCGCGTCGCGGTCGGCTTCCGTCTCGTCGACGAGGCGGCGGCACCGGGTCGCGTCGGCGAGAATCAGTTCGGGCGACTGCTCCGGAGTCCAGTCGAGCGCGTCCGCGTCGTCCGGGCCGCTCACGAGGGAATCACCGCCCGTCCTCGGATGCGGGCGTCTCGTCGGCCGCCGTCGCCGCCGCATCGCGGTCGGCAGGGTCGGTCACCCACTCGATATCGTCGGTCGAAGCGGAGGTGTCGGAGGCGGAAGACGAGGGAGGCGATTCGACGACTGCGACGGGGTCCGAAAGGCGGACCCCCGTCCGCTCCGGGTAGAGCGTGACGCCGCCGTCCGAGGCGCTGACGTAACCGGCGTCGATACCGGCTCCGCCGTTGGGCCGGCCGTCGCTTCCAGCGCTTTCGGCGCTCCCCCCGGGGCCGTCCTCCTCGTCGCCGTCGACCTCGACGAGCGCGTCAGTGTACAGCGAGTAGAGTTCGGTCACGACGAGGAGCGCGCCGGGGAGGATGACGAACAGGACCAAGCCGAGTTTCGACTGGGCAAACTGGGAGGCGAGTCCGAGGTACGGCACGTGGAACCAGACGCTCCCGACCACGCGGTCGGCCGCGACGGGGTCCGAGTCGACGTCCTCGTTGGCGTCGCCCTTCGTCCGGAACACCAGACTGTCGCCGCTTCGGTCCACCGCGACGACCCGGTGGGTCACGCGGTCGGTCCGCTCGTCGGTGATGGCGCTGCCGGCTTCCCGGTAGGTGATGATATCTCCCTCCGAGATGTCCGTGGGCGGAACGTCGCGGACGACCACCACGTCGCCGGCGTCGAACGTCGGCGACATGCTCCCCGAGAGGACGGTGTAACTGGCCTCGGCACCGAATACCTGCGGGGCAGCGAGCACGACGACGAGGGCGACGGCGACGAGGAGGACGACGCCGCCAAGGACGCGAGCCGCCGCGGCGAGACGGGACCAGTGCATCGGTCAGTCGTCTCCGTCGTCATCGTCGTCGTCATCATCCGCTTCATCGTCATCACTGTCTCCGTCGTCATCGTCGTCGTCGTTCTCGTTGCCGTCCTCGTCTTCACCGTCGTCGTCTTCACCGTCGTCGTCATCGCTGTCCGAGCCACCGTCACCGTCGTGACCGTGGTCGTCATCGTCGCCATCTCTGTCGTCGTGATGACTGTCGTCGCCGTCATCGTCGCCCGTCTTGACGTCGACCCGAACCACGAGGTCGTCGGGGTCGATATCTTCGTCAGCATCCCACGAGAACCGGAGCGTCCCCGTGAGCGAGAACGACCCGTCAATCTCGCGGTCGATGCGGACGTGGCTCGTGCCGGTCGCGTCGACCGAGACGTCGGCGAGGGCGCTCGTTTCCCCGTCCGCGGAGAGTTCGAGGTCCGAGACCGTGACCGACGACCCGGCGGCCGAGGCGGAGACCGTGACGCCGAGCGCGACCACGTCGTCCGCGCCGACGCCCTGCGCCTTCCGCCCGTTCTTGTCCGGGTACTCGGTGCCGCCGATGGTCATCGTCACCTTGCTGCCGTCGAAGTCGACCCGGAACGACTCGGTCCGTCCCGAGGACCACGCGTGCTGCCAGTGGTCGTTCTGCTTGTGGACGCGGGTCTCGGAGCGTCCGGAGCGCTTCAGCACCGCGACTTCGTAGTTCTCCGGCTCCGAGTTACCGGGGGTGGAGCCGTCTTCGGGGTCGCCGTAGCGAGCGAGCGTCGCCCAGTCCCACCCGCCCATCGCGGCGCGGGCGTCGCCGGAACCGGACGCCGAATCGTCGTCACCGTCGTCGTCGACCTCGCAAGTGGCGTCGCCGTCGTCGTCGGCCCGCTGGTCGAGCGCGAACCGGAGGTCGACGCCCGCGACGTCCGAGGCGACCTCGTTGCCGGCGCTCGACGGGAGCCGCCACGCGATGACGAACTCGACGGACTCGCCGGGGGCGAGTTCGTAGTCGAGGTCGAACGTCTCGTCTGCGACGAACATCGAGTCGAGGGTCGCGTAGTCGGAACTGCCGCAGAGGAACGTCTTCGACCCGTCCGGGGCTTCGAGCCACGCGCGGACTTCGAGCGCCTGCGCGAGTTCGCCGTCCCCGACGCGGGGGTCGTTCTGCGACGGGGGCTCCGACTGGCCGTTCTCGTCGTCGGTGACACCGAGTACGTCGATGTCGAGAAAACCCGGGAGCGACCCGCGGTTGCGGAGCGTCACCGACGCGGTGCCGCTGTCGCCGGGCGCGAGGCCGGACTCTTCGAGGAACGTGAGTCGCTCGTCGTCGCCGTCGACCGTCAGGTCGAGCGTGCCGACGCCGAACGACGCGTCGGCGCGCTCGGTGTCGGAAAACGCCGAGTACGTGCCAACGCCCGCGGCGGCGCTCCCGGCGCTAATCGTGAAGAGGCCGCCGAGGAATCGGCGTCGAGTGAGCGTCAGCGTTGGTGTCTGTTTCGGCATCGAGTGGCGTCGGTGAGTGCGTCCGGCGGGTCGGGACGAAAGAGGTGAACTCGGTCGACTGCGACCGGGTGCGTCGTCTGCGTCGCCCGCGAACGCGAGTGTGGTTACTGGCTGTCCCGCTGGTTCAGCTCGAAGTCGAACTGGACGTCGAGGCCGTCGGCCTGGAACTCGTTGCCGGCGCTCTCCTGCATCTCCAGCGCGAAGGAGAACGTCTTGGTCTCGCCGGACGCGAGCGCGATGTCTCGGACGTTGGAGTCGTCGTCCTCGCCGGCGTTGTTGGCGACCACGTCCGCGAGGGTGGCCGACCCACCGAAGCGGTCGGCGAGCACGTCGAGGCTCCCGACTTCGAACGTCGTCACGTCGAGGACGCCCGCGAGGTCCGCCACCGAGGCGTCCGCGTCGCCGTCGTCGCCGGCCGTGGCGTCGCTGTCGTTTTCGGTCAGCGCGAGGTCGATGTCGAGGCTCCCGTCGAGCGTCCCGTCGTTTTCGAGGTCCACTTCGAAGGTGTCGGTCTCGTCGCCGGGCGCGAGGCCCGTGGCGCTGAAGCTCGCGGAACTGGCTCCGTCGGCGAGGCTCAGCGTCCCCGCCTGGAGCGTGTTCTCGGTGCTCGATTCGGTGTCGTTGAAGAGGGCGAACGTGCCCACCCCGGCTGCGGCGCTTCCCGCACCGATCGTGAGGAGTCCCCCGAGGGCGCGGCGTCGTGTGAGTTTGAATACTTTCTCTGGCATCGGTTTCTCCGTGCGGCCCACCATACACCCACCCTTCCGTGACGTTCTGGGTGGGGTGACCTTCAGAGATAGCTACTCGATTAGGCGGCAATAATCCGATACCACCACTATGCGGTATCCGGCAAAAACCGGGTGACGTGATAGCCTTCGTCAGGGGAGAGATGAGACGAGGACCGACCGGGCGTGTCGGCTCGACTGGATTACACGTCGCCGGGCTCGCCGTCGAACAGCTCGGCGAAGACCTTCCGCTGGGCCGCCCTGAGGTGTTGGGTGAACGTCGACCGCGAGACGCCGATGGCCTCGGCGACCTCGGCGGCGCTGCGGCGCTTCGGACGCTCGAAGTAGCCCGTTCGGTACGCGACTTCGAGCGACTCGCGCTGTCGGTCTGTGAGTCCGGCCAACACGCTGGCCCCGATATCGGACTCGACGGAGCGGTGGTTCCGCGCGGTCATGACGACGCTGTCGAACCCGGCTGCGAGCGCCTCGACGAACGGGCCGGCCGGTCGCCGCCGGGGGAGGTCGACGACGACCGTCGCCTCGCCGGCGGCCACGACGACGCGCTGGAGGACGCCGCCCGCGTCGGCGATGGCCGTCCCGAAAGAGGGCGCGGCCGTGTCGAACTGCGCCCTGACAACTTCGTCCTCGGCCACCACGCCCCCGGGCGTCACGCCGTCGAGACTCGCCAACGCGTCGGTCACCGCGGCCTCGGTCGCCCCGCGAACCGTCACGAAGTAGCGCTCGCTGTCGCCGCGGGGCAACACCGTGTGGACGACGAGTTCCGCGTCCCGACCGAGGGCGTCGCCGACCGCCAGAACCCCCGCGCCGCCGTCGCGGACGCTGAGTCGGACGCGGACGACCTCGTCGGCCACGAGCGCCTCCCGGCTCTCGGCGGTGCTGAGGGCGTACCCGAGCGTCTCCGCCAGTTCTTCGAACCGCCGGCGCTCGCGGTCGTCGTCGGCACCGCCGCGGTAGACGCCGAGGACGCCGTAGTCGACGCCGCCGTATCGGAGCGAGACTGCGACCGCAGTTTCGATTCCGGCCGCGGACGCGGCCTCGACCCAGCGCCGGTCGGAATCAGCGTCGGGGCTCCCGGGGTGTGACGCTTCTGCACCGACTGTGCGAACGGTTGTTCCCCCCTCGCGGAAGGCGGTCAGGCTCGGTTCGGTCGAGTCGCGCCGCGCGGCCGCGTCGGCGTCGAGCACGCCGGCGGCCCGGAGGTACGACCCGTCGCCTTCGACCGCGAGCGGGTCGAGTCCGCCGCCCGCGGTCCGCTCGCCAACCCACGCCACGGTGGTGTCGGGGTCGCTCCCGATGTACCGGCAGAACGCCTCCGCGACCTCCACCCGCGAGGACTGTCGGACGAGAATCTCGCGAATCGCCTCCTTCGTGTCGCGCTCGCGTTCGAGTCGGCGCTGGTGGTGGACCTGCGCCGTGATGTCGCGGAGGACGCCGATACTGCCGGGCAGGCCGTCGTCGACGACGTGGTCCACGTCGAGGATGCAGTGGCGAGTCTCGCCGTCGCGGGTGCGGATGCGGATGTCGAGCGACTGCGGGGCCGACAGGTCGAGCGCGTCGCGGACGCGGACCCGGTCGTCCGGGTGGACAACCGTCTCGACGATGTCGTCGGCGAGGAGCGCCGCGCGGTCGTAGCCGGTGAGCGTCGTCGCCGCATCGTTGACGAGGACGACGCCGCCGTCGCGAGCGACGAAGATGGCGTCGCGGACGCTCTCGACGAGCGTCCGGTAGCGCGCTTCGCTCTCCGCGAGCGCGCGCTCCGTCCGGTGCTTGTCGACCGCGGTTCGGACACGCGTGGCGAGCGCTGCGGCGCTGTCGTCGACGCTCGTCTTGACGATGTAGTCGTCCGCGCCGGCCGACAGCGCGCTGCTGGCGAGCCCCTCGTTTCCGGCGCCGGTAAAGAGGAGAAACGGGAGGTCCGGTCGGTCTTCGCGGACCGCCGCCAGCAGTTCGATACCCGTTCGTCCGGGCATGTAGTAGTCGCTGACGACGCACTCCACGTCGTCGGTGAGGCGGTCGAGCGCCCCGTCGACGCTGTTGGCCGCCCGAACGTCGAAGTCGGGGGCCTCCTCGTGGAGTCGCTGTACCACGAGCGTCAGCCAGTCGCGGTTGTCGTCGACGAGGAGGACCGCGACGGGGTCCGCGCTCGTCTCGTCTGTCGTCTCGGTCACGGCGGTTCGGCCGTCCGTGGCACAGCGACTGAGATAAACTGTTCGGGTGACGAACCCGAGGGAATCGGGGAACTGGGAACCCTAGGACGGTTTACGCCGATATCGAGGCGGAATCGGCTTCCGAACAAGTACTTCTAAATACCAGAGCGGGAACAGAACACGCACCGATGGACGCGAGCGGCGGTTGGGGGCGGTGAGAGATGGGGTGGCAATACACCGTCTTCGCGCTGCCGACCCTCTTTGCGATGATTACCTCGGCGCTGCTAGGTGTCTACAGCCTTCGGCACATGCGGCTCCACGGGCGGTCGTCCGACCTCGGCGCGTTCTTCGCCGTGAACGTCGGGCTCGTCCTCTGGACCGGGTTTTCGGCACTCAAACTCCTGCAGACCGACCCGTCGCTGAAGCTGCTTTTCTACCGGTTCCTCTACTTCGGCGTCGCGCCGCTCGGCGCGCTCGCGCTCCTCTTTACGCTCCTTCACACCGACCGGATTCGCCGAGTCACGCCCGGAGTGGTCGCGGCGCTCATGGCCGTTCCGGTGGTCTTTCTGGCGCTCCTGTTCGCGAATCCCCACGACCTCGCCATCGAGGGGACGCGCCTCGTCGAGACGAACGGCGTCGTCGTCATGCGGGTCGACGTCGGCCTCGGCCACGTGGTGTTGCAGTTGCTCTACAACGCGGTGCTCTCCGTGCTGGCCGTCGCGCTCATCCTCTACGAGGCGGTTCGGCTCGGACGGCCGTACATCCCGCAGGCGGTGCTGGTGAGCGTCGGCCTCGCCGCCCCGTTCGTTTTCGTGGCCTGCACCACGTTCGGAATCCCCCCGTTCAGTAGCGACGGCGTGAACCTCGTGCCAACTTCGGCGGCCGTCACGTCGGCCGCTATCGGCGTCGCGCTCTTCCGCTACCGGTTTCTCGACCTGCCGCCCATCGCCTACACGACCGCGATGGAGGAGTCGCCCGACGGGGTGTTCGTCCTCGACGCCGACGAGCGAATCGTCCACGTCAACGACCGCGGCGCAGCGCTCTTGGAGCGCTTCGGCGCGGCCGTCGGCGACCCGCTCACGGGGGTCTCGCCGGACCTCGACCTGACGACCGAGAGCAACGACAGCGTCAGGACCACGCGAGCGGACGGCGAGACGGTGTACCTCAGCGCCCGGTCCCAGCGGCTCGATCGGGGCGACCAGACCATCGGATGGGTCATCGTCCTCCGCGACGTGACCGAATTACACCGCCAAAAGCAGACGATTCTCTCCCAGAACGAGAAGCTCACCCTGCTCAACCAGATAATCCGCCACGACATCCGCAACGACATGGCCGTCATCCTCGGCAACGCCCAGTTGGTCGAGGAGTCGGTCGACGACGAGGTGGTTCGCGAGCGCCTCGACGCGATAATCAGGAGCGGCGAGCACGCCACCGAACTCACCGAGAACGTCCGGAACCTCATGGCCACGATGCTCGACGACGAGGAGACGAACCGGCCGACGACGCTCGCCGGGCCGCTGTGGGCCGAGGCGAGCGCGGTTCGCGACGGAACGTCCGAGGCCGCGGTCTCGCTCCCCGGCGAGCCGCCGGACGTGACCGTCGTCGCCGACGACATGCTGGGGACCGTCTTCCGCAACCTCCTCA
Organism: Haloferax prahovense; assembly: GCF_000723845.1. Classification (NCBI taxonomy): domain Archaea; kingdom Methanobacteriati; phylum Methanobacteriota; class Halobacteria; order Halobacteriales; family Haloferacaceae; genus Haloferax; species Haloferax prahovense. The sequence continues at coordinate 396,999 of NZ_LK053001.1, read as the reverse complement.
CGAACGCGGTGCGGCACAACGACGCCGACCCGGCCGAAATCGACGTGTCGGTCGAGGTCCGGGACGACGAGGCGCTCGTCCGAATCGCCGACAACGGACCGGGCATCCCCGACGACCGAAAAGAGGAGGTGTTCGGCCGCGGCGAGAAGGGCCTCGAAAGCCCCGGAACCGGTCTCGGGCTCTACCTCGTCGACACCATCGTGAGCGGCTACGGCGGCGACGTGTGGGTCGAGGACAACGACCCCCGCGGCGCGGTTTTCGTCGTCCGCCTGCGGAGGGCCTGAGAGCGGGACGACCGCACAGTCCCAACACTCAAAAGGTCAGCAGAGAGATATGAGTGGAATGCCCTCCGCCGTTCTCCACGCCGGCGTCAGCCGGTGGCGACTGGCCGTTTTCGCGGTCGTCGCCGTCGTGCTCGTCGCTCTACTGTCTCTCACCGACGAGTCGGTCAGTCCGGCGCTCGCGGCCATGGGACTGCTCACCCTCGTCTACATGGCCACGGGCGCAATCGATGCCTTCCGCGAGCATCCCGCGTTCCCCCTCGCCTCCGCAGTGTACACGACGCTGCTGTTCGCCGGCGGGTACGCCAGTGGCGCGCTGTCGAATCTCCTGTGGGGCGTCCTCGCCATCCTCTCGGCGGTCGGCGTCGTCGTCGAGGCGTACAACTACCGACACGGAGCGAGCTATCTTCGGCTCGATTTCGAATGACGAGGCTGAACGAGACCGCCGTCGCCGGGGCGATAGCCGCCGCGTCGCTCCTCGTGGGACTCGTCGTCGCCTTCGACGGCCCGGAGGTCGACCTCGCGGCCGGAGTCGTCTGGACCAGCGCGACCGGCATGGTGCTTCTGCACTTTCGCGGGAAAGTCCGCGACGCTCGGAGCGACGAGTCGCCCGAGCCGGGACCGCTCTTGCGTCTGGCCGAACTCGACTACGACCCGCGATACGACCGCTATCTCGGCGTCGCCCTGTTCGCCCTCGGCATCGCGGCGTTCGCGGCGGTCATCGTGGTCGACACGTCTGGCTCGAACGAACTGTTCCTCATCGGCGTCGGGAACTTCTGTCTGATTTCCGCGCTCGGAGCGGTCGCGCTCTCGTATCGATAACACGGACGGACGAGCGAAAACCGACGCAGTCGGCCGTTTTTGAGAACCGGGCCAGAAAGACTACTTAGGTGGCAGACAATTCTCACGTGTCCGTTCGATGCTGTCTGGTCGGCGGACCGGTGACATAACAGCACAGACAGGCGGCCCATCCCGTGCCAACGGTACTCCGACCCTGCCCCCTCGGACCGCCGCTCGATGGGTCCGCCCCTACATCTCTACCCCCTCTCAGTTCTACTTCCGCGAGTGACCCGTCCGCGACTCAGTCGCGTCCCGGAGCCCCGTGCCCGGCGAGACTGACCACGCGAGACTCGATTTTCCCGTAGACGCGCGCGACCTCGCCGAGGAGCGATTCCGTCGCGAGGACGGCGAAGCCGGTGAAGATGGTCGCGAAGCCGACGACGGTGAGCGTCGAAATCGACTCGCCGAGGAGCACCGTCCCCCCGAGCGTCGCGACGATGGGCACGGCGTAGAAGACGAGGTTGCCGCGAATCGGACCCACGTCGTCGAGGAAGCCGAAGTAGGTGAGGTAGGCCACCGCGCCGGCGAAGACGCCGACGTAGGCGAGCGCGAGGAGGGCCGTCGGCGACCACGTGGCCGCGGCGAACGACTCGCCGGAGGCGACGCTCATGCCGTGGGTGAGCGCCGCGCTGACGGGGAGCGCCCACGCCGTTCGGACGGTGCTCGAAAGCGACGTGTCGGCCCAGCGGATGAGCACGGTCCCGAGCGCTCCGCTGACCGCGCCGAGGAAGACGACGCCCTTCCAGAGCGCCTCGCCGCCGAGCAGGTTCGCGGGGTCGACGCCGACGACGAGGCCGACGCCGAGGAGGCCGATGAGCATCCCGAGCGCGCCCCGCGTGGAGAGTCGCTCGTCGGCGAGAAGCGCCATGGCGAACACGGGCGTCAGAATCGGGTTGAGGCTGAAGATAATCGACCCGACGCCGCTGGAGACGTGCTCTTGTCCCACGAACAGGAGAGCGTTGGCGAGGCCGATGACGAACACGCCGGTGGCGAGGATGCCGACCACGTCGCGGACGGACCGCGGGAGCAGTTCGGCGCGCGGCCGGGTCGCGACGACGTAGCCGACGAGCAATACCGCCGCGATGTCGAACCGGAGGGCGACGAACAGGAGCGGCGGGAGGTAGTCAAGGCCCGCCTTCGCGGCGACGAACGTCCCGCCGAAGAAGAACGCCGTCAACGCGAACAGGACGAACCGCCGGCGCGTCGCCGTCACCATTCGACACCACCGACCGAGAGACCGAACGCAGAGTGAAGTGAACGCATCTTAGAGAGTCATACAACTCCCCCACGTATAGTTTGATTCAGAAATCAATTCATAGCAAGAAAAGTCCGCGGCGGACGAGGATGATTCATTCTGTGAAATTATTTCGCGCCACGAAAGAAGTATATCCGAGCGCGCACAACCCCGCCGCATGGAGTCGGCATTAGACGAAATAGCGTTTCTCGCGCTCTCGCAGAACCGCGTCGACGCGCTCAGATACCTCGCCGAGCGGCCGCACTCCCGGCGCGAGTTGGTCGAGCGGACCGGGGCGTCGCAGCCGACAATGGGTCGGGTTCTCAGCGACTTCGAAGACCGGTCGTGGCTCGTCCGCGAGGACGGCGCGTACCGGGCGACGGTGACCGGTGAACTCGTCTCGCGGGGGTTCGACGACCTCGTCGACATCCTCGACACCGACGCCAAACTCCGGCCGGTCGTCGAGTGGCTCCCGACCGACGCCATCACGTTCGACCTCGAACACCTCACCGGGGCCACGATTACCACGCCGAGTCAGGTCCGGCCGAACGCCCCCGTCAAGCGCGCCGTGTCCCTCCTGAGCGAGGCCGAGGACGTGCGCATCTTCTCCTACGCGTTCAACGAGCAGAACCTCGACATCGTCAGGGAGCGGACCGCCGCCGGCGACCAGCGGTTCGAGGGCGTCTTCTCGGCGGACGCCATCGACGCGCTCGCCCACGACTCCCAACTGCGCGAACAGCTCCGCGACCTCCTCGACGCCGACGCGGCCGCCGTCCGCATCACCGACGAGCCGATTCCGATGGCCGCGACCATCGCCGACGCGACCGTCCACCTGTTCCTCCGCGACGACAACGGCATCCTCCAAGCCTCTATCGACGTGACCGAACCTGAAGTGCTCGCGTGGGCCGACGAACTGTTCGAGCGGTACTGGGAGGCGGCGGAGCCGCTCGACCTCGACCGACTCTAAAAGCGACGCTCGCTGGGGAGCCACCGCGTCGTCGCCCCACCCACCGACCCACAATACATATCGGCAACCTGCGAGAAGCCGACGTATGCCCTCGCCTTCGTCCCCTCCATCGCGTGTTCCCTCCGATTCCGACTCTCCGTCGCGTCGCGCGTTTCTCGCCGCCGCAGGGACCGCTCTCGCCAGCGGACTCGCCGGCTGTTCGTCGCTCCGACAGTTCCGGTCGCCCGACGGGACGGACTGGTCTGCGTCCGTGCCCGAACCGAGCGTCCTCTCCCCACCGTCGGTCACTGAGGGGGTCGTCGCCGTCATCGGCCATCGGGACGGCGACATCGACGAGGGGCGGGTCGTCGCGTTCGACCGAGAGAGCGGCGAGCGCCTGTGGGACATTGATTTCGGCCGGCCGACGGGCTTGCTCGCCGACGGCGGGTCGGTGTACGCGGGCGAGCGACTCGGGTCGGGCCGCGGGCGAATCTACGCGTTCGACGCCGCGGACGGGAATCAACGGTGGTCCCAGACCGTCGGGAACATCGGCTCTGCGATGGCCATCGCGGGCGACACTCTCTACGCGGCGAACGGGGCGCTCGCGGCGCTCGCGACCGACGACGGCGCGGTTCGGTGGGAGCAATCGGCGGTCGACGGCGTCGGCTTCACCGTCGTCATCGCTCCGCAGGACCAACTGTTCGCCGACGAGCGGGCGGTCTACTACGGCGACGACGAGGGCGTCTTCGCGATGGCGCCCGAGGACGGGAGCCTCCGGTGGGCGTGGCGACCGGACCGCTGGGACTGGGCCGACGTGGGGCCGATTCCGGCTGGTGGCAGCGTCTACGCCGGTGGCGGCGGCGACATCGCCATGCTCGACGCGGCCGACGGGTCGCTCCGGTGGCGCACCTCGTTCGGGGCCGGCGCGCAGGTGGTCGGCGTCCACGAGCGGGGCTCGACGGTTCTGGTCGCTGAGGGGACGGACGAACCGCCGTCGGACACCTTCGGGACGCTGTACGAACTCGCGGTTCGGGACGGCTCGGAGCGGTACGAAGTCCGCTTCGACAGCCCGGTCGAGCGAACCGCCTCGACCGACGAGGCGTTCGTCGTCGGAACCCGTGCGGGCCGGATTCGCTGGTCTCGCGGCGCGTCGTTTTTCGACCCGTTCGAGACGACGCTCTCGACGGACGGCTATCTCCTCAGCGCGGCCGGGACGCAGGCGTTTGCACAGACGGGCGAGGGGACGCTCTGGGCGCTCTCGCCGGACTCGTGACTCACAGGAAACCGTCGCCGTCAAAACGAGCCCCGCCGAGCGCGCGGTGCGTCGGCGTCCGAAACCACGACCGAACGATGCCCTCGCGCCCCGGCCGTCACTCGAGTTCGTCGAACGAGTCGAACTCGTCCCAGCAGGAACACGGCAGGTCGTCCAGAGAGGTGACTTCGTCCGGGAGGCTGGTGATGGGAATCCCGGAGCCGGCCTCGTCGCAGTCGCGCAGGTGAACGCTGAAGTCGTCGCTGGACATCGTGTACATGGTCAGCACGCTCAGTTCGCCGGCTTGGTTGAAACAATTTGTGAGTGCGACAAGCGAGCGAGAGGAGGCCTGTCGATGGCGCGGTATCGGCCGCTGAGACGGGACCGACGGCGACCAGTGTTAGAGAACCCGAAAGACGCGAACCGTGTCGCGCTTGCCCGGTTCGCAGAGGAGTTGCGCGAGGCCGAGGTCGGAGAACTCGTCCTTCCAGTTGCGGTGATACAGCGGGAAGTCGTCGTTGACGTAGCTCACCTCTGAGCCGGAGCGTCCGCGGGTCGGTCCGTTACCCTCGTTCTCGGCGGTTATCACGAGGTCCGACGAGACGCGGGCGATTTCCTCGAACACCCACGTGTCGTCGGGGTGGACGTGCTGGAGCGTCTCGACGGAGTAGATAACGTCGAATTTGTCGTCGGGGAAGTCGGGAAGCAGGTCCTCGATTGCGCCGGTGAGGAACGTGCCGGTGTCGACGAGTTCGGGGAAGTACTCGGCCATCACCTCGAAGGAGTCGTCGTTGATGTCGATGCCGGTGAGGTCCTCGTAGCCGCGGTCGCGCAGGTGTGCGAGGTGGCGACCGGAACTACAGCCGAGTTCAAGAACCGACGCGTCTTCCGCCGCGTAGTGCTCGAACACGGTCGCGAGCGTCTCGCTGACCTCGTTCGGGCCGATTTGGGCGTAGTACTCCGGCGAGAAGTCGCCGGAGCGCTCGGCCCACCCGCGGTGGTTGTCGTCTGCGTCCATACCCCGAGTAGCGAACGGGCGGGTAAATGTTCCGCGGAGTGCGCGCCGCCGGTACGACGTGCGGGGGAAGTTCCGAAAATCGGGTGACTCCGACTGGGGTGGGTGCGCTGGAGGGCGCGGTGAAGGCGTGCTGGAGGGCACGGGCGAAGGGCTGCGTCAGGGGGACCGAATTTGGAGGGGTGCGTCAGGGGGACCGAATTTGGAGGGGTGCGTCAGGGGGATTCGGATGTCCCGCGGGGGTGACTGGGTGCGAGTGTGCCGTGGAGGGCTGGAGAGGGTGAGCGCCGGTGCGGGCACGAGCAGTCGGGTGTACCAGTCGAGCGTGCCGTGCCTCGGTCGCGGCGCGGGCGTCAGCGGGTCATCGGGTCGACCGCGGCCGTCACGCCGAGTCGTCGGTCGTCGTTTCGTTTTCGGTCGTCTCGTTCGTCGATGTCTCGTTCGCCGTGGTCTCGTTTTCGGCCGTCTCGTTCGCCGTCGTCGAGTTGTCGAGCGACGAGTCGGTCGTCTCCATCGTCGTCTCGGTGGTTTCCATCGTCGTTTCTTCCGTCGTGGTCTCGTCTTCGGTTGTCGCCTCGACACCACCGGTCTCTGCGGTCGTCTCGGTGCCGCCGACCGCGGGTTCGGCGTCCGTACCGTTCGTCCCGTTCACCGGGCCGCCGCTCCCGCCCGTGTCCGTACAGCCGGCGAGGGCGACGGTCGCCGCGGCGACTCCGGCACCGAACTGCCGTCGAGTGAGGGTTTCGCGCATCGCAGTCAGCAGTATCGCTCGGCGGATGATAATGGGGAAGAGTCGTCCCGACCGTTCTCTCCCGAGCAACCGTTTCGCCTGGCCGTTTCGACCGTTTCAGTCGGATTAACGGAACGTTTTCCGGCGGGGCGAGCGCCGACGAAAGCGGTTCTGTACGTCGGTTACCTCACGTCAGAGGGGCGACCGGGCGAGAGACGACAGGGGGCGAGTGCGAGCGGCGACAAGCGGCGACCGAGGCCCGTCGAGAGACGAGAGAGGCGCCCGTGAATCTCAGCGACGACGGCCGAGACCGACGCCGCACCCGCACCGCAACGACCGGAGTATAATTAACTATTTGGGAACATTCTTGGTAAATTGACTTTCAAAAGGGTTGTAAAATGCCCAATGGACATATAAACAAAACATTATACACTAGCAGAGTCGACAGATAAGGAGCGAACACATGCCAGTCAAACGCGTCTCGCGGGTCGGGTGGGCGCTCGTCGTGACGTTGCTCGTCGTCGCGGCAGGCCTCTCACCGGTCGCCGTCGTCGCGGCGGACGGCGTCGAGGTGGGTGCGGTCAACCACGCCGGCGCGGGCGTCGTCGCGACCGAGAACGGCCGGACGTACGTCGCCTCGTGGCAGCCGTCGACGGTTTCGGTGGCCGTCGCATCCGACAGCGACGACTACGAGGTCTGCCTACAGACCGACCTCGACGACGGCTCGACGATGCTGTTGGCGTGCGAACCGCTCGGGAGCGCGGGGGCGAACGCGAGCGATGAGCGGCGCGTCGAGTTCGCCTTCACGACGTGGCCGGTGAACGCGACCGGCGACCGAACTCTGACCGCCGTCGTCAGACCCGGCGGGGGCGGCGAGCCGGTCGCGCAGGCGAGCCACGGCGTCACGGTGCTCGCGCCGGCCGGGGACGCCGACGGCGACGGCCTCGGCAACCGGGACGAACTCGACCGCGGTACGGACGTGCTCGTCGCCGACACCGATACCGACGGCGTGCCCGACGGCGAGGAGGTGAACCGCTACGAGACCGACCCGACGAACACGGACACCGACGGCGACGAACTCAGCGACGGCGTCGAGGTCAACGAGCAGGGGAGCAACCCGACCGAAACCGACACCGACAGCGACGGTCTCGACGACGGCGCGGAAGTGACGACCCACGGCACGGACCCGACGACCGCCGACACCGACGGCGACGGCCTCGACGACGGCGCGGAAGTCAACGATTACGAGACGAATCCGACCGAGGCCGACACAGACGGCGACGGCCTCGAAGACGGCCCCGAGGTCAACGTCCACGAGACGGACCCGACCGCCGCCGACACCGACGGCGACGGCCTCGAAGACGGCCCCGAAGCCAACCGATACGAGACGAACCCGACCGCCGCCGACACCGACAGCGACGGTCTCGACGACGGCCGCGAGGTCAACGTCCTCGGGACCGACCCGAACCGCGGCGACACCGACGGCGACGGGCGCGGAGACGGCGCGGAGGTCGAAGCGGGGTCGGACCCGAACGCCGCGCCGGGGTCGGTCGTCGGGTCGCTGGGGCTCGGTGGCGACGGCTGGCTACTCGTCCTCGCGGTCGCGGCCGTCGCGGTCGTCCTGGTCGCCGTCGGCGCGCGAGTCCGCGGAAGCGAGGTGCGGGCGCTGCTGTCGGACGTTCGCTCTCGCGCGACCGACCGCACCGCCGGCCGGCGCGACGGGGCGGCGGCGGACGCAGTCCAAACGGGCGGGAGCGACGGCCCGGTTCGCCCGGAGCCGACCGCCGACGCCTATCCCGGCCCGGAGGAACTCCTCGACGACGAGACGCGCATTCTCAAACTCCTCGACGACAACGGCGGTCAACTCCGACAGTCGAAGGTCGTCGAGGGAACGGGCTGGTCGAAGTCGAAAGTGAGCCGCGTCCTCTCGCGGATGGCCGACGAGGGCAGCGTCGCCAAGATAAACCTCGGCCGAGAGAACCTCATCGCCCGCCCCGAGAACGTGCCCGAACACGCCCGGTCGCCGTTCGACGAGTCCTGAGCGGGGCGAGCGACCGAAGTTCGGGCCCCGAGCCCGTGGTCCCGGGCGGCGAGCCGAAGTTGGAACATACCAACCAAGGCTATAGGCCTTCGGCGACTACCTCGAATCCATGCGCGAATTCGTCTTCACCGTCGAGTACGAGCGGGGTGCCGACGAGGTGATGGACCTCTTCATCGAGAACCCGGACTTACACTCCAAGACCATGGCGATACACGCCACGAGCGAGTCGATGTGGCGACTCGACCGCCTCACCGGGCCGACGGAGGCGCTCGAAGCGTTCGACGAGGTTATCGAACAGGCCACCCGGTGCAACGGCGTCCTCGGGATGTGCGGCGCGCCGGTCGTCGAGTGGGACTACGAGGTGCTCTCGGAGACGCCCAACGGGCGCATCGTCTACTCCTGCCGCGAGGAGGGCGACGGGATTCAGTCGATTCCGCACGTCGCCGCGAAGCACATCGGCGACGGTCTCCTGATGCAGGCCGAGCGCCGAGGGGCCCAAAACCAGTGGCGACTGCTCATCTCCGACGACGACACGGTGAGCGAGATTTACGAGGAGGTCAAAGACAGCCTCAGCGACGGCCTCTCGCTGAGCGTCCAGCGCATCAGCGAACCCGAATGCTGGCTCGAAGAGGGCGTCTCCGCCGACGGCCTCCCGCCGGAACAGCAGGCGGCGCTCGAAGCCGCCGTCGAGTTCGGCTACTACGAGACGCCGCGCCAGCACACCGTCCAAGAGATTTCCGAGGAACTCGACATCCCGAACTCGACGCTCCAGTACCGTCTGACACGCGCCGAGGCGTGGCTGGCCCGGCAGTTCGTCACCGGCACGCTCGGCACCGAGGTCGAAGAGCGCGTCGACCCGGAAAAGCTCGAAGCGAGCGCGTGACCGACGACTCGGGTCGAACGTCCCGCGGGACACGCCCACAGGAGGGTTGGAATATTCCAACCACATCCTGATACGCCGCGGACGCGTACCCGAATACGTGGGAAAGGACACTTTCAGCGACATCACCGGCCTGCCGGACGACCTCGGAATCGGCGACGACCTCGCGCGGGCGGACCAGCGCGCGTCGATTCGCGTCGACACCCGACGGTACGGTAAGCCCGTGACGGTGGTCGACGGCCTCGACCTCCCGACCGACGAACTGGACGCCCTCGCGTCGACCCTGAAGCGACGGCTCGCAGTCGGCGGGACCGTGACCGACGACGGACGCATCGAGCTACAGGGCGAACACGGCGAGCGCCTCGAAGCCGCGCTCCGCAACGAAGGCTTCGGCGTCGAGACCTGATTCCGGGCGCCGCCCGTCGAAGTCGCCACCATCTTACCTGACCTTACTGCACCTCGCCCCACGCCACCCCGTCCGCGTTTTTCCCGGGAAGCGACCGAGTGCGAACCCAGCAGGAAGACTGGTTCGGCAACAGACATGTAAACCAAGGAACTTATGTGGAGCTGGCTAGTTCGACTAGCCAATGATGGCAGCAAGACAACATTATCACGTGAGGAGAAACAGATGAGTCCGCGGGAACCGAACGACGGCGTCGGCTCGGTTCTCTCGTGGCTCTTCGTCGCGGTCATCGTGCTCTCGACGGTCGCCGTTCCGCTGGCGACGGGGCCGGCGAAAGCGGCCGAGGCGCACATCGGAATCTCCGACGTGACAGTCGCGCCGGCGGAGCCGACGCCCGGCGAACAGACCGACCTCGAAGTGACGATTCGGAACGGCGAGAACAGCCCGAGCGTCGTCGACGTCACCGACGTCTACGTCCGCCGACAGGGAAGCCCCACCGACATCGCGCGCATCGAAGACGTGGGAACGATAACCATCGGGTCGAGCATCACCATCCCGGTCGCCGTCTCGTTCGACGAGCCCGGGTCGAAAAACCTCCGCGTCGTACTGGTCGGCAGACAGAACGACGGCTCGCACGTCCGGGTTCGGTACCCGGTGACCGTCGACGTGAAGGAGGTCTCCCGCCCGCAGCTAGAGCTCTCGACCGAGGAGGCCGTGCCCGGTGCCACTCGGTCCGTGAACGTCACCGTCTCGAACGGACTCACCGAGGACATTCGACAACTGCGGGTCGTCTCCTCCTCGTCGGAGGTGAACTTCAGCGTCACCGAGCGCGTGAAGCCGCGGCTGGAGGCGGGCAACGCCACGACGTTCACCTTCCCCGCGCGGGTCGACGAGGCCGGGTCGTACCCGGTGAACGTGACGCTCCAGTACTCGAACCGCGGCGAGAAACACGAACTCACCCGCACGTACCGCCCCGCGTTTAGCTCTCCGACGAACCCCGGACAGGTCATCCTGACCGACGTGCAGGCGACGCAGGCCGGGGGCGCGCTCGAAATCTCGGCGACCGCCGGGAACGTCGGCTCCGACGCCGTCGAGGGAGTCGTCGTCTCCGTCGCGGACTCGTCGAGCGTCGAGCGAAGCAACTACTTCATCGGGAGCATCGACGGGAGCGACTTCTCGTCGTTCACCCTCCGAACCGCCGCACAGGGCAACGTCTCTTCGGTTCCCGTCGAGGTTCGGTACAGCGTCGGCGGCGTCGAGAAGTCGGTCACCACGTCGGTCAGCGTCGACCGTCAGACGATGCGTCGCCCCGTGCCGGACTCGGGGGCGGGCGGGCTCCCGCTCCTCCCGGTCGGCGGTGCCGCCGCGGTCCTCCTCGTGGGTGCGGTCGTCTATCGCTGGCGGAGCTGACGACAGATGAGATGGGACATCTCCGACTCCGAGGAGGCGGAGCCGACAGAGCCGGCGGAGGCCGGCCGCGAGGACCTCCCGAGTGACGCCGCGAGCCTCGCCGGCGACCTGATACTCCGCGGCGAAGACGTCACGAAGGAGTACCAGACGGGGACCCAGACCGTCCGGGCGCTGAAAGGCATCGATTTCGGCATCGCGCCGTCCGACTTCGTCGCCATCGTCGGCCCCTCGGGGAGCGGGAAGTCCACGCTCCTCAACCTGCTGGGCCTACTCGACGTGCCGACCGACGGCGCGGTCAGTCTTCGGGGACAGGACGTGTCGACGTTCTCCGACGCGGACCGAACCCGAAAGCGGAAGCGCGCAATCGGCTTCGTGTTCCAGAGTTTCTACCTGATTCCGACGCTGACGGCGCTGGAGAACGTCGAGATGCCGCGGATGCTCGACAAGACCCCGGTGAAGACGCGCGAGCGAGCGAAAACACTGCTTCAGCGGGTCGGCCTCGGCGACCGGCTCGACCACTACCCCGACGAGCTGTCGGGGGGACAGAAACAGCGCGTCGCCATCGCGCGATCGCTCATCAACAACCCCGCGCTCCTGTTGGCCGACGAGCCGACCGGGAACCTCGACCGCGACACCGGCGACGAAATCCTCGCCCTGTTCGACGAACTCCGAGCCGAGGAGGACGTGGCCATCGTCACGGTCACCCACGACGCCTACGTCGCCGAGGAGGCCGACCGCGTGGTGAACCTCGTCGACGGCGTCATCGAGGACACGGGCGAGACAGCTGCTGACGGGGGGCACGGAGCGTGAGCGTCTCGAAGCGGCGGCCGCGCGCCGTTCTTGTTCGAGGTGCGTCCCCGTGAGTTGGCTCCGCCGGGTGACCGCCCGGTTCCCGACGGTCGTGTTGGCCCGCCGAAACCTGTCGCGCGCCACCGCGCGGACCACGCTGGCCGTCGTCGCCATCGTCATCGGCGTCGTCGCCATCGGGACCATCGGCGCGGGCGGCGAGGCGTTCAAACAGGACCAGATGGAGGCGTACGAGGGGTTCGGCGGGACCGCCACCGTCAGCCCCGTCTACTACCAGAACGACGACGGGGACATCGTCGGCGGCATCTCGGACAAGGACGTCAGTCGAATGCGACAGGTGACCTCGGGCGCGACGGTACACCCCGTCATCGAGCGCTGGGACACCGTCGTCCGCACGTCGTCGGGAGAGACCTCCCCCTCGGCGCAGGTGAAGGGACTGGCGGCCCTCGGGACGTTCTACGAGGCGCAATCGGGGTCGATACCCGATAGCTGGCGACAGCAGGTCGTCGTCGGCTCCCGGTTCGCCGACAACAACGACGTGGAGACGGGCGACCAGCTGACGGTGACGATAAACGGGAGCTTCGAGCGGACGTTCCGCGTCGCTGCGGTGCTCGAACCGCAGGGGTTCGCCGACCAGCTACAGGCCGACCGCTCGGTGTTCCTCCCGTTCGACCGCCTCAGCCAGCTCGAAGACTCCGATTCGAAGTACGGCTCGGTCATCGTCAGGGTCGACCCGCAGACGGGGTCGATAGACGAGGCGGCCGAGAGCCTCGAGACGGAGTTCAACACCCGAAGGCGAACCATCGCCGTCTCGGGGGTCCAAGAACAGCGGGAGCGCTTCAGTCAGACGTTCGAGATGATAAACCAGTTCCTCATCGGCGTCGGCTCGATTTCGCTCCTCGTCGCCGCGGTCACCATCGCGAACACGATGTTGATGACGGCGATAGAGCGCGAGCGCGAAATCGGCGTCATGCGGGCGGTCGGCTATCCCAAGCGGGCGGTCGTGAGCCTGCTTCTCGCCGAGGCGACCATCCTCGGGCTCGTCGGTGCCGCAATCGGCGTCCCGCTCGCGCTCGGCATCGGGATGGGGCTCAACCAGTTCCTCGTCGGCGACCCGCTGGCGTTCACGGCCGCGGGGCTTCGATACGTCGGTCTCGGGGCGCTGTTCGGCGTTCTCACGTCGCTGTTCGCCGGCGTGTACCCCGCGTGGAAGTCCGCGAACAAGCGGCCCGTGGAGGCGTTAGAATGACGCGAACGAGGGGCGAGAGACGATGAGCCTGCGCCACCGAATCGCCGGGCGGTTCCCGCGGCTCGTCATCGCCCGGCGGAACATCTCGCGGGCGAAGGTCCGGTCGATACTCGCGGCGGCCTCGATACTCATCGGCGTCGTCGCAATCGGCGCAATCGGCGCGGGCGGCGCGGCGTTCAAGCAGAGCCAACTGCAGAGCATCCAAGCCCAGGGCGCGACGAACGTCTACGTCTCGCCGGGGGCCGACATGGAGGCGTCGCACTTCGACAGAGAGGACGTCAAAGCGATAGACGAGACGGTCGGGGCGGCCGCGGTCGTGGCGACGCAGACCGGGAATATGGAGCTGATAACGGACGACGGCACCCGCGAGGGGGTGACTGTCACTTACGTCGACGACCCCCGGAAGACACACGAGATAGCGCGGGGAGAGATTCCCCTGAACTGGCGGCAGAGCGTCGTCGTCTCCCACGAGTTCGCGGCCGACCGTGGCGTCGAACTCGGTGAGCGCCTCACGTTCGTCTCCGAGACGGAGACGGCCACCGGGACGATCGAGACCGAACACACCTACCGCGTCGTCGCCGTGCTGGCCGAGACCCAGTCGTTCGGCGGGAGTCGGCTGTACCTCCCCATCGAGGAGACTGGGGACCGACAGTACAGTCGCGTGCAGGTGATGACAGAGTCGACTGACAGGGCCGAAGCCGTCGCCGAGGCGCTCCGAGACCGCTTCAACGACCGGAAAGACAGGCTGTTGGTGTTCGAACTCACCTCGCTCGTCCGCCTGCTCAAGACGCTCGTGAACGGAATCAACGCGTTCCTCGCGGGCCTCGGCTCCATCTCGCTTCTCGTCGCCGGCGTCTCGATTGCGAACACGATGCTGATGGCCGTCATCAAGCGCCGCGAGGAGATCGGGGTCCTGCGGGCGGTCGGCTACGGGAAAGGCGATATCGTCCGGATTCTCCTCGTCGAGGCGGTGCTCCTGGGCGCGCTCGGATCGGCGATGGGGCTCGCTATCGCCGTTGTCGTGGCGATGGTGGCGAACGCGCTGTTCCTCGGCGACCCCTTCGCCTTCACGCAGTCGGCGCTCCTGTACTTGGCCGGGGCGGTCGGGTTCGGTATCCTGACCAGCCTGCTCGCCGGCGCGTACCCCGCGTGGCGGGCGGCGAACGAGCGGCCTATCGACGCGCTCCGGGGCTGAGTGGTCGGAATCGCTCTCCGGCCGTCACCCCTCGAATCGAAGGTATTTGGCATATTCCAACCGAGGGCCCATTACCCTCGATAGAGAATAAACCGATACTCAATGGATACGAAACACGTCGACTGGCGTTCGATGCGGGACGAGTCGGCACCGACGGCGGAGCCAGAGGCCCGACGGTCCGGCGACGAGCGCGACGAAGACGAGGCCGAGTCGTCCGAGGCGGCGGTCGCAGACCGGACCGACCTCGTCTACGACGAGCAACACGGCGAGTGGGTCGACCCCGAGACGGGCGAAATCCTCCGCGAGGACGAAATCGACCGCGGCCCCGAGTGGCGCGCGTTCGACGCCGCGGAGCGCGATCAGAAGTCCCGCGTCGGGTCGCCGACGACGAACATGATGCACGACAAGGGGCTGTCGACCAACATCGGCTGGCAGAACAAAGACGCCTACGGCAACTCCCTGTCGTCGGGACAGCGTCAGAAGATGCAGCGGCTCCGCACGTGGAACGAGCGGTTCCGCACCCGCGACTCCAAGGAGCGCAACCTCAAGCAGGCGCTCGGCGAGGTCGAGCGGATGGGCTCGGCGCTCGGGCTTCCGGACACCGTCCGCGAGACCGCCTCGGTCATCTACCGCCGCGCCCTCGACGACGACCTGCTCCCCGGCCGCTCCATCGAAGGCGTCGCCACGGCCGCCATCTACGCCGCGGCCCGACAGGCCGGCGTCCCGCGCTCGCTCGACGAGGTCCGACGCGTCTCCCGCGTCGACAAGATGGAACTCACCCGGACGTACCGCTACGTCTCCCGCGAGCTGGGCTTGGACATGAAGCCGGCCGACCCGGCGCAGTACCTCCCGCGGTTCGTCTCCGAACTCGACGTGACGGACGACGTGGAGCGCCGCGCTCGGTCGCTCCTCGACAACGCGAAGCGACAGGGTATCCACAGCGGCAAGAGCCCCGTCGGCCTCGCGGCGGCGGCCATCTACGCCGGCGGGCTGCTCGCCGACGAGGAACTGACGCAGTCCGAGGTGAGCGAGGTGACCGACATCAGCGAAGTGACAATCAGGAACCGCTACCGCGAACTCCTCGAAGCGACCCAGAAGTCGGGCGAGATGACCGTGGGTTCGACCGCGTAACGCGGGATTTCGGGCGCTAAAAGCCGCTTTTCTCTTCGATTCGGTCCGTTTCGTTTTCAGCCGGGCGTTCAAACCGTTCGGGCTCGGCCGCGAGGACGCAGTAACGTTCTCGGACCCGTCAGCGATTGCACGTGCACGACGAGCGAGTCGCACCGCCGCGTCCCGGCAGAGCGCCGCGGGCGCGGGCGGCGAACGCGCTCGCAGTCCCGCGGACTGCCCGCCGGAGGCTCGATTCGGGGCGTCGCTCCCGGAAGTCGAAGTAGAGCGCCGTCGGCAGGAGAAGCGAGGCGTACACGCCGCTGACGGCGACGGCAATCTGTAGCGGATGGTCGTCGGGAACGACCGCCCAGCCGACCGCGATAAGCGCCCACAGCGCGATGCCCTGTCGGACGGTCGGGCGCCATTGGTTCGCGGGCGTCGACTGCGCCCGCGCGCCTGGGCCGCCGTCAGCGTCGGCGGCGGCGTCGACGTCGACGCTCGATTCGAACGCCGGGCGGTCGGCTCGGGGAGACTCGGTTCGTGTGTCGTCGCGTGGAGAAGAGGCGTGACGGAGCGTTCGTTCGGACATGCGGTGGTACCGACGGCTACGGCTCGGAACCTAATGGGGCCCCGGTTGGAATATGCCAACACCGCGGGGCGAAAGCCGCGGTCGGTCTCGACGGGTCAGTTGGCGCCCGCGCCGTCGACCGGTTCCGCGAACGCGACGGTCTGTTTCACGTCGGTGATTTCGACCTCGACGCGGTCGCCGGGCTCCGTGCCGGGGACGATGATGACGAAGCCGCGTTCGACCTTCGCGATGCCGTCGCCCTGGTCGCCGAGCGTGTCGATGATGACGGCTCGGACGTCGCCCTCCGCGACGGGCGGTTTTCGCGGCTGTGAACGCGCCTCGCGGGAATCCGACGCCGAGGCCTCCGGTTCCCGCTCGCCGTCCGAACTGATGCCGCGGCCGTCGGTCGTCTTCGCTGCCGTCGGTTCGGCCGAAACCTCGGTCGTCGACGCGGTGCCCGGACTCGTCAACAGCGCGACGCGGTACAGTTCCTCCGTCGAAATCGACCCGTTTTCGACGAGTTCGCTCGGAATCGACACCACGTAACGGTCGCCGTCTCGCTCGACCGAAGTCTCGAAAAGGAGCCGAAGAGAATCTGAGATATCAGTCACTTCCCCCTACTTCGCGTCAAACCAAATAAAAGGTGGTGAAAATACCGCACTCGTCTCGGGCGACAGAGACCAGTGGAACCTACCGAGACCCGACTTGCGACGGACCTCGGGCGCGCCCGAAGACACATGACAACGTGGTTTGAATTTCGAGTATGGCACGCGACACGCTCGTTTCGTGGCAGACGTTCGCGCTGTTCGTCCTGTTCCCGCCGGCCGCGCTCGTCGCCCTCGTGTTCTTTCCCCTGACGCTGCTCGTCTTCGGGTGGCTGTACTACCGCGGCAAATACGAGGCGGTGCTGGAACCGGAAGACAGCGGCCCCAAAGGACAGTTGAGCGACTCCGCCCGGTAGGCCGGCGCGCCAACCACCAGTTCAGTCGGCGCACTCGTCGAGGTCGGAGAGCGAGTCGATTCCTTCGTGGCTCAGTTCGAGCGACTCCGTCGCCACCGCGGCCGCGTCGGCGACGAGGTGCGGCCCGGTCCACCTGACCGGCGTCGCCGACCGGCAGACCCACCCGCGGACCGGTTCGCCGGTCGCGTCGAGCAGGCAGATGCGAACGTCCTGCGGGGTCGTCTCGCCGTCGACCCACGACCGGAACCACGCCCACAGCGACCGGTCGTCGGTGACGCCTCGGCGGAGTTCGAGCGGCGGCGAACTGGTCGCTCGGCGCGACGGCGAGGGAGGCCGCGGTCGCGGACCCGGTCGCTTCCGCGCGCGGCGGTCGTAGCGGTCGGTCTCGGGCGGCGGCGAGTCGGACCGCGCCGCGTCTCCGTTCGTGGACTCGACCGCCACCGAGAGCCCGCGAACCTCGGAGAACCCCAGTTTCGGGAGCGCGTCGCACCGAACCCGAAAGCGGTGTGCACCGTAGGGAGTCGACTCAGCCGCGGTCACGTCTCGTCGGGCTCCTCGTCGCCGGCGCGGCTCGTCTTCAGTCGCGGTTCGTCGATTCCCTGCGGCAGTCCCTCGCCGACCGGGAAGTCGAGGTCCGGGAGCGACGGGGTCGAGCCGCCGTCGCTCTCGGTGTCGTCCTCGTCGTCACCGGTTTCGACCGCGACGCGAGCGAATCCCTCGTGGACGACGACGAGGCGTTCGACGGCGACTTCGGAGGTCATCGCGTCCAATCGGGGCGCGTCGTACCGCGAAGGCCACGCCTCGCGGAAGACCCAGCGAGCGGCGGGGTTGCCTGTCGCGTCCAGCAACACGACCGCGGCGTCGCGCCGGGCTTCGGTCATCTTGCCCTGCTCGACGAGCGTCCGCCACTCGGACAGTTCGAGCGACCGGTCGGTCACGCCGACTTCGAGCACGAGCGGCCCGTACTCGTTCAGTCCGGGAAGCTTCCGCGGCGTCGGCTGGTCTGCCCCTTCGCGGTACTCGACGACCGCCGAGGTCGCAGACGGGAGGTCACAGCGGCTGAACCCGGCGGTCACGAGTCCCTCGATTTCGAGCACGAACCGAAGTTGTCGGTACGGGTCGGTTCGGGCAACCATCGTTAGGGGCCTCCGATGAGGACGAGCACCGGCATCCGGGGCACAGCGGTCCGCGAAGTATTGTCACGTGAAAACATGGCAATCGTGACTCGCCGCGGCGGCTAATGAACGTGTACCCTACGTGTGAAAGCACGCGGAATGGGAGATATGTACGAGCCGTCAACCGGAGGCTATAGCACAGACGGCCTCCCATCAGGCCGAGAGGTCGACGCCCCGGAGCCGGCGGGCGTTGATAGCGACGATAATCGTCGACAGGGACATGAACACTGCGCCGACCGCCGGCGACAGGAGGATACCGACGGGCGCGAGGACGCCGGCAGCGAGCGGGAGCGCGAACACGTTGTAGCCGGTTGCCCAGACGAGGTTCTCCTGCATCTTTCGGTAGCTCGCCTTCGAGAGCTTGACGAGCCGAACCACGTCTACGGGGTCGTTGTCGACGAGGATGATATCGCCCGATTCGATGGCGACGTCGGTGCCGGAGCCGATGGCGATGCCGACGTCCGCCCTCGCGAGCGCCGGTGCGTCGTTGACCCCGTCACCGACCATCGCGACCCGTTTCCCCTCGGACTGGAGCCGCGCTATTTTGGTGTCTTTCTCCTCGGGCAGGACCTCCGCGAAATACTGGTCGATGCCGAGTTCCGCAGAGACGGCGCGCGCGACGTCCTCGGAGTCGCCGGTCAGCATCGCCACCTCGATTCCCATCGCGTGCAGCGCCTCGATGGCCCGCCGGCTCTCCTCGCGGACGACGTCGGCGAGCGCGAACGCCGCGACGACCTCCGACTCGTCGCGAATCAGATAGATGACGGTCTGCGCGTTCGAGCCGGCCTCGTCGGCGAACGACGCGATTTCGTCGGGACGCTCGATACCGAGTCTCTCCAGCAGGTTGGGGCCGCCGAGGTGCACCGTCTCGCCGTCGCCAGAACCCGATTCGGGTTCTGGTTGGCTCGACAGAGCGCCGCTCTGTCGAACGTCGACGGTCGCCCGGACGCCGAGTCCGCGGAGGTTCTCGAAGTCCGACACCGTGGCCCGTCGAACGTCGCGGTCGGCGGCGGCGTTCCGAATCGCGCGGGCGATCATGTGCTCCGAGTCGCCCTCGACGCCCGCGGCGACCTCGAACGCCCGCGTCTCGTCCCAGTCGCCCGCGGTCTCGACGCCGACGACCCCCTGTTCGCCCTTCGTGAGCGTGCCCGTCTTGTCGAAGACGACGGTGTCGAGGCGTCTGGCTTCTTCCATGGCGATTCGGTCGCGGACGAGCATCCCGTTCCGGGCGGCCGTCGAGGTGTTGATTGCGACCACGAGCGGGACCGCCAGACCGAGCGCGTGCGGACACGCGATGACGAGAACCGTCACGACGCGTTCGAGGACGCCGACGCTGAACCCGACCGCGAGAACCCACGCGACCGCCGTGACTCCCGCGACGGCGAGCGCGGCGTAGAACAGCCACCCCGCCGCGCGGTCCGCAAGGAGTTGCGTGCGGGATTTGGACTGCTGGGCGTCCTCGACCAGACGCATGATGCCCGCCAGCGCCGTCTCGTCTCCCGTCTTCGTGACCCTCACGCGGAGGCTCCCGTCCTGATTGACCGTGCCGGCGATGACCTCCGAACCGGCGTCCTTGTCGACGGGGCGGGACTCGCCCGTAATCATCGACTCGTCGACCGACGACTCGCCTTCGACGACTTCGCCGTCGGCGGGAACCGACGCGCCGGGCCGGGCGAGCACGACGTCGCCTTCCGAGAGCGCGGAGACGGGGACTTCCTCTGTGTCTCCACGCTCGGTGACGCGCTCGGCGGTGTCGGGCATGAGTTTGGCCAGTTCGTCGAGCGCCCCGGAAGCCTGCCGGACCGACCGCATCTCCATCCAGTGACCGAGGAGCATGACGTCGATGAGCGTGACGAGTTCCCAGAAAAACGGCGTCGTCCCCTCGATGAACAGGCTCGCAATCGAGTAGACGAACGCGACGGTAATCGCCAGCGAGATGAGCATCATCATCCCCGGTTCGCGGCTTTCCAGTTCGGTCCGAGCCATCGAGAGGAACGGCACACCGCCGTAGGCGAAGACGACGATAGAGAGGACGGGCGTAATCCAGACGCTTCCGGGGAACGTCGGTGCGGTGTAGCCGAAGACACCTTGGACGAACTCGCTGAAGTAGACGACCGGCAACGACAGCGCGAGCGACACCCAGAACCGCCGCCGAAACATCTGTTCGTGGCCCGAATGGTCGGTGTGAGCCTGGCGATGGTGGTGCGACGAAGCGTCGTGGTCGTGGTCTGGGTGGGTGCTCATGGATTGGTGGGTGGTGCCGTTCCCCGTATCTTGTCCGGTGCCTGAAACAGCGCGGCGCGGTCAGGCGAAGGAGATTCGGGAGCGGGCGGCGAGGCGGTCGTCGAGCGGCATGCGGTCCTCGAACCGTCTAGGTTCTCGCAGACGCGAGAAGCGCATCGTATCACGCGACTTCGGCTCTCTGTTCACGGTCAGCGGGTATCCCTCGACGGAGACAGTCGCCGACGTACACAGAAACGTACGCTCTCCGACCTTATGCGGATTTTCCCTTCGAAACATCGGCTCTGAGACGGTCGGTATCTTGGAATCGAAAACATCGCGGGTCATCCCGGACCCCACCGAGCGCACGCAGGAGTGGACGAGGCAATCACAACTGGTACACCGGTGTCGCTCCAATCACCGTGCATGAACGAGCACCACGGCGAACCGAGGCGGGACGGATGAATCGGCGACGGGCCGACGCGGTCGTCGGCGCGCTCGTCGCTGGCACCGTTCTCATCGGTGGGGCGCTCAGTTGGCAGGCGTACCAGCGACAGCAAGCGTTCGAGCAGATGGGCTCGATGATGGATATGGGAACGTCGATGGGGGCCGTTCACGGAACGAACCCGCTGTGGTACGTCCTCGGGACAGTCCTCGCCGCGACCGTCATCGGCGGCGGGTATCTCGCGGTTCGAGACGCGCTCGACGGTGCGGACGCGAGCGAGCGCGTTCAGGACCAGACGGTGAATCCGACCGAGCGAGAGCGGTCCGAACCGCCGGCGGAAGCCGAGGAATCGGAGGAAACGAGTCCCTCGGCGTCGCACCCGCGAACTCGCGTGCTGGACCTCCTGCCGGAGGACGAGCGCCGGGTGCTCGAACCGGTTCTCACCTCGCCCGGTATCACGCAGATAGAACTCCGGGACCGCTCTGACTTCTCGAAGAGCAAGGTGAGCCAGACGGTGAGCGCCCTCGAAAAACGCGGGTTGCTGTACCGCGAGCGACAGGGGCGGACGTATCGAATCTATCCGAGCGACGAGTTACAGCAGAACCAAGCGCCGTAGCCGACCGCCGCGGCGTCTCTTCTCCCGCGGGGTGCCCGAACCGGTACGGGAGAGTACGCGGAGAAACCCGACACCGACGAATTCGGCGCGGATGAACGGTCTCGTTTCTGAAAAACGATTAGAGCGCAGTATAAACGTTCTCGAACGCTCTCAGCGCAGTTTTCACACCCATCCCGATAACCCCGGAGCGACCCTACGACCAACCGAGGAGAAACACAATGACCAACGTCAAACTCGGCCGCTGGCTGCTCGCGGTGCTCGCAATCGTCGGACTCGCGGTCGCCGCGCCCGCGGTCAGCGCACACGGCGACGAAACGGCTGTCGACGACGCGGCCCCGGCCGGCGGAACCGCCGCCGAGTGGGCGGCGTGGATGGAGTCGCAGATGACCGAACACATGGGACCGGAGAGCGTCGAGTGGATGGAGTCGCACATGGGCGTGACCGTCGACGAGATGGCCCGGGACATGGCTGACGGCGACCACGACCACGGAAGGTACGGACAGAACGGCGGAATGTACGGGCAGAACGGCGGAATGTACGGACAGGGCCACTGCTGACGGCTCTGACCGGCTGAATCGCCTCGACAGAACACCGCAACTCACCGATTCGAAATATGACACAATGTGACACGCACCTCGGACGTACTGCTCGCCGACTCGCGATGCTCGCGGTCCCGCTACTGGTCGCGGCGACCGGCACGGCCGCCGCCATGGGCGGCGGGTACGGCGGCGGCATGATGGGTGGCGGGTGGGGGCTCTTCGGCGGCGGGATGGGCCTCTGGGGACTCCTCTGGATGGGGCTACTGCTCGCGGTTCCGCTGTACCTCGTCTTCGCCCTCGGGAAGCGGCGGGAGACCGAACCCAACGAACGGCCGCTGTCGGTCCTCCGAACCCGCTACGCGCGGGGCGAACTCTCGGACGACGAGTTCGAACGGCGGCGCGAACGGTTGAAGCGCACCGAATAGCTCGTTCGGCAGTCTATCGTGACACCGTCGTCTCGGCTCGAACGTCGCGAGACGAGCGACCGACCTCGATGACGTAGTCGCCGGCGTCGACAGTCCACCCCTCGGAGTCGTCGTATCTTCGGAACGCGTGCTCGGACAGGGTGAGTTCGACCGTCTCGGTCGCGCCGGCGGCGAGTTCGACGGCCGCGTAGCCGGCGAGTTCTCGCGTCGGGCGCTCGACGCCCGCGACGGTCGGCGGCCGGACGTACGCCTGGACGACCTCTCTCCCGTCGCGGTCGGACGCGTTCGTCACCTCGACCGCGACTGCGTCGTCGCCGCGCACCTCCGCCTCGCCGTACTCGAAGGTCGCATACGAGAGCCCGTGGCCGAAGGGGTAGGTCGGCTCGTCGTCCGCGTCGGCGGCGTCGAAGTGTCGGTAACCGACGAAGACGCCCTCGTCGTACCGCGCCTCGTCGTCGACGCCGGGGTATCGTACCTCGGAGGCCGCGGGATACGACCCCTCGGGCGCGAACGTGACCGGGAGGCGGCCCGAGGGGTCGGCGTCGCCGTAGAGGACCGACGCGAGCGCGTCGCCGTCGGCCTGTCCGGGGTACCACGACTCGACGATAGCATCGACCGAGTCGCGCCACGGCAGTTCGACCGGGCCGCCGGACTGGACGACGACGACGGTCCGGTCGGCGGCGTCGGCGACGGCCGCGACGAGTTCGTCCTGTCCGCCGGGGAGTCGGAGCGACTCGCGGTCCGCGCCCTCCGTGGTCGCGTCCCTGACGACGACGACCGCGACGTCGGCCTCGCGGGCGCAGTCGGCCGCCGCGTCGATGTCGGGCGTCTTCCCGCCGGGGAAGTCGTCGGCGTCGCCATCGGAGTCGGCGTCCCCGCCGTCGAAGAACGAGGGCGTGACGACGCGCTCGACGCCGGGCTCGAACGCGACCGAGCCGTCGGTCCGGGCGCGGATTCCTTCGAGCGCCGAGACCTCGCGGGCGGGGGTGACCTCGGAGGAGCCGCCGCCACCGAGCATCGCCTCCGCGACACCGGGGCCGACGAGCGCGACGTCGGCGTCGTCGGAAAGCGGAAGTGCCCCGTCGTCGTTCTTCAGGAGAACGGTGCCGCGGGCGGCGAGCGTCGCGGCGAGGTCGCGGTGTTCGGCCGTGTCGAGCGCGCCGCCGTCGCCCCACTCGCCGTCGAGGAGGCCGATACGGGCCATCTGCCCGAGGATTCGCGCGACCATATCGTCGAGGCGGTCGGCCGGGACCGCACCGGACTCGACCGCCGGTTTCAGTTCGGTCGCGAACTTGGGCGTCGTGGTCTCGCCGGCCGGGATGCTCTCGTCGTCGCCCTCCGCCAGCATCTCGGCGTCGGGGTCGATCCCGAACGCCTCGTGGAGCGCTTCGAGCGAGATACCCGGCATTTCGAGGTCGAGGCCGGCGGTGGCCGCACCGACGGCGCTCGCGGTTCCGAACCAGTCGGAGACGACGTAGCCGTCGAAGCCCCACTCGTCTTTCAGTACCTCGGTGACGAGCCGCCGGTGGTCGCTCATGTGCGTCCCGTTGACGCGGTTGTACGCGGTCATGACCGACCCCGCGCCGGCCTCGACGGCCGCCTCGAATCCGGGGAGATAGAGCTCTCGGAGCGCCCGCTCGCCGACCTCGGCGCTGACGACGAGTCGCTTCGTCTCCTGGTTGTTGGCGACGTAGTGCTTCGGCGTGGCGATGACGTCCTCTGACTGGAGGCCCTCCACGGCCGCGGCGGCGAAATCGGCCGTCACGACCGGGTCCTCGGAGTAGTACTCGAAGTTGCGCCCGCAGTTGGGGACGCGAACGAGGTTCAGCCCGGGACCGAGAACCGCGTGCTGGCCGCTGGCTTTGGCCTCGCGGGCCATCGCGACGCCCTGTCGCCGCGCGAGTTCGGGGTCGAACGTCGACGCCACGGCGATAGAAGCCGGAAAGGCGGTCGACGAGCGACCGGGGATACGAATCCCGAGCGGCCCGTCGGCGAGACGAAGCTCGGGGATGTCGAGTCGGGGGACTCCGGGGACGTAGCCCGTCGCCGTCCCCTCGGGGTCCGCCGCGCCGCGCACGAGCGAGCACTTCTCGTCGAGGGAGAGCGAGTCGACCACGTCGGAGACGTCGGTATCCGAGAGAGCCATAGAACTAGTACGAGTTTCGCCAGTGGCTCGAATAGTGTTGTGATGCCAGCAGGGAAGGCACCTTGTCGGAGAGTCGACGACCGGGGCAGTGAATGTCGACGAGGCAACGGGTTTTTGAACTCGTCAACTTAGAGATGAGATATGGTTTACGAGACTGGAAACCCGACTGTCGACGACGCGGTGCGGCGAGTGCTCGGCGGCGAGGAACTCGACCGGACCGACGGGGTAGCGCTCATCGCGCAGCCGGTCGAGCCCCTCGCGGCGGGGGCCGACTACGTCCGTTCCGTCCGCTCCGACGGGACCGTCGACGCCTGTTCCATCGTCAACGCCAAGGCCGGTGACTGCGCCGAGGACTGCGGCTTCTGCGCGCAGTCGGCGCACTTCGACACCGGCGTCGAAACGCACAGCTTTCTCGGACCGGAGTCGGTGTTGGACGCCGCGCGGCGGGCCGAACGCGACGGCGCACAGCGGTTCGGCATCGTCGTCGCCGAGAAGGGCGTCTCGAAGGAGCGCCGGCCCGACGAGTGGGCGGACGTGCTGGAGGCGATTCGACTCGTCCGCGACGAGACGAGCGTCGAAATCGACGCCTCGCTCGGCCTGCTCACCGAGGAGGAAGCGCGAATCCTCGCCGACGAGGGCGTGAACCACTACAACCACAACATCGAGACCTCGCCGCGGTACTTCGACGAGGTGGTCGGAACCCACGACTTCGAGGACCGACTCGTGACGCTCCGCCGGGCGAAAGACGCGGGAATGGACCTCTGTGCCGGCGTCATCCTCGGGATGGGCGAGACGCCGGCCGACCGCGTCGACGCCGCTATCGAACTCCAGAGAATCGGCGTCGAGTCGCTCCCGGTGAACGTGCTCAACCCCGTCCCCGGGACGCCGCTCGGCGACGCCGACCACGCCGACATCACGACGACGGAACTCGTCAAGACCGTCGCAGTCTACCGACTGCTCCACCCCGACGCGCGCGTCCGCTTGACCGGCGGCCGGGAGGCGAATCTCGCGCCCGACGAGCAACACCTGCCGTTCGAGGCCGGCGCGGACGGCGTCCTCACCGGCGACTACCTGACGACCGACGGCCAGTCGCCGGCGGCCGACATCGAGGTCGTCGAGCGGGCGGGCCTCGAACCGAACCGCGCGGTCAACGACTTCGACCCGGAGGCCGTCAAACGGCGGGAGGCGAGAGACGACTGAGAGTGTGGATAAACCGCCGAACCACCGAACCACCAAACAGCCAACACAAACCGCCAACCTACCGAATCGCCGCCCGAGACGCGTCACTCACCCGAGGGCGCTGTGCCGAGACATGAGCGAGATGACCTGTCGGTGGAGCGCCTGATTGGACGCGACGACGGTGTCGCCGGTCACGTCGTCTATCGCTTCGACGTGTGTCACCTCGCCGCCGGCCTCGCGGACGAGGAGCGGGCCAGTTCTCGTGTCCCACATATCGAGGTTCTGCTCGAAGTACACGTCGAAGCGGCCGGCGGCGACGAGCGCCAACTCCGCGGCGGCCGATCCCATCCGGCGAACACCTCGCGTCGACTCGCAGAGCGCCTCGAGATACGCGCCGTCGCCGTTCGCTCGGGCCAGCGAGTCGAATCCGGTCACGACAAGCGCGTCCGATAGCTCCGCGGCGTTCGAGACCGAGAGCTTCCGTCCGTTGACGAACGCGCCTTCGCCCTCGATTGCGACGTACAGCTGGTCCGCCGGAACGTAGTTGACGACGCCGACGTCGGGCCGTGTCGCACCCTCGTACATGACAGAGACGGAGAAGTGCGGCACGCCGTTGTGGAAATTGACCGTTCCGTCGAGCGGGTCGATGACCCAACGCGGCTTCGGGCGGAACTCCGGAGAGCACTCCTCGGAGACGACGTTGTCGTCCGGAAACGCGGTTGCTATCACGTCGATGATGCGCTCTTCGGCGGCCTCGTCCGCCGGGCGGTCGCGAGACCGCCCGCGAGACCCCGACCGGAAGCGGGCCCGTAACTCGTCGCCGGCGACCTCGGCCGCCCGAATCGCGGTCCACAGGTAACGGTCGTCAACCATACACCGGCTTGGCCGGGACTCGTATATTGTGACTGCTATGTTGTCTCAATAGTAATCTGTTCAGTACGTTGCTATCATAGCACGGTTGATAAGTCGTTGCCGGTGACGTATCGTATGCTCACTATCGGGCATCGAGGCTGTGCGGGCCAGTATCCAGAGAACACGATTCCCGCGGTCAAGCAGTCTGCCCCCCACGTCGACCTCGTCGAGGTCGACGTGATGCGCTGTGGCTCGGGGGAACTGGTGGCGTTTCACGACGACGACCTGTCGCGGCTGACGACGGTCTCGGGGAAACTCGCCGAAACCGCCGTCGACGACCTCACAGCGCTTCGAGTCGGCGGGTCGGAAGCGACGATTCCGCGCTTCGAGCGGGTGGTCGACGAGTGGCCCGCGGGCACCGGCATGAACCTCGATACCCGTGACCCGGGGCTCGTCGAAGACGCCTTAGCGGCCGTCGAGACGCTCGACGAGCGGGTCGTCTTTTCGTCCCCGTCGCGCGAAGCGGTCGGCATCGCCCTGGAGACGCCGTCAGCGGCTGATATCGGCTACTCGTTCCGCGACGAGGTTTCCGCGGAGTTGGCGTGGGCGGCCGAGCGGGGCTGCGAGTTCGTTCACGTCGAACACGGCCTGTGCACCTCCACGGACCTCGTGGAGCGCGCGCACGACGCCGGCCTGCTCGTCGACGCGTGGACCGTCGACGACGAATCGACTGCGACGACCCTCCGGTCGGTCGGCGTCGACGCCCTCACCGTCGACCGATGGGACGTCGTCACCACGGGGCCGTGTCCGTGATTCCGACTCGACGCTCGATGCCGACGTGGTTTTTATACCCCAATCAGAGCGGTACGAGTCACACCAGAGAACAACATATGTCTAATTATTTGGGATATAATAGTAAAATTTAAATTATGTGTTCGGATATGTTCCGATACATGCCTGAAAATGGCCCTGACGGCGAACGAGCCGAAATGACGAACCGAGCTATCGGACGCACAACCAGTCGGCGCGGATTCCTCGCAACGGCGGGGGCCGTCGGCGTCGCGGGACTCGCGGGCTGTTCCGGCGGAGGCGATTCACCCACCCAGACCGGGGGCGGGAGCGCCGAACAGTCGGGAACGACGGCCGGCTCGTCGGGCGCTCAAGACGTGAGCGTCTCGTTCTGGCATATCTTCGGGGGAGAACTCGGCCAGACGCTAGAAGACATGGCCAGCGAGTTCTCACAGCAGCACGACGGAATCACCATCGAGGCGGTCAACAACGGCGGTTACCGACAGAATCTCAATCAGTCGCTGCAAGCGTCGCGGGCCGGCGACCCGCCGGGAATCGTCCAGATATTCGAGGTCGGGACGCGACTCGCGCTCGACAGCGGTTCGTTCACGCCAGTCGAGGAGATTCTGCCCGAAGACAAAATCGACCTCGACGACTTCCTGCCGTCGGTCTTGAACTACTACCGCATGGACGGGACGCTGAACTCGATGCCGTTCAACTCCTCGAACACCATCATGCTCTACAACAAGAGTGCGTTCGAGGCGGCCGGCCTCGACCCCGAAAGCCCGCCGCGGAGCCTCGCGGAAGTCCGGCAGGCCGCACAGACCATCGTCGACCAGACCGACATGGAGAGCGGAATCAGCTGGCCGAACCACACGTGGATGCAGATCGAACAGCAGTTCGCGAAGCAGGACCAAGTGCTCGTGAACCAGGAAAACGGCCGCGACGGTCGACCCGACCAGACGTTCTTCAACTCCGAGGCGGGGCGCAGCGTCTACTCCTGGTGGAAGCAGATGGCCCAAGACGGCCTCTATCTCAACCCCGGCATCGAGGCGTGGGGAGAGGCGCGACAGGCGTTTCTCACCCAGAAGGTGCCGATGCTGTGGGATTCCACGTCGAACATCGTCTCGATGCAGTCCGGCGCGAAGGAGAACGGCTTCGAACTCGGCACCGGCTACCTGCCGACGCCCGACGGCGCGAACACCGGCGTCGTCATCGGCGGGGGGTCGCTGTGGGTTCCCGACGCCCTCGCCGACGAGAAGAAGCAGGCCGCGGGCGAGTTCATCGCCTACGTCACACAGCCCGAACAACAGGCGCGCTGGCATCGCAACAGCGGCTATTTCCCGGTTCGGCAGAGCGCCATCGACCGACTCACGAACGACGGCTGGTTCGAGAACAACCCCAACTTCAGCACGGCGTTCGACCAGCTACAGGACACCGAGGATACGCCCGCGACGCGCGGCGCGGTGATGGGCGTCTTCCCCAAGACCCGGTCCATCAACGAGGAGATATCGGTCAGCATCATCAACGACCAACTCGGCGTCGAGGAGGGGCTGTCGCGGATGGACACGCAGGTCGGCGAGGCGCTCGCCGGCTACAACGGCAACTACGACGGGAGCGAGTAGGCTCCCCCGACACGTTATTTACATGTCTACTGCCACAAAACCGTACGATTCGACGCTTCAGGCGGCGCTGTTGTTACTCCCGACGGCGGCGGTCCTCGTCGCGTTCCTGTACTACCCCGCGCTCGAGACGTTCCGTCTCAGCCTCTACGAGACGCTGTTCCTCGGACAGCGACAGACGTGGACCGGGCTCGGGAACTTCGTCAGCCTGCTCACCTCGGACGTCTACCAGTACAGCTTCCTCGTCACGGTCGCGTTCGCGGCGGTCGTCGTCTTCGGAACGCTCGGCGTCTCGCTGCTGATAGGCTACCTGATATTCTCCGTCGACGTCCGGTCGTCCGTGTATCTCGTCGCCGCGATTTGGCCGTACGCACTCCCGCCGGCGGTCGCCGCGATTCTCCTGAACTTCATCCTGCACCCGAACCTCGGCATCTTCACCCACTACCTCGAGCTTCTGACGCCCTTTACGCTGGACTGGTTTAACGACGGCCCGCAGGCGTTTGCGATACTCGCGGTCGTCGCGGTCTGGAAGCAGCTCGGCTACAACATCATCTTCATCGTCGCCGCGCTGAACAACATCCCCGAGATACTGACTGAGAACGCCCGTATCGACGGTGTCGGTCGGTTCAGGATGCTGTACAAGGTGTACGTGCCGATGATCGCACCGACCATGACGTTCCTCGTCATCATGAACACGATATACGCGTTCTTCTCGACGTTCCCGCTCGTGGACCTGATGACGAGCGGCGGTCCCAGCGACGCCACGAACTTCCTGATATTCAAGCTCTACCGCGACGCCTTCCAGTTCAACAGCCTCGGGCTGGCGTCCGCGCAGTCCGTGATTCTGTTCGTCGTCGTGTCGATTCTGATGTACCTCCAACTTCGGTTCGCGTCGGGGTACGGGCGGTACGGAGGATAACGAGATGGCAACAGAAACAGACACCACGAACATCGACGCGAGACGGCTCGTCCACCGACTACCCGACGATGTGCTGCTGCACGGCGGCATCGTCTTCTCGATTCTCCTGATGGCGTCGCCGCTGTTGCTCGCGGTTATCATGAGCACGCAGTCGACGACGGAGGTGTATCAGGTGACGAACCTCGGCCTCGGGTCGAAGGGGCTTTCGAACTACTCGGACGCACTCGTGAACTACGACTTCAGCACGTACATGCTGAACTCGTTCGTGATGAGCGTCATCGTCGTCGTCGGGAAGGTCACGCTCTCGCTTTTCGCGGCGCTCGCGCTCGTCTACTACCGCTTCCCGTACGAGCGGGCGGTGTTCATGTTCATCCTGCTGACGCTGTTGTTGCCGGTGCCGGTTCGAATCGTCCCGCTGTTCCAGTTGATGGCCGACCTCGGCTGGACGAACTCACTCCTGGCGTTGACCGGGCCGTACATCGCGAGCGCGACGGCCGTCTTCCTCTTTCGCCAGCAGTTCATGGGAATCTCGGCCTCACTCGTCGAGGTCGCGCGCCTCGACGGCGTCGGCCCGCTCACCTTCCTGTTCAGGGTGCTCATCCCGATGTCGAGGGGGATGATAGCCGGGGTGTGCGTTATCACGTTCATCTACACGTGGAACCAGTTCCTCTGGCCGCTGGTCGTCGTGACCGACAAGAGCAGTCAAGTCGTCCAGGTCGGGATTCGGTACCTCCAGGGTTCCGCGCAGGCGGGGCTGACGCAGTGGGGGCTCATCATGGCCGGTGCGGTCCTCGCATTGCTCCCGCCGCTCGTGGTGCTCGTCGTGCTGCACCGACCGCTCCTGCGGACACTCACCATCCAACAGAAATAGCGAACTCACCATGTCAGACATCACGATTCAGAACCTACGGAAGACGTACGACGACGTGCGCGCCGTGAAGGGTATCGACCTCGAAATCGACGACGGCGAGTTCCTCGTCGTCGTCGGCCCCTCGGGATGCGGGAAATCCACGACGCTCCGGATGCTCGCCGGCCTCGAATCGGTGACGGACGGTTCTATCGCCATCGGCGACCGCGTCGTCAACGAGGTGCCGCCGAAGGACCGACGCATTGCGATGGTGTTTCAGAACTACGCGCTGTACCCCCATATGACGGCGGCCGAGAACATGAAGTTCGGCATGAAATCGGCGAGCGAGTTCTCCCGCGACGAAATCGAGCGACGCGTCGAAGATGCCACCGAGACGCTCGACATCGCGCATCTCCGCGACCGAAAACCGAAGGAACTCTCGGGCGGGGAGCGACAGCGGGTCGCTATCGGCCGCGCGCTCGTCCGCGAACCGGACGTGTTCCTGATGGACGAGCCGCTTTCGAACCTCGACGCGAAACTGCGGGTCCAGATGCGCGCCGAGTTACTCAAGCTCCACCGCGACCTCGAAACGACGACCGTCTACGTCACCCACGACCAGACGGAGGCGATGACGCTCGGCGACAGGGTCGCCGTACTCGAAGACGGGAGGCTCCAGCAGGTCGCTGCGCCCCAGGAGCTGTACGACTACCCGACGAACCAGTTCGTCGCGGGGTTCGTCGGCGAGCCCGCGATGAACTTCATCCCCGCGTCGGTCCGACAGCGAGGGGATGAACACGTCGCAACGGCACCGGGGCTTTCGCTCACACTTCCCGCCGGCTCGGGACTCGACGGTATCGACGACGACGGACTCACGCTCGGCGTCAGGCCCGAAGACGTGTCCCTCGTCTCGAACCGCGCCGGGGTGTCAGAGTCGTTCACCGCCGAGGTGACGGTCACCGAACCGCTCGGAGAGCTACTGCTTTTGCACTGTCGCCTCGGCGACGAGGAGATTCGAGTCAAGGTCGAGCCGCGGAGCCGAATTGCGGCCGGGGACACCGTCGAACTCGCCGTCGATACGGACCGACTCCACCTGTTCGATTCGGACGGCGACGCCGTGTACCACTCGTCTGTACCCGAGCAGGAGACCGAGAGCGCCCTAGCAGATTGACGAGGGCGAGGTGGGCACGGACCCCGTCACTACTGTCCGTCGAAGGGGTCAGGCGACAGGTCCAGCCCCGCCCGCTCCTCGTCGGTGAGCTCTTCGAGAACGCTCGTCCCGGAGCCCGGTTTCGAGTCCCACGACCAGTCCTCGTGGAGGCGGAGGCGACCGTCGCCCAGTCGCTCGATGCGGTCGGTCGAGTGGCCGGTCGCGGTCGTCCCGTCCTCGGTGACGTGGGAGTACCGGAAGTCGAGCGTGTCGTCGAGGCGGAGACCGACGAGGTGGCCCAGCCTGACGGTTCCGCCGCGGTACGTCGCGTGAATCAGGTCGTCGGACTGGTCGAACCAGAAGTAGGTGTCGCCGCCGACGTCGCCGCCCTCGGCGTTGGCGACCGACTTGAAAACTCGTCTGTCGAGCGACGGCGTGCGAGATTCGGGCATAATCCGTGTGGGCGGCCGAACGGTATGAGTGGTTCGCCGAAACGTGTGCAGGTGCGGGCACCCTCCCGGCCGGCCGCCCGTCACGGCCCGTCACGCCACCGTCGGTCAGTAGCTACTCCGGTCTCCCGAGCCGCCGTCAGAGCCGCTTTCAACCGCGTCAGTCGCCTTCTCGATGCCTTTCTTGGCCTTCTCCTCGCTCACCTTCGTTCGCTTTCCGATCTGCTTGGCGACGTCGTCTTCGTGTCCCTCTACGAGGCCGAGCAGCCGTCGAAGCTTGCTCATCACGCCCATAGCATCAGAGATAACGACTCCTCGGAAGAAAAGGTGGCGGCCGTCGAACGAACACAGCGGATTCCGAGAGCAGACACCGAAAGAATAGTAAATTATTCGTTATATATTCAGAAGTGTTATTTCACGAGGCGACGTCTCGAACCCCGATTCGTAGTTCGGAAGTACAGGGAGACAACGGAGAGAGGCGAACGAGCCGTAATGACCGTTTGATCGGCGTTCACGGATTGTTCTCGATGGCGAACTGTGGCGATTCGGGGCAGTGTCGACTGGTGCCGAAAGCCCGAGCCAAAAATCGGTCCGAGCGGGCCATCTAGTAATTTTCGCCGTTTCAGCGACCGAGTAGTGATTTCTCGGATGCCGTCGAACGCGAGTCGATAGATAGCGCCTCGGGGCTCCGAAATGAATTTATTCTGATGAAATTGTTAATTGGTATAGTATCCGATAGTAAGATTGCGCCGGGCGTAATCGAGCACGTGCAGTCACTGCGTCCGAACGCTCGCTCACCACGGTGGCGCGTTACGAAAATATATTACAGACGTACGAGCGTAATTTGTTGATTCGCAGTAATAATACAGCGGAGAGAGCAGCTGTAACTATCGTAAGTATATAATGTTCGGCAGTTCCGAACGTCCGAAGAACGGTCGCCGGCGGCGAGTGACGCGAGTCGGTCCCACCCGAGTCACGCGAGCGCGAGTTCCAGTTCGAACTCGCTGACGATGTCTTTGACCGTGTGCGCGAGCTCGGCTTTCCTGTCCTCGCCGGTCACCGAGTGGGCCGGCCCCGTGACACTGAACCCGCCGATAACGTCGCCCGAGCGGCGCGTCGCGGCGACACCGATAGCGTAGAGTTCGTTGAAGTTCTCGGCGCGGTTGACGGCGTAGCCCTGCTCGCGGACGCGCTCTAACTCCTCGAACAGCGCCTCGCGGTCGGTGGTGGTGTTTTCCGTCTCCTGCGGGAGGCCCCATCGGTCGATTATCTGTTCGATGCGCGGCTCCGGGAGTTCCGCGAGAATCGCCTTTCCGACGGCGGTGTTGTGCAGGAACAGTCGGTTGCCGAGTTGCTCGTGGGACCACCCCATCTTACTCCCCGACGCGGTGTGCAGGAAGACGGCCTTTCCCCCCATCTCGACGGTGAAAATCGACCGGAGGCGGGTCTCTTCGAACAGTCGCTCCGTGAACTGCCGCGCGAGGACGAACGCCGGCTCTCGCGTCCGGACTTGGTTCCCCAATCGGAGCAGTTCCGGGCCGATGAAGTAGAAATCGCCCTCCTTGATGATGAACTGCTCCTGCTTGAGCGTCGCGAGGTGGCCGTGAATCGTGCTCTTGGGCTTGTCCATCCGCTCGGCGATTTCGGAGACTCGCGCGCCGTCTATCGCTTCGAGTTGCTTCAGAATCTCTATCGAGGTGGCGGTCGTCCGGAGCGTCTTGGTCGAGTCATCCGTTGGCATGACTCAATATTTTCGGCTATACATTTAAAGTTCAGGATAGTCGAACAGCTGGTCGACCCCGCGGCGCAGGGTGGCCCGGCGGGCGCGGCGTCGTCGGGCGCGTTCACCCCTCGACTTCGACCCAGCCGCCGCGCTCGCCGGACTCGTAGGCCGCATCGAGGACGCGAAGCAGCTGCACGGCGTCGTCGGCCGTCGCGGGCACGTCGCCGGTCTCGTAGCCCGCGAAGTAGTCCTCGAAGTAGTCCTGCACGAAGTCGCCCCACGCCGGGAACCGGTCGTAGGTGAACTCGAACTCGACGGTCCGCTTGGGCGCGGCGGTCCAGTCGGGGTGTTCCGAGGTGATGTCGAGCGGGACCGTGGGTTCGTGCTGCAGCGAGTCGTGGTGCAGCGGCGTCAGCGCCTGCCCCTCGGTGCCGTAGAGCCCGAGGTGCGTGTCCTTGCCGCGGTCGCTCAGGTAGTAGCCGGTGTGGTACGTCCCGAGCGTCCCGCTTTCGGTCTCGAACTGGAGGACTGCTCCGGCTTCCACGTCAGCCTCGACCGCGTCGTGGAACCGGGCGTTCACCCGCGCGATGGGGTCGTCGAGAATCCACGGCATCACGTCGACCCAGTGCGGGCCAATCCACTGGAGCGCGCCGCCGCGACTCGTCTCCCGGTCGTAGAGGTAGTGGTCGGTGTCCCGGTAGGAGAGCTGGCTGGCGTTGAAGCGGCCGTCGAGCGTCCACACGTCGCCGAAGAAGCCCTCCGAAACTCGGTCGCGGAGCGCCATCGCGACGGGGTTGCGCCGGTAGTACATCGTCGGCGAGACGGTCACGCCGAGCTCGTTGGCCCGCTCGGCGATGTCTTCGAGGTCGGCGGCGGTCCGAGCGATGGGTTTCTCGCTGACGACGTGAACGCCGTTCTCGACGGCGCTCTCGATGATTTCCGGCGTCTCGTCGCTCCGGTAGGTTATCCACGCCACGTCGACGTCGGCGTCGGAGACGAGTTCGTGTGGGTCCTCGTAGACCGCCGCGCCGCCGACGAGGTCCGCCATGTCCTGTCCCTCGGTCGTGATTTCGTCGGGCCGGTCGTCCATCGCCGCGATGTTCTCCACGTCGACCCGCCGGCCGGGCTCGCAGACCGCGGTAATCGTCGCGTCCAACTCGCTCGCGACCGCGAAGTAGGGGTCCCGGTGGTGGTGGTCGATACCGATGTATCCGATATTCGTACCCATACACGTAGTTCACCGAAAGTGATTTAAAAATGTTCGGGTACAAGCAAGGTAATCGGGGGCGGACGGTGCGGTGGCAGACGGTGCGTCGGCCTCGTGCGGTTAGCGCTGCGGCGTCTCAACCCGACGAGACCACGACCGGAGCCACGGGCGAGTCCCGCCGTTGGGGACGTTCAGCTCGTGGCTGTTGACCGGGAGGTCCGGGTAGCCGCCGACCTGTTCCTGACTGTCGACGAGGTAGCTCTCCCCGCCTTCGACGTTTTCGAGAATGCGTTCGTCGGTCGCCGTCCGGTCGGCCGGGCGCGCGCCGACGTTCGCGAGGTTGTGGTCGAACGTCCGGTCCGACGACATCGCCGCCAGTCCGTCGGGCCACAGCGGCCGTTCATCGACGACAGTCACGTTCTCGTCGACCATCGCCACGTCGCCGTCGGTGAGGTTGTCTTCGAGGTACGCCACGGCGGTGTCCACGTCGTCCTCGGTGAAGACGTTCGCCTTGTCCGAGTTGGGTCGGAGGTAGGCGTTGCCGACGATGCTCGCCTCGGTGTCGGGGTCAAGCCAGGTGCCGTCTTCGAAGTCGTACATCACGTTGTTGACGACGACGCTCTCGGTTCCCTCCTTGAGTCTGGGATGGCGGTCGGTATTGAACGCCCAGACGTTCCCCAGCATGGCGACGTTCTTCGCGTCGTTGCCGATGAGCGACCCGTAGCCGTGTTCGCCCTTCGGGTGGACCGAGTCGTCGAGCGCCTCGGCGACGAGGCAGTTCGAGACGGTCGTCTCCGCGGTCTCGTAGCCGACCGAGAGGCACTCGTCGACGCTCCACGAGGCGGAGACGTGGTCGATGACGTTGTTCGTCGTCTCGTCGGCCGTGTTGACCGTGTCGAGCGCCCAGTCCTCGGTCGCGTCCTCGATGCCCGCGTCGCCGAGTCGGACTCGAACGTGCTGGAGGACGCAGTCGCTCGCCCCGATATTCACGCGACCCTTGACCAGGGTGACGCCCGGCGAGGGCGCGGTCTGGCCCGCGATGTAGCACTTGTCGTACGGAATCGGGAGGTCGCGCACGCCGAGGTCGATTGTTCCGCTGGTCTCGAAGACGACCAGTCGCTCGCCGTCGATGGTGACCGCCTTTTCCAGTTGGCGGCGGGTCGGTTCGGTTATCACGATGATCGGGGTGTCGTCGTCGAGCCACGGTGCGGCCTCGGCGAACCCGTCGCTCGGTCCGAAGTGGGACACGCTGTCCGGGCCGGCGTGGGCCGGAACCTTGCTGTTCGACGGGTTCGTGGTGCTGAACGTGGAAACCGAACCCCGAGCGGTGTCGCCGTCGGCCGTGTCCGCCACCGCGCGAACCTCGTAGTAGCGACGCCGCGTCAGGTCGTCGGCGTCGACGCTGAACGCTCCCGACGAGGTGAGTTCCGTCGAATCCGTGGTCTTCCACGACTCGGTGGGTACCTCCCGGTACTCGAAGTAACACTCTGCGGAATCGGCACCGCCGAGGTCGCCGAGGTCGCCGGTGAGCGTGGCGGACCCGGGGCCGATGTCGGTCACGTCGCCGGTCGAGACGAGCGGGACGCCCGTCGTGTTCTCCACGCTCCCCGCGACTTCGACGTCGCCGATATCGCGGCTCCGGTCGGGGTCGACCCCCGAGAGACTCTGGAACGTCGCCGTCGCGAGCGTCCCCGAGAGGTGGCTGGTGACGGCCAGTCCGACGTAGACGCTGTCGCCCAGCGAGATGTCGGCGGCGTCGAGCGTGTTAATCGACGTCCACGTCTCGCCGTCCGTGGAGTGGTAGGTCTCTATCGTGTCTCCGCTTCGCTTGAGACGGAGCCAGTCGGCCGGTGTGCCGCCGACGCTATCCGTCTCAGCGCCGTCTTCGGGCCGATACTGCATCGACGCCTCGCCGTTGGGCCGGCGACGGACCATGACGTTCTTCGAGTCGGGGTCGAGCGACTCGCGGACCATCGGGCCCGCCTTCGTCCAGCTTTCGACGTTGTCGATGCCGGTGTTCTGGACGGCGACGTCGAAATCGCCGCTCAGCTCCGTATAGTAGTAGTGAAACGCGTCGGCGGTGCCCCAGATGTCGTCGCCGCCGCCCTGCATCGAAATCACGGTCGCGGCCGCGGCGCTGCCACCGAAGAGGCCAGTCGTCGCCGCACCGATACTTCCTGCTCCGAGCACGCGGAGGAACGTCCGTCTGTCGGGTCTCATGAGTGCATCACTCGAACAGACAACATATTCAACGATTGTTATAATTTATGGCAGTCTGGACCGAGGCCGACACAGCATATAAAGTTCGAGAGTGTCGAACGAATGACGCCGGCGCTGGTTCGAAATGACGAGATGAGACATGAGATATTACACCAATATGTTTGTAACACATCGCCTATTCCTTATAAAATTCGGGATATTCGAATAGAGGCGTTCACTCACACACGTCCTCGATTACGCTCTGTCGGACATCGTCGTAATCGACGGTTCGCGGATGCAGGCGACGGTCAGGCGCGCGAATCGTTCCGGCGGAAACCGAAACCATGCAAAAGGTTATTACACTCCGACCAGCAGATTGGTGCAACGAGTCAGCACATGCAAGAGCTAGGTATCATCATGAACGGCGTGACCGGCCGGATGGGAACGAATCAGCATCTCATCCGCTCCATCGTCGCGCTGCGCGAGGAGGGCGGCGTGGAACTTCCCAGCGGGGAACGAGTAATGCCCGACCCGCTTCTCGTCGGCCGTAACGAACGCAAACTCCGCGAACTGAGCGAGGAACACGGTATCGACCGATGGACCGTCGACCCCGACCTCGAGACGTGTCTCGACGGCGACGACGAGGTGTACTTCGACTCGCAGATAACCCCCCGCCGCCCGGACAGCGTCATGAAGGCCATCGACGCCGGAAAGCACGTCTACTGCGAGAAACCGCTGGCGAGCGACCTCAGCGCCGCGCTCGACGTGGCCGGGATGGCCGAAGAGAGCGACGTGAAACACGGTATCGTCCAAGACAAACTCTGGCTCCCGGGGCTGTTGAAGCTCCAGCGACTCATCGAACAGGACTTCTTCGGCGACATCCTTTCGGTGCGCGTCGAGTTCGGCTACTGGGTGTTCACCGGCCACGGCCAGGAGGCACAGCGCCCCTCGTGGAACTACCGCGCCGAGGACGGCGGCGGTATCGTCGACGACATGTTCTCCCATTGGAGCTACGTGCTGGAGAACCTCTTCGGCGAGGTGGAGTCCGTCCGCTGTCTCCAGAAGACCCACATCGACGAGCGAATCGACGAGGACGGCGAGCCCTACGAGGCGACCGCGGACGACGCCGCCTACGCCATCATGGAGCTGGAAGACGACATCGTCGCCCAGCTCAACTCCTCGTGGACCGTCCGCGTCAACCGCGACGACCTCCTCGAGATTCAGGTCGACGGGACCGAGGGAAGCGCGGTCGCCGGCCTGCGCGACTGCAAGACGCAGGGCCACGCGAACACGCCGAAGCCGGAGTGGAACCCCGACACGCCGAAGGAACACGACTTCTACGAGGACTGGACGGGCGTCCCGAACAATCAGGTGTTCGAGAACGCGTTCAAGCTCCAGTGGGAGAAGTTCATCCGGCACGTCGTCGCCGACGAACCGTTCCCGTGGGACTTCACCGCCGGGGCGCGCGGCGTCCAGCTCACCGAGGCGAGCTATCGGTCCTCAGAGGAGGGCCGCCGCGTCGTCCTCGACGACCTCAGCGTGTAGAAAGGCCCCCGACGAACAGTTTTATGTCGAACTCGGCCGTCGAGTTCCGCATGCACACAGATGGCGACGAGAACCCCGTAGACTGGCTCTCAGTCCCGGAAGACGTTATCCTCGAAGCGTGCGGTAACCCCTCTCTCCCCGAGTTAGGTATCATCGAACAGGTCTGGGAGACGAATCCGATTCCGGCGGCCGACGTTCCGGAGGCGGCCGCGAAGGCCGTCGCCGCGCTGTCGTTCGCGGCTGTTCCCGAGGGTGGCGAGGTCGCGCTCGGCGTCGGGAGCCGCGGTATCGCGAACATACCCGACATCGTCGCGGGCGTCGTCGACGCCGTCTCCGAGGCGGGCTACGAGCCGTTCGTCTTCCCCGCGATGGGGAGCCACGGCGGCGCGACCGGCGACGGACAGCGGGAGATGCTGAACGAACTCGGCATCACCGAGGAGCGAATCGGCTGCGAGATTCGGTCCAGTATGGAGGTCGTGGAGGTCGGGCGCACGCCGGACCGCGACGTGCCCGTCGTCGCCGACGCCAACGCCGCGGGCGCGGACGCCATCATCCCCATCAACCGCGTCAAGCCCCACACAGACTTCGACGGCGAGGTCGAAAGCGGGCTGTCGAAGATGCTCGTCATCGGCATGGGCAAACAGCGCGGCGCGCAAATCGCCCACAAGTGGGCCGTCGACTGGTCGTTCCGACGGATGATTCCCGAGATAACCGAGCAACTGCTGGACTCGCTTCCCATCGTGGGCGGCGTCGCCATCGTGGAAGACCAGCACGACGACACCACGCTCATCGAGGGCGTCCCCCCGTCGGGATTCCTCGACCGCGAGCGCGAACTGCTCGAAACCGCGTACGAACTGATGCCGAAGCTCCCGTTCGAGGAGCTCGATTTGGTCGTGTTCGACCGACAGGGCAAGGAGATTAGCGGGCAGGGGATGGACACGAACGTCATCGGCCGCCGACCGTTTTCCATCAACGAGCCCGCGCCCGAGAAGCCGAACATCAAGCGCATCTACACCCACGGGCTGACCGAGAAGACCCACGGCAACGCGATGGGCGTCGGGTCGGCCGACGTGATTCACGAGGACATCGTCGCCGAGTTGGACGCGCAGACGACGCTCATCAACGCGCTCACCGCGAGCACCATCCGCGGCGTGAAACTCCCGCCCGTCGTCGAGACCGACCGCGCGGGCGTGGTCGCCGCGCTGTCGACAATCGGCGTCGTCGAGCCCGACACGGTCCGGGTCGTCCGCGCGGCCGACACCATGCATCTCCACCGGCTGTACGCCTCGCCGGCGCTCGTCGAGGAGGCCCGCGAGCGAGACGACCTGCGCGTGGTCGAAGATCCCACACCGATAGCGTTCGAGGACGGCCAGTTCGCCGCGCCGTCACTCCGGGACTGAAGAACGCGAGCGCGTCTTTTTCGGAAAAACGAGTGCGTCGGGCGTCGCCTACCGCTCGACCGTTTCTGGCTGCACCGAGACGACGGCCTCGTCCATGTCGCCGTAGTTGCCGGCGAGGAGTACCGAGGACTCGCCGTCGCTCTCGCCGCGGACGCGGGCGAACGGCTCGCCGTCGTCGGGGGCGACGCAGCCGCCGATTCGGAGGTTCTCGACGCCGTCTGCCTCGACTGCCGGCCCCTCGTCCGCCTCGGCCTCGAAACCGTCGAGGACGACGGTCGAACTCGCTTCCGCGGTCAGCGGGGTCCCGCTCCCGTCGGGGACCGTCACGCGAACGTCTTTGAACGAGACGCGACCGAGCGACTTACAGAAGACGCCGTGTCGCTGGTCGTACCC
Source organism: Haloferax prahovense (assembly GCF_000723845.1). Classification (NCBI taxonomy): domain Archaea; kingdom Methanobacteriati; phylum Methanobacteriota; class Halobacteria; order Halobacteriales; family Haloferacaceae; genus Haloferax; species Haloferax prahovense. Next base: position 356,240 of record NZ_LK053001.1, on the reverse strand, counting down.
CTTCGCCATCGCCGGCGAGAGGTCCGAGGCGTCGAACGGGCGGGTCGCGTCGATGTCCACGTCGGTAAAGGAGATTCCCTCGAACCGCTGTTCGGGGAGGCCGGCGAGGAACGCCGCCGACTCGACCTCCTCGGCGGTGATGTGGTGGAAGTCGACGTTTCGGACGTTCGGCGTCGCCTCGGTGACGGGCTTGGGGTCGCTGTCGATGTCCGTCTGGTAGTAGCCGTTGATGACGAACGGGCAGGCGACGCGGCGCATGATGATGGTGTCGAACCGGAGGTCCTCGACCGTCCCGCCGCGGCCGCGCTTGGACTTGATGCGGATGCCGCGGTCGGTGTCGGTGAAGGTGCAGTTCGTGACGGTGACGTGCCGCACGTCGCCGGCAGTCTCGCTCCCGATGACGACGCCGCCGTGGCCGTGTTCGACCGTACAGTTGGTTACGACGACGTTCTCGGTCGGGCGTCCGACCTCGCGGCCCTGCTCGTCCTTGCCGGACTTCAGGCAGATGGCGTCGTCGCCGGCGTCGATGTGGGTGTCGCTGACCCTGACAAAGCGCGAGGAGTCGATGTCGATGCCGTCGCCGTTCGGGGCGTCCGGCGGGTTCTGAATCGAGACGTCGTGAATCGTCACGTCGTCGGAGTAGACGACGTGCGTGTTCCAGAACGGGGAGTTCCGGAGCGTCACGCCGGAGACGGTCACGTTCTCACAGCCGTCTATCTGGAGCAGCGGCGGGCGCACCGTGAACGTGCTCACCTCGTCCTGCTGGTTGCCGCTTCGAATCTCCTCGAGTCGCGCGGCGAGTTCGGAGGGGTACTGCTCGGGCGGTAACGACACGAACTCCCACCAGTAGGAGCCGCCGCCGTCGATGACGCCCTCGCCGGTGATGGTGACGTTCGAGGCGTCGGCCACGTGGAGACACGGGTGGAAGCCGTCTTGGTCCCACCCCTCCCAGCGGCTCTCGACCGTCGGGAACTCGGTGAAGTCCTGGACGAACCGGAGTTCCGCCCCGTTTGCCAGTCTGAAGGTCGTGTCGTCGCCGACGCGGAGCGGGGCGCTGCGGTACGTCCCGGGCGGGAGATACACCTCGCCGCCCTCGCCGGCGCAGTCGTCGAGCGCCGCCTGAATCGCCGCCGTGTCGAGCGAATCGTCGTCTTCGATACCGTAGTCGCGCACGTTCCGCTGTTCGAGAGTCACGCCTGAAGCATCCGCGAGCGCGTTCATAAACGTTGTGCCGAGGTACCACGACGCACCGAAATCGGCGACGAGAGGCGAGACGAGAGACGGAAGCGGGGGCGGAGAGAGCACGCCGACTCAGAGTCGGTCGCGCAGGAAGGGCCACGCGCCGGCCTCGAAGAAGCGGTGGCCGCCGTCGCCGACGAAGAGGCTGCACTCTCCCTCGGCGTCCGCAGCGCGGTACCGACCCTGGATGCGGTCGAACGCCCGTCTCGTCCCGGCTATCGGGAAGATGGGGTCGGATTCGCCCGCGACGATGCGGAGCGACCGCGGAGCGACGAGGCCGGCGATATCCCACACTTCGCCGAGGCGTCGGAGGCCGGGGACGTAGTTGCACAGGCAGTGGTCGATGGGGACGATGGAGTCCTCGAACGGACAGACCGACGCGCAGGCGACGACGTGCCCGATTCGGTCGTCGAGCGCGCCCGCGAGCAGCGCGACGGTCCCGCCGCCGGAGTGGCCGCAGACGGCCAGTCGGTCGGCGTCGAGCGCGGAGTGCCCCTCGACGAAGTCGACCAGACGACGCACGTCCCACACGCGCTCGCCGACGAGCGACCGGCCGAGGAGTTGGGCGCGCTTCTGCCAGCGCGTACACGCGCTGACGGCGTCGGACGAGTCCGAGTCGTCGGATGTGTCGGGTGACAGCTCGCCGAAGGCGCGCATGTCGGGAGCGACGACGGCGAAGCCCCGCCGGGCCGCCTGTCGGGCCATGTCTCGTCGGTCGTCGGCGATGTGACGGCCGGCCGCCTCGCCCTCGGCGACGCCGGCGGCGAGGTCTTTGCCGTGTTCGGTGTGGCCGTGAAGCGCGACGGCGACGGGGTACGGCGGGTCCACCGAGTCGGGGAGAAGCAGGTAGAACGGGACGCGGAACCCCCGTTCGGTGCGGACGCTCCACGTCCGTCGCTCGTAACTCCGGTGTCGAACCGTCGCTTCCGGATGCTCCCGTCGCCTCGGGTCGATGTTCTCGACGGCGCTGTCGCGAACCGCCGGAAATCCGAGCACGTCGCGCAGTTCGGCGCGGAACGACTCCTGCCACGCCTCGAATTCCTGTCCTGTCTCACCCGCGTACGCGGCCGAGCCGTCGGTCGCTCGGAGGACGTCGTCGAACCAGTCGTCGTAGTCGAAGCCAGTCATTCGGTGTCGTTCCGACGAACGCAACGGGTTCACAAGTGCGTGTCGACGTCGCGGATCGGAGGATTGTTCCCCGTAGGCGAACAAACCTAAATGCGAATGAAATCGGGCGTAAAACCCATCACTCGTCGGTTTTCGGTCGTTTTCGATGGAGAACGAACCGACCTGAAATCGGGAGAATGAGCATTACGGTTGTAGCGTCGTCACGGCGCGTGGCGAACCGAGTCAATCCCCATTTCCGCTAGTAGAGGCCACAAATGCCACGATTCTGATGTTCGCGGCGGCGACTGGGACGCCACTCAGCGAGGACGCCCAACCGAATTCGGATGTTGAGTTCCCCATACGCGAACAAAAACTAACATCTCAATTACAAATTAGGAACGAAAATCGGAAGACAGCGGCGAGATAGCGATGAAAGAGATACTATGATATGAAGAACAGTGATGAGCCGAGTCGGGAGAGACGACGGGAGAAAACAGAAAGCCGAAAGCGTTCAGTCGAGGGCGTCACTCAGGTAGCCGCACCGCCAGAAGACGACGCCGACGGTCGCGAGGAGCACGCCGGCGAGGGCGAAGTCCATCATGAGGACGACGTACGACGCGGTCCCGCGTTCGATGCCCGTCATCGCGAGGAGGCCGAGGACGACGATGAGCAGCGTAAACGAGAGCACGCTCGTCCACAGCATCTTCTTTCGGCAAATCCAACATTTGAAGTACGACCGTTCTGAGGTTCCCATTACCGGCGATTTCGCAAAACGGGATAATAGTCCTTTGGGGGACCGCCCCGCGCGTCGCGAGAGTCACGGGCGCGGCCGCGTAATCAAATAATGTCAGTAGATAATTACCATTATCGATGGGTATATATGGGATAGTCATAATGGGTACTGTGTGATGGATTCGCAAAGCAGCGCTGAGTCCGACAAGTGGATCAGCGACGACGAGTGGGAAGACGTATCGCCACAGACGCGCCGTCGTCTGCTTCGAAACGCGTTCGGTGCCACGGCCGGCGCCGCTGCGCTGGCTGGCTGTAGTCAGGGCGGGAACGAGGATACGCCGACGCCGCTCGAGAACGAAGGCGGTGGCGGCGGGAGCACGACGACTGACGGCGATTCGACCAGCCAGTCGTCGGGTCGAACGCTCGACCACATCATCTCGCTCGCGCCGACGAACGCCCGGTTCAATCCGTACGGCAACGCCGCGAACTTCTCGTTCCGGTGGTACTGGGCGATGTTCGACCAACTGGCCGTCCACGACAAGGTGTCGAACAAGACGAAAGGGATGGTCGTCGAGGACTGGGAGTACGCCGACAACGGACAGGTCGCGTGGAACATCCGCGACACCTACACGTGGCACAACGGCGACGACCTGACCGCGGAGGACGTGGCGACCCAGCTCAAAATCGGCAAGCTGATGCAGACCGTCCACAAGGGCTACGGCGCGCAACCGCTGTACGAGAACGTGGAGACGACCGGGAAGTACGAACTCACGTTCGACCTGGTCGAGCCCGACATCAGCCGGGAGATATTCGAGTTCGGTCACATGAAACGCCGCGCGTGGCTCTGGGCGCACCGAGACATCTGGGGGAAGTACGCCGAGATGTTCGACGACGCCACCACCGAATCGGAACGGACCTCCGCCCAGCAGGAGATGATGCAGGCGGTTCAACAGAACGTCTGGGACAACGCGAACGTCCCGGGGAACTCCGTCTGGGAGTTCGTCAGCGGAGAGGAGAACGTCGCGCACTTCGAACCCTACGACGACTACGTCAGCCCCTTCAGCGACGCCGAGTGGTCGAACGGCGAGATTACGGGCGACATGATAGACTACAGCCTCGACTGGCACCGCTACCCGAACCAGCAACAGCGGACCAAGGCGATGCAGGAGGGCGTCATCGACGTGAGCTACCCGCCGGAGTCGCAGTCCGCTCGTGACCGGCTCAAGGAGAACGGGTGGGGGCCGGCCGACAGCCTCTCCGAGGACCAGATTACGCCGCAGATGCGCAGCGGGGCGATGGGCGTCCTGCTCAACTGTCAGAGCGACATCACCGGCGACCCGCGCGTCCGGAAGGCGATTCACCACATCGTCCCCCGGAAGCCGCTCGTCGAGTGGGTTCCGGACTACGGCACCTACTGGGTCGAAGACCGCATTCCGTCCGGCATCGGGCAGGACAAGGAAGTGCCATGGTTCGGCGGGAACTCGAACTGGCCGAGCGGCGACCTCGCGAAGCTCGAGCGGTACGCCCACACGGAAGACGACGTGGACGAACAGCGGGCGACCGAACTCCTCGAGGCCGCCGGCTTCTCGAAGTCGGGCAACCGCTGGAAGGACCCGAACGGGGAGAACGTCACCCTTCGGTTCTACACGGCGACGTCCGACGAGGAGCCGATGGCCCTACGGTTCGCACAGATCGCGAAGTCCTACCTGGACGACTTCGGTCTCCAGACCGAAGTGACCGCACAGGAAGCGACCATCCGCGCCGGCAAGACCATGGAGTCCGGCGACTGGGAGTTACTGTTCGACAACTGGGGCGGTGCGAAGTCCGGCCCGCCGTTCCTCGGCTTCTCGAACTCCTTCAGAGTCCAGGAGTCGCTGTCCGGACAGCCGCTTCCGAGCAACGACAGCTGGGCGATGGACCGCGTCGTCGAGGTTCCGTACCCCATCGGCGACCCGGCCGGTGACCTCCAGGAAGTCGACGTCATCGACAAGCTCAACGAGCTCCGGACGCAGATGTCGGACGAAGAGCGCAGACAGAAGGTCGCGGAAGTCTCGTGGATATTCAACCAGTCGCTGCCGATGATGCTCATCAACGAGGAGGGCGGCACGGGCGGCTACTGGCTGAATCACGACAACTGGGCGACGAAGCCCCCGAACGACAACCTGAACCCGGCATACCGCTACGAGATCGTCGAGATCGGTCAGTACTCCTACTGCCAGTACATGGCCAAGATGGGAACCGAATACTTCCACCCGGCGGAGGGAGGCCAGTAACCGCGCCGAGCGCCGCCACCTGAACGAGAAACCGTCGTCTCACCGAGTCAGTCAGAACGTATCAGCCATACGGTGAACTCCCCGTCCGGAGGCGCAACGCGCCGCCTCCGGACGCGACGACGGCGAGGTCGGTTCGGTCGAGTGCGGACGAAAGTAGCCCTATTCATAATGATTAAGTACCCACATGAGAGGTAAGAACTAGCAAGGATGGTCGAGAAAAATTACTACGTGCGCCGGATAGCGCAGGCCCTGATAACGGTCTGGGCGGCGATCACGTTCTCGTTCGTGACGGTTCGGCTCATTCCCGGCGGGCCGATGGACTACATCGCCGCGCAGATCAGACAGCGGTCCGGAGGGGCGGTTTCGTCGACCCGCCTCAACCAGATGGTCGAGATGTACTCGAACATCAACCCGGACAAGCCGATGCTGCAGGCGTACGTCGAATACATCGTGTCGGTCGCGCAACTGGACTTCGGACGGTCTATCTTCTACGCGGACCCGGTCTGGAACGTGCTCGGACCGGCAATCCCGTGGACGATGTTCGTCTCGCTTTTCGCCCTCGTCATCGGCACCATCATGGTGTTTCTCATCGGCGGCTTCCTCGCCGTCCACGAGGGCGACACCTGGGACGTGGTCGGGAGTTACTTCGTCATCTTCTCCGACGCCGTCCCGTACTACATCGTCGGGCTCGTACTGCTTTTCACGCTCGGATTCGGTACCGAGTTCTTCCCCAACGGGGGGCGGTACGACAACGCGCTCACGCCCGGGTTCAACATCGAGTTCATGGCCAGCGTGCTGCGACACGCGGCGCTGCCCATCATGTCGTTCGCGCTGACCTCGTGGGGCGGCCTCGAGTTCCGCGCGCACTGTACCCGCATCATCGGTGAGGACTACGTCGACGTGGCGGAACTCAGGGGACTGCCCGACAGCCGGATTCAACTGCGGTACATCGGGTGGAACTCGATGCTGCCGATGTACACCGGCCTCATGGCCGGCCTCGCCAGCCTGTTCGGCGGGTCGGTCATTATGGAGCAGATATTCCGCTACCGCGGCATGGGCTTCTACTTCTACGAAGCCACGATGGCGCGGGACTACACGACGGTCATGGCGGCGGTCATCCTGTTTACCATCGTCACCGTCATCGGCCTGCTCATCGCCGACTTCACCTACGGCTTCATCGACCCCCGCGCCGGGCACACCCAGCGCGAGTCCTACTCGCGGTCGTACCGCGAAACGCTCCAGCGGTTCGTCAACCGCCTGCGGGGCGGCGGCGCGGACGAGACCGAAACCATCGACGACCGCATCGAAGGGAACCGCATCTCGGCCAGCGGCGCGATGAGCTTCGACGTCGATAGCTCCGACTTCTCGCGCGGAGAGTACATCAGAGAGCGAATCGACCAGAGCCTCCTGACCCCGTTCCGCATCATCTGGACCTCGCCACGGGCGCGGGTCGGCGCGATAATCCTCGGTATCTTCGGCTTCCTCGGGCTGTTCGGGCAGTTCCTCGTCCCCGAGGTCAGGCCGATGCAGGGGCCGATTCTCCTGCAACCGCTGGAGAACATGCGCTACCCGCTCGGCACCGACGACATCGGGCGCGACCTCCTCGCACAGCAGGTGCTCGCGACCCGCCCGATGCTCATCATGATGCTGTCGGGCGCGGCGGTGACGCTCGGCCTGGCCATCCTTCTCGGCGTCACGGCCGGCTACCTCGGCGGCGTCATCGACAAGGTGCTCATGACGGTGACGGACGTGATGATGAACATCCCCGGCCTGGCGCTGGTCATCGTCCTCGCCGTGATTCTCGAACCGAAGAGCCCAGTGTTCGTCGGGGTCGTGCTGGCCATCGACAACTGGCCACGGTTGGCCCGACAGCTCCGCTCGCAGGTGCTCACTATCCGCAGTGAGTCCCACGTCGAGGCCTCGCGGGTGCTCGGACTGCCAACGTCGAGCATCCTCTCGAAGAACGTCATGTCCCGGCTCATGCCGATGCTGACGATGGGGACTGTCGGCTCCATGCGGAACATCCTGATGGAGTCCGTCGGCCTGTACTTCATCGGCGTGCTGCCGTTCACGACGAGCAACTGGGGCGTCGTCCTCAACATCGCCCGCAACGGCGGCGCGCTGTCCGGCATGGACCGCTTCCACTGGCTGCTCGCGCCGATACTGTTCATCGTCACGATGACGTACGGCCTCCAGCTGTTCGCGCAGGGGACGGACCGACTGTTCAACCCCCGCCTCCGCGCGCGGCACGCGGCCACCGTCTCGACCGACGACATGGAAGGCGGTCGCGGCGGCTCGGAAGGCGGCGACGGTGCCGCATCGGCCGCGGACTAACCAACCGGACCAGCCGGTCCGTTTCGCGTCGCTGCTTTTTTCGATTATCTCGACCCGAGAGCGGTCGTGCCACGCTGTCTCAGGGAAAAGGTTAACACACGCGCTATCGACCTACGAAACGGACTTCAACCATGAAAGTGGAGAAAGAAGGAAATACGACGCGGTACCTGCTCGGCCTCGTGATACTCGTAATCCTGCTCATCGGGGTGTACTACGGATTCACCATGATGTGATCAGAACAGTCGGTACGCCCAGAGCAGTACCCGGAACGCGACGGCGACGAACACCAGCAATCCACCGATTATTCCGAACATTCCCGCCCAGACGCCGGTCTGAAGGGCGGCACCGAAGAGAATCAACAGCGCGCCGAGGAAAACCACCGTCGAGGTGACACCGCCGATTTTGGAGCGAACTGTCCACAGCACGTTCTGTCGCGTTTGCGCTTGCGCCATGTCAGCACGGACATCGCGGACGAACTTATAGTTTGCCGGTATCGGCAGCCGAACCGCCCGAAGACCCCGATATCGACGCGCATGGACTGCGCTGGCGGAAAGTATTAAGTAGTATTGAACGTGATAGATTCCTACTACGGTCACATGTTGACGATAGGCACGCGTGACGGGTGGGGTCGCTCGCCCGCCGTACGAACCGACGAGAGGGACTGACCATGGCGACACAACACACCAAACAGAAGATGCCAGACGAGCCGACGGCCGAGCACAACGTGCTAGAGATAACGAACGCGAGCGTCGCGTTCGCGATGGAACGCGGGGACGCCCGAGTCCTCGACGACGTGTCGATAAACGTCCGGCGGGGAGAAGTCCTCGGCGTCGTCGGCGAGTCGGGCTCCGGCAAGTCGATGCTGGCGGACTCCATGCTCGACGCCATCGACTCGCCGGGGACGCTCACCGGCGACGTGGTGTTCAACCCGCCGGAGGGCGGCGAGCCCATCAAGGTCAACGACCTGAGCAAGGAGGAGCTTCGCCGGTTCCGCTGGGAGCGCGTCTCGATGGTGGTCCAAGGGGCGCTCGACTCGTTCAACCCGACGCTCAGCATCGGCGACCACTTCGTCGAGACGCTCCGCGCGCACGACTACGACATCCAAGAGGGGATGGAACGCGCCCGACAGCTCATCTCCGACGTGCACCTCGAACCCGACCGCGTCCTCGACGCGTACCCCCACGAGCTGTCCGGCGGGATGAAACAGCGCGCGCTCATCGCGCTGAGTCTCATCCTCGACCCCGACGTGCTCGTGATGGACGAGCCGACCGCCGCGCTCGACCTCCTGATGCAGCAGTCGATTCTGAAGCTCCTCTCGGAGCTGAAAGCCGAGTACGACCTCACTATCGTCATCGTGACGCACGACCTGAGCCACGTCGCGCGCATCTCCGACCGCCTCGCGGTGATGTACGCCTTCGAACTGCTCGAACTCGGCCCGGTCCAAGATATCGTCATGGACCCCGCCCACCCCTACACGCGGGAGCTACTCAACTCGATACCCGACATCGACGCCGACCTCGACGAGATGGCGTCCATCGAGGGGACGAGCCCCGACCCGCTGAACGTCCCGAAGGGCTGTTCGTACCACACGCGATGCCCGCTCGCCGACGAGCAGTGCCGGGCGACGAACCCGGACCTCATCGAGGTGTCCGAGGACCACGGGGCCGCGTGCTTCTACACGGACGAAGCCCGCGAGACGATTCCCCTCAAGAAGGAGGTCTCGAAATGAGCGACGACCCCCTGCTCCGCGTCGACGACCTGAGCGTCCACTTCGGCGGCAACGAGGGCATCCTCGACCGCTTCCTCGGCGACGACAAGGGCGTCGTCCGCGCCGTCGACAACGTCTCGCTCGACATCGGCGAGAACGACGTGGTCGCGCTCGTCGGCGAGTCCGGCTGTGGCAAGACGACGCTCGGAAAGGCCATGATCGGCCTCCAGCGCCCCACCTCGGGGACGGTCCGCTTCCGCGGACAGGACATCTGGAAGTCCGACCTCGAACCCGGCGACATCCCGTACAAGGAGATTCGGAAGTCGCTCCAGATGGTCCACCAGGACGCCGGGAACTCGCTGGACCCCAACCGGACGATATTCAAGAACCTCAACCCGGCGCTGAAGAAGTGGCGGCCGGAACTCAACCTCGTCGAGCGCCGGGAGCTCGTCCACCAGATGCTCGACACGGTCGGGCTCACGCCCGCAGACGACTACGCCTCTCGGTACCCCCACCAACTGAGCGGTGGGGAGGCCCAGCGGACCGTCATCGTCCGGTCGATGCTCCTCGAACCCGACCTCATCCTCGCCGACGAGGCCGTGAGCGCCCTCGACGTGTCGCTGCGGGTGAACCTGATGGACCTCCTCCTCGAACTGCAGGAGATGTTCAGCACCTCGTTCGTCTTCATCTCGCACAACATGGCGAACGCCCGGTACCTCGCCGGTCGCGCCGACGGCCGCATCGCCGTCATGTACCTCGGCCGCATCGTCGAAATCGGCCCGGCGGACGAGATTATCAAGAACCCCCAGCACCCGTACACCAAGAGCCTCCTGTGGGCGACCTCCGGTCTCTCGGAGATAAACGACCCCATCGAGACGCCGCCGGTCAGGAAAATCGACATCCCGGACCCGGAGAACCCGCCGAGCGGCTGTCGGTTCCACACCCGCTGTCCCGAGGCGCGGGAGTACTGCACGTCGAACACGCCCGACCTCTCCGGCATGAGCGGCCCGTCGGACCGCCACGAGGCGGCCTGCTTCGACGCGCACGACAGAATCGACTACCGGAACAGCGAGCCAATCACCGACGACCTCGACATCGACGTCGCGGACGACGCGGAACAGCCGGCCGACTGAAAGAGAAACCTCGATTCGGACCGTCGTTCAGACGCCGTCGCCAACACCGAAACCGGTACCGGCACCGACACCTGTTTTCGCTCCCGCACTGACGCCCGTTTTCACTCCCGCACCGATTCCTGCGTTCACTCCCGAATTCACTCCGCGTCGCCCGTCGGGCCGAGGTCAGTCGGGAAGCCGTCGGGGACCGACGGCGGACGCTCGCACTGCGCCGAGAGTTCGACGTACGCGCCCTCCTCGGCGGACTCGCGGATGCCGTCCATCGCTTCGAGGACGTGGAACCCGAGGTCGCCGCTGGTCCGGTGGTCCCAGTCGGAGTCGAGCGAGTACGCGAGGTCGACGAGGCCGAGACCGCGCTGTTGGCCGGGGTGGTCGCGCTCGACGGAAATCTCGCGCCACTCGCCGTCGTCGTCGTCGCTGAGGTGGACGCGGGGCGTCCCGTCGAACCGGTTGGGGTCGGTGACGCTCAGCGTCCCCTCGGTGCCGTATATCTCGAATCCCGGTAGTTCTGACCCCCACACGTCGAAACTCGTCAGGAGCGTCCCCGTCGCGCCGCTTTCGAAGGTCACGACGGCCGTCTCGTGGGTCGGCACCGACACCGGAATCCGCTCGCCGCGGCGCGGTTCACTCGTTATCTCGCGCTCTGCGAACGGCGTGTTCGCGGTCCCGGCGACCGACCGAATCGGGCCGAGGAGCGTCACGAGCGACGTGAGATAGTACGGCCCCATGTCGAAAAGCGGACCGCCGCCTTCCGCGTAGAAGCCGTCGGGGTCCGGGTGCCAGTGCTCGTGGCCGTGGTTCGACCAGAACGCCGTCGCGCCGACGGGGTCGCCGATGCGGCCCTCGTCGATGAGGTCGCGACAGGTCTGGATTCCGGTGCCGAGAACGGTGTCGGGCGCGACGCCGACGGTCAGTCCGCGCTCGTCGGCGGTCTCCAGAATCGCCTCGCCTTCGGCCTTGGTCGCCGCGAGCGGCTTTTCCGTGTAGGCGTGCTTGCCCGCTCGGAGGGCAGCGGACACGAGGTCGCCGTGGGTGCCCGCCGGCGTGAGTACGACCGCAACGTCGATTTCGGGGTCGGCGAGCAGGTCCTCAGTCGGGAGGATGCGGGGGATGCCGTACTCGTCCGCCTTCGATTTCGCGCGGTCCTCATCGAGGTCGGCGCAGGCGACGATGTCGAGGGCGTCGAAGCGGTTCCCCGCCTCGAAGTACACGTCGCTGATGGCTCCACAACCGATGATACCGAGAGTCACACTCTCCATACCGGGGCGACGCGGGAGAAGTCCTAATAGTTGTTGACGGAGCGAGCGCGAGAGCGGAGTCGAGCAGTTGTTACAACTGGAAAAGATGGCGCACACGGCAGCTGGTCGAGTCTCGATTCGAGCCGGGGTTCGTTACAGTCGTGTCAGCTCGGCGGGTCAGGGAGGGCTCGCGCCCGACTCTTCGACGGCGAGCGCCCACTGAGCGACCCAGTCGCGCAGACCGCTGTCGGGGACCGAAAGCGAGCGCGTGCTTCCGCCGTGGTCGGGGTAGCCACCGACTTCGCCCTCGTCGCCGGGGATGCCGGGGGCGTTCGCCGGGTCCGAGACGTCGGTGTCGAGGCTTCGGTTGCGAATGTTGTCGATGACGCGCTGTTCGTGGCTGATGCGGTCGGCCGGGCGAGCGCCCGCGTACGCGAGGTTGTGGCTCTCGACATCGGTGGCGGGCATCGCCGTGAGTCCGCTGGGCCACAGGGGACGAGAACCGAGTTGCGTGGCCGAACAGAACGTCCGCCCGTTCAGGCCGGGGTCGGCGACGATGTTGTCTTCGATGTAGACGCTGCCGTCACCCTTGACAATCGCGTCGGACCAGTCGAACCGTCCGAGGTACGCGTTGCCGACGACGCTGGACTGAGCGCCGGGAGACGCCCAGATGGCCTTGTCGAAGTAGTAGACGATGCTGTTGGCGATGACCGACTGGGTGTCGTCTTTCAGCCGCGGGTTGCGGTCGTTGTTCGCGGCGTAGACCGTGCCGAGGATGGCGACGTTCTGCGCGCCGTTACCGACGAGCGAACCGTTGGAGTTCTCCTCGGGTTCGTCGAGCCCCTCGGCGACGAGGCAGTTCGCGAAGGTCGTGTCGGTCGTGTTGTAGCCGACAGAGAGGTTCTCGTCGCGGCCCCAGTAGGCGCTGCAGTGGTCGAAGATGACGTTCGAGGTGTCGTCGGCGTTGTTCATCGGGTCCGCGCCCTCGGCCGCGCCGCCGTCTTCCCCGCGGAAGATGCGGAGGTGCTGGACGACGCAGTCGTTCGCGTCGACCTGAATCATCCCGTTGATGAAGGTGATGCCCGGCGAGGGAGCCGTCTGGCCGGCCACCCAGCACTTGTCGTTCGTGATAGAGAGGTCGCCGCCGCCGAGGTCGACGACACCGCTGGCCTCGAAGACGACGAGGCGCGGACCGTTCGCCTCGAACGCCGCGCGGACGGCGCTCTCGGTCGCCTCTTGGACGCGGTGAACGGTCACGCTGTCGTCGAACCACGAGGCGTCAGCGAACCCGGCGTCCACGTCGAAGGAGGACCCGCCGTCGTCGGAGCCTCCATCGCCGGACCCGCCGCCGCCGTCGCTGGTCGAGACGCTACCGGCCACGTCCACGTCGCCCACGTCGTCGTTGCTCGACGGCGACAGGCCGGAGAGACTCTCGAACTCGGCCGTCGAGAGCGTGCCGGCGCTGTGGCTCGTCACCGCGAGGCCGACGTAGGCGTCCTCCGCGAAGTCGATTTCTCCGGGGGCGATGTCGGCGATGAGCGTCCAGTTGCTCCCGTCGGTCGACCCGTACGCGGAAATCGTGTCACCGCTTCGTGTGAGGCGGAGCCAGTCGGCGGTAATCGACCCGCCGCTCACCTCGCTCTCGCCGCTCCCGCCGTCGGACGTCGTGCTGACCGTGTCCGCGCCGGCGGCCGAGCGCCACTGGAGCGATGCCTCGCCGTTGGGTCGGCGGCGAACCATGGCGTTCTCGGCGTCGGCGTTCAGCGTCTGCCGGACCATGAGGCCCGCTTTGGCCCAGCTATCGGTGTTTTCCAAGGCGGTGTTGTGGACGACGACGTCGAAGTCGCCGCTCACTTCCTCGTAATAGTAGTGGAACCCGTCCGCGGCGTCCCAGATGTCTTCGCCCGCCCCCTCGACAGTGACGGTGGTCGCCGCCGCAGCAGTTCCGCTGAACGTCGCGACGGTACCGATACTACCTGCTCCGAGTGCACGCAAGAACGTGCGTCTGTTGGGAGTCATGTTATGACACCAACAAGACTCAGAACCCGCCCCGTAATAAAAATTGTTGGCGGATAATCATTATCGAGACGTAAACGGTCGAATCCCAGCCACTCAGGGCGTATCAGGCTCCGCGAAAACGCCGCGTCGGTCGAACGACCGGTTGCGGTGAGGTCGGTCGTGAGGTCGACTCAGTCGTGAGGTCGCAGTCGAGCGAGTCAGCGAATTCAGTCGTCCGCGTCGCGGAGGTCGCCGACCGACGACACCGATACCCACTCGCCGCGACTGTCCGAGCGCTCGGCGGCGAAGATGATGTCCACTCCCTTTCTCGCCTCGTCCGGCGGCACCATCGGCGGTCGGCCCGCGGAGACGGCCTCGACGAAATCGCGTATCTGGGCGACGTGCGGGCCGTCGGGGCGCGGGTCGGGGAGGTCGACGGGCTGTTTCTCCCCGTTCACCTCGAACAGTTCGACGCCCGTCTCGGTGACGCGAAGCGTTCCCTCCGTCCCGTTGAATTCGAGGCTGATGGGCTGTTGGGGCCGCGTCGCCGTGGTCGCCGACACCTGCCCGAGCGCGCCGTCTTCGAACCGGAGCGAGAGCGCGGCCGTATCGGGAGCTTCGATGTCGTGATACAGCGCGTCGCCGGTGCCGGCAACCCGTGACACGTCGCCGGCGACCCACTGAAGCAGGTCGATACCGTGGAGCGCCTGCGTGAACAGGACGCCCCCGTCGAGGTCCGCGCTGCCGTGCCACGACGAGTCGTCGTAGTACGACCGGTCGCGGTGCCACTTCACCCGCACGTCGGCGAACACGAGCCGTCCGAGCCGACCGTCGCCGACCACCTCGCGGGCGAACTGCATCGTGGGAAACAGCCGCCGCTGAAGGACGCAAGCGAGGGTGACACCGGCGTCGCGGCAGGCGGCGACCATGTCGTCGACGCGGCCGGGCGTGATTTCCAGCGGTTTCTCGCAGAGCACGTCGATGCCCGCCGCCGCGGCGTCGACGACGATGTCGCGGTGGGCCCCGTTGGGCGTGCAGACGCAGACAGCGTCGAGCGCGGCGTCGGCGAACAGGTCGGCGTGACTGGTGTACGACGGACAGTCGTGCGTCTCGCCGAACGACCGGGCGGTCTCCGGGGTGTGGTCTGCACAGCCCGCGAGTTCGACACCGTCGGTGTCCGCGAGCGCTTCGGCGTGGGACCGTCCCATGCTCGCACAGCCGACGATGCCGACCCGAATCGGCGTCTCAGTCATCGGCGCTCACCGTCTGGCGAAGGGGAAGTAGCGACTGTAGGCGTCATCGACTCGAACGTCAGCGGGCGGCGTGATAAGCGTTTACCAGCGGGGCCGAGCGGTCGCACGGCGCGGCTCACTCGGGCGAGAAACTCTCCGTGAGCGTCCGCCCGACCAACCCGGCGGCGACGAACGCGAGGACGCTGGTGCAGACGAACGCCGTGGCGTAGTCGAACCGGGTGGCGAGCACGCCGACGAGAAGCGGTCCGAGGACGCCGCCGAGGCCGCGGGCGGTCGACCGGAGCCCCATCAGTTCCGACTCGCGGTCGACGGGGGCCACGTCGGCGACGAAAGCGATAGTGCCCACGGTGAGCATCGAGAACGTGACCGCGTGGACGACGAAGGCGGTGCTGCTGATACCGATGCGGGCGAGCTGCCCGTCGGGAACGAGCGCGAGAACGACGACGAGCGCCTGCACGCCGCTGCCGGCGAGTCCGCCCACGATGAGCTTCTTCCGGCCGATGCTGTCGCTCAGGCGACCGAAGCTGTACATCGAGACGACTCGGACCGCGGGACTGACCGCGAGCACGGCACCCATGACGACGTTCGAGAGCCCCACGTCGGCGACGAGGAACACCGGAACGACCGAGATGAAGCCCTTCTCGGTCATGTTCCGGAGGACGATACCGACGTACAGCCAGCCGAGTCCGGTCCGCTCGAACAGTTCCCGCCGCGCGCCGCCGGGGAGGAGTCGCCCGCGGACTTCCCCAAGGAGTCGACCCGTGGTCAGCGTCTCTTCGGACGGGGGCGTCGGGTCGGCGATGCGGAGCGTGAGGAGCGTCGCCACGAGGCCGAGGCCGACGACGACGAGATAGAGGTCGGTCGGCACGAGCAGGCCGACGAGATAGCCGACGAACAGCCGACCGCTGATAGCCCCGCTAGAGCGGGCGCTACTGTAGAAACCGATGGAACGTCCGCGCTCCGACTCGCCGCCCGACTCGCTCACGATGGTGAGAATCACCGACTGGAAGCCGGCGGTGAACACCGCGAAGAGGCCACGACAGGCGATTTGGAGCGGGACCGAGGCGGTCACGGTCAGCGGGGCGATGGCGAGCGTCGAGAGGAACGCGGTCCCGATGAGTATCGCTCGCCGCCGACCCGTGATGTCGGCGATTGCGCCCCAGACCGGGGCGAACACGAACAGTCCGAAGGAGAACGCCGCGTACGCGAGGCTCACCGCGAACGGCGACCCCTGTTCTCCGATGTAGAGCGCCATCGCCGTGCCGAAGAGCGACCCACACGCGACGCGAGAGATACCGATGAGCGCGAGTGCGCTCCGCTGCCCTCGACTCGCTGGTCGAGCCTGCTGATTGACTACCACTACGACTCGGTGTGACACTACCACCCAATAAAGATTGGCGAGCCGGAAGGCGATGCGCCGAGGACGGCGGCGCGAGACTCGATGCGACCGTCAGGTCGACGGGCCGGCGCGGGCGATGGCGAACTCCGTGAGTCCGTGTCGCTCGGCGCACGTCCGGTCGCCGTCGGCGACGGCGAGAAGATACGCTTCGAGGTCGTCCGCGTCGGTCTCGCGGGCGTCGAGGTCGATATCGTCGGGGACGGCCGCGAGCGTGTCCGCGTCGCCCGAGAGTTTCACCACCGGAACGATGGGATGGCCGGCGGGCGTCCCCTGTCCCGTGACGTGGAGGACGAGGTGCGCGCCCGCGGCGGCGAGGCCGGTCGCGGCCTCCTCGACCCGAGAGGGCGCGTCGAGCAGCGTCACCGCGCCGGCGGCGGCATCGGCAGCGTCCGTTTCATCGACTCGTTGACCGTACGCCGCGACTCCCGTGACCGGCGCGTTGCCGAGGAATCCCGTCGCCGCGTCGAATCCACGGGCCGCCGCCTCCGTTCCGACGCGCGTCGCCCTCGCGGGGCGGCCCGCCGCGTCGAGCAGTCGGTCGGCGGCCGCGTCGCCGACGAGCGACCGGGTCTCCTCGGGGTGCGCGGCGAACCGCTCGTTGCCGGCGACGACGACCCGCCCGCCGGCTGACGCGACCCGCTCGACCAACTCGGCGACGAGCGGGTCGGCGTGCCGTCTGGTCGAGTCCGCGAGGTCGTCGACGACGACGCCGACCGTGAGGTCACCGAGGGTCGCCGTCTGTTCGTCGGCTGTCGCGGTCGCCCCGTCCGTCCCCTGAGCGGCGGCCGACTCCCGGAGGTCGGCGACGGCGGCCGTGCCGCGGTCGACGCAGGCGTCGGTCCCCCCGGCGTCCTGTATCGTGAGTTCGCGGACTGGAAGCCCGCGTTCTTCGACCGCCGCGGCGACGACGTCGCTCCGGACCGTCTCGCAGCCGAGGCCGACGACGACCGTACCCGCGACGTTCGGGTTCCCGGCGAGGCCGACGAGCGTCCGTTCGGTCTGCTCGGCGTCCGCGCCCAACTGCCCGCAGCCGTGGTCGTGGGGCGCGGCCACCGCACCGGGCGAACCAGCGGCTATCTCCTCGGCGACGACGTGCGAGCAGATGACCGACGGGAGGACGAGCACCCGGTTTCGGATGCCGAGGCGGCCGTCGGGTCGGCGGTGGCCCGCGAACGAGTCTGGGGTGACTCGGCGGCGGTCCGGGTGTGGGTTCCGGGTCATCGCTCCACCTCCGCCGCCACGTCGCCGCGGCCGCGGGTGCTCTCGCAATTGTGCGTGTGGACCCACTCACCGGCCGCGACAGCCGCCGTGGTCCGCCCGATGACCTCACCGTACTTGCGGACCGTCTCGCCGGCCGACAGCGGGTCGAGGGCGAATTTGTGGCCGAACGGAACGTCGTCGGCGAGCGTCACCGCGCGGTCTCCGTCGCGGACCTCGCGCCCGGCGTCGAGGTCTTCGAGCGCCGTCGCCACGCTGTCGCCGTCGGCCAGCACGAGGGCGCCCCCGTCGAGGACGCGGCCCTTCATTTGCCCCGCACCTCCGCGAGTTCGCGCGGGTGGACCTCCGTGATGGCGAACTCCTCCATCCGGCGCGTCTCGGCCCCGGTTCGCTTCCCGTCGGCGACGGCGAGCACCTCGTCGAAGACGCGCTCGCCCGCCTCGGAAATCGTCGCGTCGCCCTCGACCACCGCCCCGGCGTTCACGTCCATGTTCGACCGCATGCGCTCCCACGTCCGGGGATTTCCCGTGACCTTCACCACGGGCGCGACGGGGTTGCCGGTGGTGCTCCCGCGCCCGGTGGTGAAGACGATAATCTGCGCGCCGCCGGCGACCTTGCCGACGACGCTCTCCACGTCGTAGCCCGGCGTGTCCATCAGGACGAGGCCGCCGCCGACCGGCAAGCGCTCGGCGTAGTCGACGATGCCGCGCACGGGGGTCGTCCCGCCCTTCGAGATGGCTCCGAGGCTCTTTTCCTCGATGGTCGTGAGGCCGCCCTCCTGATTGCCGGGCGAGGGCTGTGCGCCCCGGAGGTCGACCCCCATCAGGTCGGCGGTCGCCTCGCGGCGCTCGACGCGGTCGAGCAGTCGGCGGCGGGTCTCCTCGTCGGCGCATCGCTCCGCGAGGACGTGTTCCGCGCCGATGAACTCCGGCGTCTCGCTGAACGAGGCGGTTCCCCCGGCCGCGACGAGATGGTCGCAGGCGTCGCCGACGGCGGGGTTGGCGGCGATGCCCGAGGTGGCGTCACTCCCGCCGCACTCGACGCCGACGACGAGTTCGCTCGCGTCGGCCGACTCGTGGCGGGCGTCCGCGGCCGCCTCGTTCAGCGAGTCGAGGGCGGTGCGCCCGCGCTGGAGGGCCGCGGCCGTCCCGCCGACCTCGCGGACCGAGAGCGTCTCGACCGGCTTGCCGTCTCGGGCGATTCGGTCCGCGAGGTCGGCGGCGTCGATGTCCTCGGTTCCGAACTCGACGACGAGCGCCGCGCCGACGTTCGGGTTGCGCCCGACGCCGACCAGCACCCGCTCGGTCTGCGCTCGCGCCTCGTCCGGTTGGTTCGCTCCCATCTGGTGCGGCGTCGCGCGCGCCCACGCCCCCGCCTCGGCCGCGATACCGCGGGCGACGCAGGACGACGCGACCGAGGTCGGAAGGACGGCGACGTGGTTTCTGACCCCGATGCGGCCGCTCTCCCGGCGGTAGCCGGTGAACTCTCGTCTCATACCACGCGATTCGG
This sequence comes from Haloferax prahovense, assembly GCF_000723845.1. NCBI lineage: Archaea > Methanobacteriati > Methanobacteriota > Halobacteria > Halobacteriales > Haloferacaceae > Haloferax > Haloferax prahovense. The sequence goes on along the minus strand of NZ_LK053001.1, from coordinate 337,099 downwards.
TAGCGCCCGACAAAGTGGTTTCGTCGGGTGCGGGCGGAACGCTCTTGCGGGCGGGTCGAGTGAGTGAGACGTATGCGAACCTACGAGGTCAGCCGCATCGACGCGGACAGGGCGGTCCCGCTGACCGGCGCGGTCGACGGGACGGTGTGGGAGCGGGCGAACGTCGCCCGACTGGACGAGTACGCGTGGGGCGACGAACCCGGCCCGGAGACGACGGTCAGGGCGCTGTTCGACGCGGAGGCGCTCTACCTGCAGTTCCACGTCGAAGACGACGAGATAACCGCCGACGTGACGGAGCTGAACGGTCCGACGTTCGAGGACAGTTCGGTCGAACTGTTCGCCACGCCGGCCCCGCCCGACGACGGCTCGCCGGGGCGGTACTTCAACTTCGAGGCGAACTGCTGCGGCACGTTCAAACTCGCGTGGCAGGAGCCGAACTGGCGCGAGCGCGACATCGGCCGCGACCTCGTCTCGCCGACCGACGCGGCGGCCGTCGAGGTGGAAACGTCCGTCCCCGGCCCCACGAAAACCGCGTCCCCGGACGACGACGCGTGGTGGCTCGCGGCGCGGCTCCCGCGGTCGACGCTCCAGTCGTTGACCGGCCTCCCGCTCGAACTCGACTCGGAGACGGTCTGGCGCGGGAACTTCTACCGGAGCGGTCTGCCCGACGCGCAGAAGGGGACGTGGAACCGAATCGAACTGCCGGAGCCGACGTACCACTCGCCGGCGTACTTCGGGCGCATCGAGTTCGAGTGAGCGGTCGCCTCGGGCGGGTGCCCCGGACGGTCGTGCCGAGCAAGCCGTGGTGGCACCGAAACGACTTTTCGCGCGGGAACTGAACGACAGCCCATGCAGCAGCCGTCCGCGTTAGTCATCGGAGAGACGACCTTCTCGTTCCACGACTTCGAGGAGATGCGACCGCACATCGAGTCCGCCATCGGCGACGCCGCCGAGGTGACCGCGACGACCGACAAAGACGCCCTCGCCGACCTCGCGGGCTACGACCTCGTCGTGGACTACCTGACGGACGCCACCCTGACACCCGAGCAGTTAGACGGTCTCCTCAGTTTCGTCCGCGACGGCGGAGCCTATCTGGGTCTCCACTGCGCCGCCGACCTCATCAACGTCCACGACGGGGACGGCGGCCTCGACAAGCGCGACGAGCCGTTTCCCGACCTCCGCGACCTCCTCGGCGGCCACTTCCTCACCCACCCCGAGCAATCGACGTTCGGCGTCGAAATCGTCTCCGACCACGCCGTGACCGACGGCGTCGACGACTTCGAGGTGTTCGACGAGCCGTATCAGGTCGACGTGGACGACGACGTGACCGTGCTCGCGCGCATGGCCCACCCCGACCTCACCGACTACCCGGTCGCGTGGGTCCGCGAGTACGGCGCGGGGCGAGTCTGTTACGCGTCGCTCGGACACACCGCCGAGGCCTTCGAGAACGACGACTACCGGCGACTGCTCCGCAACGCCGTCGGCTGGCTGGTCCGCGACTGAGCGGAGCGCTCGCGCGTCGCCGTGTGAACGTTTATCCCGGTCGGTTCCGAACGTCGGTACATGAATCTTCGAGCCGCCGACCTGACCGTGTTCGTGTTCGTCCTCGGCGTCATGCTCTCGGGAATGTGGCTGGCCCAGCAGTTCGGCATGGTGTGGTCGCCGACGCTGTTCGCCATCGTCGCCGTCGTAGCGGCCGTCTGGACGGCGTACTACCGGTTCGGGGTAGAACCGCGAATCGATGCGAGCAGAGGAGACGACGACGACAACCAGCAGGAACCCGGCGTCAGCGACGGCGCACAGGAGTGACCGACTAACCGCATCAGCCGGTGTCGGCGACCGACGCTCCGACTCGTCCCGCCGCGCTACCGCTCGCTGAAGTACGGAATAATCTCGTTTTCGTAGTGCCGCATCGTCTCCTCGTAGTCGCCGACGGGGATGAGAACGAGGTTGTCGACGCCCGCGTCGCGGAACGCCTCGATTCGCTCGATGGCGCGCTCGGGGTCGCCGGCGACGCAGATATCGTCGACGGCCCCGTCCGGGATGCGCTCGGCCGCCGCCGACAACTGACGCTCCTGTTCCTCGTCGAACGCCATCTGCCACATGATGGGCGTCGACTCCGCGATGTCCTCGTAGCCCATGTCGGCGAGGAGCGGCGGTCGGAGCGCGAGGTTCACGCGGTTGCGCTCGATGCCGGCCGCGCGAGCCTCGTCGCCGTCCTCGGAGACCGTGGTCGGAACCATCACCGCGCGGTCGATGGCGTCGGGGTCGCGGCCTCGGTCCGCGGCCACGTCGAGGACTTTCCGAAGGTCGGCCGCGTACTCGTCGGGCGAGTAAATCCACGGGAACCAGCCGTCGGCGACCGCGCCCGTCAGACCGCGCATGCTCTCGCCGTAACCGCCTATCCAGAGCGGCGGGCGCGGCTCCTGTGCGGGCTTCAGCCCCATGTGTGCCTCGTCGAGGTCGAAGTAGTCGCCCGCGAACGAGAACGGCTCGTCGGTCGTCGAGTTCCACAGGCCGTCGATGACGGCGACACACTCCCTGAACCGGGTGTACGGGTCGTCCCAGTCGATGTCCGAAATCGGCGCGAAGTTGAACGCCTCGCCGGCCCCGATACCGAGACCGGCGCGGCCGTCCGTCATCCGGTCGAGCGTGGCCGTGACGTGCGCGAGTTCGGTCGGGTGGCGGCGCACCGAGTCCGCGACGCCGGGCATGAGGGTCACCTCCTCGGTGCGCTGGGCTATCGCCCCGAGGACGGAGAACGCCTCCCACGGCGGGTCCACCAGATACTCCTCGGAGCCGGTCGGGTGAAACAGGTGGTCCGGAACGGTGACGGTGTCGAACCCGGCCGTCTCGGCTCGGACCGCTCGCTCGATGGTTTTCTCGACGTTTCCGTAGCTGACAACTTGACAGCCGAAGCTCAAACCGCGGCTATTGGCGCTCGACATCGCGTGTACCGACTGGGCCGCGGGATAAATAGCTGACCCCGGAGGTGGGGAGTGACGTGTTCGCGAGGGTTCGAAACGCCGGCTTACGCCCGCAGGACCGACGCGTCGAGGTCGTAGTCGGCGAAGTACTCGCGCTCCAGTTCGACGAGTTTGGCGAACAGCTCTTGGGCCTCGTCGCGCGAGACGGTGACGAGCGGTTCGTTGAGGAACGCCTGAAACGCGAGGTCGAGGTCGCCTTCGAAGCCCGCGCGCACGAGCGTCTCCTGATTCGTGACGTGGCGCTCGACCATGCTCTCGACCTCGTCGGGTAAGCCGCCCGCACAGAGGGGTGTCACGTCGTCTCCGGAGAGGAGCGCGTTCGTCTCCACGACCGCGCCCTCGGGGATGCCGTCGACCTGCCCCTCGTTGGGGTAGTTGAGGTGCGTGACGAACGTCCCCTCGCCGGAGAGCGCCCGCATGATGTCGACCGCTTCCTCGCCCGACTCGTGGAACTCGAACTCCGCGTCGCCTTCGAGGTAGCGTTCCATCTCGTCGGGGCCCTCGTCGTCGGAGACGCGGGCCGAACTCGGCGTGAGCCGGATACCGTAGCGCTGGATTTCCGCCGGCTCGTCGATGCTCAGATACCACGGGACGAACTCCACGAGGTGACGGTCGCCCGCCGCGCCGAGGACGCCGAAGCGGTCGTAGAGGTCGAGCGCGACTTCCTCGTTGTTCACCCAGTAGGACTCGGCGTCGAGGTCGCCCGACTCGCGGTCGAAAAGCGGTTTCCGACGTTCGAGTTCCTCGTCGAGGTACTGGAACACGTCGCGGTCGCGCCACCGCGCCTCGTCGACCCACGTGAAGTGGTTGACTCCCTTGACGTTGACCCGAACCTCGTCGCGGGCGACGTCCTCGGCCTCGTCGATGTAGCGCTCCGCCATCTCGGCGAACAGCTTCTGGGTCTTGAACACCTCGTGGCAGAGCCCGATGGCCTTGATGTCGGGGAATTCCTCGTAGAGCGTCCGCGTGCAGACCGTCATCGGGTTGGTGTAGTTGATGACCCACGCGTCCGGGCAGCGCTCGCGGACCGTCGCGGCGATTTCACGGTACTGCGGAATCGCTCGCAGCGCCCGAATCGCCCCGCCGGGGCCGACGGTGTCGGCGACCGTCTGATAGATACCGTACTCCTGGGGCACGTCGATGTCGTGGACGAACGTCTCACCCGGCGGGTCCTGAATCGAGCAGATGACGAAGTCGGCACCGTCGAGCGCCTTGTCCATGCTCCGGGTCGCCTCGAACGACCAGTCGCCGACCGCCTCCTCGCGGTCCATCACGCGGTTTCCGAGGAGGGCGTTCTTCGACGCCATCTCGTAGTTCACGTCGTACAGCGTGACGCTCCCCGCGAGGTCCGGACACTGCGCGAGGTCGTTGATGAGCGTGTGGGCCCACCCCTGACTCCCGCCGCCGATGTAGCCGATGTCGATGGTTCGGGACGAACCCGACGGTACAGGCTCCGCTTGCTCCGACAGCTGATACATGTGATAACACGTGACGAGTCGCGGTCGCAAATAGCTGTCGTTTCGGTGGGTCCGGCCGCTCCGTCACTCGGTCAGGATGGTGACCGGGCCGTCGAAGTTGAGGACGACGCGCTGTGCGGTGTCGCCGAACAGCGCCTTCCCTGTCGGCGAGCGCTGTCGACCGGCGACGTAGACGTGGTCACAGCCGCGCTCGTCGGCGACGCGAATCACCTCGTCCGCGAACTCGCCCTCGTCGGCGACGACGGTGACGGCGTCGTACTCGACGGTTCCGTTCACCGACTCGAACGCCTCGTCGGCGGCCTGCGACGCGAATCGGGTGGCGACTTCCCGCGCCGAGTTCGACTCCAGCGGCGTGTTGGCGGCGTCGCTCATCGCCTGCAACGTCTCGGCGTTCTCGACGATTTCGTCCTCGGTGATTCGCGTGAGGAGCACGAGCGGCGTGTCCGTGCCGGCCGCGATTTGCCCCGCCTCGACGAGGAGGCGCTCGTTGGAGTCCGTGCTGTCGACTACCACTAGCGATGACTGCATACCGGTGCCACGGTGCTTTAACGCATAAAACTATCCCGCGAGTCGGAACAGCGCGAGGTCGGTTCGGCGGTGCAGCGGCGGGGAGACGAACGAGCGACCCGCGCTCAGCGGTCGGCGCGGTACCGTTCGACCGCGTCCTCGTCGATTTCGACGCCCAGGCCGGGGGCCTGCGGCACGTCCACCTCGCCGCCGGTCGGGTCGAACGGGGTCCGCAGAATCTCGTCGCGGAGCGGATTCTCGCTCCGGTCGAACTCGACCATCATCGGGTCCGGGACGTGCCGCGTGTGCGGGTAGTCCGAGACCGACGCCGCGAACTGGACCGCCGCGGCGAGGCCGACCGCGCTGTTCCAGATGTGCGGCCGGACCGCCACGTTCTCCGTGCTGGCGAGGTCGGCGATGCGACTCGCCTCCGAGAGCCCGCCGCACCGCCCGAGGTTCGGCTGGACCACGTCGACCGTCCGGTCGTCCACGAGGCGCTTGAACTCGAAGCGGCCGTAGTGCGCCTCACCGGCCGCGAGGGGCACGTCGACGCCGCGTTTGACCTCGCGGTAGCCCGAGAGGTTCTCCGGCGGGACGGGTTCTTCCATCCACGTGATGTCGAACTCCTCGATGGCCTTCGCGGTGCGAATCGCCTGTCGCGGCCGGTAGTTCCCGTTGATGTCGACCATCAGCCGCGCGTCGTCGCCGAAGAGTTGGCGGGCGGTTCGAACCCGCTCCACGTCCGAGTCGGTGCCGTTGCCGATTTTTATCTTGGCCGCGGAGAATCCTTCGTCGACGGCGTCCCGAATCGGCTCGGCGATGTCGCGGTCCGCCTCGGTGAAGTACATCGTCGAGGCGTAGGCGGTGAGCGTCTCCCGCGGCGTCCCACCGAGGAGCCGGTGGACGGGCTTGCCGGTCGCCTTGCCGACGAGGTCCCACAGGGCCACGTCGATGCCGCTGAGGGCGCTCTGGACGAAGACGCTCCCGCCGAAGTGGTATGGGTCTGTGTACGACGCCTCCGCGAGGCGCCGCACGTCGAAGGGGTCCATGCCGACCACGTCGTCGCGGAAGAACTCGTCGACGACGGGCGCGATAACGCTCCCCGGGGCGAACGCCTCGCCCCAGCCGACGTCGCCGGTGTCGGTGTCGACGCGGATGAGCGTCGTCGCCCTGTCGTGGCCGAACCCGCGCGCGTCGCCGAGGCCCTCGCCCTCGGGGAGGCGGTGCGATATCGGGATGACTTCGATGTCGGTTACGTGCATGAAAAATGTACCACGGAGAGACGCATTATAGCTTGTGCAGACGGCGAACGCGGCGAGACAGACGGGACGAAGGCGGCGAGTCGCTTCGAACCGTCGACTCAGTCCTCGTCGTAGTGGAACTCGGTCCACGGCCCGTCGCGGAACGGGTAGTCGTCGAGCGCGTCGAAGTTCACTTCGATTCCCAGTCCCGGCTCGTCGGACAGCGAGAGGACGCCGTCCTCGACGGCGGGTTGGCCCTCGATGATGTCGAACGCGAGGTCGAAGGGGTACATTCCGGGGTCGGTCTCGGCGTCGAGGAGCGGGTCGTCCTCGAAGACCGGGTATTCGAGGAGCGACACCTCGGGCGCGGCCGCGACGAGGTGCGCGTTGGCGAGCAGGCCGACCCACGTCCCGAAGTTGTGCGGGACGAACTCCACGTCGCGGCCGACGCAGGACTCGACCGCGGGGCGACAGCCGGTGTAGCCGCAGTGGTGCCGAACGTCGCCCTGCAGGAAGTCGACCGCGCCCGTCTCGCCGAGCGCGACGAGGCCCTCGGGCGTCGGTTCGCTCTCGCCGCCGGCCCGCGGCGCGCCCGTCTCCGCGAGTTCGACGTAGCCCGCGTGGTCGTCGGGCGAGACGGGCTCTTCGACCCAGTAGCAGTCCCGCTCGGCGGCGAAGGTGACGAGGTCTTCGACCGTCTCGCGGTCGTAGCCGTCGCGAATCTTCCACCAGGTGTGCACGTCGAGCATCACTTCCATGTCGCCCGCGACGTCGGCGAGCAGTTCGACAGTGCGGCGGTCCCCGTCGGGGCCGATGCCCGGTCGGTACTTGTAGCCGAAGAAGCCGAGGTCGCGGATGGTCGCCGCCTGTTCGGCGTACCCCTCGGGTTCCATGTACATCCCGGCGCTGGCGTACAGGGGCATCTCCGTCGTCGGGTCGGTGCCGTACTCGTCGGCGAGCAGTTCGTAGATGGGCGCACCGACCTCCTTCCCGCGGATGTCGTACAGGGCCACGTCGAGCGCCGAGATGGCCTGATGGCGGAGTCGGTCGGGGAGGTCGGTGTCGCGGAGCATCGCGTGCGCGTCTTCGACCTCCTCGACGGTCTCGCCTTCGAGCGCGTCGGCGACGGCCCCGTTTACCACGTCCGCGAAGGTGCCCTGCGATTCGCCCTCGAAGTACTCCCGCATCGCGGAACTGCTCGCGCCGGCGGTGGCGATGCCGCGGGTTCCGTCGGCCGATTCGACGACGACGAGCACCACGTCGCGTTTGAGGAGGCGACGGACGCCGCCGTGGAAGGGTCGGTCCTGCGGCGGTTCGATAGGTGACGAGAGAGCGTATCCGCTGATAGTCGCGATTCGCATACCTCTACAGAATCGGCCACCACGATAAAACTCCGCCTCGCGCGGGAGAACGCGGAGTGGAAACAGTCGAGAGAGAACGAAGGCGCGCTACTGGAAGACGTCGGACGCGAACGGGTAGAGTTCGTCGAGTGCGACGCGTTCGTTCCGCCGACCCGACTCGTAGGCCGCCATCGTGATGAGCACCGCCTTGAGGCCGTCGCGGGCGGTCGCGGGCGGCGTCTCGCCGGTCTCTATCGCGTCGAGGAACGCGGTGCCCTTGCTCAGCCACCGCTCGTAGCCGTCGTAGGGATGGTGTTCGGTCCCCTCGTCGTCGATGACGTAGCCGGTCCGGTCGTCCCACTCGTGGCCTTCGAGGTATATCGCCCCCTCGTCGTCCCAGATGTGGACGTGCTCGCGGGTCCGCGCGACGACGCCCGTGTCGGAGACGTTCGCCACCGCGCCCTCCGCGAACTCGATGATGATGGAGGACTGGCGGTCGAACACCTGCTCGTCGTCGTGGAAGTCGACGTAGGCGTTGACGTGGGTCGGGGTGAGTCCGGTCGTCCAGAGGATGGCGTCGATGACGTGCGTGCCGACGTTCAGGAGGTGACCGCCGCCGCTCAGTTCGGGGTTCATCCGCCAGTCGTCTTCCTTCTCGTAGTAGGACTGCCAGTCGTGGGTCACCTCACCGGTAATAAATCGCGGGACGCGGTCGCCCTCGGCCCACTCGTCGTGGGCGCGCTTGTAGGCCGGATTGAAGTGTCGCTGGTAGCCGACCATCACGGTTTGGTCGCTCGCCTCGGCGCGGGTCGTGAGTTCGTAGGCCTCCTCGGCGTCGGTCGCGAGCGGCTTCTCGCAGAGGACGTGCAGGCCGCGGTCCAACACGGCCGAGGTCTGCTCGTAGTGCAGGCCGTTAGGCGTCGCGACGGCGACGGCGTCCATCGGGGCCGAATCGAGGAACGCCTCGAACGACGGGTAGCGGTGCGCCTCGGGAACGTCGAAGGAGTCACCGACCTCGGCGAGGCCGTCTGGGTCCACGTCGGAGATGGCGACGAGTTCCGACCGGGGGAGTTCGACGAACTGTTGACAGAGCCGACGACCGAGGCTTCCGAGGCCGACGACTCCGACGGCGATTGGAGACGAGTCTGTCTGACGCGGCATGGGTTCGACTACAGAGATGGGGCAGATAACTGTTTTGACGGTCCTCGGGCGCTCGTCGTCGCGTGCGACCCCCCTGTCCGAAGATTTTATGCGCGAGTGCACGGTGGTTCGGGTATGCCACTCGCAGAGAGCGGTGTGCGCGAGCACCTGCGCGGCGTCGCCGCCGGGCTCCTCACCCCGTTCGACGACGACCTCGACATCGAACACGACGAACTGGCAGCGAACGCGAGGACCCTCTACGACGAGGGAATCCGCACGTTCCTCGCGTCGGCGAACATCAGCGAGTATCACTCGCTGTCCCAGCAGGAACGCGTCGACGTGACGGAGACGGCCGTCGATGCGCTCCCCTCCGACGTGTGCGTCCTCGCCGGCGTCGGCGGGAGCACGACGGGTGCGCGGGAACTCATCGACGCCTACGACCGCATCGGCGTCGACGGGATGATGATAATGCCGCCGGACCACACGTACGTCCACGAGCGCGGGCTGCTTCGCTACTACGAGAGGCTCGCCGAAGCCTCGTCGGCCCCGCTGGTGCCGTACGTCAAGGGATTCGACCCGTCAATCAACTATCTCCGCGACCTCGCGGGGCTCGACGGCGTGGTCGGCATCAAGTACGCCATCGAAGACGCCGTGAAACTCGGCGCGGCCGCCAGCGCCACCGGCGACGACGTGGTCTGGGTGGACGGCCTCGCCGAACCCTTCGCCGTCTCGTTCTGGAACGAGGGCATCGAGGGATTCTCGGCGGGAGTGAGCAACTTCCGGCCGGAAGTCGGCCTCGCGCTGTTCGAGGCGCTCACCGAAGAGAACTGGGAGCGCGCCCGTGAGCTTCGGAACATCTGTCTGCCCTACCAGAACTTCCGCGACCAGACTGGACAGAACAACACCCTCGATGGCGCTATCAGCGTCCCGGCGGTGAAGAAAGGCCTCGAACTGGCCGGCCTGCACGGCGGGGGAGTCCGCGAGCCGATTCGCCCGCTGTCGGCCGAAGACGAGCGCCAGGCGGAGGAGCTGTACGACCAGCTCGACGACGACATCGAGCGCCTCATCGACTGAACGCGACCCACAGAAGACGCCGAGCGACGACAACCAACGACCGACGACAACCAGCGACCGACCGACCGAGGGCCGCGAGAGCGACTGGCATAACCGCGGTAGCGACGAGGTCGAGCCGCGCGGTGTCGGCACGGTGAGTGACGACTGAATCGGGAGGTTCGCCGACGACGCGGTCAGACGGATCGTCGTCGCCCGAACCGGCCGGAGCGCCGCGACTCGCGCGACCCAAATATTCATCACCCGAGACGCGGGGTATGGTGGCATGCGCGAGTTCGAAGCGACCGCCGAGGCGACTCGACCGCCGACGTGGGCGCACAAACAGCGAGCACTGTTCGACCTGACGGCCGATGCAGTCGACCGGTTCGTCAACGACTACACCGGCCCCGACGGGGAGCCGTTCTGGCCGCCAGACGACCACGTGGGCGTCGACGGCTTCGACGACGTGGTCGAGGGGTTCTACAACTGGCCGCTCGTGTACGCGATGGGCGGCGACGAACGCCTGCTCGACCACGCCCGTCGCGTGTACGAGTCCGCGTTGGAACGCGGCGCGGCGACGGAGACGCCGTTCGGCCATCCGATGGTCGTCGACGAGTTCGAACAGTGTCGCGACTGGTTCCACCTCGGGGAGGGCAACCTCTACACGTACAACATGGGCCTCGCCGCGCCCGACGACGACGCGGTCGTCGACCGAGCGACGAAGTTCGCTGACCTCTACACCGCCGACTCGGACACGGGGAACTACGACGCCGAAAACCGAGTGGTTCGCGGGCCGATGAACGGGAGCATGGGCCCGGAGTTCTGCGACTTCTCCGCCTACGAACACCACCCCTACGGCGCGGACTACCGCTGGGCCAGACACGGCCTCCCGTGGCGGGATTTAGAGTTCGACGAGGCCGCGGACCTCCTCGACCCGGCGAACGAAGAGCGCCTGTTCGAAGTGCTGAACGAGCGCTGCGCGAAGGGCGACATCCCACTGAACCTCAACATCACGAGCCTGATGACGAACGCCTATCTCCACACGGGCGACGACGACTACCGCGAGTGGGTGACCGATTACCTCGACGCGTGGCGGGAGCGGACGGCCGAAAACGGCGGCATCATCCCCGACAACGTCGGGCGCTCCGGCGAAATCGGCGAGTACACAGACGGGTCGTGGTACGGCGGCTACTACGGCTGGTCGTGGGGCGGGTGGCACTACATCGGCATCGGGCCGACGGTCGCCGCCGAGAACGCGGTCCTGCTCGAAGGCGACCGGGAGTACCTCGAGTTCCCGCGGTCGCAACTCGACGTGCTCATCGAAAACGGCATCGAGGTCGCCGAAGACGACGTACACAGCACCCTCCACATCCCGCACAAGTACGGCGGCGAGGGCGACTACCACTACGACGCCTCGGGCGTCCTCACGGAGGACGACGGGGAGGTGCTGTGGCGGGACGGCTGGTACGAGTTCCAGCCGCTTACGGACGACCCCTACGCGGTTCACCTCTGGTACATGTCGATGCGCGACGAGGACCGAAATCGACTGCGTCGGCTCCGCGACTGGGGAGAACAGGACTGGCGACGCGTCGACCCGCGGGCGAAGACGAAACACGACGACGGTCACGAGTACGCGTGGCTGGCCTACCTCGACGGGGAGTTCCAGGACTACCCGGACCGAATCCTCGAAGCGACGCGCGAGCACGTCGACGAGCGACTGCGCCTGTTCGACGCCGAGGGGAACGAGCCGACGACCGTGGACGAAGACTACCTCAGAGACCGAAACCCGGCGTTCCACAAGGCACTGCTCCAACTCACCATGGGAGCGCCACAACCCGTCTACTACGGCGGCCTCGTGATGGCGCAGGTCAGACACTTCGACGCGCGCCGGGAACGGCCAGGACTACCGGCAGGCGTCGCCGCGCTCGTGGAGTCGGTGACGAAAGACGGAATCGAACTGACGCTCGTCAACACCGGGGCGAGACAGGAAGAGGTCGTCGTCCAAGCGGGCGCGTACGGTGAACACCGCTTTACTACGGTCGAGACCGACGGCGTGGAGCGCGGCGGCGGCGAGGAAGACTCCGACAGCGCAAGTGACGGCGACGAAGGGACGGGCGCGCTCCGGGTGCGGCTCCCTGCCGGAAGTCGGATGTCGATTCGCGCCGGTCTCGACCGCTTCGTCGACGACCCGAGTTACGAACGCCCGTGGTCGGAAACGGCGTCGTAAGGTCCCGCGGCGGCGACGCGCGGGGTTCGGGAGAAGCGCACGAAAAATCAATATAGCAATTCTCGTTCCCTTCGAGGGAACGACGATATTTGGGGTGTACCGGCAGATATTCAAGAGAAGGATTGGTGAGGTCCGAGGCGGGCGATTCGACGTGGAGGTGACTCACGAGAGTTGGAATCGAGTCGAGTGGCGTTCCCCTATTGGGAATTATTAATCGAGAACTATTCTCAAAGCCGTCTCGGGAACATCGAGGAGGCGGTTCCGCAGATAGATTACAACCATATAATCGTAATGCTTGTCGGCCGGGAAAACGAGGATATTCCCTCGTCACGTGGCGTTCAAAACCACAATATTCCAGATTCTGCAGCTACAGCCCATGTGTCGACAATTGACAATAAGTTCCCTTTAGGGGAACAGTTTAGAGCAGCGATTGATACCCAATATCTCGCTCGGGAGGAGAATTTATCAACGGGGGCGAACACTATGGCGCATGCCGACACGAGTCACAGTCTGGAACGAGAACGTCCACGAACGGGAAGAACCAGAGGTCGCAGAGCGGTATCCGAAGGGAATCCACGGCACCATCGCGGAACATCTGGAGGGGCCGGACCGCGAGGTTCGGACGGCGACGTTACAGGAGCCCGAACACGGCTTAGACGAGGAGACACTGGACGCGACGGACGTGCTAGTCTGGTGGTCCCACTGCGCCAACGACGAGGTGACGGACGCCGTCGCGGAGCGCGTCGTCGACCGCGTCCACGAGGGGATGGGCTTCATCCCGCTGCACTCGGGGAAGAACTCGAAACCGTTCACGCGGCTGATGGGCACGACCTGCAACATCAAGTACCGCCACGGCGGCGAGCGCGAGCGCGTCTGGGTCGCGGACCCCGGCCACCCCATCGCCGACGGCCTCGACGAGCAGTTCGTCATCCCGGCGACGGAGACCTACGGCGAGCCGTACGACATCCCGGAACCAGACAGAACCGTCTTTATCTCGTGGTTCGAAGGCGGCGACGTGTTCCGCTCGGGCGTCTGCTATCGTCGCGGCCGCGGGCGAATCTTCGCCTTCCGACCGGGCCACGAGGAGTATCCCATCTTCCACCAGGACGAGATCAAGCGAGTCATCGACAACGCCGTCGGGTGGGCGACACCGACCGAGGGCGCGTCGGCGCGGTGGGGGAAAACCGACCCGCTCGAACCCGTCGAGGAGTGAGAACAGGAGCGCGCGTCGCAACGGTTCTGTTCCCCACAGAGGAACAAACGCGACTATTGTTGCTGAACGAGTTCGAAATCACTTCGCTGTGAGAACGGAGGCGATGTTCGAACCCAAAAGCGAGTATTATAGCCAACACATCAGTTATCTGTGTATCTTTATTATTTGGCAATTCTGCACAAGGAATCACAAGGAAGCTACGACGTACTCGCAGTAGAGTTCCACCGTGAAGCGACGGAGCGTACCACCCACCCACCGACTCGACCGCAACCCAGACCGAAGACGGGGGCGAGACACAGAACAGATGCGCTGGCGAGTGCGAAGAACGCGACTCTGGACAGCGGCCACGCCGTCGTCGTTCCCGACGTCACCATGAACACGAGCAGTTCGAGCGCGCCGCCGAGAAAACCGGCGCGGAGTCCGGCGGCGTCCGGGTCCGCCGAGCGGACTGCGGCGATAGCGCCCGCGACGAACGCCCCGAATATCATGATACCGGCACCGACGGTCGCCTCCGAGTTCGGCAGTCGGTTCAGGACCGTACTGACGGGGAGCGAGACGACCGCCCCGACGAACGCGAATTGCCACGACGAGGGGAGGGCTCGAACGCGAGGAGTCGAAACCATATTCAACTATGTAAGTCGGCTGAAAGTTCATATAGCTTGGCAGGGGTTGCCGATTCGGAGTCGGCTTCTAGGTCGCACCGGACACCATTCCAGACGGAAGACCGTCGAGCCGACAGAGCACTCGTCAAATGCTGTCGGAATTTGTATATTAACACATGGTGATAAACATTCTTATATTTCTGTCGCGAGTTTCAGTAGCGACAAAAGAGACGACTATCCCCGGAGAACGTCTTCCATGGCAGACAGTACAGAAGTTGACGAGCTGGTCGTCACAGAGCTTTCCGACACAAACCCGACAGCGCTCGAAGCCGGCCGCACGGAGTCGGTCGACCTAAGCGACGTGGCGGTCACGCGAGCGACGCTGGAGCCGGAATGGGGAGCGGAAGCCGACCACGATGGAGCGGAAGCCGCCTACTGCCAGAACGCCCATGACATCTACGTCGTTTCGGGGACGCTTGGCCTCGAACTGGACGACGGGACGCAGACGGAGATTGCCGCCGGCTGCGCCGCGACCATCCCGCCGGGACACCGCGGATGGACGGTCGGCGACGAGCGACTGGTCTACCTCGAGTTCGACCCGAGCGAGTAACCGTGACTACCATATCGTCGGTCCACGTAGCCTCCCGACGAGATGTCCCGATTCGTGGCGGCCGCGTGCCAGCTAGACTCGCGAGACGACAAGGCGGCGAACGTTGAGCGGGCGCTCGGCCTCCTCGACGAGGCCGCGTCCGACGGTGCGGACTTCGTGGCGTTCCCGGAGATGACGACCTTTATCGGCCCGGAAGAGCGGTTCGCCGAGGTCGCAGAGCCGCTTGACGGACCCACCGTACGACGGTTCTCGGAGAAGGCCCGCGAACACGGCGTCTTCGTCCACACGGGGAGTTTCTTCGAACGGATTCCGAACAGCGACCGGGTCTACAACACGTCGGCGCTCATCGGCCCGAGCGGCGAGGTGCTCGACACCTACCGGAAGGTCCACCTGTTCGACATCGAAATCGGCGGGAGCGTCGAACACCGCGAGTCCGACCACGTCGCCCCCGGCGACCGGGCGGTGACGGTCGACACCGACCTCGCGACGTTCGGCCTCTCTATCTGCTACGACCTCCGGTTTCCGGAGCTTTACCGAACGATGGCGCAGTCCGGCGCGAACGTCCTTCTCGTCCCCGCGGCGTTCACGATGCACACCGGAAAAGACCACTGGGAGCCGCTCCTTCGCGCCCGAGCCATCGAGAACCAGGCGTACGTCATCGCGCCCGGCCAAATCGGGGACAAGCCATCGTGGGTCGAGACCTACGGCCGCACGCTCGTCGTCGACCCGTGGGGGAACGTGGTTTCGAAGGCGCAGGACCGCGAGGAAGTCGTCACGGCGACTATCGACCTGTCGCACCTGGACGACATCCGCCGCGACATGCAGACGCTCCAGCACGCGCGTCCGGACGTGTACGAGCGGTCGGACGAGTGAGGACAGGACGCGGGCGACTCGGCTCGATTAGCTCCCGCCGAGCACGCGCTTGAACAGCGTGAACGTGAGCAGGGTGAAAAACAGCCCGTTCAACATCCCCTGGCTCGCCGCGAGCACGCGCGCCGCCGGCCCGAGCGGGTTGATATCGCCGTAGCCGACCGTGCTGAAGCTGATGTAGCTGTAGTAGACGTTGTCGAAGAGCACCTCCATCGTCGTCTTGTCGACGGCGGCGGGGTCGAAGACGCTCCCAGCCTGCGTCAGAAACGGCCCGCCGAGGGCGTAACACAGTCCGAACAGCGCCGGAAGGAGGAACGTGAACGCCGCGATTCGCGGGAGGCGGTTACCGTAGCCGCAGGTGACCTGCATGAGCGTGTTCAGTCCCACGCTGGCGACCTTCTTGCCGCGGGCCCACGTGTTCAGCGAGTACTCGTTGAGGATGATGTCGAAGTTCTTCTGGCGGTTGTAGTAGTAGCGCTTGAACTCGAACTCGCGGCTCGCCGGGGTGTCGCCGACGGCGTTGGCGCTGTCCTGCGCCTTCCGGTACGTTTCTTCGATGATATCGGGCGTCAGTTCCACGGCGAACTGGCCGGTCGCGCCGTTGCCGACGAAGTCGTGGATGGTCCAGTCGTTGCGTTCGAGGTAGCCGTGGTGGTCGCTGAAGTCGAAGCGGTCGAACTCGGTGAGACAGAAGCGGAAGTGGTCCAAAAGCTGGTGTTCGTTGCCGTCGCCCTCCAGCGTCAGGTCGCCGATGGTCGCGCGGGTGAGGTCGTACGGCGTCGGCTCGCCGGAGCCCTGCGAAATCGTGCCGCCGGAGAGCGTCGCGTCGGTGAAGTCGAGGTAGGTGTCGCGGTCGCCGACGAGCACGCGGAAGCGCGCCGTCTCGAAGTCAGACTGCCGGAAGTCCGCCCGGTCGTGGAACGTCGTCTCCCAGAACGACGCGCTCGTGAAGTTCGCCGCCTCGAACTCCGCGCCGGCTTCGAAGGTCGCCTCGTTGAACGAGGCGTTGGCTTCGAGGTGCTGCAGTTCGCCCTCGAAGAACGCCCCGCGGAAGGAGGCGAGGCCGTGGAACGCCGCGGTCTTGAAGCTCACGTCCTCTTCGAACCGGGCCTCGCCGAACCGAGCGTTCGCTTCGAACTCGACCCCCTCGAACGAGGCGTCGCACCCGAACGTCGTCTCCTCGGCGACGACGGCGTCGCGGAACTCGCTCTCGTCGAAGTTCGCCTGCCCGCCGAACGACGCCAAAGAGAGGTCGAACGCGCCGTCGACGCGGAGGCGATAGCAGTCGGTGCGGGCGGTGAACGTCGCGCGGTCGAAGTTGACCGCGCCCTTGAACACGGCGTCCTTGAAGTCCGAATAACGGAATCGCGCGAGCTTGTAGTCCGCTTCGCCCTCGAACGTCGCGCCCTCGAACGTCACGTCGTCGTGGGTCGTCCGGCTCCCGCCGTTGAACTCGACGCCGCGGAACTCGGCCAACTGCATGAACCGGGCGTCGGCGAAGCTCGCGTCGTCGTCGAACCGCGCCTCGTCGAAGTCGGCCATCTCGTCGAAGCGGACGCCGTCGAACCGCGCGTCGCCCTCGAACTCGACGTGCTCGAAATCCGACCCCGCGGTGAACCGCGCGCCCTCGAACGTCACGTAATTGAAAATGGCCTGTCTGAAACTCGCGTCGTCGCGGAACGTCGCGTTCGCGAAGGTGATGTTGTCGTCGAGGACGTGGCTGCTCCCGCTGGTCTCGACGTTGCGGAAGCGCGCCGTGCCGTGGAACGTCGCGTCTGCGAAACTGGTGTCGCCCTGGAACACCGTCTCGTCGCAGCGGACCTCGCCGCGGAAGGTCGCCTCCGAAAAGCGGACGTCCTGTTCGAACGTCGCCTCGTTGGTCGTCACCGCGCCGGTCACGGTGACCTCCCGAGCGTCCACGTCGCCGGTGACCACCGCCTCGTCGAGTTTGAGGCGGCCGACCGTCGCCTCGCGGAGAATCAACCCCTGGTCGAGGCGGCCGTGAGTGAGGTCCAACCCCTCGATGTCGGCGTGCTGGAAGTTGAGGACGTGGTTCGTCGCGCCGTTGATGTCCTGGTAGGTGAGCGAAAGGTGCGGGAGGTCCGCGCCGACGTACTCGTTGACGCGGGTGTCGGGCGACTGGAGGTTCGCCCGGAGTTCGCCGACGATGTCGTCGCCGGTCACGTCGAGCGAGGCGCGCTCGTCGCGGCTCATGTGGAACACGCAGAACTCGCTTTCGGGGTGGGCTTCGTGCGGGCACTCCCACGTCGTCTGGAGGTGGGCGTCGGTCTGGACCGACGGGTCGAACGTGTACCGGCACGACGAGGAGGACATCAACGCCGGCGTGGACTCATTTCTCGACATAGCTGGGGAGGGGCGGACGGGTGTGCCGGGGACAGCGGGTGTGGCGGGTGCAGCTGAGGGTGCAGACCCGGCGGGCGCGTTCGGTCTTCGGGGCGACGGTCGAACGCGCGGACAGTCGTATGTGCAACATTGTCTGGTGTTTTGATATATATCTTCGGACCGCCGTCGGCGTCAGTCGAATATCTCGCGGCGCTCGGACGCCGAGAGTTCGGCGTGAATCGCGTTGGGCGAGCAGTGTTCGCACTCGCGGGCGGGGTTGGTGCTCTGCTCGAAGCTCCAAAGCGGCCAGCCGAAGAGGAAGAAGGCCTCCATCTGGTGGCGCTCGATGATGGCCTCGGCGGGCTTGCCGCAGTTCGGACACCACTCGTCGCCGTCGGCCGGCTCTTGGAACGTCACCTTGCGGCGGCCGAACCCGGCGTTCGAGTAGGCCTCGCTTCGGGACATCTCGACGAGGTCCTCGGCGGGGTAGGGGTCGGCGTCGACCGCGTTGTCGAACCCGGTGTCGGTCTCGACGCTCGACGCGAGGTACGGCCCGACGCTGACGGTGTTGTCGTAGCCGACGAAGTGGACGGAGACCGCCGCGCCCCGGCCCTCGACCCGCACCTCGTGGCCGTGGCCGACGAGGTAGAGTTCCACGTCGGAGTTGACCTTCGTGAGGTCGATGTCGTGGGCCATGCCGACCGCGTAGACGCCGGTATCGGGGTCGGTCGCGCTCCCCGACTGCTTCCAGCCGAAGGTGGACACGTCGTAGTCGTCGGGAGCGGCGCCGGGCGTCGCCTCGCCCGCGTAGACGTTCTCCGCACCGGGTGCCGAGACCGCACCGTCGGCGGCGGCGGCCGCGATGAACACGTCTTCGGCGTCGCCGAGGAGCACGTCGCCGTCGACCGACTGGACGTAGCCGTCTTCGAGGCTGCCGCGAATCTCGGTCTCGACGGTCGCGTCGCCGACGGCCGCGTCGTCGGTCACCGGCGCGTGGGTGAAGACGTACTCGGCGTTCTGCACGGTGAGGTCGCCGGCGACGCTCGCGCCGCCGACGAACACGTCCGCTGGGTCGCGGAGTTCGACCGGGGGGCGTTCGGAGCCGTTGAGCGTCACGTCGCCGTCGTAGGTGGTGGCGTTTCGGGTCATCGTTGGGTAGTTCGTTCGGGAGTCATCGCTGAGCCTCTCGTTCGGGCGTCATCGTCGTCTCGGTGTACAGCGCGAGGTCGTGCTCCGGGTAGGTGTGGTACGTCTCGTAGCCGCCGTCGCCGACGCGGATGGTGGTCCACGCCTCCGGGCCGAACCGATAGGCGACGGTCGCGTCGTCCGGACCGGGGAAGGCGTCAAGCGGCCGGCCTTCGACGACCGTTTGGGCGTTGATTCGGTCGCTCTCGAAGCTGAACTCGCGTTCCGAGCCGACGGAAAGCGGCGTCTCGTGGGTTCGCTCGTGTGGTAGCGGCTTGCACGAACACAGCTCGTGGAAGTCGAGCGCCGGCAGGCCGACGTAGTGGGACTCGCCGATGACGGTGAGGACCGCCGGTTCGCCCGCGAGCGTCGCCGGGGAGACCGTCTTCACGTCCACGGTCGTCAGGTCTGGCGCGTCGGCGCTGTAGCCGAAGTACAGTTCGGTCGGTGTCTCGGCCGGCGGAGACGGGTCGGAGGCGGCGGGCGGTTCGGTGGTGGAAGGTGGTTGGGAGGGCATGGGAAATCAGGTGTCGACGAGGATGTCGTAGTTCGGGTGGAAGATGGAGTTCTCGCGGACGCCGCGGTAGTGCGGGACCGCGTGCCACTCGGCGGAGCCGTAGTGCTCCTCGCGGGCGCGGACGTACCGGGTCGCGCCGTCGCCGGTGAGCCGGGGCCGGTCGCCGGGCGCGAGCACGTAGAACTGCTCGACGCGCTCGGTCTCGCCGTCGTCGTCGAGGTCCTCGCGCACCCAGTAGGAAAGTTCTTGGGTGAAACCCGCGGCCCCGACGGTGTTGACGAACGCCTTGTGGTGTTCGGGGTAGGCGTCGGGCGAGTAGCCCCACGTCACCGCGACGCCGTCCTCGGAGAGGTGGGTCCGGACGGAGCGGTAGAACTCGGTCGAGTAGAGCGTGAGCAGGTCGTCGTCGGTCGCGCCGGGCACGTCGAGCAACACGAGGTCGTACGTCTCGTTCGTCTCTTGGAGGTACCGGTAGCCGTCGGCGACCGTCGTGTTCAGCCGGTCGTACTCGTGGGCGTCGTCGTGCCAGCGGCCAAAGAAGGGGTCCGTCTTCGCGTCGCGCATGAACTCGCCGTCGAGGTCGACGTGGTCGACGGTGACGCCGTACTCCCGCAGGTGGTCGATGGCAATCCAGTCGCCGCCGCCGACGACGAGTACCTTGGTCTCCGGGCCGGGTTCGACCAGCGACATCGGCACGTCGACTAGCCCCCAATGGTAGCTGTCGGCCCAACTCTCGCAGAGTTGGACGGCCGCGCCGAGGCGGAGGCACTGTTCCGTCCGCCCGTCGAAGTGCGGGTTCGGGCCGGTGCCGGTCCACGTGCGGTTGTATCTGATGACGTGCTGGTAGGCGGTCGTCTCCTGTGAGGTGACCGTCGCGCGCATCGCGCCCGGCGGATACTCGTTTTCTATCTGCTGTTCGAGGTAGAGTTGCGACAGGCGCTCGTCGGCGACGTCGTGCTTGGCGACGACGCCCGCGTAGGTCGCCGTCAAGAGGAGACAGACCACGAGGAGCGTCTTCGAGACCCGGGCGGCCGAGAGCGACCGGTCGGCTCGGGCGCTGTCGGTCGCGTTCCCGCCGTGTGCGGCGCTGGCGGACGAGGCGGGGCTTGCGGACGGGGCGGCGTCGCTGAAGGGCCACCACGACCACTCGCCGAAGTGGGCGACGAAGACGAGCGCGGCGACCCCGTTGAGGAGCGCCAGCACGAATATCGTCGGGATGAGGCCGAGACCCGGGTAGAGGACGCGGGCGTAGACGACGGCACCGGCGAGGCCGCCGACGTAGTCCATCGCGAGGATGACAGACAGCCCGCTTCTGCGGCCCTCGGTCCGCTCGACGGTCCAGAGGGTACCGACAGCGGCGACGACGAAATCGTGGATTCGCGCGCCTGCGGTTCGGAGCCACGAGGGCGTCGCCGACCCGTCGTCGTCGAGTTCGTCGAACATGCGGGTCAAAAGCGGGAGTTCGAACCCCGAGAGGAATCCGACGACGACGACGGGGAGGCGGGCGACGGTCCAGATGACCTCCGCGGGCACCGCCTGCGGGATGCGGACGCTGTTGAGACCGACGATGAGCAGGAAGCCCGCGGGTGCGGCCGCGGCCAGGAGCACCTCGGTGCGGAAGAAGTTCCCACCGAGGTTCGCGCCGTCGAGGTCGTCCGAGAGCGCCGCGCCGATGCCGAGGCTGAAGAAGTACAGCCCGACCGTGATGACGTACTGGGTGACCGTCCCGCCGTACATCACTGTCAGCAGTTCGGAGTAGACGAACTCGTAGGCGAAGCTACAGAACGACACCACGAAGGTGAGCGTCAGGAGCGTCGCCGTGTCGATTCGCGTGTTGGACATCGATGAAGGGCGAGTGGGTGAATGATAGAGGGCGAGGGAAAGCGCGCGTCAGCCGCGCTCAGATGCGCGGAGAGACTTTCCACTCTTCCTCGATGGAGTATCCCGCGTCACCGATACCGTCGGTGACTTCGAGGTCGTAACACTCCCAGCGGAAGTCGTGGTTCACGTCGTCGCCGACGACGTGCGCGCCGACGCGGTACCAGCCGTCTCGTCCGAGTTGGCTTCCGTTCGCCATGTCGTACTCGACGGTTTCGTTCGGGTCCTGTATCTCACGGTCCCACGGGACCGGGCCGGCGTCGGGCGCGTCGTCTCGCATCGCCGCGGTCGACCCGAGGTAGGCGATACCGAGCGCGGCGACGCCGACGGGGAACCGACTCACTTTGCCGGCGTTGTTCTCGTACCAGTCGTCGGCGTAGTCGCCGCCGTGGTACCACGCGTGGCCGTGGACCGTCCGCGGGGCGGAGGCGTAGCCGCCCGTGCCGCGGCCGGTCGCGCCGCGGCCGCCACCGCCGCCGCCCTTGCCTTTCGCGCTCGCAACCCCGACGGGGCTGAGCGCGGCCAGCGACTGCGGGTCGAACCCTGACAGCGACGACTGCTCGTTGGCTTCGTAGCGGGACATCACCCACGTCTGGTCGGCGAGGTCGACGACGAGCGAGCCGTCGGAGACCTCGAAGTCGGAGACGACGCTCGACTTTCGCGGGGGAGGGGAGTTCGAACCGAGACAGCCGGCGAGTCCGCCGACGGCCCCGAGGCCGGTCAGTTGGAGGAACGTACGACGCTTCATGGGGACTCTCGTCTCTGTCAATCAGAAAACTAGGATAACAGTCTTGTGGTTCGATACGTCTCGCCGGAGAGAACGTCGTGTCCGCTGACGGATTTACGGGCGGACCGTCGCGAACGCGGTCCTGACGCTCCCGATGACGACCCTGTCGAGCGAGTGCGTCGCCGCGCCGAACGCGACGAAGAAGACGACTATGACGAGGAACTCGACGAGCGGGAACGCGCCGAACGGGAATACGCCGACACCGAGGTCCGTGGCGAGCCGGATAAACGCGATGCCCGCATCGACGGCGCGGTCGAACGTGAGAACGGCGATAGAGCCGCCGACGACGGTGACGACGGCGTACACGAGAAGTCGCGGGACGCTGGGGACGGCCCATCCCGACGCTACGCGGTCGGGTCGGTCGGCGTCCCCGGCGACGACCCCGAGCGCCGCGAGTTGCCGGCGGAGTTGGTCGAGCGTCGTCACGACGAAGATGAACCACAAGAACGCCGCGAGTCCGAAGCCGACCGCCGACGCCGAGAGCCCGGGAACGACACCCGTCACGGTGTCGACGAGAGTCGGCGTGGCGCGCTCGACGAACAGATAGAAGACGACGAACCCGAGCGCCGCGTCCACGGGTCCGTACGCCGGGAAGGGCTCGTGTTTGCGAGCGCGGTCGGAGCCGGTGTTCGCGTGCGCGTTCATGCGCGAAGAGACGCGCTGCGAGGGCATCAATCGGCGACTCGATTGTCACGGCGCGAGAGCCAGCCACCGGAGGGTCGTTGGACCCGTGATCATCGGGTCCCGGGGAACGAGACGGAACGAGAGTCTCACATCAATCATCAGGGATGTGAAGCGATTCGCGGAGTTCGCTCGTGAGCCGGTTCACGTCCAGATGCTCGGGTAAGTCGTTCCGCCCGTCGTGTTTCGTGAGCGAGCCGGGCTCGAACGCGGGGTTGCGCTTTTCGACCGTCTCCAGCGGCACCTTGGTCGTGACGGCGAAGTGCTCGACCGGGGAGACGAACCCCCAGAGCGCGCCCGCCGTGTTGAGAACGACGAGAACCGGCGTCCACGGGACCGCGAGGAGCGTGAGTTTCGACTCCGACCAGTAACTTGCCACGCCAGCACCCGTCACGACGAACAGCGTGGCGAACTCGAGAAGGGAGCCGACCCGATAGAGCACCAAGTCGGGGAGCGCGCCGGGGATGACGAACGTGACGAGCGTTATCAGCGGGATGAGCGGCGAAAAGCCCCACGCGACGAGGCGGAACTGCAGAAACAGCTGATAGTGCAGCGGCAGGAGGTCCGAATCCTGTCGCGTCCCGGAGAACCACCGTCGACGCTGCTTGAGCATCGTCATCACCGACGGCGGGGCCTGATTGCGGAACTTGCAGTTCAGCACGCTGAAATCGAGGTCGGCGGCGGCGGCGGCGCGCCACGCGAAGTCCGTGTCCTCGGTGATGGTCTTCGAGTCCCACGTGATGCGGTTTTCGAGGCTCGTCCGAATCGCGATGCCGCCGCCCCACGCGTACAGCGGGAAGCTGAAGCGGCCGAACGCCCGCTGTTCGCGCTGGTAGCCGATACGGAACACCTCTGAGAGGTACGTTACCCACGACCCGGTGTACACCGGCAGTTCGGTTATCTGGATGATGTCGCCCTCCGGCAACCCCTCGAAGTTCGCCATCAGCGTGTCCTCGTCGAGGTAGAGGACGAACTCCTTGTCGCAGGGAATCTCGCGGCGCGCCCATTCGAGCGCGCGGCCCTTGTGAGACGCCGTGCAGGTGAACTCCTCCGGGACGGCGTGGACCGTCGCGCCGTCGACCGAAATCGGCTTCTCGGCGACGACCCGAACGTCGGCGAGGTCGTCGGGGACCGCATTCACCGTCGATTGGACGATGTTGGCCGCGTCGATGGTGATGATGCGAACTTGGATGTCGTCGTAGCCGTAGGCGACGTCCCCGGCGGGGATGGTCTGTCGCCACGCGAGGACGAGCACCTCGACGAACCACGTGAACACCGAGGCCGAATACAGCACGAAGACGGTCCAGACGAGCATCAGGAGGACGAACACCGCCAACTCGGACTGGGCCCCAAACATATAGATTAAACATACATTCTTGAAATAATGAATGTTCGGACGTCGGAATCGGCCGACTCGCAACCGAGTCGAAACCGCGCGCCCGGGTTCCGACGTCCGTCTACCCAGCACGTCGGGAGACTCATTTTCAGACAGTTATAAACCCTTAATTGTTTGAGGTTACACACACCGTTAGAGTCAACCAATATCGGACTAGTGAATACGCATGCACGCACAACACGACCGGTCGCGTCCGGCGACCGTCCCGTCCGGGCCGATTCTCCTCCGCGGCGACCACCGAGCGTCGCTGTCGGGCGCGGAGTTACTCGACTTCCCCGCTGAGGACCGAACGGTGACGGTCGCGTGCGCGTCGGGGACGCGCCACACCGCGACGTGGACCGGGGTTCCGGTCTTCGACCTCTTCGATGACGTCGACCTCGACGACGAGACGACGCACCTCGTCGTCGAGAGCGCCGACGGGTATCGCGTCTGTATCGACGTGTACGACGCTCTCGACGCCGTGCTCGCCTACGCCCGCGACGGGACGCCGATAGGCGAGGAGCACGACTACGAGACGCGCTTTATCGCGCCCGACGTCGACGGGTCGCGGACGGTGAAAGGCGTCCGCGCCGTCGAAGCACGCGCGCTCGACCCGTCTACCGACCCCGAATCGCTCGAAGACATCTCCAAGAGACCCTGACCAGATGACGCGAGAGAGACGGAGTCGGCCGACCCGAACGGACGCGGCGGAGAACACCAGCGACTCCGCGAACGGGTCGAGCAGGCGGGCGTTCCTCGCGTCCGTCGGTGGGGTCGCGGCGGCCGGCCTCACCGCGACAGCGGGCTGTCTCGGTCGAGCCGGGTCGACGCCGACCGTGTCGATTCTCGCCGCCGGGAGCCTCCAGCGGGCGCTCACCGCCGAGTTCGAATCGCCCGAGGGAACCCGCGTGGAGGTCGAGGCACACGGTTCCGCCCGCGTGGCGCGGATGGTCGACGACGACCAACGCGACCCCGACATCGTCGCCCTCGCGGACCCGACGCTGTTCGACGCGCCGCTTTCTGTCCCGTGGTACGCGACGTTCGCCAACAACGCGCTCGTCGTCGCGTACAACCCCCAGACCGACGGCGGCGAGCGAGTCGCCGACGCCGCGTCGTGGCCCGACGCCCTCCTCGACGACGACGTCAGCCTCGGCCGAACCGACCCCGACCTCGACCCGCTGGGTTACCGGACGCGGTTCGCGCTCGCGCTCGCCGCCGGCTACTACGGCCGGCCGGCGTTCGCCAACGACCTGCTCCGCCGCGACCAGATTTACCCCGAGACGCAACTGCTCGCGCAGTTCGACGCCGGCGGCATCGACGCGGCGTTCGTCTACCGGAGCATGGCCGTCGAACGCGACTACCCGTACCTCGAACTCCCGGCTGAAATCAACCTGAGCGACCCCGAACACGCGTCGGCGTACGCGACGGTCTCCTACACGCTCCCGGAGGGTGTCACCGTCCGCGGCGGCCCAATCCGGTACGCCGCGACGCGACGAACCGACACGGCGGCGTCGAAATCGGTGTTCGAGGCGCTCGTCGGGACCGCCGGCGAGTTCCTCGAACCCTCCGGGTTCGCCGTGCGCGCGAGCCACCCGCACTACTTCGGAGATGTCCCACCGAGCGCCTAACCGCCGCGAAAGCGGCGTCACGCGACTCCTGCCCGAGACGTGGCGAGGCCTGACCCTGCTTCTCGCGGGGATGCTCCTCGTCTACTACCTGCTTCCCATCGGCGCGCTCGTCCTCGCGCAGTCGCCGGCGTCGCTGGTCGGCGACGTGACGAGCGACGTCGTCGTGACCGCCGCCACCAACTCCGTCGTCGCGGCGACGCTGAGCACGCTGGTCGCCGTCGCCTTCGGCCTCCCCTTGGCCTACTGGCTCTCGCGCACGTCGTTCCGCGGCCGCGACGTGATTCTGGCGATGGTCATGCTCCCGCTCGTCCTCCCGCCGGTCGTCAGCGGGATGTTACTGCTCAAGCTGGTCGGCCCCGCGGGCCTCGGTCAGCTGACGAGCGTCCCGCTGACGCGCTCGCTGGTCGGGGTCGTCCTCGCGCAGACCTACGTCGCCTCGCCATTTCTGGTCGTGACCGCGAAGACGGCCTTCGACGGCGTGGACAGGCAACTCGAAGCGGCGGCCCGTTCGCTCGGCGAGGACCGCATCGGGAGCGTCCGGCGCGTGACGCTCCCGCTGGCGAAGCAGGGCATCCTCGCCGGGGTGACCCTGACGTTCGCGCGGGCGATGGGCGAGTTCGGCGCGACGCTCATGCTGGCGTACTACCCGCGGACGCTCCCGGTGCAGATCTGGGTGTCGTACCTCTCGACCGGCCTCGACGCCGCGTTCCCGGTCGCGCTCGTCCTCGTCGGCATCGCCGTCGGGGCGATCCTGTTGGTCCACGCGCTGGGGACGAACCCGTGGGAGTGAGGACGGGCAGGAGCACAGGAGCCATCAAGGCGGCAAGCTCACCATACCGGACAGCGCGACGAAGCCCGCAGCCGCGAGGAACCGGTGAACCGTCTTCATACTGGAACGTACGGCCTGCGTGTAGATGAACAGGCTGGTTGGAAAGCCCGCCGGCCTCTCGTCATCGCGACAGACCGGCGGTCCTCCGAGCGACCTGGGGGAGTTCGCCTCCGTCGCCCGTGACGTGCTCACCCACGAAAGCCGAGCAGTCGAAGGCCGTTCAGTGAGACGATGACCGTCGAGCCCTCGTGGCCGACTACTGCGAGCGGGAGCGGGATACCTCGGAGGAGGATCGCACCGACCATGAGTGCAATCGCGCCGAAGGCGATTGCGAGGTTGATGGTGAGCGTCCGGCGAGTCCTGCGTCCGAGACCGAGCACGTAGGGAATCTTGCTGAGGTCGTCGCCCATCAGCACCACGTCAGCGGTGTCGAGCGCGACGTCGGTTCCCGCACCGCCCATCGCGATGCCGAGGGTCGCCGTGGCGAGCGCCGGCGCGTCGTTGACGCCGTCGCCGACCATCGCCACGTTCTCGAATCGCCCGACCAGGTCCTCGATGGTCGCCACTTTCTCCTCCGGGAGCAGTTCGGCTTGTACCTCGTCGATGCCGACTTCGTCGGCGATGCGCTGTGCGACGCGCTCGTTGTCGCCCGTCAGCATGACGATGTGCTCCACACCGAGCGAGCGGAGGTCGTCGATCATCTCGGCCGCGCCAGGGCGAACGGTGTCGGTGAAGGCGAGCCACCCCGACACGCTGACGTCGCCGTGGTGCTCTCGGGCGACGAGGACGCTCGTTTTCCCCTCCGCCGCTAACGTCTGGAGACGGTCGAGGCCCGGTTCGAGACCGTCGATCGCCGCGTCCCCGAGGACGGTCTCGAAGTAACTGCGGTTCCCGATGTGCGTCGTCGTGCCGTCGACGTCCGCTTTGACCCCTTTCCCGGCGACCGACTGGAACCGCTCCGCGTCGGGGACGTCGAGTGAGCGAGCATCTGCCGCCCGTACCGTCGCACGGGCGAGGTGGTGCTCCGAGCGGGCCTGCACCGCGGCCACGATAGAGAGGAGTTCGTCCTCGGTCAGCGTCTCGTCTGCCGTGCCGTCACGGACGAACACGTCAGTCAACTGCGTGTCTCCCTGCGTGAGCGTCCCGGTCTTGTCGAAGGCGACCGCATCGATACGCGCGGCGGTCTCGACGTGCTCGCCGCCCTTGAACAGGACGCCCTGTCTGCCTCCGGAGGCGATAGCTGAGAGGACTGCCGCGGGCGTCGAGATGATGACCGCACACGGCGAGGCGGCGACCATGAGCGTCATCGCGCGGTAGAACGTCCCGGTGAACTCGTTCCCGAGCGCGACCGGAACGGCGATAGCTGCAATCGTGAGCCCGAACACGCCGAGGACGTACGGTTGTTCGAGACGGTCGATGAGCCGCTGTGTCGGGGCTTTCTCGCTTTGGGCGCGTTCGACCATGTGGATGAGACGGCTGATCGCCGACTCGTGTGCCTGCCGCGTGACTTCGATTTCGAGGCTCCCACTCTCGTTTATCGTGCCGCCGAACACCTCGTCACCGGGCACCTTGGGTACGGGAACTGATTCGCCGGTGAGCGAGGCTTGGTCCACCGTTCCCTCGCCGGACGTGACGATGCCGTCGAGCGGAATTCTGTCGCCGGGGCGGACGACGAACACGTCGCCGACGGCGACCTCCTCGATGGGAACCGTCACCTCCGCACCATCGCGGAGGACCTGCGCCTCGTCCGGCCGCATCTCGACGAGGGACTTGATCGCCCGGCGCGAGCGGCCGATCGCGTAGTGCTGGAGCGTGTTCGACAGCGAAAACAGGAAGAGGAGCATCGCTCCCTCGAACGGTGCGCCGATAGAGAGCGCCCCGAGCGCGGCGACGATCATCAACAGGTCGATGTCGACAGCGCCGTGACGGAGCGTCTCGATCGCCCCCTTGAGCCCGTACCAGCCACCGAAGGCGTACGCGACGCCGTAGCCGGCCCACATGAGGAGTGACGGTCCACCGAGCCATCCCGTCGCCAGGCCGGTCACCATGCCGACCAGCGTCAGCCCGACGAACACGGCCTCCCGCCTGAGGTCCGAGCGGGTGGTCGCCTCGCCGGGTGCCGTGTCGGGGTCGTCCCGAATCGAGACGTCGCGGTCGCGAACCGCTTCTCGAAGCTGTTCCTCCGAGGTGACGCTCTCGTCGTAGGTGATTCGAACGCTCCCCGTTCGGAACGAGACGTCGACGTCGTGGACGCCGGGCGTGTCCCAGAGGTGTCGTGCGAGGGCTCGCGCCCCCGCTTCGCCGCGACCGCCTCGTCGTTCGATCTGGACAGCACACGTCGAGAGCGAGGGTGATTTAGTAACGGTCACGCGGTCTCTCCATACACTGCATCCTGATTCTGTATTGTCGGTCTGTCATCGTGTCCCTGTCTCAGTGCAGACGAAGCGGGTCCCCACTATCGACCGCCCTCGAGTCCTTCTGGTCCGAATGGTTCAACTGACGATCGTCACCGGAATCCGCGCTCGGCGGGTAACCGTCTCGGCAACGCTCCCGAGGAGCGCACGGTCGATTCCCGAGCGGCCGTGGCTGCCCATGACGATCTGATCGACGTCGTGGTCGTCGGCGTATTCCGAGATTGCTCGTGCCGGTTTGCCGACTTCCGTGACGGTAACCAGTTCGGTATTCCGTTCCGCCGCGAGGTCCGTGGCCGTCGTGTGGATTTCGGTTGCGACTTCTTTCGCATTCTCGTGCCAGTCTTCGGCGACTGGTAAGCCGCCAGCCTCCACGTCGATAACCGAGTCGAGCGGATTAATCACGTACATCGATGTGATGGACGCGTCCGGAAAGGTCTCGATGGCATATGCGAGCGCGCGCTCTGAAAGCGGAGAGCCATCGAAGGCGACGAGAACGTTGACCGGCATGAGAGAACACTTCGTGGTGAGTAGGGATGAACGTACTGCCGCGCGGGTGGCGCACCGACGATTCGTGAAGGAGGAGCGTTCACACGGACCGGGTCGTGGACATCACTCGGCCGGATTCGGCGGTTGAACGCACTCAGCTGCCTCGCGTGGCGACGTGAGTGTGCTAGCGACGGGGGTCGTCGCCGTCGGGTGTAGCCTTCTCGTTGGACTGCTGGCGTTCTCCGTCGCCGTAACGCCGCCCTTCGAACACCCCCGACCCCCAAGTGTGGGACAGGCATAACCGTCCAGCGCCCCTCTCACTAGAGAGTTACTCATGGATATCTCCGAAATTCTCTCCACGAAGTTCACCGAGTTCGATATCGGGACGCCGCTGTCGAAGGTCGCCGGCGCATTCGAGAATCAAGAACTCGATGCCGTCGTGGTGACTGACGGTGACGAGTATCGTGGTGTCGTCAGCCGCCGACAGTTGGCTTCCTCGTCCAATCAGCCCTCCGCAAAGGTCGGCTCACAGGCCCAGCACGTCCCGACCGTCGAACGCACCGAAGACGTTCGGGAGGTCGCGCGACTCATGATCGGGAGCGACGCCAAAACGCTTCCCGTACTCGATGAAGAGCGTATATTCGGTGTGGTGACCGCAGATGCTATCCTCGAAGCCGTGCGTCCGTTTCTCGATGCCGTGACCGTCGAAGACGCGTATTCGCCGAAGCTCGTCAGCACGACTCCCGAGGCGACGATCGGAAAAGCCCTTAACGTGCTTCGGGAATCCGGTATCGCCCACCTCCCTGTTATCGACGGGGACGATCTTGTGGGGATGGTAAGTCTGTACGACGTTATCGAATTCACGACGCGAGGTGGAAGCAAGAGCCAGGGTGGGTCGTCGGGCAGCTTCGGTGGCCGCGGACGCTCTGGAGGGTCTCACGGTGGATTCGGTGCTCGTGAGGGCGACTCAGACCGGATGCTCGACCTTCCGGTCAGGAATCTGATGTCCGATGCAGTTGTGACGGTCCGCCGAAGCGCCCCCCTCGACGAGGTCGTCGAAACGATGTTCGAACACGAGGTCTCGTCGCTCGTCGTCACGGCCGACCAAACGGGCGACCCAGTCGGTATCATCACGAAGACGGACGTCATTGAGGCGCTCACCTGGGAACGCGACGACCGGAACGCCGTGCAAGTGTTCGGACTCGACTTGCTAGAGGGGATGGACTACGACGACGTCTCCGCGTTGATCGAGAGCGT
Organism: Haloferax prahovense; assembly: GCF_000723845.1. Lineage (NCBI taxonomy): Archaea > Methanobacteriati > Methanobacteriota > Halobacteria > Halobacteriales > Haloferacaceae > Haloferax > Haloferax prahovense. Next base: position 306,454 of record NZ_LK053001.1, on the reverse strand, counting down.
CACCTCGAAGTACGGCGAGATGAGCGTCATCAAGGCCAGTATCGAACTACAGGAACACAAAGAACAGAGCCGGGGTGTACCACTCGTGTTGGCACGGATTCGACTGGTGACTGACCGCGGCTACTTCACGGCCGATGGCGAAGGCTACGGTGCCACCCACGCGCTCCGACTCGCCGCGAACGCGGTCGAACGCCAACTCCTCAAGGGGAAGACGTACGGTCAGTCGAAGAAGCAATCCGACGCTGAGTCTCAAGAGCACCTCTACGGCTGGTGGCTCAGCGGGTGACGAACTCACCTTCCCACGAGAGGGCTGGTCGGCGTCGATCGACGGACAACCAGTATGGTCGGTTGACCGATAATCCGTGAGGGGCAGATTGCACTAAGGGCGAATCTATTGATACCGTTGTTCGACTTCGAGCGCCTCGTGGACGGCGTCGTCGAAGCGTGTCCGTAGCTCGTCGCTGAGCGCCTGGACGTGTGAATCTTGCTGTACTACTTCTAGTGAATCCCAGTTGCCAGTCTCGGTCGCCGCGTACAGTTGTGTGAACTTTTCCCCGTTGTTGCCGTACGCAGTAACAACCACGTACGGCTTAGCCTCTTCAGAACCTTCGGAGGTGTGCCTCCCGCGCCACTCTTCGAGTTCGGTGACGCTTACCCGTCCGAACGTCGCCAGCTCTGCGCTGAGTCCACCGGTCCCAAGGCGCTGAATGAGCTGTTCGCGGTCCCATTCCCGTGTCTCGTTGGTCTCGGTATCTCTCCCTATTACGGTTTCTTCGGTTATCGATTCGACGACCCAATGCGTGAGTAGCGGCCCAGCCATCTCAGCAGTTGACTGAGTACCGACGTCGCCTTCTTGGATACGGCCGCCTTTCTGAACACGGATGTACCGTGGATTCGACGCGGGGAGATCGATGAAGATCTCTTCCGAATCTACGTTGACCAGTGCTTCGACGCCGTCGATCGTTCGCGTTTCTATCGTTTTCTTTGTGTGTTCAGTCATAATTGGCGGCTTTGGTGTACCGGACGCAGCGAGCGGAAAGTGAGTCGGCTTGCTGTGTGTTCTACCGAGTGGCCCATATCCGTCTGGCAGACACGGACTGCATCGACACGCGTCGTCACCGGTTCGGCAGTACGGCTACCACTTGAGATACGCCGGGGAGACGGTTTACCCTGTCGTCCGTTCGCACAGTGTGGACACACTATCCGCACTCCGAAACAGGGATTCACCGAGACACGTCTAGATCACGACTCTCGGCGGGTAATTCGGTGCTTCGGAGGAGTCGATATCGAATCCAGTTCGAGGAGTTCAGCAACGGTTATCGCCCACTCTCCCGCGTGCAAACGGCCAATCAGGTGAGTGATAACTAATAGCGTGGCCGCAGTATACATGCGGATATGCGGTCATACCGCCATGGGACGAAATCGTTCATCGAGTTCATGAGCACATATCTCCAAGACCATCCCAAACGCTGTCCAGTATGCGGGAACGAAGCCCGCGCTCAGTCGGAGTGGCGGATCGAAAAGCGCGACGAGGACGGTCTCCACTTCATGCACGCCTGTCCAGAGTGCGGGGCTGAGGAAGACGTATTTTTAAATCTCGAACCGGAACACGGGCGAACCAGACGGTAGTCGCACACCGGAGATAGTGTAGTAAAAGTGGCGAGACGAACCTCAGCTCTGTGTTTGACGGGTGAACTCACCGAGTGCCTCTTCGATGAGCGTCGCAACCCGTTCACTGTACCGCCAGAGTGCCGCGTTGAGTCGCTCTTCGGCCTCGTCGTCGAGGTCGTCTGCCCCGCGAAGGACGGAGTCTTTGGTGATCTGTGGGTGGTACACACAGACGACGCCGAGTGAGGAGTCCGAACTCGAGGTTCCCGCCGTGTGAATTCCGTACTGATCGGTTCCCCAGACACCATCGCCTCCCTCTCGTTCCAGTTCGGAGTCGAGCGCATCGAGCAGTTGCACTTCCTCGAGGGAGAGGATGGGGTCGTCACCTTCGAACAGTTCAGTGTACGCCTCCATCCTGGCACTTCTCGTCCACTGGTCCAACCGGGAACGCGCCCGTAGTACGAGTTGTCGTTCGTCTGGAAATTCGGCCATGCTTCTAGAAGGGGTGCAAGCCGAATGAGTGTTTGTACAGCGTCTACGGATGGTAGGTACGTCAGCGGTGATGTCCCTTAGGCGTCTCTATCACGGGCAGAGCATTCAAACAGCGTCTCCCCGTACATCGAGTATGTCGGTGAGAGAGCTATCGTAGAAGCTAACGACAGTCAAGCGGAGTACGCCACAATTCCAGAGACTATCGACATCCTCAGATATGTCGCGGAGAGTTTGAGCCTCTCTTTCAGCCGGTGGGACGAACCATACGTGACCGGACCGAGTCTCTATTTTATTGTCGTCGCGGACATAGATTTCGGAAAATACACCGATCCACTGGGAGACAACACGTGGCCCGTCAAACAGTGCCGGTCAGTCGGCATCACATCCAATGAGTTCATCGACGCAGCCCGCAACGTGGCATTCAGCTGCGATGGAGCAGTCGTTATTGCCGCAGATAAGACAATCCAAGAACAGATGGTTCGCGTTCGGACTCCAAATACTACTGAAGCGGTCGAAGAGACACCCATCGCCTCTGCCGCTTGGATGGGAACCAAACATCTCAGTGCGTTAGAAGTATCTCTCCGAGAAGAAGTTCTTGCCAGTGTAACGCTGAGCGAAGAGAACGGACGTGTGACCGTCTTTCGGAGTGGAGAATATACTGATCGCGAACGTGAAGAACTTGGGGGACGCTGGCGGGCGGGACACTGAGGTTGCGCGTCTCTTCCGGCGACGGATGTTCCGCGAGCTCAGTTCTCGAATCCGTCGTCGTATTGTTCGTAGGTAATCGTTAGCTTGCCTGCCGTTGGACGTTTCGCTGCGTCTCGGAGCGTTTTGAACGATTCGAGGAGTTCGCTTGTGCCGGTCGAGTCATCTCGGCCGCTCGACGACTCCTCTCGAATCGTATCGTAGACTCGCTCCAAGATGCGTCGAGCGGCGTACGAATCGGTCTTTGAGTCGATGTCGAAGGAAGCCACGTGACGAGACATACGCAGATATCGTGCTCCACGATGTTAACAGCCATCATGGTTCAGCCGGTAGCGTGTCATCGCCCACCGTCGGGGGTGATTCTCGTCCACTCGGGGTCACCGGTTCGGACAGCGGTGAGGATACACTCTGGCTCGGTTCTACCGAGAACTACCGTTTCGCAGTGTGCACGGTGAACCTCCTTCGCGGCGAGAAGGTCGACCGATACACCGTTTTCGGCAGCACTGTCGATATGGAGAACGAGGCCAATGGGTTGCCTCGGGCGGGGCTCGCCGACGGAGTCGAAAACGGAGAGCGAAGCGCGACGGAACCCGGCCACCCCGCGAGAGACCGAATCGGCACCCACCTTCTTTACGGAGCGTTCCGTGGTCGCGAATAGAGGACTCGATGACATCGAAACAGGGCGGACACACGCCGCTTTCTCCTCGCGCGACGCGAGCGTTCGAACACCTTCGGCCTCTCGTCGCCGACCGCGACTCGGGGATGCCCGTGGCGGACGCGCGCCGCCGGGTGCGCTCGGCGGGCGAAGACCCCGAAACCGTCGACGAGCTCCTGAACAAGGGCTACCTCTACGAAGTCGAAGGCGACGTGTACGTGACGTGAGGCGTGTCGCGCCATCCAGACCGAGCGCAAAGGCCGGCCACCGAACCTAGCGCGAGGCGGCGCGACACCGACCCGCCGACCCGTGACCCTCCGCGGGGGTCGGGGGTGACTACCCTGCGACACGCGAAAATGCTCGACTATATAACGCCCGTTCGACTCCTGAGACGCACGTATCCGTCACGAGAATCGCGCGAGGCCACGAGATACTTACACCGCGAGCGAGACGGTCGGCGTGCATCATGAAGAAGGTCCTCGCACGAATCGGAATCGGCAACGCAACCGTCGATACCGTCCTCCCCTCCGACACCGTCCGCGCCGGCGAGACGGTCGATGCAGAAGTGCACATCGAAGGGGGTTCGACGGAACAGGAAATCGGGAAGATTCGGTTCGAACTGGAGACCCGCTACCGGACCGAAGAGGGCTACCGAGAGGTCGATATCGCGCAGTACACCCTCGCGGAGAGCCTCACCATCCAATCCGACGAACAGGAGACGCGAGCGGTCTCGCTCGACATCCCTCGCGGAACGCCCGTCACCCTCGGGAACGTCGACGTGTGGGTCGAAACCGAACTCGACATCGAACTGGCCGTCGACCCCGAAGACAAAGACTACCTGAACGTCCAGCCGACGCCGCGGCTTCAAGCCGTCTTCGACGCGCTCGACGACCTCGGCTTCTCGCTGCACAGCGCCGAGTGCGAGGCCGACCCCCACGGCGTGTTCACCGCGAGCAGGCGCTTCGTCCAGGAGTTCGAGTTCCGACCCACGTCGGGGCCGTTCGCCGGCGAGTTGGACGAGCTCGAAGTCGTGCCGCGACCGGGCGAAGACGCGCTCGAACTGCACATCGAAGTCGACCGTCGCGGCGGCGTGCTGAGCGAGCTTAGCGACTTGGACGAGCGGACGGTCCAGACGACGGTCCGGACCACCGACGCGGGTGAGGTGCGCGACGAACTGGAGTCGCTGATTCGCGCGAACGCCTGAGAGCGGAGACAGCGGCGACTCACCCCAATCGCCTTCCGGCTACCCAACGTTTTTGCGTCGATTCGGCGTATCTGTGCGGGCATGACGACACCCGAAGACATCGACCTGGACTTCGTGCCGTTCGGCGAGACGGGCCTCCAGACGAGCGAACTCCAGTTCGGGACGTGGCGGTTCGGCAAGGAGACCGAACAGGGCAACGTCGAGATCGACGAGGAGCGCGCGCACGAACTGCTCGACGCCTACGAGGCGGCCGGCGGACGCTTCATCGACACCGCGGACATCTACGGCGGCGGCGCGAGCGAGCGCTGGATCGGCGACTGGCTCGAAGACCGAGACCGAGAACGGTTCACCATCGCGTCCAAGATTTACTGGCAGATTCGCGACGGCGACCCGAACAGCCGCGGGACGAACCGGAAGAACATCCGTCACCGCATCGACGCCCTGCTCGACCGCCTCGACACCGGCTACGTGGACGTGCTCTACATCCACCGCTGGGACGACGAGACGCCCACCCGCGAGATGATGAAGACACTCAACGGCCTCGTCGAGGACGGAAAGGTCCACTACCTCGGCGCGTCGACCCTCCGACCGAACGCGTGGAAGGTGGCGAAGGCGAACGAAATCGCCCGCGCCGAGGGCTGGGAGCCGTTCACCGTCGCCCAGCCGCGGTACAACCTCGTCGACCGCGAAATCGAGGGAGACTACCTCGAGATGACCCGCTCGTACGGCATCGCGGTCTGTCCGTGGAGCCCGCTCGGACAGGGCTTCCTCACCGGGAAGTACACCCGCGAGGACGGCCTCACCGGCGAGTCCCGCGCCGCGGAGTCCAGCCGGTTCGAGGAGTCGTATCTGACGGCGGAGAACTTCGACGTGCACGACGAACTCGACGCGGTCGCCGAGGAAGTCGACGCGACGCCCGCCCAGACGGCGCTCGCGTGGCTCATGCACCGCGACGGCGTCACGGCCCCCATCGTCGGCGCGCGCACGGTGGAACAGCTGACCGAGAACCTCGAAGCCGCGACTATCGACCTCACGGACGAGCAGGTCGACCGCCTGACCGAGGCGAAGCCCGACCCCTACGCGGGGCTCTAACGGCCAATCTGCGAAGTATTACACGCCCTCGCGAATCGTCTTGTAGAGGTGCGCGAGCGTCTTCATCCCCGCCGCGTTCCGTTCGAGGCTGTAGAAGGGGTGGAGTTCGGGGTTGAACTTCGCCTTGTACCGGTTGATGCGGCGGTTGTTCGCGCCGACGAGGTCGTAGGTCGTCCGCCCGCGGTCCATCGCGTCGCGCATGATGCGCCAGTCGAGCAGGTCGTTGACGGCGAGTTCGGAGTCCACGTCGGCACGGACGCCGCCCTGCCACCGCGACACCGTCTGCTTGTAGTCGACGGCGAGGATGCCGCCGACGAACTCGCCGTCGGTCCGAAGAACGTAGGGTCGAATCTGTCCCTCGGGGAGGGTGGTGTAGAGGTCCTTGACGAACGACGGGGTCGACCGGTACGAGATGCCCTGTGCCTCGTAGCGCGAGGCGACCTGTTCGACGATTTGTTCGATTTCCTCGGGACCGCCCTCCTCGATGGTGTACGCGTCGTCGGGCGCGTTCCGGATGTTCGACCGGGCATCGCTGCTGAAACTCATGAACACGTCGTCGGCGCCGGGCGAGAGGTCGACGTGGTAGGTGTACTGCGGCGTTATCGCGTAGTCGTTCCACGAGAAGGCCCTGAGGTCGTCGTACCGGCCGTCGAGGCGGATATGGGTGTAGCGCGGTCGAACTTCGTCGCGGACCCATTCGAGGCAGTCGTCGATGAACTCGTGGTGCCGGCCCTCGCGCTTTCGCTGTTTCATGTGATCCATGTTCAACAGGACCGGTCCGAGATACGCGACTCGCAGTTCCGGCGGCGGCGAGAACACCGTCGCGATGGGTCCTTTGTCGATGCGGAACATCGGAAACAGTCCGACGACTTCCTCACCTTTGCGTCCGACGAGCGGTATCAACTCCGCGCCGGCGTGGGCCGCCTGAATCTCAAGCGCGTCGTACTGATGGAACGCGTTGCCGTGCGGGGACTGTTCGACGAACGCGTCCCAGCCGTGGACGTCGTCTCCAGTCGCCCGTCGAACCTCGATACTCATGAGTGGGGTGCCTGAACTGTCGCGTCATACCACTTTGTTATGAACCCGTTATGAGGCCCATTTCACCGAATTTGGACGGAGCCAAACCGCGTTTCGGCTGGCGTTAGGAGCGAGTGAACAGGGCAGATAGGTGAGCGAGATTACGGGAGTCGCGAGCGTCCACGAGGCGGAACGTGGCGCGACCAGCGACTCGACGGGACGTGGCCAGCAGCGCGGGGACTACCCTCGCGTTTGTAAAACCGGAGCGAAGTCACCGTTTTACGCCGACACGACGATAGTTAGCATATGGCAGGACTCTCCGAACGCGCCGCGGCGCTCGTGACGAGCGAACCGCTCATGGCGCACCTCGCGACCAGCGTCGACGACCGTCCCCACGTCGCACCCGTCTGGTTCGACTACGCGGACGACCGCGGAGTAATCGAGGTTCTCACCACGGGTCGAAAGCTCGAAAACATCCGCGAGAACCCGCGCGTCGCGCTCTCAATCCAGAAAGACGAGAACGGACAGGCGCAGTGGAAGGTGACGATTCTCGGGACGGCCACCGTGGTCACCGACGACGACCCCCGGAAAGACGCGACCCGGCGAATCAACCGGAAGTACGGGGCCGAAGAATCCGCGTGGCCCGAAAACGAACTCGTCCGAGTCTCGGTGGGGACCGTGACGGTCAGCGAGTACTGAAGCCGTCCAGCCGGGATAGTGAGGCGAGAGAGTCAGACGACGGCGCCTCAGTCGGACGACGGCGCCTCAGTTCGGCCGTCGTCGAACCGGCGAATCTCCCGCGAGAGCCGACCGAGGTCGAACCCGGCGTCCGTGAGTCGGGCGGCGACGAGCGCCGCCGCCGTCGACACCACGAACGCCCCGCCGAAGGAACTGAGATACAGCGGGTCGGCGGCGGGGAGCAGGCCGCCGACGACCGGAATCGACGTGATGACGCCGCGGAGGTCGGGGAAGAACGCGAGGCCGACGGCGAGTCCGGTGAGACTGCTCGCGAGCGCGCCGGGGCCGGTGATTCGCGTCGAGTACAGCCCGTAGACAAGGGGGAAGGCGACGGCCGCGCCGAGCAGGTCGGCGAAGAAGAACAGCCGGAGGACGCTCTGGGCCCGGAGGCTGACGTAAATCGCAGCGGCTGCGACGACGACTGTGAGCGCTCTCGACCCGAGCGCGAGGTGGCGGTCGCTCGGTTCCGCGAGCAGGCGGGCGAGGTCGGCGGTCACGAGGCTCGAAAGCGCGTTGAACAGCGTGTCGATGGAGCTCATCACGAGCAGGAGCGCGAGGAGGACCGCCGCGAGGACGAGCCACTCGGGGAACGCCTCGCCGAGGAGGACGAAGAAGGCGGCGTCGGCGTTGTAGCCCGCGCTCGCGGGGTCGGTGACGACGGCGGCGTTACCGACCGCGACGACGCCGAAGAAGGCGGTGACGAACACGATGGCGCCGTTGGCGAGCGCCGCAGTACGGAAGCTCCGTCCGACCGTCTCTGACGAATCGGCCGCGTAGATGCGCTGCCACCACGTCTGGTTGATGAGTTCCGCGCCGAGGATGGCGAACGCGAGCGCGAGGCCGAACTGTAGGCCGGCGACCGCGCCGAGGTCGAGAAGGGCGGGGTTCGTCGCCGTGATACCGTCGATGGCGGCGGCGGGACCGCCGAGCGCGACAAGCGCGCCGGCGAACGCGAGCAGCAAGAGCGGGATGACGACGACCGCTTGGACCGCGTCGGTCGCGATGCTGGCCCGGAGGCCACCGTAGCTCGTGTAGAGCAGGACGAAGCCGCCGACGAGGAGCGCGGTCTGCCACTGTGGGACGCCCGCGACGAGCGAGAGCGCGCCCGCGATGCCGGTCAGCTCGGCGGCGAGGAAGATGAACATGTAGAGCGCGCTCACGAGGAGGACGAAGGCGTACATCGCTGACCCGTACCGGGCGTGGGCGTACTCGGTCAGCGAGTGACCCTCCGGGATGAGTTCCCGGATTCGCGGGCCGAGGCGGGCGTAGACGAGCATCGGGACTGCCTCGCCGACCGCGTAGCCGACGACGGCCGCGATACCGAAGCTCGCACCCGCCTCCGGAGCCGAAAAGAGCACCCAGACGCCCATGACGGACGCGACGAGCGTCGCCGTCGTCCGCCGGCTCCCCGCGGAGTCGCGGGCGCTGATGAGGTCCTCGACGGAGCCGACGCGACCGCGGGAGAACCACACGCCGACGCCGGTAAAGGCGACGAGCGTCGCGACGGTCAGGCCGAGCGCGACGGTCGAACTCACCATCGGCCGTCACCCGGTTGAGAAGAGCGACCGCTCGACTTCGAGGACGCGGACGAAGTCGTAGGTACCGTCAAATCGCCGGACGGAGCCAGTTCGTACGCCTCGTCGAAGAACGCGACTTCCAGTTCGACCGTGCGACGGAACAACTGCTCGAGCCGCCGTTGCCGACGCGGGGAGGCGGCCGCGCCCTCGCGGTCGAGTTCGGTCCGGAGCCACTCGACGAACGCCGCGAAGTCGTCGACCGCGTGGAGGTCGACCCACTCGGAGAGGTAGAACCGCGAGGGTGGTTCGTCGGCACCGGTATCGGTCGCGGGGTCAGTCGCAGCCGCGGCGGTCGCCCACGACAGATAGACCCACTCGGCGGGGACGAGCACCGCCAGCGTCTCGGCGTACCCGCCCTGCCCCGCGGCGCGTTCGAGCAGGTCGATAAAGGCGCGCGTCGCCGGCGTAGTCTCCGGGTCGGAGTAGACGGACTCGGGCACGTCGAGCGCGTCGAACGCCCGGAGGAAGTAGTCGTCCTCGTCGTCGGTGAGAACGCCGAGGAACGAGACGAGTTCCGACTTCGACTCCATGGTCGGTGCGGTACCGACGGCGTGGCCGAAGACGCCGACGAGCGTCTCCACGAAGGCGTAGTCCTGTACGAGGTACTGTCTGAACACGTCGTCTGTGAGTTCGTCGGCGGCGAGTTCCCGCGTCAGTCGATGTCTCGTCGCGTCGCGCCACGAGTCGCCCGCGCGCTCGCGAAGCCAGTCGGTAAAGCGCGGGTCGGACCGCGACGCGGCGAACTCGTCGTACGTCTCGGGGGTCGACGAGTCCGTGTCGGTCATAGGGGCCACTCCTCTCGCCGCCAGGCGGCGTCCCAAAACAGGTACTCGTACTGCGCCGACGTGCGGAACAGGTCGCGGTAGCGTTCGCGGTCCGACTCGGTCGCGCTCGCGGCCACGTCGTCCATGAGCGACTTACACCAGTCGGTGAGTTCGGTGAACTCGTCGCCGGCGTACATCTCGACCCACGCGGCGTACTGCTCGTGGTCCGGAGCCCCCGCGTCGGCGAGCCGGCGTCCCGTCTCGTTGAACCCCCACATACACGGAAGCAGGGCGGCGACGATGTCGCCGAAGGAGCCGAGCGTCGCGGTACGAACGAGGAAGTCAGTATAGGCCCGGGTCGTCGGCGACGGCCTCGTGGCTTCGAGTTCGGCGGGGTCGATGCCGAACTCGGCGGCGTAGCTCCGGTGGAGGTCCATCTCCTCGTTGACGGTCGATTCGAGGAGGCTCGCGAACGTCCCCATGGAGTCGAGCGTCGGGGCCTTCGCGGCACCGAGCGCGAAGAGCCGACTGTACTCGACGAGGTAGACGTAGTCCTGCCGTACCCAGTAGCGGAACGGCTCCTCGTCGAGGCTCCCCTCCCCGAGTCGAACGACCATCGGATGGTCGAGGATGGCCGACCAGAACTCGTCCGCCTCGTCGTGTATCGTGTCTGTGAACGCCATGGCGAGTAATCGAAGAAGACGCTAAAAAGAATTATGATGAGGTGGTATTCATTGGTTATCTCATGTGGAGCCCGTCCCGACTGTTGTCCGACCGCCGGTCTCAACTCGCCCAGTACGCCGGCCGCCCGGTCAGCGGTGGGTTAGCCGTCCAGTTGTCTAGTTGTCCGGTGATTAACGCGTGTGAACGACCCCGGTAGTTTAAGTCGAGCGAGTGTCAACGAATCCACAAGATGTCGCACGTGAACGCCGTCGGGTCCATCGAGATTCAGAACGTCGTCGCTTCGACGGAGGTTCCGGTCGAACTCGACCTCGAACGACTCTCGCTCGATATGGACGGGACGGACTACGACCCCGAGAACTTCCCCGGACTCGTCTATCGAACCCGAGACCCGAAGTCGGCGTGTCTCGTCTTTCGGTCTGGGAAAATCGTCTGTACCGGCGCGGACAGCGTCGACGACGTGAGCACAGCCATCGAAACGCTGTTCGACGAGTTCACCGACCTCGGCGTGCCCGTTCCCGAGGATGCGGATATTACGGTCCAGAACATCGTTTCGAGCGCCGACCTCGGCGAGGCGCTCAACCTGAACGCGCTGGCCATCGGTCTCGGTCTCGAAGCCGTCGAGTACGAACCCGAGCAGTTCCCCGGACTCGTCTACCGTCTCGACGAACCGAGCGTCGTCGTCCTCATGTTCGGAAGCGGAAAAATCGTGATTACGGGGGCGAAGCGGACTGCCGACGCCGAAGCAGCGCTCAAGACGGTCGACGAGGACGTTCGCGAGCTCGGACTGTTCGGGTGAGCACTCGGTGGGTAGTCGACGGGTACTCGGTGGCCGTTGAGACACCGGGTGACGTACTGGCGTGTTGGCGAAGCTGGGAAGGCGGTTAACTGGAGGTCGGGAGACGGTATCGGTGCTGACGGTGGCTGTTTTCAGGTTGTTGTCCGTCGGCTCCCGCTTCTCGTCCGTCCTGTTTCCTTTAGTCTCTGATTCGTTGCTTGTTGTTGTGGTGTTGTGGTGTTGTGTTGAGTAGTAGAACTAGTAGTCTAGCTACTAGTGTTAGTTCGGTGCGTCAGTGAGGAGAACGGCATCGCGTCGTTGGATGCGTGTCGAGGTGTCGTGGCTGTTCTTCGAAATGGGTGTTGTTCATGATTCGTCCGTCTGCGCTCGGGAGTACACACACACCCCCCTCGCGTTTGTAACGGCTACGCCAGACCCTAGAGGAATTCGACACACCCCCCTCGCGTTTGTAAATATAGAAGCAAAAACATCCGGAAATCACTCGACCTGCGGACCACCCCCACGCCGATTCGCGTTACATTCGCGAGGGTGGTGTGTCTGCACCGGTGCTTTCGACGCTCAACGTTACAAACGCGACGGTACTCCCCCCGTTCAATTACAAACGCGAGGGTGGTCTCTCGCGACTCGAGTTACAAACGCGAGCGTACCCCTCCAGTGAGTGGTTCCCCCGAGACCGTCTCGCGCGTTACAAACGCGAGGGTGGTGTCTGACAGCCTTACTTGCGCGATACTACTCGTTGATCGTCGAATCCAAAACCGGGACTGAAATACCGCTCAAACGGCCGTATTTGTCGCTGTTACAAACGCGAGTCCACCCCTTCACCTTTATTACGGGTGAGTATGAATACCGAACTCACATGACATCGGACGAGAGCGAGGGCGGGACTCGCGACCCGCTGTTCCGCTACGACCAGCCTATCTTCGCGAACGAGGATATCCTCAAAATCTCTCATCTCCCCGGTCCCGACAAGATTGTCGGCCGCGACGAGCACATGTCGAAAGTCGCACAGGCGCTCAACCCCGCCATCTTCGGACGCGAACCGACCCACCTGTTTATCTTCGGAAAGACCGGGTCGGGAAAGACGCTCACCGCGCGTCTCGTGAGCGAGCGGCTCCAACACGAGGCGGTCCGCGAGGACGTCGACGTTCGCATCGCCGTCATCGACTGCGGCGAACAGCACACCGAGGCGTCGGTCATCAAGACGCTCGCCTCGCAGGTCAACGACCCGTCGAAAAGCGGGATGACGATTCCCGAGCGCGGGCTGTCGACCGGCGACTACTACAACCGGCTGTGGCAGGTGCTCGACACCTGTTCCGACGTGACCATCGTCATCCTCGACGAAATCGACATGCTCCGCGACGACGAGGTGCTTCGAAAGCTCTCGCGCGCGGGCGAGAACCAGAAGATAGTGGACTCCCGTATCGGTATCATCGGCATCTCGAACAAAATCGACTACCCCGAGGAACTCACAGAGCGCGTCAAGTCGAGTTTCGCCCACGACGAACTCGTCTTCCCGTCCTACGACGCGAACCAACTCCGCGAAATCCTCGAAAACCGGAAGGACGCGTTCAAGCCCGGCGTCCTCACCGACGACGTGATTCCCCTCGCGAGCGCGCTCGCCGCCCAGGAACACGGCGACGCGCGGAAGGCAATCGATATCCTCCGTAACGCCGGTCGTATCGCCCGAAACGAGAGCGCGGAGACCGTCACCGACGACCACGTGCGGGCCGCCAAAGAAAAGAGCGAAGCCGACCGCTTCAGCGAACTCCTCGAAGGGACCGCAACGCAGTCGAAGGCCGTCCTCTACTCCCTCGTTCTCCAGACCGGCGGCCGAAAGACCGCCGAGATTACGACGAACAAGATTTATCGACAGTACCTCACCGTCGCCGACGACCTCGACATGGACCAACTCTCGGAGCGCCGCGTCCAAGAACTCCTGCAGGAACTCGATTTCCTCAACGTCATCCAGTCCGAAGTCCGGGGTCGCGGCCGCGGGCAGGGCGTCCACGGGACCCACCGCCTTCTCGAGGACCCGGACATCGTCAAGCGGGTGCTTCTCCGAGACAGTCGTATCTCCACGCTCGAATAGCGATGCCCGACGCGTGCGTTCGCACGGAATCTTCCACGCTGACGGTCGAGTTGGAAAAAAAGCTATCGCACGAACCCTTAACACACGCCCGTCTCTGTCGATAGACGACCGAAATCATGGACGAGGAGTTACTATCGTTGCTCACGAGTCTCGTCGAAATAGAGACCGAGAACCCGCCGGGAGACGAGGGGGCGGCGGCGGCTTTCGTGTACGACTGGCTCGAATCTCGGGGCGTCTCGGCGACGCTCGTCGAGGAACCGTATCCCGACCGACCGCAGGTCGTAGCCCGCGTCGGCGACGGTGAGCCTTCGGTCGTCCTCAACGGCCACCTCGACGTGGTCCCGGCGGGCGACCGCGACCAGTGGGACCTCCCGCCGTACGAACCGACTGTCAGAGACGGTAGGCTGTACGGTCGCGGGAGCGCGGACATGAAGTGCGGCGTCGCCCTCGCGATGCTCGCGACGGTCGAATTCGCCGACGCGCTCGACTCCGGATCCCTCGACGGGTCGCTCGTGTTCCACGCCGCCGTCGGGGAGGAGACGGCCGAACCGGGAACGAAGACACTCCTCGAACGCGGCTACGACGGCACCTACGGCGTCGTGCTCGAACCCACGTCGCTGCGAACCGCGACGAGCGCGAAGGGCCTCGGCTGGTACGAGATTACCGTCGGTGGCGACCCGTCGCACGCGAGTCGGCCCGACGAGGGCGACAACGCGATCGGGAACGCCCGACTCGTCCTCGACGCGCTCGCGGCGTACGACGAGCGGATTCGACAGCGGTCCGACCCGCTCGTCGGCCGGCCGACTGCGACGGTCACGCAGTTCGAGGCGGGGACCAAGGAGAACGTCGTCCCGGAGGGGGCGACGATAACGGTCGACAGGCGGTTCGTTCCCTCGGAGTCCGTCGAGGAGGTCGACGCCGAAATCGACACGGTGCTCTCCGACGTCGCGGCCGAACACGACCTGCACGTCGAGTGGGCGCGAACGCGGGTCTACGAGTCGGCGGCGGTTCCGACCGACAGCGACATCGCGACGCGCTTTCGGGACGCGGCCGCCGAGCGGGCCGACACCGACCCCGAACCGTGGGGCATTCGGGCGGCGACCGACGTTCGGAACCTCGTCAACGACGCCGGGATGGACGCGATTACGTGGGGTCCGGGGTCGATGGCGCAGGCCCACGCCTACGACGAGTACATCGAGCTGTCGGAGGTCGAAGCCGGGTACGACATTCTCTGCACGGCACTCCGTGGACTGTTCGAAGACGTGGAGAACTGACGGTCCGAACGTCGGCCCTCGGCCGAACGACTCGAAAAAAGCGGCTGACAGCGACTTCGATTATTCGACGAGCTCTTCGAACCGCTCGACTGCGGCGCTCGCGACCGCCATGTCTTCGGACACCTCGCCGCCGCTGACGCCGACGGTCCCGACGATTTCGCCGTCGACTTCGAGGGGATAACCGCCGCCGAAGACGACGAGCCGATTCTCGTCGGTCGTTTGGAGTCCCCAGAGAGACTCGCCGGGGTGTGTCGGCTCGGCGAGTTCGTGCGTGGGCGTCTGTAGCGCGGCCGCCGTGTACGCCTTGTTTCGAGAGATGTCGACGCTCGCGAGCCACGCGTCGTCCATTCGGTGCTGTGCGATGAGGTTACCCTCCGGGTTCGCGACCGTAATCACCATTCGCAGTCCCATCGATTCGGCCTCCGCTTCCGCCGCTTCGATGAGTACCTTCGCCGTCTCGAGATTGATTGCATCGGACATATCGCTTCGTCGAAACCGGTCTCGACGGCCCTACTTATACGTGCGCCGCCGCGCCGAGTCGGCGACTGAATCTGCTTCTATCCGTCGATTTCGGGCGTCTGAGTCTCGCCCGGAGCGGTTCCCCGGCAAAACAATAGTGGTAGAAATACTGACAATTCATGTCGCCGCCGACGGTCGCGAACCGGGACCGTTCGGTCCGAGGTGAGTCGCGCGGGTTGGGGCCGGGGTCGACTCAGTCGTACAGCGGGTACTCGTCGGTCAGTTCGTCGACCTTCTGGTCGACGAACCCCTTGACTGATTCGTCGTGCGGCGCGTCGACGATTTCGTAGATGAGGTCGGCGACGGTTCGGCAGGCCTCCTCATCGAAGCCGCGGGTCGTCAGCGCGGGCGTGCCGGCGCGGATACCGCTGGGGTTGAACGCCGAGCGACTCTCGCCGGGAACCGTGTTGGCGTTGAGGACGATACCGACCTCTTCGAGGGCCGCTTCGACGTCCTTGCCGGTCGTGTCCGGGTGCGACGGCCGGAGGTCGACGAGGACCAAGTGGGTGTCCGTGCCCCCGGAGACGAGTTCGAGGCCGCGCTCCTGTAGCCGCTCGCCGAGGGCGGCGGCGTTATCGACGACCTGCGACGCGTACTCCTCGAACTCAGGGGTTAGCGCCTCGCCGAAGCCGACCGCCTTGCCGGCGACGTTGTGCAGTATCGGTCCGCCTTGGAGTCCGGGAAAGACCGCGGAATCGACGTCGTCGGCGTGCTCTTCGTTGCACATGATGATGCCGCCGCGACCCGAGCGAATCGTCTTGTGGGTCGAGCCGGTGACGAAGTCCGCGACGCCGACGGGCGAGGAGTGTTCGCCCGCGGCGACGAGGCCGGTGATGTGGGCGATGTCGGCGAGGTGGTACGCGTCGACCGCTTCGGCCGCGGCCTGCACGCGCTCCCACTCGACTTCCCGCGGGTACGCGGAGTACCCCGAGATGATGATGTCCGGGTCGAACTCCTCGGCCTTCTCGGCGAGTTGCTCGTAGTCGACGTAGCCGGTCTCGGCGTCGACTTCGTACTGTTCGACCTCGTACGTCTTCCCCGCGACGTTCACCGGGTGGCCGTGGCTCAGGTGGCCGCCGTGGGTCAAATCGAGCGAGAGAATCTTGTCGCCGGGGTCGAGCACGGCGAGGAACACGCCCATGTTCGCTTGCGACCCCGAGTGCGGTTGGACGTTGACGTGGTCGGCACCCCAGAGTTCCTTCGCGCGGTCGATGGCGAGTTGTTCGACTTCGTCGGCGTACTCGCAGCCGCCGTAGTACCGGCTTCCCGGGTAGCCCTCGGCGTAGTTGTTCGTCAGCTCCGAGCTTTGGGCCTCCATAACCGCCTCGCTGACGTGGTTCTCGCTCGCTATCATGGCGAGCGTGTCGTTCTGCCGCCGGCGTTCGCCCGTCAGCGCGTCGGCGACGGCCGGGTCGGTCTCTCGAACGGTGTCGTAAGGCATCGTGGGTGCATCTCGACTCTGCGGTATAACGCTTCGCCGACCCCCGAGACGAGGGTGGAACGCCGGGCGAGAACCACAACTTGACAGAACGAATATGTTCTGTGGTCGGGCCGAGAGGCGCGACGAGCGCCCGTTGTGGCTGTCTGCGAATAATCCGAATTGAGGTTGTTGACTGCCAAAAACGGCATGTACTGTGCTCGGTTCTCACCCAGACGAGCGCCGACCGGCGATAGCTCTATATTGGAACTTCGTCAC
The DNA here is from genome assembly GCF_000723845.1 of Haloferax prahovense. NCBI lineage: Archaea > Methanobacteriati > Methanobacteriota > Halobacteria > Halobacteriales > Haloferacaceae > Haloferax > Haloferax prahovense. Next base: position 289,544 of record NZ_LK053001.1, on the reverse strand, counting down.
GTTTCTCACATACCGTGCTAAGAACTATCACAGTTTACGGACAGTCCCGAACCCGAGGCGACACGCGCCTGCCGTCCCGGCGCGCCGTGCGACCGACCGCCGGGGTGAGTCGCCGATGAGTGAGACGGAGTCGCTCCCGGTACAGTACCGCGATATCGAACGCGCGCGCGAGCGACTCGAAAACGACCGCGTCGTCAAGCGGACGCCGATAGAGCGGAGCACCTCGCTCGGCGACCTCGTCGGCGCGGACGTCTACCTGAAGATGGAACATCTCCAGTGGACGGGGTCGTTCAAGACGCGGGGCGCGTACAACAAGATTCGACAGGACACCGACCGCGGAATCGACGAGTTCGTGGCCGCGAGCGCCGGCAACCACGCGCAGGGCGTCGCGCTCGCCGCGACCGAGTGCGGAGCCGACTCCACGGTCGTGATGCCGGAGAACGCCCCGCAGACGAAAATCGACGCGACGCGCGACTACGGCGCGGCGGTCGAACTCGTCGGCGAGGACTTCCAGGAGACGATGGCGTACGCGCAGTCGCTCGCCGAGGAGTCGAGCGCCGAGTTCGTCCACGCGTACGACGACTGCGACATCGTCGCCGGGCAGGGAACGCTCGGCGTCGAGATGTATCGCGACCTCCCCGAGATGGACACCGTAGTCGTCCCCACCGGCGGCGGCGGGCTCATCTCGGGTATCGCGACCGCCATCAAGCACCACGACCCCGAGATTCGCGTCGTCGGCGTGCAGGCCGCGGGCGCGGAAACGGTCCACGAGAGCCTCGACAAAGGCGTTCCCGTGACGCTCGACGACACGAACACCATCGCCGACGGCATCGCGACCGGCGGCATCTCGGAGTTGACGCTCCGAACCATCGAGGAACACGTCGACGAGGTCGTCACGGTCTCCGACGGGGAAATCGCAGAGGCCATCCTCCTCTTGCTCGAACGCGCCAAGCAGGTCGTGGAGGGTGCCGGTGCCGCCTCGGTCGCCGCCGTGCTGAGCGACCACCTCGACGTCGAGGGCGAGACCGTCATGCCGCTGCTCTGCGGAGGGAATCTGGACATGACGATGCTCCAGACGGTGCTCGTCCATGCGCTCACCAGCCGCCGGCAGACGCTGCGCCTCCGGGTCCGAATCCGAGACGAACCCGGCGAGATGGCGCGGCTCTCCCGACTCATCGCCGACCGCGACGCGAACATTCACGACGTTCGCCACGTCCGCGCCGTCGACGCCCTCGACGTCGGCGAGGCGCACCTCCTGTTCCGTATCGAGACGAAAGGAGCCGAACACGCGGCGGCCGTCGTGGACACGATAGAAGACGCGGGCTACGCGGTCGACGACGTTTCGGCCCGGCGATAGCCGCGTCGCTCGTCGGTTTCGGTCGCTCTCGCGATCTCAGCACAAACTATTATTATTTTGATACCTCGTGCGAGTTCCGTCGGGACACAGCTTGAAGGACGGGAACGCCGACACTCTCCCCGTGAAGCGAATCATCGATACCGACGAAGCGCCCGCCGCGGTCGGCGCGTACAGTCAAGCGACGACGAACGGCTCTATCCTCGTCACGGCCGGGCAACTCCCGCTCACCCCGGACGGGGAACTGCTCGACGACGAATCGGTCGAAGAACAGACGCGCCAGTGCCTTCGGAACGTGGAGGCCATCCTCGCCGCCGAGGGGCTGACGCCGGAAGACGTGCTCAAGACGACTGTGTTCCTCGACGACATCGACGACTTCGACGCGTTCGACGAGGCGTACAGCGCCTTTTTCGACGTGGAACCGCCCGCACGGAGCGCGGTCGGCGTCGGCGACGTGCCGAAGGGTGCGGCCGTAGAAATCGAGGCCATCGCCGCGGTCGAGTAACGCCGCTACTTCTCTCCGGCCGACGCTCTGATGCGCGCCACGACGTCCTCTCGACTCACATCGGGGTCGTCGTCGGTGGTGAGACGGCCCATCACGAATTCGAGCAAGTCGAGGTCTTGGAGCAGTTCGAGCGCGTCCATACGTTCGAGGCCAAGCACCTTCCCGAACTCGTAGACGGTCTTGGCGTCGTTGGCGGCGTCGGCGAGTTGGTCGATTGTGACGGACTCGGGGAGGCCGATGCCGTCGGCGAGCGCCTCGGGCGATTCGCCGGCGTCGTTGGCCGGCGTCGGCGCTCGCTCGATAGCCGCCGGCTCGCCGGCGAGCGACGTTTCATACGACGACGGCTCGTGGACGCCTTGGTCTATCATGTACCTGCGGACCGTCTCGTCGGTCACGTCCATCTCGAAGGCGTCGGCCATCCGCTCGAACGTCTCGTACCGCGCGTACACGGTTTCGAGGTACGGCGTGTCTTCGAACGCCGGCACGTTCGGGTTCCGGACGGTCTCGGGTGACTCGGTATCGGCGTCGCCCGTCTCCTTCGGAGCCGTCGGCGTCGAATCGGCCGCAACCGTGACGACGACCGACGGCTCCCCGTCGAGCGAGACGTCCGCGGCATCGACGGCGACGTGTTCGCGACCGCTCGGCAACACGTCGTCGACTTCGAGCGTGAGCCCAATCGTCCCGTCGGAGTCGAGAGAGGTCCCTCGGACTCCGACGCCGGAGCCGCCGCCGGCGCTCGACGAGAGCGCGAACTCGACGTCCGCCGACGCGCCCGTCTCCGTGACCGCCACGGACGACTCTTGGACGCTCGCGGCGTCCGTCCGCTCGCATTCTTCGAGGAATTCGCCCAGTCGCCGAAGCGATGTGCCCACACTCATTGTCCGTCTCGGTCACCACGGACGCGCCGGGACTCCCTGAAAAGCGGTGTGGAATACTGAGTGGATTTATATAGTCCCACAGAATATGCGGCGAAAACTATTAACAAGAATCTGCTGTTCAAACTACTATATCGTGCTCACGAGAAACGTTTTCACCGCGAACGTCGAAACGACTTCGCGTACTTCAACCGATCCGACGCTCTGGTTTGCTCGGTCTCGAACCCCTTGGACTACGAGGTAAAGACACGATGAGTTTGATAACTGTTGCCGACATCGCGCACGACGACCTCGCGCTGACGCCGACGATTCGGTCGGAAGCCGCGAGCGAGATAGACGTCGTCTCGCAGTCCGCGACGGACCCCGAGACCGGCCTGTTCTTCTTCGTCGTGAAGGGCGCGGAGTGCTCGGCGTTCGAAGCGGCGTTAGAAGTCGACCACACAGTCAGCGACTGGCGACTCGTCTCCGAGCGAGACGACGCCGCGGTGTATCGCATCGGACACACGACGGACGCGATTCTCCTCTCGCCTATCGTCACGGAGCTCGGCGGGCTCATGCTCGACGCGTGCAGCAACGACACGGCGGGCTGGCGGGTCCGTCTCCAGCTATCGGACCGCGAGGCGCTCTCGGAGCTGTGGGAGTACTGCGAGGCGAAGGACATCACCTTCGAGCTGAACCGGATGTTCCGACAGGACGGCTGGATGAACGGCGAGCCGAGCAAACTCACCGACGCACAGCGCGACGCGCTGGTCGCCGCCTACGAACACGGGTATTTCGAGGAGCCGCGAGAGGCGGCGTTAGACGACCTCTCGGAGGTACTCGACATCTCGCCGACGGCCGTCAGCGGGCGCATCAGACGGGGGACCGCGGAGCTGGTCGAGTCGATTCTTCTCGACGAGTGACCGGGTGAGCCCCGCAAAAAAGGTGTGGGAGTCAGACGGCGAGGACGTAGTCGTCCTGCGGTTCGTAGATTTCACCGCTCATCCGCAGGTTGCGGACGGCGTCGAGCGTTTCGCCGATGGCGACGCCGTTGTCTGCGAGCGCCGCGGCGAGTCGCCCGAGCGCGACGCCGTCGGGGTGGTCCTCGCCGAGTTCGATGAGCGCCTCCTTCGCGTCGTCGCTCTCGGCCTCGGCGTCGAACGCGACGCGCTCCCACTCGACGTCGTGGCCGGTGACGTTCGCGTGTCGTCGGTACAGTTCGACGGCGTCGTTCGGCTCCGCGACGGAGACGTGGAGGTCGCACGCCGGGCAGGTGACGACGCCGGCGCGTGGTTTTTCGGCTAGTTTGGCATCCTCGTCGTCAGGCATTGTAAGCGTCCTGTGCGAGTCGATGGAGTTTGTGGACGGTGTGTTCGTTCGGACCGAGCTGTGCCTGCCCGAGCGCGCCGGACTTGAGCCCCTCGTACTGCCGTTCGACGAGTTCGAAGTCCTCCTCTTGGAGCTGTCGGCTCGTCTGGACGAACTTCTCTTCTTCTTCCGAGAGGTCGGCGTCGCGGAAGTAGTAGTCCGCGATGAGTTGGAAGCGCCCCTCGTCGATGGGGTCGATGATGTACGTGCCGTAGCCGTCGGCGGTGCCGTACATGTTGACCGTGAAGTTCGGCCAGAAGTAGTAGAACTTGGCCTCGTGCTCGGGATGGATGCGCATCTCGTCGTCGACGTCCTCTTTGTGCTTGTAGTGGAGCACCCAGTGGTAGTCGTTGACTTCGAGTTCGGAGTCCATGAGTTCGAGTCCCCGGACCCAGTCTTGGTGGTTCGCCTGACAGTGGTCGCACTCCGAGTAGTTCCCGCTGAACGTCTTCCAGTTGCACTCGACTTCGGAGACGTAGCGGCGGGCGTGTTCGTACTCGCCGAGCGGCAGGTCTTCGAGTTCGGTCTTCATCGACCCGGCCTGTTCGGCCAGCGAGAGGCTCGGTTCGTCCTCGAAGTTGACGAACACGAGCGGCCCGATAGCGTCCGTATTGACCTCCATGAGGCCGTTCTCTTCGGGGTCGAGTTCGCTGACGGCGTCGTCGTCGAGGTCGGGGTTCAGACTCGCCTCCTCGAAGCTCTTCGGAGTGCTCTGGAGCGACCCGTCGAGTTCGTACGCCCAGAGGTGGTACGGGCAGGTGATTCGACTGAGGCTTCCGGGGTCGGTCATCGGCGTGTCGTCGAGCATCTTCGACCCGCGGTGGGCACAGACGTTGTAGAACGCCCGTACGTCGCCGTCGTCATCGCGGGTGACGATTATCTGCTTGCCGCCGATGGTTCGCGTGAAGTAGTCGCCGGCGTCCGGGATGTGGGTCGCGTGACCCGCGTAGACCCAGTACTGACCGAACACTTTCTCCTTTTCCATCTCGTGGACCTCGGGGTCCGTGAAGTACTTCGCCGGCAACGCGTTCGTTTCCGCAGTGATGTCGGCGCTAACCGCACCGATTTCGTCACGATTGTTGTTCCACCGTGTCATGGGAGGAAGAAACACACATCTTTGGAAAAGGGTTCGTCGGGAATAGTGGACCCGTATAAGTGGCGGTGGATAATCGCGGTGGCGCGACGGTTCGGCCGTCAGCGACGCTCTCGACGGGTTTTGAGTCGGACGACGGAAAAAGGGGCTCCGTGATACAGGTCAAGAGTGAAGGGGGGACGTTCCGAACCGACGGACACAATGAGTGTCCGCGACGACCGATACGACGTCGCCGTGGTCGGGGTCGGCGGGATGGGAAGCGCGACCGCGTACCACCTCGCCGACCGCGGCCTCGACGTCGTCGGTCTCGAACGATACGACATTCCCCACTCGCAGGGGTCGTCTCACGGTATCACGCGCATCATCCGGCGCGCGTACTACGAACACCCCTCGTACGTCCCGCTCATCGAACGGGCGTACGACCTCTGGGACGACCTGGCCGACGAGACCGGGCGCGAGGTCATCCACCGAACCGGCTCTATCGACGCCGGGCCGGTCGACAACGACGTGTTCGCCGGCTCGAAGCGTTCCTGTGAGGAACACGACATCCCGCACGAGGTGCTGACCGGTGCGGAAGTCAACGAGCGGTTCCCCGGCTACGAACTCCCCGAGGAGTACCGGGCGGTCTATCAAGAGGACGGCGGGTTCATCGTCCCCGAGCAGGCGATTATCGCGCACACCGAGGCGGCGCAGGCGCGGGGTGCCGAGATTCGCGCCCGCGAGCGAGTCGAAGACTGGGCGGAGACGAACGACGGTGGCGTGCGCGTCCGCACCGACCGAGGCGTGTACGTCGCGGACGCGCTCGTGCTCGCCGCGGGCGCGTGGAACTACAAACTCGCCGATGCCCTGGACGGGCTTGCGGTCCCCGAGCGACAGGCGCTCGCGTGGTTCCAACCGGAGTCGCCGTCGACGTTCGCGCCCGAGGAGTTCCCCGTCTGGAACCTCAGCGTCCCCGAGGGTCGGTTCTACGGGTTCCCGGTCCACGACGTGCCGGGCTTCAAACTCGGCAAGTACCACCACCGCGACGAGGAAGTCGACCCCGACGACTTCGACCGCGAGCCGAACCGCGCCGACGAGGCGATACTCCGGGACGTCACGGAGAAGTACTTCCCGGAGGCCGCGGGGCCGACGATGTCGCTCGCGACGTGCATGTTCACGAACTCGCCGGACGAACACTTCATCCTCGACACGCTCCCCGACCACCCGCAGGTCGCCGTCGGGGCCGGCTTTTCGGGACACGGCTTCAAGTTCGCCAGCGTCATCGGCGAAATCCTCGCCGACCTCGCCGTCGACGGCGAAAGCGACCTGCCGCTCGACATGTTCTCGCTCGACAGGTTCGAGTGACGACCGCGGCTTTCGGTTTCACCCCGTCAACCGATTTGAGGATATAACTTTCGCAACGTTCCTCTATTTGCGTATAAATGCCACTATTATCGAAGACTATCGGTTAAGATGTGTAATACCGATGGGTTGGTTGAATCGTGAGGGGTGTGGGCTCGTGTCATAGCTCGAGTGGACGCGTCGGAGCAGGCGCCGACCTCGACGGTGACCGCGGGTGGCCCCACAGCGGGACAACGATATGAGCGTACACGAATTCCAGAGGCGATTCCTAACGGAGGGTGTATCGAATGCCGAATAGCAACGACTCGGCCGACCGGTCTACGAGCGAACTACAGGCGGACCTGTTCTACCCGGAGACCGAGCGCGAACCCGGTGATGGGAACATCCAACGCTGGGGGCTCGACATCCACCCCGTCGTCTTCCCGGCCGCGCTCTTGATAATCGGCGCCTTCGTCGCCGTGACGCTCGTCCTCGGCGAGCAGGCGGCGAGCGTCTACTCGGGCGTCAGGGGTTTTTTCGAGGGTAACTTCGGGTGGTTCTTCCTCCTGTCGGTCAATCTCTTTATCGTCGTCTTGGCGTACTTCGCGCTGAGTAAGTACGGCGAGATAACCCTCGGCGGCGTCGAGGCCGAAAAGGAGTTCAGCGACTTCTCGTGGATGGCGATGCTGTTCAGCGCGGGCATGGGTATCGGACTCATGTTCTACAGCGTCGCGGAGCCACTGTACTACTTCACCAACGTCCCCGGCTTCTTCGACGCCGAAGCCGGGTCCGGTGGCGCGGGCATCGCTGCGATGACCCAGACGTTCTTCCATTGGGGGTTCCACCCGTGGGCCATCTACGGCCTCGTCGGACTGGGGCTCGCGTTCTTCTCGTTCAATCGGGGGCTTCCGCTCACCTTCCGGTCGATTTTCTGGCCGCTCCTCGGTGAGCGAATCTACGGCTGGCCGGGCCATCTCATCGACCTCGTGTCGGTGTTCGCGACGCTGTTCGGCCTCGCCACGTCGCTCGGACTCGGCGTCGCACAGATAAACACGGGTCTATCGTACATCCTCGGCGAGAGCATGCTCGGCATCCTGAGCGTTCCGAACAACACCGGGATGCAGATTGGGCTCATCGCCGTGATTACTCTCATCGCCACCGCATCCGTCGCGGCCGGCCTCGAAGACGGCATCCGGCGTCTGAGCACGCTGAACGTCTTTCTGATGTTCGTCTTGTTGTCGTTCGTGCTCGTCGCCGGCGCGACGATGAGTATCTTCGGCGCGTGGGTGCAGGGGCTCGGAAACTACTTCAGCGACTTTCTCTCGTTGGCGTTCTTCACCGGCACGCTCGGCGGCGGTGCGTCCACCGTCAACGGTTGGACGGTGTTCTACTGGGCGTGGTGGATTGCGTGGTCGCCGTTCGTCGGCATGTTCGTCGCGCGCATCTCGAAGGGACGGACGGTCCGCGAGTTCGTCTTCGGCGTGTTCGTCCTGCCGTCACTGTTCTCGACCGTTTGGCTCTCGGCGTTCGGCGGGAGCGCCCTGTTCAACTCGCTTCAGGGCAACGGCGTCGTCCTCGCGACCTACGGCGAGGCCGGACAGACGGTCGCGATGTTCGCGCTCCTCGAACAGTTCCCGTTCAGCGCCGTCTCGGGACTGCTCGCGGTGACGCTCGTAGTGACGTTCTTCGTGACCTCTTCAGACTCGGGGTCGCTCGTCGTCGACCATCTCACGTCGGGCGGCAAACACAATGTTCCGCGGACGCAGCGTATCTTCTGGGCGGTCACGGAGGGCGTCGTCGCGTCGCTTCTCCTCTACGGCGGCGGGCTCGACGCACTCCAGACGGCGGCTATCGCGACGGGATTCCCGTTCGCTATCGTCCTCGTCGTCACGTGCTACACGGTCTATCTCGGCCTCGACAAGGAGTACGAACTCCTGCAGTCCGAGGAGTTCGCCGAGCGGATAGAGAACCTGGGTGACGAAGATATCGACATCGACGTCGGTCGGTCTCGGACGTCGGTCGTGACCAACATCCGAGAGAAATCCGGGACGACGGACGACTGAACGGAAGCACCGAATCGATGACTCTACGCTATCGATGAACGCGCTCGCTGTCGCTTCGGCGGCGTTCGCGGTCTTCCTTTTCGTCGTCGCGCTGTTCGCGATGACTGTCGGTGAGCTACAGGGCGCGGGTCTCGCGTTCCTGAGCGCCAGCCTCGTTATCTACCTCAGAGAGAAGTACCTCGTCGGCGAGTGACGCTCGTCGGCGAGAAATACTCGTTGGCGAGTGACGCTCGTCCGTGGCCAGACCCGGTTCTCGTCTCCCCCGGAACTTATACACCTCAGATAGTGGACCCGGAGAGACATCCGAAGGCCGCGGTCACTACTGTTTGGTATATGAGCACATGGTCTACGTTTCCCGAACGCGCCGGAACGGTCGTCGTCGGGGCCGGCTGTGTCGGCTGTAGCGCGGCGTATCACCTCGCCGAGTCGGGTCGCGACGACGTCGTCGTCCTCGACCGGGGACCGCTGTTCGAGACCGGGGGCTCGACGTCTCACGCGCCCGGACTCGTGTTCCAGACGGCCGGGAACAAGCTGATGACAGAGATGGCGTCGTACACGCGCGACCTCTACGACGGGTTCGGCGACTTCCGGACGTGCGGTGGCATCGAAGTCGCCTACACCGAGGCGCGCTGGGACTTCCTCAAACGCAAGCGCGAGTGGGGGCAGTCGTACGGCATCGACGAGGGCGAACTTCTCACGCCCGAGGAGGTCGAAGCGCGCGTCCCGCAGATAAACTCCGACGTCATCTACGGCGGGTACTACGTCCCGTCGGACGGAAAGGCCGACGCCGTTAGTGCCGCCGAGTCGATGGCGGAGCAGGCACGTGAGGCAGGCGTCGAGTTCTACGGCCACACCGAGGTCACGGACATCGACATCTCCGGCGGCAGTATCGATGCGGTCGATACCGAACACGGCCGAATCGAGGCCGACGAGGTGCTCGTCGCCACGAACATCTGGGGGCCGTTGTTCGGCGAGATGGTCGGCACGGACATCCCGCTCGTGCCCTGCGCACACCAGTATCTCGTCTCCGACGAACTGGACGAACTCGATGGCGCGTCGCGCGAAATCGAACAGCCGCTGCTTCGGCACCAAGACCACTCGCTGTACTACCGACAGCACGGCGAGCGCTACGGTATCGGCTCGTACAACCACGAGTCGCTCCTCGTCGACCCGTCGGACATCTACGGTCCCGACAAGCTCGACGACCTCGGACTCGAATACCCGTCTCTCCGCGAGTTTACCGAGGAGCACTTCTACGAGAACACCCACCCGGACCACGACCGGTCGGCGTTCGACGCCGCCAGCGAACTCGTCCCCGGCTTCGCGGACTGCGAGTGGACCTCCGCCATCAACGGGATGTTCTCGTTCACCCCCGACGGCATGCCCATCCTCGGGCCGGACGAGGACACGGAGGGACTCTGGTGGGCGCTCGCCGTCTGGGTCACGCAGTCCGGCGGCGCGGGCGACATCGTCGCCAGCTGGATGGAGGACGGGACGCCGCGGCTCGACGGCTCCCGAGTCAACGCTTCCGGAGCGCACGTCTCCCGGTTCCAGTCTCACACGGGCAGCCGAGAGTACACCTACGGCCGCGGGGCACAACAGTACCGGGAGGTGTACCAGCTCATCCACCCGCGCGAACAGCCGGACGGACAGCGTGCCCTCCGCCGGAGCCCGTTTTACGACCGGCAGGCCGACCTCGGCGCGGAGTTCTACGACAGCGACGGCTGGGAGGTCCCGCAGTGGTACGAGTCCAACGAGACGCTCCTCGAAACGTACGACGTTCCGGACCGCCCCGACTGGCTCTCGCAGAACTGGTCGAAGGTCCACGGCGCGGAACACCAGCACCTCCGCGAGAAGGTCGGCATGGTCGATATGACGACCTTCACGCCCATCGAAGTGACGGGACCGGGTGCGCTGGAGTTCCTGCAGGGGCTCCTGACGAACGATGTGGACGTCACCCCGGGCCGGATGCGCTACTCGGCGATGCTCAACGAAGACGGCGGCGTGCTCGCCGACCTGACGGTCGCCCGTCTCGACGACGACCGGTTCGTGCTGTTCACCGGGGGCGGAAGCTCGGCGACGCTCCACTCGCGGTGGGTCAAAGAACACGCGCCCGACGACGGCTCCGTCGACGTGACCGCGCACGTCTCCAGTCGGACCGGTATCGGCGTCTTCGGGCCCGACTCCCGGAAGGTGCTTTCGGACCTCGTCGAGGCCGACCTCTCGAACGACGAATTCCCGTTCTACTCCGCACAGGAGACCTATCTCGGGAGCATCCCCGTGACGATGCTTCGACTCTCGTACGCCGGCGAACTCGGTTGGGAGATTTACGCCCCGACCGAGTACGGGTGCCAGCTCTGGGACGCGATTCGGGAGGCCGGCGAGGAGTACGACATCGCTCCCGTCGGCTGGGCCGCGCTCGACTCGACGAGTATGGAGAAGGGGTACCGTCTCTGGGGGACGGACCTCACGCCCGAACACAACCCGTACGAGGCCGGCATCGGCTTCGCGGTCGACCTCGACACGGACTTCGTCGGGAAGGCGGCGCTCGTGGAAGACAAAAACGACGACAGCCCGAGCGACCGCATCGTCCCGATAACGCTCGACGAGGAGGAGGCCGTCGTCGACGCGGGCCACCCGGTGTTCGCCGACGGCGACGTCGTCGGTTACTGCTGTCGGGCGGATTACGGCTACACTATCGACGCCGGCATCGCGTACGCCTACCTCCCCGAACAGTACGCCAGCGCGGGACAGGAAGTCGAAATCCGGTACGAAGGTGACGCCTACTCCGCGACGGTCCGGTCAGGGCCGCTCTTCGACCCCGGCCGCGACAAGATAATTCGGTGAGCGCCGGTTCCTCTCGCGTTACCGAGATTAGCCGAGAAAGCCCACGACTGAAGTCGTGGGCTGAATCGGCGCACGATACTGTTAACGTGTTCGCTGTTGTATTGGGTGCTATCCGACGCGGCACGTCCGCGCCCATACCGGGACAATTGGACAGTATCGGATTCCCCAACCGACAGTCGAAGGTATCCCCTTCGAAATAGGTTGGATACCGACGTTAAACAACCAAGTACCTCCGAATCCGCCCTACGGGGAGACGATAGGAGTAACGGTATCGTGGCGGTGCCTGCACCCGGTCGGTGTGCAAACCTTAAATCTCCCAAACCAGCGGGCCTTTGCTCGTGGGAAGCCCACGACTTTAGTCGTGGGTGGCCGTCACACTACTCTAGCGCTGTCACGGGCGTTTCGCTCCCGCTGTCGTTCCGCACGTGTTCTGTCCGGCGCTAAGAGGTTTGACGAAGGCGGATTATCCGAATTATTCAGAACTCTCGTCGTTGTCGACGCCGCGCTGTTCGAGGACGCGTTCGACGATTTCTTCGGGATGTTCGGTCGCCACGGCGAGCGCGGCGTTGTGGAGTTCGCTCTTCGTGACGCCCTTGAGTCCGTGGTCGCGAGTCAGTTCGCGCTCCACGTCGTAGGTGATGATGTCGTCGAACTCGTCGGCGACCGCTTCGAGCACGTACAGCGCCTTGTGGACGGTCTCGTCGAACTCGAAGGCGGGGCGCTCGCGGGGGTCGATTTCGTCGAGCGGTTCCGATTCTGGCTCCACTTCCGATTCGGCCGCGTCGTTGGCGTCAGCACCCTCGGGCTCCGGTTCGGATTCGGGTTCCGACGCGGACTCCCCGCTCCCCATCGCGGCGTCGAGGTCGCCGAAGGGGTCTTCGCTCATCGGGCCACCTCGCCTTCTTCGACGATCTGCGCGAGTTCGTCGTAGCACGCCAACTGGTCGCAGGTGCTGTCGTAGTCCCGAAGCGGCATGTGCTCTCGAATCGACGCGTCGATGGCCGAGCGGTGCCGAATTCCGGGCTTCGGCAGGTCGTCGTCCCACTCGCCGTCGTCGATGGCCTCGAACACCTCCGGGTCGGTGTACGCGAAGTTCGGGAGCTTCGACGCGATGTTCGGCTTCGAGACGAGCGCCTCCACGAGCCGTCTCGTCGGGCGGTCGTGGTCGATTCGGTCCCGCAGGTCGGTCGGGACGACCGCGAGGATTTCGAGGTCGAAGTGCTCCCGCGCGGGCGTGATAAGCCGCTTGACCGTCTTTTCGAGCCCCGAGAGCGCACCCGACTCGGGGCGCATCGGTAAGACGAGGTTCTGCGTGGCGTACAGCGCGTTGTCGTTGAGTTTCCCGCGCGCCGCGGGGCAGTCCACGACGACGTAGTCGTAGTCGTCGCCGAGAAGCGGGTCGATGACGCGCTGTTTGAGCCGCGCCGACCCCATCATCACGCCGCCGAGGTCCGACTCGACCTGCTCGATGCGGTCGTTCGACGGGAGGAGGTCGATTTCGAACTCGGTCTCCAAGATGAGCTCCCGCGGCTCCAACTCGGCGTCGTCGAGGAGCACGTCGCCGAGGTGCGCTTCCGAGTAGAACTCCTCGCCGAATCCGAGCCCCGTCGTGGTGTGTCCGTTCGGGTCGAGGTCCACGAGCAGTACGTCGCTGCCCCGGTGTGCGAGCTCGCGGGCGAGGTTGATGGAGGTCGTCGACTTGCCGATACCGCCTTTGAGGAGACAGACGCTGACTGCACGTGACATGATGGGGATATCCGTGATAGCGAGATTCTCGGCGCAGTTGAAATAATTATGGTTACTCCGACTCTTTGGACAACTCAAATTATCTAAATAATCCAAATTATTCATTCTGGGGGTTGTATCGACTCGATTCGCGCTCTCCCCCCGACTGGCGGCCCGAATTGTCGCCGGCAGTAGCTATTTGGACCCGTTGTGTGCAGGTACGTTCGTGATAGATTGGTTGCCCGGTCGAGGGCTGCGCGCCCCCGAACTCTCGTCGCAGACGGTGACGCTCGCGGTCGCCGCCGCCTTGCTCCTCGCGGTCGTCGGCCTCCACCCCGTCTCCGTCCTTCCGGTTCGGTCGCAGTACGCGCTTTCGGTTTTCGTCGTCGCGCTCCTGCTTTGGTTGACGAAGCCGGTTCCGTACGCGATTTCGAGTCTGGCCTGCGTCTCCCTGTTGTACGCTCTCGGCGTCGTGGACTCCTTCGAGGCCGCGGTGAGCGGCTTCACCTCCTCGCTCGTCTACTTCCTCCTCGTGTTGTTACTCCTCGGCAACGCGGTCCGGTCGGTGGGGTTGGACACCCAGTTAGCGAACCGACTGCTGTCCCCGGACAGCACCCCCCGCGGGGCGTTTCGTTCCATCGCGCGGAACGTCCTCGTGCTGGCGCTGTTCATGCCGTCGGCGATGGCCCGCGCGGTCGCGTTCATCCCCATCGTCGAGGAGGTAACCGAGGAGTTCGACCTCCCGTCGGGAAGCGGGTTCGAGCGCGCGACGTTCCTCCTCTTGGGTCACATCAACCCCATCGCGTCGATGGCGCTCATGACCGGCGGCGGGATGGCGCTCGTCACCTCGGGCATCCTCGCGACGAGCGTCCGCCCGCTCTCGTGGGTCGAGTGGGCTGTCTTGATGGTCCCACCCACGGTGGCGCTCTACGTACTGGCCGCCGCGGCTGCCGGTCTCCTCAACACCGTCGACGCCGACTCGACTGTCGACCCCGGCACGTCGGGGATTGCGGATGCGTCCGCCGACGGCGAGTTGACCCGCGAACAGGGACTCGTCGCGGCGGTGATGGCCGGGACCGTCCTCGCGTGGGTCGTTGGGTCGTTCGCCGGACTTCCCGAGATTCTCCCGGCGGTCGCCGCGGTCTCCGTCCTCGCGCTTCCGGGAGTCGACGTTATCGACGCCGACGACGTCAAGGGACTCAGTTGGGGCGTCCTCTTTCTCATCGGCGCGACGCTGTCGATTCTGGACGCCCTGGAAGCGACCCAAACTATCGCGCTCGTCGTCGACCTCCTCGCGCGGTTCGTCCCGTTCGAGGCGTTCAGTCACTGGCAACTCGTCGGACTGCTCCTCGGGTTCGCGGTCACCGTTCGCGTGCTGTTTTCGACCGGGTCGGCCGCCATCGTGGTGATTCTCCCCATCGTGCTGCGATTCGCGGAGACGTTCGGCGTGACGCGGCTCTACCTCGGACTCGCGGTCCTCCTCGTGGTGGGGTCGACGACGATTCTCCCGTTCAACACGACTGCCGTCCTCGTCTCGCTAGACCGCGGACCGCTGACGAATCGGGACGTGACGCTGTTCGGGTTCGTGACGATGGGCCTGTCGCTCGTCGTCGTGACCCTCTCGTGGCTCTTTTATTGGCCGCTCGTCGCCTGAGTCGACGACCGGCGCACCGACCCGTCCGCGCGAATCCAGGTTTCGGTGACGCCCCCCGTTGCGACAACCACCGGGCTATTTGTAGGTGAGCGGTATCTGCCCGGTACGGGTGAGTTCGCATCTTACGTGTTGAGTTTACGACGGCCCCGACCGGCGTCATGTCGAAGATAGACCGCCGTCTGCGAGACGCCCGGAGCATCGAGTTGGACAACGCGTTTTACGTCGAGGACGGGACGTGGATCGAGTCGCTCACCATCGCCTCGAACGCCCCCTTCGACGTGGAGTCCCTCCTCGCCGACATCTCGGGCGTGACCGTCTTCTACGACGAGGAGATTCCGACCGCCTCGACCGACGTGCAGATACGTCGAGTGACGATTCTCGCCAACGAGTCGTACCCGTTCATCCTCGGACTGGTTCTCAGACAGGAGACGATTCCGAACCGCATCGTCCTCCAAGACGGCGTCTTCGAGGTCGTCGCCACCGCCCAGGACTGGGACCACTTCAGGGAACTCGCCGACGAGATTCAGGAGACGCTCGGGGAGTTCGAACTCCGCTCCGTGACGCAGGACGAAGCCCCGGGTGAACCGCTCGACAGCGGCCGATTAAAGGAGGTGTTAATCTCTAAGCTGACCGACGACCAACTCGCGGTTCTGGAGACGGCATTCAACCACGGCTACTTCCACATTCCGCGGGAGACCTCTGAGACCGAACTCGCCGAGGAACTGGGTATCGCTCAGTCCACGCTGAGCGAACGACTCCGGACCGCGGAGCGAAATCTGCTCGAACTCATCTACGGTCCGCGACAGGAGTAGCTCAGCCCTTGTTGGAGAATATTGCCGCATCTCGGCGACCGAGTATATAAAGAACGATAGATATCGGGGCGTATCGGGAACAGCACCATGGAAGATACTCCATAACAGGCTGTCGCAATGTCGGAGAAAAATCGTGATAGTTCGGGTGTCGAACGTGGAACTGGCCTTACGCGACGCGACTACGTGGCGGCGACTGCGACCGCCCTCGGCGTGACCGGACTCGCCGGGTGTACCGGTGGCGGCGGGAGCGGGAACGGCGGGACTGACGGCGGGTCGAGCCTCACTCCCGACGTTCCTTCTGGAACCCCGGAGACGGTCGAGACGAAGTACTGGCGCGAGTGGGAGACCATCGACGCCGACGAACCGCCGCTCGACTACAGCGCGACCGCGGGTGCGGTGTTGGACCCCGTCCCGCTCGAATTTTCGAGCGAGGACGACCCGTGGATGCGGGAACACGCGCTCATGGTCCAGCGTGGGCTCGACGCCCTCGGCGTCAAGACGCAACTCAACGATCGACCGCTGAACCAACTGTACGCCCAGAGTTGGGACACGAAGGGGCTCGAAGCGATCATCTCGATGAGTACCCACGGTCCGGACCCGCAACGCGGGCTGGACCCGAACCCGCTTTTGATGCGGCGGAGCGAGACGAGCCTCTCGAACTACGACAACTACTACCACCCCGACCTGCAGGAGGTGCTGACGGAACAGAGTCAGACGACCGACCGACCCGAGCGCGAGGAGCTCGTCGCCGAGGCGCAGCGCATTTTCAGCGAGGACGTGGGCGCGCTCATTACGCTGTTCCCCGATATCATCACCGCGGTCAACACGGAGCGCTGGAGCGGCTACGTCCAGACGCCGGGTAACGGCCCGACGAAGGACTCGTTCGTCTGGTCGGAGGTGAACCTGCAACCCCAGACCGACGACCGGACCTACATCAAGGGCGTGACCACCTCGATGAACTCGCTGAACCTCCCGTGGGCCGCCGGCGGCGCGGAGGCGAAGCGGCTGACGTTCATCTACGACGGCCTCTTCGACGCCACGCCGGACCTCGAAGTCGTCCCCGCGCTGGCGACCGGCGGCGGGTTCGTCGACGACACCACCGTCGAACTCACTCTTCGCGAGGGCGTCGAGTGGCACGACGGCGAGCCGTTCACCGCGGAGGACGTGAAGTTCACCGTCGAACTGTACAAGGAACACTCCTCGACCAGTCAGACGCCGTTCTACGAGCCGGTCGAGTCGGTCGAGGTGCTCGGCGACCACGAGGTTCGGTTCAATCTGAAGGGCCCCGACGCGGCGTTCATGACCCAGCGCGTCGTTCGCAGCGTCATCATCCCCAAGCACAAGTGGGAGGACGTGGAGAACCCGTCTCAGCACAACCCCGAGTCGCCCGTCGGCACGGGGCCGTTCACGTACGAAAACTGGGAGCAGGGTACTCGCTTCGAGGTGTCGAAAAACGAGGGTCACTGGATGTTCGACGACGACTGGCGGGCAGACGTGCTCGGCGACCAGGCCACGACCGGCGAGGGCGTCGACCGCGTCATCTGGATAAACGTCGGCAACATCGACTCCATGATCGGCTCGCTGCAGGGCGGCGAAATCGACGCCATCGGCACGACGCTCTCGAACTCGCAGGCCGACCGCGCCGCGAGCACCGCCGGCGTCGAGAAGATGACCTCGGGCAACTTCGCGCCGCTCGACACGAAGCTGATGTTCTCCTGTCCGCTCGTTCGCGACAAGGAGTTCCGCGTCGCTCTCGCCAAGTCGATAGATACCGAGGGCTTCGCTGCCGACGTGCTGCAGGACCGCGCGACCGTCCCGAGCGGGGAGAACCCGATTTCGGACCTCACGCCGTGGCACACGTCGGATACCACCCACTACGAGTTCGACATCGACGGGGCGAAATCGCTCCTCGAACAGGCCGGCTACACGCGGGACGACGACGGCAACCTCCGGTTCCCCAACGGGGACGCGTGGGCCGCCTTCGTCGAGCGTATTCAGCCCGGGAACATGCACAAGCGCCGCGACGAGCTCGGACAGGCGGACTTCTCGTGAGGTGACACGCATGTCGAACACTACTCACTCGTGGCGTTGGGGGGTCCGACCGTGAGCGAGTTCCAGCGGTTTCTCGCAAAGCGGCTCGCCATCTCCATCGTGCTCACCCTCGTGGCCGTCTCGGTCATCTTCGTCGTCTTGCGGTTGCTCCCGGGGAGTCCGTTCGAATCCCTCGTCACCGCGGGCAACCTGAGCCAGCAGCAAATCACCGAGATTCGAGCGATGTACGGCCTCGACCAGCCGATGTGGCGGCAGTACCTCAGCTACCTCCAGAGCATCCTGCTGTTCCAGTTCGGCTACTCCATCCTGCGGAGCCAGCCCGTCTGGGGGGTACTGGCCCCGCGGCTCGTCAACACGCTCATCCTGCTCGTCCCCGCGTTAGTGACGACGGCGGTCCTGAGTTCCCTGCTCGGGATGTACGTCGGCTGGAACCGCGGGAGCAAACTGGAGAAGCTCAGCATCATCGCCACGACGTTCCTCCGGTCGACGCCGGTGTTCATCACGGGCATCCTGTTCGTCATCATCTTCGCGTACAACCTCGAACTGGTGCCCGCATTCGGGATGCGCTCTATCAGCGCCTCGCCGGAGGGCTACGTCGAGACGTTCGCCTCGCTCGACTTCCTGCACCACTACATCCTGCCGTTTACGGTGTCGGTGCTGTACTACAGCGGCGACTTCCTGCTGTTGGCACGCAACGGCGTCGTCGAAAAGCGGGGCTCTGAGTTCCTCAAGCTCCACCGCGCGAAGGGGCTCTCGGAGATGCAGCAGCTCGCGCGGGCGGGTCGGAACTCCATGCTGCCGATTCTGACCTACTTCGCGCTGCGTCTCGGGATGATTTTCCAGGGACTCATCCTGCTCGAAGTCGTCTTCGGCTGGCCCGGCATCGGCCGCGAACTCGTGCTCGCCATCCAACAGCAGGACTACCCGCTGGTGCAGGCCGCCGTCTTCATCATGGCGCTCGCGGTCATCGTGGCGAACCTCGTCGCCGACGTGCTGTACGCCTACTTCGACCCGACCGTCTCGACCAGCGGAGGTGGTGCCGCGTGAGCACCGAGACGAAGCCCGAAGCCGAACTGAAAAAGCGCGTCGAGGGGGTCGCGGAGACGCTCCGCGACCAGTTCACGTTCCTGCGACGCGACCGCCTCGCGTTCGCCGGCGTCCTCATCGTCGCGGCGTTCGTCTTCCTCGGCCTCCTCGGCCCCGCGCTCGCCCCGCACGACCCCATCGAGCACACCGTCCGCGACGACGCCGGCTCGATGCTCCGGCTGTCCGAACCGACCGGCGCGGCCCCGTTCGGGACGACCGCCTACGGCAAAGACGTACTGAGCCAGTTCCTCGCCGGCGCGCAACCGACGTTCATCGTCGGCCTGTTCGGCGGTATCGGGACCGGTGCGCTCGGCTTTCTCGTGGGGCTCGTCAGCGGTTACTACGGCGGCTGGGTCGACGAGGTTCTCATGCGTCTCACGGACCTCACGTTCTCGCTGCCGTTCACGCCGATGGCGCTGTTACTCCTGACGTTCGTGACGCCGAGCGTCTGGCTCATGACGGGCATCATCGTCGCGTTCCTCTGGAAGATGCCCGCGCGCGTCGTCCGCTCCGAGGTCCTCTCCGTCAGAGAGCGCACCTTCGTGAAGTCGGCGCGCGCCAGCGGCGCGAGCGACTTGCGGACGATGCTCTACCACGTCGCGCCGAACGTGCTCCCCATCGGCTTTCTCTACACGGCCTACGGCATCGCGTGGGCCATCGCCGCGCAGGCCAGCCTGGCGTTCCTCGGATTCGGCGACCCGACCGTCACGAGTTGGGGCCGGATGCTCCGACAGGTGTTCGAATCGGGCAACATGCGCGTCGCTTGGTGGTGGGTGCTCCCGCCCGCACTCGGCATCGCAGCCATCACCACCTCGGTGTTCCTCATCGGCCGCGCCTACGAAGAAGTCATCAACCCGGAGATTCAGACCGAACAATGAGCCTCCTCGACATCACAGACCTCACGGTCACGTACTCGACCGACAGCGGAACCGTCCACGCCGTCAACGACGTGTCGTTCAGCATCGACGAGGGCGTCAACTACGGCCTCGCCGGCGAATCCGGCTCGGGGAAATCGACGCTCGCCGAGGCGGTTCTCGGTCTCCTCCCCAGCAACGGCTCCGTCGAATCCGGCAGCATCGAATTCCAGGGCCGCGACCTGACCGGCCTCAGCGAGCGCGAGCGTCGCGACGTGCTCTGGGAGGACATCGCCTACATCCCCCAGAGCGCGATGGACTCGCTCGACCCGGTGATGTCCACCGGCGCGCAGATTCGGCAGGCGATTCAGACCCACCGGAACGTCACCGACGACAAGGCGCGTTCGCGGGTCCGAGAGCTGTTCGAAATCGTCGGACTCGACCCCGACCGAATCGACGACTACCCCCACGAGTTCTCCGGGGGGATGCGCCAGCGCGTGACCATCGCGATGGCGCTCGCGCTCGAACCGGACCTCATCATCGCCGACGAGCCGACCACGGGGCTCGACGTCATCGTTCAGGACAAGATTATCGACAAGATTCTGGAGATACAGGACCGGATGGACAGCTCGTTGCTGCTCATCACCCACGAAATCGGCGTCATCGCCGAGACGTGCGACGAGCTTTCGATCCTCTACGGCGGAAAAGCCATGGAACAGGGAAGCGTCGACAACGTCCTCGTGAACCCCACGAACCCGTACACGATGGGGCTGAAGAACTCCTTCCCGGAGATAGAGGAGGGCGACCAAGACCCCGTCTCGATTCCGGGGTCACCGCCGAACCTGAGCGAGGAACCCAGCGCGTGCGTCTTCAAGGACCGGTGTCCGTTCGCGACCGAGGAATGCGAGGCGTCCCATCCGGACCTCGTCGACCTGCCGAACCGTAACCACCGCTCGGCGTGCCACCACGTCACCAAAGCCGCCCAGATGCGGCGCGATGCCACCGACCCGGAGACGTGGGGCATCCCCGACAGTCACGACGAATCGGACCGCGGCGAGGTGCTCCTCGAAACCGACGGTCTCGAGAAGTACTACGAGCAGAGCCAGCCGCTCTTGGAGCAACTCAGGGGGAACGACCCGAACTACGTCCGCGCCGTCGACGGCGTTTCCCTGCGCGTCCGGCGGTCCGAAATCCTCGGCATCGCCGGCGAGTCCGGCTGTGGGAAGTCGACGCTCGGCGAGACCATCGCGCTCCTGAAACAGCCGACCGGCGGCGAGTTCGTCTTCGACGGCGAGCCCTACGAGCACTACGCGGACGGGAACATGCGCGAGTTCCGCCGGAAGGTTCAGATAATATTCCAGGACCCCTTCGACTCGCTCAACCCGAGACAGACGGTTCGGCAGTTGGTCGGCGAACCGCTCACTATCCACGACTACCGGACCGACGAGCGCGAACGGGCCATCATCGAGACGTTGGAGAAAGTCGGGCTCACGCCCGCGCGGAAGTTCCTCGACCAGTACCCGCACCAGCTATCGGGGGGCCAACGTCAGCGCGTCGCGGTGGCCAAGGCGCTCGTTCTCGACCCCGACTTCCTCATCTGCGACGAGCCGGCGTCGATGCTCGACGTGTCGCTGAAGGTGAACCTGCTGAACCTCCTGCGTGAACTCGCGGACACCGAGGACATCGGCATCGTCTACATCTCCCACGACCTCGCCAGTCTGGTGCAGGTGTCGGACCGTCTCGCGATTATGTACCTCGGTCGGGTCATCGAGGAGGGAGACGTCGAGTCCATCGCGGCCGAGCCGAAACACCCGTACACCACCTCGCTCCTCGCGGCCGCTCCCGAGAAGGACCCGACGGTCGACCGCGACCGCGTTCTGCTCGACGGCGAGCCACCGAATCCGGTCGACCTCCCGTCGGGCTGCGTCTTCGCTCCGCGGTGCCCGAAGGCGGAAGACGCGTGTCGCGAGAGCGAGCCCGGACTCGATACCGTCCGAAGCGGCGAGCACCGCGCCGCATGCTACTTCCCGGACGGGGAGACCCCCGCCGCAGACGACCTCGCCGACGACCGCTCGGACTCTCAATACGGGGACCCTGAGTTCTCGCCGCCGGCCAGCGGCGACTCGGCCAGCGACTGACGCCGCCCTTCGACTCTCCTCGCTTCGTCCTTTGGCGACCTCCCGGTAGTCCCATGTCCCGGTTCAAGGTTCGACTGGCGCATTAAAATTGTGTGAGAAAAACAATAGTGGCGGGAGATATATTGGGAATGATATCAAAAAATTGAATTTATTTGCCTATTTTGGTTTATTTTGTGTGTTGTCATCTATCTATGCGGCTGTTTATTCAAACTATCGCGGATATTATATTCTGAATATTTATTTTTTAATAGTTAGATTGGGCAAGAAATTTGATTATGGCCACAGTTAGGGGATTGTGGCCGATATGTCTTTCTTCGCCTGAATCTAATATTGTGTTTAATATACTATATTAGTTCTCGGTCTGGGTTGCGGTCGACCGGAACCCCCCTTACGCCAACTCCGAGATATCGAACACCGGCTTGCACGTCCCGCCCTCGATGAACGTCTCGAAGGCCTCGTCGGCTTCGAGCAGCGAAAACCGGGTGTCGACGAACGTCTCGCAGTCCACGTCGCCGTCGCGAATCAGCCGGAAGGAGCGCTCGAAGTCCTCGTACATGGACGCGTACGAGCACTGCAGGTCGATTTCGGCCCGGACGAGCGGGGAGTAGGGCATCGAGGTCTCACCGGTCTGACCGACGAGGACGATTTGGCCGCCCTTGCGGACCTCTTCGACGGCCGTCGTGAGCCCCGAGGGGTGGCCGGTCGTGTCGAACACCACGTCGTAGCCGACGCCGCCGGTGTGTCGCTCGCGGCGCGCCTCGGTGTCGTCGTCGGCGACGTTGACGGTCTCGAAGCCGAGTTCCTCCGCGAGCGGGAGCCGATAGTCGGCGTCCTGTCCCACGCCGGAGACGACGACGGTGCCGCCCTGTGCGGCCGCGACTTGGGCCGTGAGCAGACCGATCGGACCGGGTCCTTCGACCAGCACACGGTCGCCCGCGCCGACGCGAGAGTTCTCGATGACGGCGCGTGCGGCGATGCTCGTGGGTTCGGCGACCGCGGCGTGTCGCTGTTCCACGTCGTCCGGAATCGGATGGAGGGCGCGTTCCGGGACGGCGATGAACCGCTCGTAAGCGCCGTCGTGGTCGACGCCCGTGATGACCGCGTCCTGGCAGACGTTCTCCTCGCCGATGCGACATTGATAGCACTCGCCGCAGCCCCGAATCGGCCGTTCGACCACGCGGTCGCCGACGCCGAACTCAGTCACGCCGTCGCCGACTTCGACCACGCGCCCGGCGTACTCGTGGCCGATGACGGTCGGGAGCTCCATCCGTTCGAAGGCGGATTCGAACTCGTAGATGCCCGCGTCACTCCCGCAGAGGCCGGCGTAGTCGACCTCTACGAGCACCTCTCCGGCGTCCGGTTCCGGTTTCTGTCGCTCGACGAACTCCATAGCGCCGGAGCTACGCTCCACTTTGGCAAGTCCTCGCATGAGAGCACATGTGGCACGGGTCGGTAAAAACGTATTGCATGCGGCACTCCCATCGCGCGTTCCGCAACTATCATGTCGGCACCGTGCGGACTGGAACCATGGTCGCATACGAGCACACGCCAGTCTCCGTCAGTGACAAGCGCGCTGTCGTCGTCGGCGGGACAAGCGGCATCGGACAGGCAATCGCTCTCGGATTCGCCAGCGAGGGGGCGGACGTACTCGCAACCAGCCGACGCCAGTCGGCGGTCGACGAGACGGCCGACGCCATCGAGGAGTTGGGCGCGAACGCGGTTCGGGAGACGTGCGACGTGACCGACCCGTCCTCGCTCGAACGCGTCCGCGAGCGCGCCGTCGAGGAGTTCGGCGGTATCGACGTGGTCGTCGCCTCGCAGGGCGCGATCTCCCGCGACTCGGTCCGCGACATCGACGACGACGCCTGGGACCACGTCACCGACATCGCGCTCGGGGGCGTCCGCCGCGTCACGCAGGCGATGGCCCCGGCCGTCGCCGACGGCGGGTCGATTATCAACATCTCCTCTCTGGCCGCGCGGCTCTCGATGGCGAACCTCCCCGCCTACTCGGCGGCGAAGGGCGGCGTCGAGGCGTTCACCCGCGCGTCGGCGAAGGAGCTCGCGCCCGAGATACGCGTCAACGCCATCGCGCCGGGATTCGTCATCACGCCACAGAACGCCGACACCTACGCCGAAGGGACCGAAAAACGCACGCGAATCGACGAGCGAACGCCGCTCGGCCGAGTCGCGGAGCGAGAGGAAATCGTCGGCGCGGCGGTCTACCTCGCGAGCGACGCGTCTTCGTTCGTGACCGGTGAGATCGTCACCGTCGACGGCGGGTTCGCCGACAGCGCGTTCTGACGCGACCCTCCGTATCTTCTTCCGCACGTCGTCATCCCGTCGCCGGCCGAGAGGGTTCTCTCGAACATCCGTACTGTCTTCGACGCGCGGTCACCGCCGGTTCCGAAGGGCGACTCGATAGGTGTTCTGTAATGGAGAATGCAGTCTACGGCGCGGAATCACGCTCGGTCTCGCATCATGTCTCTCCTCGGTGCTCGCCCAATCCGGTCGCTTTCGCCGGCCTCCGCCCTTCTGCATTACAAGCGTACCTGTGTAATCTGGGCCGCGACCGTCCAGCGTCAAGCGCTTGCGTTGTGAACATTCCCGGTCGATATCGACGACCTATCGTTCTGTGATAGAGAACTTGTTGATTCGGCCGCCCCCGGGCCGAAGATACGCTGAATGTCAACGATACGCACGCAAAGACGGACTATCTCTCCTGTCTCTGGCAGACGTGTCTCTTCGGGGAGGCGGCAGACCGTGAGAACACGTCCGAAACGGCCGAAATCATGAACGTCGAACGTTCCGTCTCTCTGCGCCCGTGTTCTGACCATGAGAACAACCCTGTCGGATGCCAGCACGACGGTTCCGAGCCCTTGGCGGCCACGTCGCGGCCGCCGTTCGGCGGTCGGCTCCTCGTCGCTCGGATACGATCTCCTCTCGAACTCGCTCTCGTCCCGCGATTCCGCGCCGTCCGCCGCCAGTTGGTGTCCACGTCGGGACGTACTTTTATAACAATAGATGGTAATGGGGATACTGAATGCAGTACCACCAGCTTGAGGTGTCGGGAGAGCGCTGTCTCACGGCAACTCGCGACTCCACGACGTACGACCTCACGAGCGCCGACGAGGACCTCCGGACGTTCGGGGATTTGGCCCGGGTGGCCGCTATCGCCCGAATCCCAATCGACCGACTCGCCGCTGAACTCACCGAAAACGCCGACGTCGTCGACCAAGAGTTCGTCGACCAGCACACGACCGTCCCAGTTGACGCCGAAGAAGTCTGGGCGGCGGGCGTCACCTACCAGATCAGCGAGCAGGCGCGCGAAGAAGAGAGTTCCATGCCGGACATGTACTACGACGTGTACGATGCCGACCGGCCGGAGATTTTCTTCAAAGCCACCCCCTCTCGGACCGTCGAACCGGGCGACGCCATCGGCGTCAGAGACGACTCCCAGTGGGACGTCCCCGAACCCGAACTCGGTATCGTCCTGCGGCGTGGCGAAATCGTCGGCTACACCGTCGGCAACGACGTGAGCAGTCGGTCGATCGAGGGCGAAAACCCGCTGTACCTGCCGCAGGCGAAGGTCTACGACCGCTGTTGTTCGCTCGGCCCGTGCGTGGTCACGCCCGATGACATCGACGACCCTCACGAGTTAGAGATGAGCATGACTATCGAGCGCGACGGCGAGGTCGTCTACGACGACGCCACGAACACTAGCGAGATGGTCCGCAGTTGCGAGGAACTCGTGTCGTACTTCACGCGCCACAACACGGTCCCCGAACTGGCGGTCATCCTCACCGGTACCTCGCTCGTCCCCGAACAACCGTTCGACCTCCAAGAAGGCGACCGCGTCGACATCACCGTCGAGGGTATCGGCACCCTCTCGAACGGCGTCACCACCGTATGACACCCACGCCCACCGATATCACAGAGGAGTTCACGCGCCGCGACTGGCAGGGCGACGACGTGACGGGAACCGTTAGGCTCGCCATGATCGGCCTCGGCTGGTGGACCCGCGACGAGGCGATTCCCGCGGTCGAGGAGTCCGAGTTCTGCGAGACGACGGTCGTCGTCAGTAGCTCGAAGGAGAAAGCCGAGGGCGCGAGAGAGCTGGCCGGGTCGATAACCCACGGGCTCACCTACGACGAGTTCCACGAGGGCGTCGCGGCCGACGCCTACGACGCGGTGTACGTCGTCACGCCGAATGGATTACATCTCCCGTACGTCGAGACCGCCGCCGAGTTGGGGAAGGCCGTCCTCTGCGAGAAACCGCTCGAAGCGTCGGTCGAGCGGGCCGAGAAACTCGTCGCCGCCTGCGACCGCGCCGACGTGCCCCTGATGGTCGCCTATCGGATGCAGACCGAACCGGCCGTCCGACGCGCCCGCGAACTCGTCGAAGCCGGCGTCGTCGGCGACCCGGTGTTCGTCCACGGGCACATGTCCCAGCGCCTACTGGACGAAGTCGTCCCCGACCCCGACCAGTGGCGACTCGACCCAGAACTCTCCGGCGGCGCGACCGTCATGGACATCGGGCTCTACCCGCTGAACACCGCCCGGTTCGTCCTCGACGCCGACCCCGTCCGCGTCAGGGCGCGCGCCCGAGTCGACGACGAGGCGTTCGAGGCCGTCGGCGACGAACACGTCAGCTTCGGCGTCGACTTCGACGACGGCACGCTCGCGGTCTGCACCGCCAGCCAGTCGGCCTACCAGTCGAGCCACCTCCGGGTGACCGGCACCGAGGGAGAACTCGAAATCGAGCCCGCGTTCTACAACCGACAGAAGCGCGGCTTCCGGCTGTCGTGGGGGGACCAGTCAGCCGACTACGACTTCGAGCAGGTGAACCAGATGACCGAGGAGTTCGACTACTTCGCGTCCCGCCTCCTAACGGAGACCGACCCCGAGCCTGACGGCGACCACGCGCTCGTAGACATGCGCGCGATGGATGCGATTTACGCCGCGGCGGAGCGCGGCACCGACGTCCCGGTCGACACCGACGT
This sequence comes from Haloferax prahovense, assembly GCF_000723845.1. Classification (NCBI taxonomy): domain Archaea; kingdom Methanobacteriati; phylum Methanobacteriota; class Halobacteria; order Halobacteriales; family Haloferacaceae; genus Haloferax; species Haloferax prahovense. The sequence continues at coordinate 262,819 of NZ_LK053001.1, read as the reverse complement.
CGACTCCGCCTCCGACGAGGCGTAAGCCCCGATTCGACGCGTTTTCGCCCGGAGTTTTATTATCGGGGTCGCCGCACCTCCCCGCATGCAGTTTGGTATCCTCGGCACCGCAGGTATCGGCATCGAATCGGTGATTCCGGCGATTCAGGCGAGCGACCACGCGGCGGCCGCCATCGCGTCCCGCGACGAGACGCGGGCGAGCGCGGTCGCCGACGAGGTCGGCATTCCCACCGCGTACGGCAGTTACGAGGCGCTGTTGGCCGACGACTCCCTCGACGCGGTCTACATCCCGCTTCCCAACAGCCTCCACGCCGACTGGGTTCGGGCGGCCGCCGACCACGGTCTGCACGTGCTCTGCGAGAAGCCGCTGACCGCCAGCGCCGACGAGACGGCCGCCGTCTTCGACTACTGCGAGGACTCGGGCGTCACGCTGATGGAGGGGTTCATGTATCGCTTCCACCCGCGGACCGAGCGGGCCGCGGAACTCGTCGCCTCGGAACTCGGCGAGGTCGTCTCGGTCACGTCGAACTTCTCGTTCCGGCTGCCCGACGGGGCGGAGAACATCCGCATCGAGCCCGAACTCGCGGGCGGGAGCGTCATGGACGTCGGCTGTTACGCCATCAGCGCGGCGCGACTCTTCCTCGGGACGCCCGACCGGGTGTACGCGACCACGACCGACACGCGCGACTGCGGCGTCGACACGCGGATGTCGGGCGTCTTGGAGTACGACTCCGGCGCGACCGCCCGGGTCGAGTCATCGTTCGATACGCCCGAGACGCAGTACTACCGCGTCCAGACCACCGACGGTTGGCTGGAGGCGAAGACCGCGTTCAACATCGAGCCGACGGCGTCCGCCGAACTCACCTATGCGACCGACGGCCGCGTCGTCACCGAGACGTTCGACCCGATAGATAACTACCGACGCGAGGTCGAGGCGTTCGCCCGCGCCGTCGAGACCGGCGAGACGCCGCGAATCGACCGCGAGGAGTCCGTCGACCTCATGCGGACCATCGACGCGGTTTACGAGAGCGCCGACACCGGGCGCGCGGTCGACCTGAACTGACCGCCCGCGGGCGGTGTCCGCTTCGGCTCAGTCCAGCCGAACGTCAGAGCGGAACTCGGGGCGACCGGTCGCCTCCACGTTGAGGCGAAACAGCGCCCCGGCCGCGTCGCCTGCTCTCCCGTCCGGGTCGCCGCCGGCGGTCGTCACGTAGAGCGTATCGAGGTCGGACCCGCCGAACGCGACGCTCGTCACTTTCTCCGTCGGCACGTCGAACCGTTCGAGTTCGGTTCCGTCGCCGTCGTACTTGACCACACAGCCCCCCTCCCAGCGGGCGGACCAGATGTTGCCCGCCGAATCGACCGTCATACCGTCCGGCAGTCCGGGGGTGTCCGGCGATTCGACGAACCGCTCGCGGTCCGAGACGGCTCCCGTCTCCTCGTCGTAGCCGTACCGATAGATGGTGTGTGCCTCGGTCTCCGTGAAGTAGAACCGCTCGCGGTCGCGGGTGAAGCCCATCCCGTTCGGAATACCGACGCCGGTCTCGACCGTCGTCACCGTCCCGTCGGTGTCGAGGCGGAACAGCCGCCCGCCCGCGGATTCCGTGGGCATCGTCCCGCAGAACACCCGCCCGGCGGGGTCGGCGATGACATCGTTGAACCGGGTCGGCGAGTCGACAATTCGCGTCACCGCTTCGAGTTCGCCACCGACGACGCGGCCGACGCGACCGCGGTCCATGAACGCCAACAGCGACCCGTCGCGCTGCAGCGTGACGCCGGCGAGAACCGACGTTTCGACGGGACAGTCGTGCGCTCCCGTCTCGGGGTCGTAGCGGTGGAGCCGCCCGGCTTCGATGTCTACCCAGTACAGCCGCTTTTCGTCGGGGTGCCAGACCGGCCCCTCGCCGAGCCGGCACGACGTGTCGACCGCTCGTGTGACAGTCATGGCCGTTCGTTCGCAATCGACCGCAAAATACGCTTCCCCCGAGTTCGCGGGGGTCGCCGCCACTCTCGTCGACGCCTTCAGAAGTGCGAAATCTTGTCTCGCCGGTAGAGGTCGAGCGAGAGCACCGTGTTCGGCGACCGCTGCCGGACCGCGTAGGCGATGGCGTCGGCGACCTCTATCGCCTCCGTCACCTCGCCCTCGTCGAACGACTCCGCCTGCGTCTCGCCGCTCTCGGAGCCGAACTCGGTCCTGACCTCGGTCGGGTTGACGCAGGTCACGCCGACGTTCTCCTCGCCGATGGACCCCTGCAGGCTCGACGCGAACCCGCGGACCCACCACTTCGTCGCGGCGTACACCGGGTTGTGGGGTCGCGGGTGGTTCCCGGACATACTCCCGAGGAAGACGATATTGCCCTCCGTCTCCACGAGGTGCGGAATCGCCTCTCTCGCCGTGTAGAACATCCCGTCGACGTTGACGCCGGTCATCAGCCGGTACTCCTCGTCTGTGAGTTCAGCGACCGGCTTGTCGACGCCGAGACCGGCGTTGCAGACGACGATGTCGAGCGAACCGAACCGCTCGACGGTCGCGTCGACGAGCGCCCGGACCGCGTCGGGGTCGGTCACGTCGGTCGGCACGACGCTCACGGCGGCGTCCGTCGCCGCGCGAATCTCGTCCGCGAGCGATTCCAGTCGCTCGACTCTGCGGGCGGCGAGACATACGTCCGCGCCGTCTTCGGCGAGCACGCGCGCCGTCGCCGCGCCGATTCCCGAACTCGCTCCCGTGACGAGCGCCGCCCGCCCGTCGAGCGGGTCTTCCAAAGCGGTTGGTCGGTCGACCATACACCGTGATTGTGACCCTGTCGCATACGTGTTTTCCCCGTGGCAATCCGGCGACGGGCGCTTGGAACACGTTTATTAGACTTCCGTCGATTGTCATTGTATGGCACGTATTGCGGTTACCGGAGCGGCTGGCAACGTCGGAAGAGTCACGGTCGAGACGCTGGACTCGGACCACGACGTGACGCCCATCACGCACCGAGAACGCGAGGGACTCGATAGCATCATCCTCGACGTGCGCGACGAGGACGCGCTGACTGAGGCGTTCGAGGGCCACGATATCGTCGTTCACCTCGCGGCCAATCCGAACCCCGACGCGGCGTGGGACAGCGTCTACGAGGTCAATATCGGCGGCACGTACAACGTCTACGAGGCGGCACTGGCGGCCGACGTCGACCGACTCGTCTTCGCCAGCACGAACCACGTCCACCAGATGTACAACATCGCCGACCCGACCCGCCCGGAGACCCTGGCCGCCGACGCCGAGGCGGTCGGCGTGTCGGACCCGGCGCGTCCCGACTCGTACTACGGCGTGAGCAAGGTGTTCGGCGAGGCGCTGGGCAACTACTACGCGGACCGACACGGACTGGAAGTGCTCAACCTCCGCATCGGGTGGCTCCTGACGGCCGAGGAGGTCCGCGAGAAGATGGACGAGGAAGAAGACGTCGCGCGCTACGTCCGCGCGATGTGGCTCAGCCCCGACGACTGCGCACAGGGGATGCGCCGGGCCGTCGAGGCTCCCCTCCCGGACTCGCCGCTCGCGGTCAACCTCGTCTCCGCGAACGACGACCGGTACCTCTCGCTCACGGAGACGATGCGCGCCATCGGCTACCGCCCGCGGGACAACTCGGCGACTGTCGTGGAGTGAGCGGGGACCGGAGCGAACTGTGAGTGAGGTTCCGACCTGTCGCGAGGCGCGCCGCGGCTGACGACGCCCGTCCCCGCTCGCCGGTTGGTTCACCCGTCGAACGCGGTTCCGAACTATTATTCAGGAGAACGAACGCGAAACATTTTCGAGACGAGTTGATTCGACCCCTCCGTTTTTATATCATCATCAGTCATTCACAACCTATATATGAGGGAAGATAACATGGGTACAACATGGCTGAGCATGGCTGTAGCGATGAAAGTGTGAACCGCCGAAAGTACCTGAAAGCCCTGTCCGTGGGTGCCGCCGCCGGCCTCGCTGGATGTACCGGGGGTGGCGGCTCCGAGACCGAGGCCACCGAGAGCGGGAGCGGTTCCGACGGGTCCGGCGGCGACACCGAGACCGGTGGGGACAGTTCAGGCAGCACGTGGGACTCGGAACTCGAAGTCCTTCACGGCTGGGCCGGCGGCGACGGCGAGGCGGCGGTCACCGCGCTCATCGAGGCGTTCGAGGAGGAGCACCCCGAGATGGATACGAACTTCCAGGCGGTCGGGGCCAGCGCGAACGTGAACCTCAACGCGACGATTCTTCGACGGCTCGCGAACAACAACCCGATGAGTTCGTTCGCCAACTGGCCGGGGAAGAACCTCGAACGGTACTCGGGCGCACTGATGGACCTCGAAGCCGACGTGTGGGACGCCGAGGGATTCAAAGACACCATGCAGTCCCGCGCGGTGGAACTGTGTAAGTTCAACGACAAGATGCCGGCGGTCCCAATCGGGTCCCACCGGATGAACAACCTGTTCTACAACACCGCCGTCTTCGAGGAGGCCGGCATCGACGCGTCGAGCCTCGATAGCGTCGACGCGCTCCTCGACGCGCTCGAAACCATCGACCAGAACACGGACGTGACGCCGATGGCGCAGGCGATGGTCGCGCCGTGGACGAACCTCCAGCTTTGGGCGCAGATTCTGACGAGCCAAAGCGGCGTCGAGGCGTACACGAACTTCATCGAGGGCAACCCCGACAGGGCGGCCGTCGTGGAGGCGCTCGAGGCGCTGAAGACTATCAACGAGAACTACATCACCGCCGACGCCTCGTCCATTAGCTTCACGACGGCGGGCCAGAAGGTCATCTCGGGGAAGGCGGCCACCATCCACCAGGGGAACTGGGTCTACGGCATGTTCCGCGCCGACGACAGCTTCAACTACAAAGAGCAGTGGGATTGGATACCGTTCCCGGGCACGGAAGGTATCTACTTCTACCACGTCGACTCCATCGTCGCGCCGAGCAACAACCCGAGCCGCGAGGAGACCATCGCGTGGCAGAAGTTCGTCGGCTCGAAGAAGGCCCAGATCGCCTTCAACAACCCCAAGGGGTCGGTTCCGCTCCGCACCGACATCGACCCGAGCGAACTGACCGACTTCCTCGCGATGACGTACGAGGACCTCACCGATTCGGAGGCCTACCCGCCGACCATCGCCCACGGGCTCGCAGTCACGCCCAAGACGATGGGCGCGTGTAAGACCGCCTTCGGCGACAACTTCATGGGGCCGTTCAAGGTCGAGGCCACCGCCGACGCGCTCATCGAAGCGGTCTCCGAGTAGGGCTTCGGTCGAAACTACACCTTTATCACTCACAAATAAAATAATAGGTATATCCATGGCCACACACGACAACACGGAGCACGTCTCCGACGCGACCGACGAGGCGGTCGGGTGGGAGTCGAAGCTCCAGTATTTCCTCAACAGCGACTTCGTTCGCTCCGCGCCGTACTGGGGAATCCCGTTCGTCCTCATGAGCATCGCCGTCTACGGTGGCATCGGCTACAACTTCGCCATCTCGTTTACGGACTACGAGGGCCTCGGAACCCCCGATTACTCCGTTCTCGACCTGGAGATGTACGCCCAGGCGCTGTCGAGCGACGCGTTCATCGCCGCCGCGCAGAACAACTTGGTCCTCCTGGTAGGCTTTACGACTATCTGTCTGGTACTCGGACTGTTCCTCGCAATCCTGTTGGACCACGGCATCCGCTTTTCCGAGAAGTTCCAGACGGTCTATCTCCTCCCGATGAGCCTCTCGTTCGTCGTCACCGCACAACTGTGGCTCTGGATGTTCAACGTCGAAAGCGGCATCCTCAACCTCGTCGTGACGACCCTCGGGTTCAATCCCGTGGACTGGCTGGGGAACCCATCAATCGCGCTCGGTGCGGTGATATTCGCCCTCATCTGGCAGTTCAGCGGGTACACGATGGTCGTCTACCTCGCGGGGCTCCAGTCGATTCCCGACGACCAGTTCGAGGCGGCCCGCGTCGACGGCGCGAGCATCACTCGGACCTACCTCCGCATCATCGTCCCGCAACTGAAGGAAGCGTCCGTCAGCGCGGCCGTCGTGTTGATGGTGTTCGCGCTGAAGGCGTTCACCTTCCTGTACGCTCTCGTCGGACGCTACCGCCCGCCGAACGGGACGGACATCCTGGCGACGCTCATGGTGCGCCGCGCGTTCAAGTTCGGTGAGTGGGCCTACTCGGCCGCCATCGCGACCATGCTCCTCGTCATGGCGCTCGGCGTCATCGGACCGTACCTCTACTACCAGTACAAACAGGGGAGTCTCTGACCATGTCACAGTCGTCATCCACAGGCAGTTTCGACGTCGCATCGCTCGTTGAGGACGTGAACCTCCGGCGCGTCGCCCAGTACGCGCTCGTCGTGTTCTTCCTCGGCTTCTTCCTCGTCCCGCTAGAGACGGGAATCATGACCGCCATCAAGACGAACGAGTCGGTCGCCCGCTCGCTCCCCTTCGCGCCGCCGGTCGGCGAGGGCTTCACCCTCGGTAACATCCAGTTCGCCCTCGAACAGCTCTCGGGGTCGTTCTTCAACTCGCTCATCATGTCGATTCCGGCGACTATCGGGAGCGTCCTGTTCGGGAGCATGGCCGCCTACGGCCTCACGATGGTCAACTGGCGGGCCCAGATGGGCGTGCTGATGCTCTTCGTCGTCGGCGTCTTCGTCCCCTACCAGGCCGTGTTGGTCCCGCTCGCGCGCTTCTGGAACAACATCTTCCCGCTCGCGCGGATGATAGAGCCGATGGTGGCGTCGATACCCTTCTTCCAGGGGTACCACGCGGAACTCGTCCCCCTCGTCATCACCCATATCGCCTACGGGATTCCCATCTGTACGATACTGTTCCGGTCGTACTACCAGAGCCTCCCGAACTCGCTCGTGGAGGCCGGTAAAATCGACGGCGCGAGCATCACGAAGATTTACCGGCGCATCATCCTGCCCATCTCGAAGCCGATGTTCGGCGTCGTGTTCATCTACCAGTTCACGCAGATTTACAACGAGTTCCTCTTCGCGTTCACGCTCGTCACCGGGTCCGACGCGCCCGCAGCACCGGTCACGCTGGTGCTGCCCGCAATCGGGGCGTCGACTTCCGGCATCGACTTCGGTATCAGGATGTCCGCGGCGTTCCTCGCCGCGGTTCCGACGCTCATCCTGTACGTCGCGTTCGCCGAGCAGTTCGCCAAGGGACTTCGCACGGAGGCCTAAGCTATGGGACAGATTCAACTCACCGACCTGACGAAGCGCTTCGGCGACACGGTCGCCGTCGACGACCTGTCGCTCGACATCGCCGACGAGGAGTTCCTCGTGCTCGTCGGCCCGTCGGGCTGTGGGAAGTCGACGACGCTCCGGATGCTCGCCGGCCTGGAGACCCCGACCAGCGGGGACATCTACATCGGCGGGGACCACATGAACTACCGCGTCCCGCAGAACCGCGACATCGCGATGGTGTTCCAGGACTACGCGCTGTACCCCCACATGACCGTCCGGCAGAACATCCGGTTCGGGCTGGAAGAAGAGGAGGGATACACGTCTGCGGAGCGCGACGAGCGCGTCGTCGAAGTCGCGGAGACGCTCGGCATCGCCGACCTGCTCGACCGCAAGCCCGACGAACTCTCGGGCGGTCAGCAACAGCGGGTCGCGCTCGGGCGCGCCATCGTACGCGACCCCGAGGTGTTCCTGATGGACGAGCCGCTGTCCAACCTGGACGCCAAGCTCCGGGCGGAGATGCGCACCGAGCTCCAGAACCTGCAGGACCAACTCGCCGTCACGACCGTCTACGTCACCCACAACCAGACGGAGGCGATGACGATGGCCGACCGTATCGCCGTCATGGACGACGGCGAACTCCAGCAGGTTGCCTCTCCCTTCGAGTGCTACCACGAGCCGAACAACCTGTTCGTCGCGGAGTTCATCGGCGAGCCGATGATAAACCTCGTCCGCGGAACGCGCTCGGAGTCGACGTTCGTCGGTGAACACTTCTCGTACCCGCTCGACGAGGACGTGATGGAGTCCGTCGACGACCGCGACGACCTCGTCTTGGGGGTGCGCCCCGAAGACATCGAAGTCGCCGACGCGGCCCCCGACGACGCCGCGCTCGACGATCACGAACTCCATATGGACGTGACTGTCGTGGAACCCCACGGCGACCAGAACGTCCTCCACCTCTCGCACCCGGACCAACCTTCCGACGACGACGCGTTACAGGCGGTCACGGAGGGAATGCACCTCGTCACGCGGGGCGACCGCGTCACGGTGAGGATTCCGCCGGACACGATTCACGTGTTCGACGCGGAGACCGGAACCGCGGTACACAACCGCCGACACGACCAGGAAGCCGACCTCACAGAACTCGAACAGTAGCTATGGCACGATTGACACTCGACGACGTAACGAAGGTTTACACCGAGGACGGCGGCGGCGACATCGTCGCCGTCGAAGAGATATCGCTCGACATCGACGACGGGGAGTTCCTCGTGCTCGTCGGTCCCTCGGGGTGCGGGAAATCGACGACGCTCCGGATGATGGCGGGACTCGAAACCGTCACCGAGGGCGAACTCCGACTCGAAGACCGCGTCCTCAACGACGTGTCCGCGCAGGACCGGGACATCGCGATGGTGTTCCAGTCGTACGCGCTGTACCCGCACAAGAGCGTCCGCGGCAACATGTCGTTCGGCCTCGAAGAATCGACCGACCTGCCGGACGACGAGATACGCCAACGGGTCGAGGAGACGACCGATATGCTCGGCATCTCCGACCTGCTCGACCGCAAGCCGAGACAGCTTTCGGGCGGCCAGCAACAGCGGGTCGCGCTCGGGCGCGCCATCGTACGCGACCCCGAGGTGTTCCTGATGGACGAGCCGCTGTCCAACCTGGACGCCAAGCTCCGGGCGGAGATGCGCACCGAGCTCCAGCGCCTCCAAGAGGAACTCGGCGTCACCACCATCTACGTCACCCACGACCAGACGGAGGCGATGACGATGGGCGACCGCGTCGCCGTCCTCGACGACGGCGAACTCCAGCAGGTCGGGACGCCGCTGGACTGCTACCACCGGCCGAACAACCTGTTCGTCGCGGGCTTCATCGGCGAGCCGTCGATGAACTTCTTCGACGGGTCGCTGGAGGGTGGCACCTTCCGCGGCGACGGCTTCGACTACCCGCTTTCGGACGCGACCAGAGACCAACTCGGCGGCGCGAGCGCCCTCACGCTCGGCATTCGACCCGAGGATATCGAGGTCGGCGAGCGGCGCTCCGGCGACCGAACCTTCGACGCCGAGGTGGTCGTCGTCGAGCCGCAGGGTAACGAGAACACCGTCCATCTGCGGTTCGCCGAGGGCCGCGAGGGGACTCGGTTCACCGCGACCACCACTGGACGGTCGAGGGTCGAATCGGGCGACCGGACGACCGTCTCGTTCCCCGAGGACGCGATTCACCTGTTCGACGGGGAGACCGGCAACGCGCTGAAGAACCGAGAGCTCCCGTCGAACCGCGCCATCGGCGCGTTCATCTCCGACTGACGACTCGGTCGACACCCCCTGTCGCCGTTCGTTCTTTCACCCCTGCGGGCCCTCCAGGCACCCCACCTCCTCGGACTGACCATCCACACCTTCTCTCATCTTTTGTTCGCAAGCGCTGCTCCGGTAGTCGTCAGTACTCGCCTCCCGGCAGCGCGGTAGCGACGTGCGCGAGTCGCGCCGCTCCGGTGTCGAACGACTGCGGGTAAAAGGCGGCCACGGCGGACGCGCCGCGAGCGGTGAGACGCTCACTTCTCTCGGCTGCGGTGTCGCGTCCAGTCGGTGTGTTATGTCAGGCTGATGCGGCCGCTGTGGGACAGTTTTCTCGGGTTACTCCTCGTCGAAGAGGGTCTCTCCTTCGACCATGTGTTCTCCGACGGCGTCGAGGTCGAGCGTCAGCCCGAGGCCGGGCTTCTCGGGAATCTCCATGCGACCGTTCTGAATCAGGTCGTCCTCCTCGACGAGGTCCTCCCACCAGCCGAGCTGGTAGGAGTGGTACTCGAGGGCAAGCGAGTTCGGGATGGCCGCGGCGACCTGCGCGGAGGCCATCGTCCCGATGGGCGACGAGACGTTGTGCATCGCCACGGGGATGTAGTACATGTCCGCGAGGTCCGCAATCTTCCGCGTCTCGCGCATGCCGCCGACGCGGGGCAGGTCGGGCGCGATGATGTCCACCGCCTGCGGTTCGAGCAGCGTCCGCTGGCCGAACTTCCGGTAGACGTTCTCGCCGACCGCGATGGGCGTCGTCGTGGACTGGGTCACGAGCTTCTGCACGTCGTGGTTCTCCGGCGGCACGGGGTCTTCGAGCCACCACACGTCGTAGTCTTCCAGCTCGGACGCGAGGCGCTTGGCGCTCCCGCCGGTAAAGGACCAGTGGCAGTCGAACGCGACGTCGGCGCGGTCGCCGACGGCCTCGGTGACGGCCTCGACGATTTCGACCTTGTGGTCGATTTCGGGGTTGCGGAGGTGGCGGTTCGCGCGGTCCTTCTCGTGGCCCGAGGGCACGTCGAGGTCGAACTTGATGGCGTCGTAGCCGAGCTCCTCGACCACGCGGACGCCCTCCTCGGCGCAGGCCTGTGGGTTGGCCTCGTCTTCGGTGTGGAGGTCGCAGTAGACGCGCACCTCGTCGCGGTACTTCCCGCCGACGAGCTGGTAGGCGGGCACGTCGAGGAGCTTCCCGGCGACGTCGTGAAGCGCGATTTCGATGCCCGAGATGGCGGAGATGACCTTGCCCGAAACCGAGCCCTCGCCCGACATCTTCTGGACGAGGTGCTCGTAGAGACGGTCGATGTCGAGGGGGTTTTCGCCGACGAGGAACGGTTTCATCCGCTCGATGATGGCGGTGTCGCCGCCGCCCCAGTAGGCCTCGCCGGTGCCGACGACGCCCGCGTCGGTGTAGACGCGGACGAGAATCCACGGGTAGTTCCCGTCGACCATCGTCGTCTGTACGTCCGTGATTTCGGCGTCGCGGACGCCGCCTCGCGGATTCGTGATATCCATCGTCTCCGCGGACAGGTCGCGCATCGTGTACTCCGCGTTCGGGTCGCTAAGCTTCGCTTGCTCAACCATTGCGCACGTATATCTCGAAAGCCACTACAAAAGTGTGTGGGTTGGTAGTTCGTCGCTCAGTTCGCGTGTACTCCCCGAGCAGTAACCGTCGCTGTCGCCCGAGCACCGGCCGTCGTTGACGGCTTACAAATGGTGACAATTTCGCAAGAATTGTATGTCGGAAGAGAGAACACACGACCGATGACGGAACCCAGTAAAAACTACGTCAACGGTGAGTGGGTCGCTTCGGAGACCGGCGAGACGGCCGAGGTGACGAACCCCGCGAACCCGAGCGAGGTAGTCGCGACGTACCAGCACTCGAACGAGAACGACGCTGCGGCGGCTGTCGACGCCGCCGTGGCGGCCGAAGACGAGTGGCGAAACATGCCCGGCCCCGAGCGCGGGCGCATCCTCCGCGAGGCGGGCACGCTCCTCGCCCAGCGGAAGGACGAACTGACGGAGATTCTCATCGCCGAGGAGGGGAAGGCGCGGCCCGAAGCGGCGGGCGAGGTACAACGCGCAATCGACATCTTCCACTACTTCTCGACGAAGGCCGCCGACCTCGGCGGCGCGAGGAAGGGTGCGAGCGGACCGAACACGAACCTCTACACGCGGCAGGAGCCCGTCGGCGTCGCGGCGCTCATCACGCCGTGGAACTACCCCATCGCCATCCCCGCGTGGAAGCTCGCCCCGGCGCTCGCCGCCGGCAACACCGTCGTCCTGAAGCCCGCCTCCATCGCGCCCGGCGTCGTCGTCGAAATCGCCCGCGCGCTCGACGAGGCCGGCCTTCCGGACGGCGTCCTCAACGTCGTCACCGGCCCCGGTAGCTCGGTCGGTAGCGAGTTCATCGGCAACGAGGGCACGGACCTCGTCTCGTTCACCGGTAGCAGTCAGGTCGGCGAGATGGTCTACGAGCAGGCCACAGACGCCGGCAAGCGCGTTCAGACCGAACTCGGCGGGAAGAACCCGACGCTCGTCGCCGACTCGGCCGACCCCGCCGAGGCCGCCGACATCGTCGCTAACGGCGGGTTCGGCACCACCGGCCAGTCCTGTACGGCGTGTTCCCGCGCCATCGTCCACGAGGACGTGTACGACGACTTCGTCGCCGAACTCGTCGACCGCGCGGAATCCCTCGACGTCGGCCCCGGAACCGACCACGAGATGGGCCCGCAGGTCAGCGAGTCCGAGCTCTCCTCGACGCTGGAATACATCGATATCGCCGAGGGCGAGGGCGCGACCCTCGTCGCCGGCGGCGGCGTCCCCGAGGGCGAGGAAGTCGAGACGGGCCACTTCGTCGAGCCGACGGTGTTCACCGACGTCGACCCCGACATGCGCATCGCACAGGAGGAGGTCTTCGGTCCGGTCGTCGCCGTCATCGAAGTGAGTGACTTCGACGAGGGACTGGTGGTCGCGAACGACGTCGACTACGGCCTGTCGGCCAGCGTCGTCACCGACGACCACACCGAGGCGAACCGCTTCGTCGACGAGGCCGAAGCCGGCGTCGTGAAGGTCAACGACAAGACGACCGGCCTCGAACTCCACGTCCCCTTCGGCGGGTTCAAGCGCTCCTCGTCCGAGACGTGGCGCGAGCAGGGCGACGCCGGTCTCGACTTCTACACCATCGAGAAGACGGTCTACGACAACTACTGAGCGGCTCCCGACGGTCGTCGACAGCGACCGTCTGCAATCGTCTCGTTCTTTTCTCTCGTCTCCTCTCGTTTCCTCTGCTGTCGTTTTCTCACCCGTCATTCGCACCCTCACCCGGCCGAGACTGTTGGCTCAGCCCGCTCCAAACACGATTCTCTACAACAGAACGATGCTCTGCGGGTGACTACAGTATGTGTTACACGCCTAGCTGTGTAATTTTCACTCGTAATCACACGCCGAGAGCTGTGTTAACACGGCTCTACATCGAGAATTCGAGGGGTTCGCGGTCTGTTCCGAGATAGCGAACAGGGTGCGTCAGTAGTTGATGTTGAGCTCGACGACGTTCGCCGCGCTCAGGACGCGTTCGGGGAGCGACCCGTGGAGGTCTTCGTCGCTGACCCGGCTGGCGGGTGCCGAGACGCTGATGGCACCGAGCACCTCGCCGGAGGACGATTTGATGGGTGCCGCGAGGCAGCGCAGTCCTTCGAGGCGCTCGCCGTCGTCGATGGCGTAGCCCCGCTCTCGAACCGCTTCGAGCACCTGAAACAGCTCCTGTCGCGTGCCGATGCTCTTCGGCGTCTTCTGTTCGAGACCGTGACGCTCGATTATCTCGTCCACCCGCGACTCCGGGAGGTTCGCGAGAATCGCCTTCCCGAGGGCGGTCGTGTGCAGGTTCGTTCGGAGGCCCGCGTAGGTGTCGAGGTCGACGGCGTCGTCGCCTTTCGCCCGCATCAGGTAGACGCCCATCCCCTGTTCTTCGACGAGGAGGTTGGCGAGTTCACCCGTGTCGGCGGCGAGCGACTTGACCTCGGGTTCGGCGACCTGATACACCTCCATCGACTTCCGACTGTGACCGCCGACTTCGAGGAATTTCAGACCGACGCGGTAGTCGTCGCCGTCCTTGAGAACGTACCCGTGTTTCTGGAGGGTCGTCAGGTGGTTGTGGACCGCGCTTTTTCCCATGTGGAGGTCGCTCGCCAACTCCGTGACCCCACAGGGTCCTTTCTCCATCAACTCTTCGACGAGCGCCAGTGTCTTCTCGGTGGTTCGCACCGGATGTTTGGCGTCCATAGCTACTCGTTGTCAAGTATCTGAATAAGTGTTCTGGTCCGGAGAACGGTGACGCCGAGTCGCAGAAAGGCGTCCCGTTCGACTCGGAAAACCGCTTTCGATGGTTGATGCTGAGCGTAACGCGAGAGTCGGCGGTGGGCGTTCATGAGTTGGACTTGTCACGGCGTCCGCCGCCGCCTCGCGCGTACTGGTATGACTGACACGTCACACGGTCGGACCGCTCGCGCCGACCACGCGTAACCTCGTGCCGGAGCATGATATTTTTTGGCATGGGTGTAGAGCTTGCCCGGCGGTCGTCTCCTCGGCGCGACCGGTTTGCCGTCGCGACCGCTGGTTCCTCCCCGACGCTCACCTCGATTATCGACCGAATTCATTTATAGATGTTTACATAGTTGTTATAAGATAGCCTACGTATCTCGATGACTCGCTTCCGTTTCACTCCCCTCTGGACAGTCGTTTTCGTCGCTGAAAATGGGTCTTACTAGATGTCTGGGCCACAAGTGAACCTTCCAATAACCCCGTCTGTCAGAACTGCGTAAACGTGTCAGATATCTCGCCCCAAAATATATTCAATCTGTGATTTCGTCGATGAGTCCTCGGCCGCCCCGCGGGCGTCAGTCGTCGCCGGTCACGGCCCCCCTCACACCGCTTCGAGCGAGCGAGCGCCGCCGGGCGGTCCGGTAGAACCACAGCGACGCGACGCCGCCGCCGACGACGTTCGAGGCGGCGAACGCGACCCAGATGCCGCCGGGACCGAGGGCGCTCGCCCCCCACAGCGCGGCCGGAATTCGCACGACGCCGAGGGCGAGGATAACGATGAGCGACGCTGCTGTCGTCCGCCCCGCCCCGCGCAGTCCGCCGGTGAACACCCGCATCAGTCCGACGAATCCGAACGAGGGGGCAATCGTTCGGAGGAAGGAAACGCCGGCGTCGACGACGGTCGCGTCGGCCGCGAACAGGCCGACGAGCGGACGGGCGGCGACCCAGACGACGACGCCGCAGGCGCTCATGGCGCCGAACAGGAACGCCGCGGCGAAGCGGTTAGTCGCCGTCGCGCGGTCGGTCGCTCCCGCGCCGAGGTTCTGTCCCGTCATCGTCTCGACCGCGCTCGCGAACGCGACCGTCGGGAGGACGACGACCGAGAAGATGCGCGTCCCGACCCCGTAGCCGGCGACCACGCCGGTCGAAAACAGCCCGACGACGGCCAAGAGGAGGTTGATTGAGACCGCCCGTCCGGTCTCTTCGAGGGCGGTCGGCAGGCCGAGTCGGAACAGCCGCCTCGCGGCCGCGGCGCTCGGGACGAACTGTCCCGGTCGGAGCCGAAGCCCGCGTCGTCCGTCGAGGAGGATGCCGACGCCGACGACGGCCGCCAGCCCGCGACAGCACACCGTCGCTATCGCCGCCCCGCGGATGCCGAGTTCCGGCGCGCCCCACCAGCCGAAGATGAGAATCGGGTCGAGGACGACGTTGAGCGCGACCGACCCCGCCATGACGAGCATGGGCGTGACGGTGTCGCCGCGGCCCCGCATGAGCGAGATGAACGCGTAGAACGCGAACACGAACACCATCCCCAGCGAGACGATGCGCATGTAGGCGGTCGCGAGCGGGAGGACTGCGGGTGACGCGCCCATGAACGCGAGCACGTCGTCGACCGCGACGTAGGCGACAGCGCCGACGCCGACGGCCGCGATGGCCGCGTACGTGAGCGTCTGCGCCGCCGCCCGTTCCGCGTCGAGCGATTCGCCCGCGCCGGTGTGTTGGGCGACGAGAACGCTCCCGGCGATAGAGAGTCCCAGTCCCAGCGAGAGGAACAGGAACACCAGCGGGAACGCGAACGAGATGGCCGCCAGCGCCTCGGTGCTGTAGCGCCCCAGCCAGAGCGTGTCCGCGACGTTGTACGCCGTCTGGAGCAGGTTCGTGACGACGATGGGTGCCGCGAGGTAGCAAAGCGGCCTCGCGATGCCTCCCTCGGTCAACTCGAGTTCGGACGGTCCGACGAACAGGCCGTCGAGGCACGCTCGGAGCTTCGTCACGCGACCCATCAGTCGTATCGGTCGCGCCAGTAGCGCGCGAGTTCCGCGCAGGTCGTCAGCCACGTGTCGCCGGTCGAGAGCATCCGCTGGAGCAGGGACTCGAGCGCGTCGACGCGGCTCGCTCGGCCCACAATCTGCGGATGCATCGTCAAGACGAACAGCCGACCGCGCTCGCGAATGCCGTCGAACTCGGCTTCCCACGTGTCGAAGACGGGACCGTGCGGCGAGATACCCGACTGAAACTCGAACGTCGGACCCATGTTGAACCCCCAGTAGACGAAGTCGTCCAACAGGTAGTCGTTGGGAATCTCCACGAGGTCGCGGTCCTCGCGGAGGTACGGCATATCCGTGTCCTGCCACGAGGCGTCGTACAGCATCCCGGCGTCCTCGACGAGGTCGAGCGTCTGGTCGCGCATCCCGCCGACGGTCCGGTAGCCGACCGGGGGCTCGCCGGTGAGGTCTTCGACCACCTCGATGGTCCGCCGGAACTCGGTCGCCTCGCGCTCGGCGGACATCTCGCGGGGCGAGACGTGCGTGTAGCCGTGGTGGGCGATTTCGTGGCCGTGTTCGTGGAGGAGCTTCACCGCCTCGGGCCACTCTTCTGCGACCTTGCCGGGGACGAAGAACGTGCAGTTCACGTCGTACTTTTCGAACAGTTCGACGAGCCGCGGCACGCCGACTTCCGGCCCGTAGTCGCCGCGGTAGTCCAACCGGGCGAACTCCGGGTCGAGCGCGGCGGCCGCGCGCCACAGTTCGTTGGCGTCGAGGTCGAACGTGAACGTCGCCGCGGCGCAGTACTCGCCCCACGGGTCCGGCTTGTGGTTCGAATCGACGCGCGCGAACAGTTCGTCGCTCATCGGTCGCCTCTCGCGTCGCTCTCCGGGACCCGGTCTCCGTCCTCGATTCCCGCCCGCGTCGCCGGTTCGAGGTCGAAAAGCGCGTTCGAGACGGTCCCGTGGGCCGTCACCGCCGGCGGCGCGTGGTCGTCGTCGTAACCGTACTCCACGAGCCGATTCCGGTTCAGACAGAGCTTGTCGTACTCCGGTTTGAACAGGTCGAACAGCTCGAAGCGGTCTTCCAGTTCCGGGAACCGCTCGTGGTACCGCTCGATGCTCGCGCGGACCTGCCGCCACAGGCGTGTCTCGTCGTAGCCCTCGCGGCGCTCTAGTCGGTCGGCCACGTAGCGCAGGACGCAGACGAACAGCGTGCCGACGATGTGCTGGCACATCCCGTCCGGCGACTTCCGGTGGACGATGTCGTCGTGTTCGTACAGGTCGTCGGGGAGTCTGTCGAGTTCCGGCAGTCGCGTCTCGCTGACCGCGATTTCGTCCACGTAGTCCTTCACCGCCAGCCGGGTCGGCCGGCCGTCCCGAAGGACGAGCATCGTGTTCGTCCCGTGGGGCATGAACACCATCCCGTAGCGGTAGAGGTAGTGCAACAGCGGTGGCAGCAGCACGTCGAAGCAGTCGGCTAGCCACTCGTCGATGGAACAGCCGGCCCGCTCGGCGAGCGTGGAGACGACGGGCGTGCCGTCGGCGTCCTCGTGCATGAGCGCCGAGAGCGTGAGCACCTGCTCGTCGTCGTCGACGAGGGCTTCGACGCTCTCGCGCCACACCGCCCCGAGCAGTTCGTGGTACTGGTACGGCGCGTCGTCCAGTTGCGAGAACTCGGGGTGGTCGTAGTTGAGACTCGCAATCTCGCCCGGCAGCACCAACTCGCAGTCGTCGCGGAGGAACGGGTCGTCGTCGCGAATCGACTGCACGTACTCCGTGACCCGGGGCGCGGCGCGCGCCTGCTCGCCGGGCAGTCCCCGATAGACGATGGTGTTCAGCACGCGAATCGGGACCTTGACGTGCGGCTTTTCTGGGTCCGTGAGGTTCGTCAACGTCCGCACCGACTGCTGCGGGAGGTAGCTGTCGGGACCGGTCCCCAGCGGGACGATGTCGCCGGCCGCGATGTCCTTGGCGAACAGCTGCGCGACGGTGTTTTTCCACTGCCACTCGTGGACCGGGAGGTAGTAGTAGTCGTCGGGGTCGTGACCGCCGGCCCGGAGCGTCGCGTCGAACTCCGCCGCGGCCTCGCCGAGTTGCTGGGCCATCAGCGATTCGTACCGCAAGCCCTCGACGCTCCGAAAGTCGGCGCGGTCGCGGTGTGCAGCGACCCAGACGAGCGACTGCGGCGTCTTGCGCTCGGGGGCGTACGCCCGGTAGTCGTCGTAGCCGAAGCCGATACGACCCTTGTTGATGGTGAACCACGGGTGACCCTCCATCTCGCCTTCGACCGCGGCGTACGGCATGTCCAGTAGGCTCTCGTCGGCATCGGCCTTGCGGGCGTCGATGTGGGCGTCGGCGACCAGCGTGTTGTTGTACTCCCGGACGAGGTGACTCGCCGTCTCGGGGGCCACGCCGAGCGACCCCCGCGCGTCGAGGAGGAACTGGACGGGGTCGGTCGCGGGCCGCCAGCCCTCTCCGTCTCCGTTTCCGTTCGGGTTCTCGTCGGCGTCTTCGCTCTCCACCTCGCCGCCGACGTCTCCGTCCCGTCGCTCGATGCTGTCGGGGTCGACCCGGTAACTGTCGAACGGCCGCGATTGGGCCGCGAACCGGTAGACGACGCCGTCGTAGTCGAGCCGGTACCGGGTCCACTCGCCGTCGGTGCCGCGTGCTTCGGGGTCGATCAGCTCCTCGTACAGGAACTCCTCGAACAGCTTCGTGAGCAGGTCGCGGCTCACGTCCGCCCACCGGTCCGCGTCGAGCGCAGTCTGGAGCGTCTCCAGTCCGTCTATCTGTCCTGTGCGTCCTGTCCGTCCGTTCGTCCGCAGTTCTGGTCCGTTCATTCGTCTTCCTCCGCCGTCGATGCCGCCGCAGTCGCGCCGCCGGTCGTTTCGAGGAACCGCTCGACGGCGAAGTCCTGAAACACGGTGTCCTCGTCTTCGGGGTAGACCGTCCGGTCGCAGAGTCGGTTCACGATGTGCGCGTTGCGATAACAGCCGAGGCCGAGGTCGGGCGCGCCGACGCCGTGGGTGTGGCGTTCCGCGTTCTGGACGAAGATGCGCCCCGTCACGTCGTCGTCGAGGCGCAGTCGGTAGTCGTCGGTGACTCGGTAGCGACCCTCGTCGTCCCACTCGATGCGCGATTCGAGTGACGAGAGGAAACTCGGCGTCGGCCGGTGGTAACCAGTCCCGAGGACGACGACCTCGCTCTCGTGGGCGAACGGCGTCTCGGACTGCCACTGCTCGCAATCGAGGCGGTAGCGCGGCCCGTCGGGACCGGACACCCGCTCGATGCCCTCCACCGAGGTCATGGCGAACAGTCCCACGTCGGGGTCGCGGTCGCCGATGGAGCGACGGTAGAGCGCGTCGTATATCTCCGCGCTGGTGTTCACGTCGATGCCCTTGTACAGCAGGTCCTGTTCGGGGTACACCTCGTCGCGGGTCTCCTGCGGGAGGTCGTTGAAGTACGACGTGTACTCCGGCGTGAAGTGCTGGAGTCCGAGCTTCGAGTACTCCATCGGGAAGAACCCCTCCGAGCGCGTGAGCCAGTCGAGTCGGTAGTCCGCGTCGGCCTGCGCCTCCAAGAGGTCCAAGAACACCTCCGCGGCGCTCTGGCCCGACCCGACGACGGTTATCGAGTCGGCGTCGAGACACCGCTCTTTTCGGCTCCGGTACGCCGCGGTGTGGAACACGTCACGCTCGGGGTGTCCCCCCAGATTATCGGGGACGTGCGGCCGGCTTCCGACGCCGAACACCACGTCCTCGGCCCGGTAGCGGTGCTCCGCACCGCTTTCGGGGTGGCGGGCGGTCACCTCGAAGTAGCCGTCTTCGACCCACTCGACGTTCGTCACGCGGCGTTCGAACCGGCAGGCGTCGAGTCGCCGGCTGACCCAGCGCAGGTAGTCGTCGTACTCCCGCCGGGGAATCTGGAACGTCTCGTAGAAGTAGAACTCGTAGATGCGGCCGGTCTCCCGCAGGTAGTTGAGGTAGCTGTGGGGGTTCGTCGGGTCGGCCAGCGTCACGAGATCCGCGAGGAACGGCACTTCGAGGGTCGTCCCCTCGATGAGCATCCCCTCGTGCCACGCGAACTCGGCGTCCTGTTCGAGGAACACCGCGTCCACGTCGTCGGGCGCGCCGTCGAGCATGGCGGCCAGCCCGAGGTTGAACGGCCCGAGGCCGACGCCGACCACGTCGTGGACGGGGGTGTCGCTCATCGCCCCACCTCCGTCTCCGCGTCGGCCGCGACGTCGACACACCTATCGGTGTCCCCGTCTGTGTTCGCGTCCGCGGGTTCCGCCACCGCGTCGAAGAACCGCTCGCGCTCGCAGTGCATCAACAGCGCCTCCTTGTCGGGGAGGTCGATGCGCCCCTGCGGCTCGTAGCCGCACCGCTCGAAGACGCGGATGGCGATTTCGTTGCGAACGTCCGGTTCGCTGACGACGCGACCCGCGTCGGTCGCGCGGAACTGAAACGCGGTAATCGCCCGCAGGAGGGGAACCGCGTAGCCGTGTCCGAGGTACTCCGGCGGCCCGATGAGTAGGTGGACGCCGCGGTCTTCGGGCTCCGCGTCGTAGCGCTCGCCGACCACGTCGTCGGCCGCGCGGTACGCCTCCCAGTAGCTCATCGGCGTGTGGTCCAACAGGCCGACGTAGGGCGTGAGGTGGTCGTCGCCGAGCTTCGAATCGAGCTTCGCCCGAAACGCCGCCTCCGGCAGGTCGAGTTGCCAGTACGGCTTGACGTGGTCGGAGCCGAACCACGCGCGGAGCCGGTCGAAATCGAGAGTCGGGTCGACCTCGGCGAACGCGACGGTCCGGTCGATACGCTCGTTTCGAACCCGATACGCGTACTCGCGGCCCGCGCCCGCTCGCGCCGCCACGGTCGCGGTCGCCGAGTCGGCGTTCGAGCCGGTCATGGCGTCGGCACCTCCAGTTCCGTGACCAGCGGGTTGTCGATGTCCGCGTACACCGACTGGTTCGCCAGCGAGCCCTCCAGTTCGTCCATGTCGTGGAACCGCGTGAGTAGGTTCGCCTTGCAGGGAATCGTCTCCCTGGTGAGGAGGTCGTCGAGCAGCGACGACGACGGCCGGTCGTACCGGCGGAGCGATTCGAGTTCCTCGCGGAGGACGCCCAAGAGGCGTCGCTCGTCGACCAGTCCGGCCGTGCCGAAGGCGTTGACGAGGCCGAGGGCGTTGTTGATGATGACGTAGTACCGGATGCGCTCGTCGGCGACGGCGTCCGGGCAGACGGTGTCGGCGCGCTCGCCGATGCCGGGCAGGAGCGCGTCCACCTCGTCGTACGTCGACTCGGGGAGGTAGTAGCCCTGATTGTCGCGGTAGCGGAACGTCTCGGGATAGCCGCCGTCGAGCGTCAGGACGCTGTTCTGCTGGTGGGCTTCGACGCCCAGTCCGCGTTCGAGATAGAGCCACAGTACCGGCCGAACCGACAGTTCGAGGTACTGGCGGAACCAGTCTTCAGCCACCGCATCGGTCGGTCTGCCCTCGTGCTCGGCGATTCCCTCGACGAGCGTCGCCAGCCGCGACGACCCGTCGCCGAGGTGGTCCTGACAGAGGCCGACCACGGGCGTCGCGTTCGCCGCCGCGTTGCCGCGGAAGGGGTTCTCGCGGAGGACGGTCTCGAAGCCGGACTCGCCGTCGCCGAGGTCGACCGTCAGGTACGCCGGGTCGCGGACGACGTCGAACGCCGGGAACCGCTCTTCGAGGTCGTCGCCGAGTTCGGTGTCCAGCAGTTCGGTGACGGCGACGCCGCGCTCCAGTTCGGGGAGTTTGTTCGTCCGCTCGGAGTTGGTGATTTTGACGTTCAGCGAGCCTTTGACCATGAACGGCGCGTCCGGCGAGTACAGCGTCCGAACCGAGGAGGTCGGGTAGAACTCTCTGCCGACCTGGCCGACGTATTCGAGGCCGTCCCCGAGGTGCGCCTGCACTTCGGGTTGCGCGCGGAGGTAGTCCGCCTGCCACGGGTGGACGGGAATCAGCACCTCGTCGGCGTCGACGCGTTCGGCGACGAACGACTCGGGGACCGACTCGTCCGCTCGGAGCGCCGACGCGACCCACTCGGCCGCCGACTCGCCGCGCGCGGAGTCCTGCGAGACGAGCGAGGGGTCGGCGCTGAAGTACGCCAGCGGGAACGACCCGCGGAGTTCGGGCGCGTAGGTCCGCGACTCGTGGTCGGGGATGCCCTGTCTGCTCTTCGGCGTCGGGTGTAGCGGGTGGCCGAACACGAGCGACTGCTCGGCGTCGCGGAAGGTGGTGTCGAAGCCGTAGAGTCGCTCCTCGTCGCCGCGGCGGGCCTCGACGAACCGCTCGATGTTCTGACAACTCTTGACAACTCGCAAGAGGAGTTCGTCGGCCGCGCCGGTGTCGTCGCGGTCGAGTCTGAGTTCGGTCGTGACGAGCGTCACGAGCATCGTGTACTCGAGCGGGAGCGTTTCGCCCCGGGGAAGCCGGTAGACGCCGGGGAGGTCGAACAGGTGGCGGTCCGTCGGCGACCGGTACGAAAGCGGGACGTAGAGGTCGACGCCCTGGTGGAACAGCGGCGCGTGGACGACTTCGTCGGCGTCCGTCTCGACCGGTGCGTCCCCGGCGGGGACGACGGTGTAGTCGCCCGTCTCCCGGAGGTAGCAGTTCAGGAAGCTGTGCATCGTCGCTGACTCGGCCGTGTCGTTCGGATTCATGCGTGTCGGTCGTCGGTCGTCGTTTCGAGTGCGGTGCCGCGGGTCGAAATCTCGCGCAGGAGTTCTCGGAGGTCCTCGCGCGTCGTTCGAGGGTTCAGGAGCGTCAGCTTCAGGCACGTCTCGCCGTCGACGGTGGTCCGAGCCACCACGGCCTCGCCGTCGTCGAGGAGGGAGTCGCGGATAGCTTCGTTCACCTCGTCGGCGCCGCGTCTGTCGGGGTCACCGTTCCGTCCGTCGCCGGGGACGTACCGGAAGACGACGACGTTCAGCTCGGAGTCGTGGACGAGGCGGAGGTCGGGGTCGGCCTCGACGAGCCTCGCGGCGTCGTCGGCGAGGTCGATGGTGTACTCGACCATCGACGCCAGCCCCTCGCGGCCGAGCGCCTGCATCGTGACGAAGGGTTTGAGCGCGTCGAACCGCCGGGTCGTCTGGACGGACTTCGAGACGAGATTCGGCACGCCCGCGTCGTCGTCGCGCTCCGGGTTCAGGTAGGCCGCGTTGCGGTCGATGAGGTCGTACGCCGACTCGTCGCGCACGAGGACCGCGCCGCAGCTAATCGGCTGGTAGAACAGCTTGTGGAAGTCGACCGCGACGGAGTCCGCGGCCTCGACGCCCGCGAGTTTGTCGGCGTGGTCGTCGCTCAGTGCGAGCGCACCGCCCCACGCGGCGTCGACGTGGTACCAGCAGTCGAGTTCGGCCGCGCGGTCGGCCAGCGGCCCCAGCGGGTCGATGCTGCCGAAGTCCGTCGTCCCGGCGGTCGCGACGATTGCGAACGGGCGCTTTCCGCGCTCGCGGAGGTCAGCGATCGCCTCGTCGAACGCTTCCATCGACAGGCGGCGGTCGTCGTCGGTCGGGACGGTGACGACGGCGTTCTCGCCGAGACCGAGGTGCGAGGCGGCCTGCTTGGCGGTGAAGTGGGCGTCGGCCGAACAGAGGATTCGGAGGTCCCTCGCTTCCGGCGGGAGGCCGGCCTGTTGCACGTCGACGCCGTACTCCTCCAAAATGGCCTTGTTGCGGGCGAGGAGTAGGCCGACGAAGTTCGACTGCGTGCCGCCGCTGGTGAACACGCCGTCGCCGTCCTCGTAGCCGAACAGCTCGCACAGCTCGTCGACGAACCGCCGTTCGAGCTGCGTCGCGGCGGGGCTCTGGTCCCACGAGTCCATCGACTGGTTCGTCGCCGTCAGGAGCACCTCGGCCGCGAGCGCCGGAATCGTCGGCGGACACTGGAGGTGCGCGACGCAGGTCGGGTCCGAGACGCCGACGGAGTTTCGCAGAATCGGCTCGGTGCGGTCGAGCGCCGCGGCCACGCCGTCGCCCTCGTGGGGCAACATCTCCAACCGGGCGAGCGCGTCGTCGAGCTTCTCGGGCGTCGCCCCCGAGTACGGCGTCGCCTCGTCGGCGAACTCGTCGAGGACGAGGTCGCACGCCCGGCGAATCGCGTCCCGGTAGCGCGCTCGGTCGTCGCCGTCGCCGCTCAGGAACCACTTCGCGGCGTCCGGTCGCGGGTCGCGCCGCTCGCCGACGCCGTCGACGCCGCCGACGCCGTTCATGCGGCGACCTCCCGCCGGCCGTCGGAGCCGACTTCCTCGACCGCGGCCTCGACGGCGTCCGCGAAGATGCTCCCGATGGCGTCCACGTCGCTCGGCGTGACGACGAGCGGCGGGAGGAACCGGACGACGCTTCCGTGGCGGCCGCCGAGTTCGACGATGAGTCCGCGGTCGAAACACGCCGCGCGGACGGCGTCGGCGAGGTCCGGATGCGTCGGGAAGCGCCCGCAGGCGTCGGGCGCTCCCGCGGGGTCGACGAGTTCGACCCCGAGCATCAGCCCGCGACCGCGCACGTCGCCGACGGCGTCGTGAGCGCGCTTCGTCGCGTCGAGGTGGCCGCGGAGTCGGTCGCCCATGCGCGCGGCGTGGTCGTCGAGGTCGTGTTCGAGCACGTGTTCGATGGTGGCGATGCCGGCGGCCATCGCGAGTTGGTTCCCCCGGAAGGTCCCGGCGTGCGCGCCCGGCTCCCAGACGTCGAGCGACTCGTCGTAGACGACGACCGAAAGCGGGAGCGACCCGCCGATGGCCTTCGAGAGCGTGACCGCGTCGGGGACGATATCGGCGTGCTGGAAGGCGTACAGCTCGCCGGTCCGGCCGAGGCCGGTCTGAATTTCGTCCACGACGAGCGGGATGTCGCGCTCGCGGGTCATCCGCCGAATCTCGCGGGTCCAGTCGTCGGGCGCGGGAATCGCGCCGCCCTCGCCCTGCACGAGTTCGACCACCATCCCGGCGGGGTCCGTGATGCCGCTTTCGGGGTCGTCGAGGGTGCGTTCGACGTACCGGGCGGCGAGTTCGTGACACTCCTCGCCGCCGACGCCGAACGGACACCGATACTCGTACGGATACGGCAGGTGGTGTACGTCGGGCATCAGTCCCGGCACGTCCTCCTTCGGGTCGGTGTCGCCCATCAGGCTCAGCGCGCCGTTGGTCATGCCGTGGTAGCCGCCCTGAAACCCGAGGACGCTCCGGTTGCCCGTCGCGGTCTTGACGAGTTTGAGCGCGGCCTCGACGGCGTCGGTCCCGGCGGGGCTACAGAACTGCACCCGCGCGTTGTCGGCGAACTCGTCGGGGAGGCTGTCGAACAGCGTGTCGACGAACCGCTCCTTGACGGGCGTCGTGATGTCGAGGGTGTGGAGCGGGCGGTCCTCTGCGAGGACGCGCTCCATCGATTCGATCACCTTCGGGTGGTTGTGCCCGAGGGCGAGCGTGCCGGCCCCCGCGAGGCAGTCGTAGTACTCCTCGCCGTCCATGTCGGTGACGGTGACGCCCGAGGCCTCCCGTATCGCGTGCGGGAGGTGCCGGGGGTAGGTCCGCGCGCTCGACTCGCGGGCGGCCTGCTGTTCGAGCAACGCCTCGTTGCCGGCCGTTGCGTCGGTCATCGGGCTGTCCTCCGTCGGTTCGTCGTCGGTCTGTCGCTGTCGAGCATACAGTTTTAGGCTAGCCTAAAAATACAAAAAGTTTACTGCAGGAACGCCCTGTCTGAATAATAACGGGACAGCGCGGCCGCTACGCGGTCGCCGCGGAGCGTCCGCGACGACCCGCCTTCCCCCGCCTTCCCCCGCTTTCGGCGGTTTTCCCTGTCCGCACGCCGGCCGCGTCGGGTCGAGTCGGACGCTCGGGCTCGCGTCGGCCGCTCGCGTCGCCGCCGCGTTAGCTCAGCGCTCCCCGTCGAACGCCGTCACCAGCGGGTTGTCGACCTCGACGAAAAGCGGCGCGTCGTCGAGGGAGTCGTCCAGTTCGTCGATGTCGTGGAACCGCGTCAGGAGGTTCGACTGGCGGGTCAGCGTCGGCTCGGCGAGCAACTGGTCGAGGAGCGACGACCCCGGTGCGTCGACCTCGCGGAGCGATTCGAGTTCCTCGCGGAGCACCGCGAGCAGTCGCCGCTCGTCGACCAGCCCGCTCCGCCCGAGCGCGCTGACGACGCCGAGCGCGTTGTTGAGAACCGTCCAGTATATCATGCGCTGGTCCGCGATGTCGTCGCTGCAGACGGTGTCCGTGCGCTCGCCGACGCCGGGGAGGAGGTCGTCGAGTCGGTCGTACCGCGACTCGGGGAAGTAGTAGCCCTGATTGTCGCGGTAGCGGAACGCGGTCGGATAGCCGTCTTCCAACAGGACGACGCTGTTCTGCTGGTGGGCCTCGACGCCGAAGCCGTACCGGAGGTAGAGCCACAGCACCGGCCGGACCCCGACCGAGAGGTACCGCCGAAACCACGACTCGGCGACCGCGCCCGCCGACCGCCCCTCGCGTTCTGCGAGCGTCTCGACAATCGTCCCGAGTCGGGAGCGACCGCCGCCGATGGGGTTCTGACAGAGCGCCACTACGGGCGTCGCGTTCGTCGCCGCGTCGCCGCGGAAGGGGTTCTCGCGGAGGACGGTCTCGAAGCCGGACTCGCCGTCGCCGAGGTCGACGGTGACGTAGGCCGGGTCGTCGATGAGACCGAACTCGGGGAGCTCGGCGTCGATAACGTCGCGGAGGCCGGCGTCGAGCAGCTCGCTGACGGCGACGCCGCGGACCAGTTCGTGCCGCTTGTTGACCCGCGCGGAGTTGGTGATTTTGACGTTCAGCGAGCCTTTGACCATGAACGGTGCGTCCGGCGAGTACAGCGTCCGAACCGAGGAGGTCGGGTAGAACTCCCTGCCGACCTCGCCGAGCGACTCGATACCGTCGCCGAGGCGCACTCGAACCGCCGGCTGTGCGAGGAGGTAGTCGGCCTGCCACGGATGGACCGGGACGAGTCCGTCGTCGGTGTCGCCGTCGACGTGTTCGGCGACGAACGACTCGGGCACCGACTCGTCCGCCCGGAGCGCGTCGGCTATCCACGCCAGGGCGCTCCGGTCGAGCGTCGAGTCGTGGTCGAGGAGGTCGGCCGCGACCCGGAAGTAGTGGAGCCGGAACGACCCGCGTAGCTCCGGGGCGAACCGCGGTTCGTCGTGCGGCGCGATGCCCTGCCTGCTCTTGGGCGTCGGGTGTCTGTGGTGGCCGAAGACGAGCGACTGCTCGGCGTCGCGGAACGTCGTCTCGAAGCCGTAGAGTCGCTCCTCGTCGCCGCAGCGGGCCTCGACCGCCCGGGCGGTGTTCCGACAGCTCTCGACGACCCGGAGGAGCAGTTCGTCCACCGCACCCGGCGCGTCGCGGGCGAGCGACAGCTCTTCGAGGAGCAATCGCGCAAGTCGGAGGTAGTCGAGGTCGACGGCCCGGCCGTCCGGGAGGACGGAGACGCCGGGGCCGCCGAACAGGTGTCGGTCCCCGGCGGAATAGTACGAAATCGGCACGAACACCTCGATTCCCTGCTCCGGAAGCGGGAGTCGAACCCCTCGTTTACAGTCGGTCACAAGCGGCGTTTCGGCCGCGTTGACGACCTCGTGACCGCCGATTTCGTGGAGGTAGCAGTTGAGGAAACTGTGCAACGTCGCTGACGCGGCGCGGTCGTCCGGGGCCACGTCGGCATCCGGTGTCCGCCCGACATCTCGGCTTGTCGCCATGCGTTTTAGGCTAGCCTAAAAACATATAAGAATTCTGGCGGAATGCGCCGCTCGACGGCGGAGCGAAACGGGAAAAGCGGGGCCGCGAAGCGGGACCGAACTACAGGTCGCCGTTGACGATGTCGCTGACGCGCTGGGCGTCGAACAGGCGCTCGTCGGCGTCGTACAGCGTCTGCGCGAGGCGGTCAGTCACGACGAGGTTCGTGATAGGGCCCTGGTAGAGCGCGCCGGCGCGGTAGACGTCGTCGTTCTTGACCGCGGTGAGTTCGCTCGCGACTTCGTGGCTCTCCATGAACGAGATGACCGTGTTCTGGAACTCCTCGCGGGTCTTGGCCTCCTGTCCGCGCAGGAGAAGCACTTCGGGGTCGACCTCCAGGAGCGTCTCGAAGTCGACTGCGCCGCGGTTGCTGTAGAAGTCCTTCACGTCGGTCGTCGCGAGCGCGTCGTTGACCTTCAGGTCGTTGAGGTGCTTGAAGCTCGTCCCCTCGTCGATGATGTAGGGGTAGAACTCCTCGGGCTCGTCGCCGCCGCCCCAGACGACGGCGGCCGAGGGTCGTTCGCCCTGCGCGGGGACGACCGGCGCGAGGTTCGCCTGGAACTCCTCGTGGACCTGTTCGAACGCCTCGAAGCGGTCCTCGCGCTGGAACACCTGCGCGAGCTTCTCGAACGCCTCGTAGAGGCTGTAGTAGCGGTAGTCCTCGTGCCACGCGTAGCCGCGCGAGAAGATGCTGTTGCCGAAGAACGGACCGACTTGGGTGCTAATCTCCTCGATATCGCCCTCGCTCCACTGGCCGCGGTTCAGGAGGAAGTTCGGGTCGGCGATGTGCACGTCCGCGTTCATGTCGTAGAACTGCTCTTTGCCGACGCCGCTGTCGCCCCACAGCTGACGGATGGACGACTTGTCGACGCTCACGTCCGGAATCTCGTCGTAGTACTGCGTGTGGTACCGGCCGGGGAGCCAGACGCCCATCGGCGCGTCGAGGCCGAGCGCGACGCCCATGTCGGCCCAACTGCCGTTGTTCGCGACCCACGTCTCCGGGACCGAGTCGAACGTGACCTCGCCGACCGGCTCTATCGACACCGAGTAGGATTCCGACGCCTCGGTCGTCGTCTCGGTTTCCGTCTCCGTCTCTGTCGCCGTCTCGGTCGCCGTCGCCGTGGTCGTCTCGGACTCCGTCGTCGTCGTCTCCGACCCGCCGCCACCGGTACAGCCGGCGAGCAGACCGCCCGCGACGACCGCGCCGCCGTACTGCAGGTACTCGCGCCGCGTCGATTCTCGACCGCTGTGTCCGTCGTTTGCCATGTATTTTAGGCTTCCCTAAATGCTTAAAACGTCTTCGAAATTTAGGCGAGCCTAACTCCCCCGTGTGGGACGGCTCAGTCCGTCGCGTCGACGGGGGCCCTGACGGCGAGGACCGTGAGGTCCGAGTACGGCGTCGAGTCGGGGCCGCTCCCGCCGGCCGAGTCGCGCAGGTCGCCGAGCGTCGTTCGGGTGATTCGCTCGTCGTCGTGGGTCAGGCGTTCGAGCACGAGGGCGTCCAGCGATTCGTCCGCGCCCGAATCGAGGAGGAACTCCGCGATGTCGCCCGGCATCCAGTCGAACGGCCGCGGCAAGACGAGCAGGTGGCGTTCGCCCACCGCCTCGGCCAGTCGGTCGAGGTCGGCGTCGAGTGACCCGCTCTTGTGGAGTGTGACGAACCGCGTGTCCTCCATCGGCGTCCGGGCGCGACTCGCGGCTATCTGGAGCGACGAGATGCCCGGAATCACCCTGACCGGTGGCTCGACGGCCCGCTGGACCTTCCCGAGGAACTGGTAGCCCGAGTGGTTCGCGTCGCCCATGAGGACCGCCGTCCCGCGCTCGCCGGCCGCGACGCGCCTCCCGAACTCGGACAGCGCCTCTGCTTCGTCGGCGTAGCCGCAGGTGAGCAGGTCGGCGTCGGTCTCGTCGGCGACGAAGTCGACGACCGTCTCGAAGCCGACGACCACGTCGGCCTCCCGAATCGCTCGCCGCCCGCGAGGCGTCAGATACTCCGAGTTGCCGGGGCCGATTCCGACCGCGTAGACCGGCGCGGCGGCGTCCTCGGCGTCCTCGCTGCCTCCACCAATTTCGCCGACGCTCGGTTCGGGCGCGGCCGCGGCGAACGTCGCCGGGTCCGCCCCCGAATTGAGGCCGTACGGGTCGTCCTCACTCATGGTCTTCGAGGTCGACGTCGCCGTTGCGAACGTCGCTCGCGACGTGAATCAACTCGTTCGTGAGCGCGGCCGCGAGGCCGCTCCCGCCGCGTTTCCCGACGTTCGTCACCGCCGGAACGCCGTACTCGTCGGCGATTTCGCGGACGCGCTTCCGGCTCGCTTCGGCCTTGACGAAGCCGACGGGCGTCGCGACGACGGCCGCCGGTCGGGTCCCGTTTTCGATGCAGTCGCAGAGCGCCAACGCGGCGGTCGGCGCGTTGCCGACGACCGCGATTGCGCCGTCGTAGACGCCCTGCTTGTCGAGTTCGAGCACCGCGGCCGCGGTCCGAGTCATGCCCGTCTCGGCGGCGAGTTCGGCGCCGTTGCCGATTGCCTTCCGCACCGGGCAGTCGTGGCCGCGGCCCGTGACGCCGGCCTTCGCCATCGTGATGTCGGTCACGATGGGTCGCTCGTCGAGGACGGCCCTCGCGCCCGCGACGACCGGGCCGTTCTGACAGCGAAGGAGGTGCTGGAACTCGATGTCGCCGGTCGAGTGGACCGCCTTCTGTCGCAGTCGGTCGTTCAGCGTCTCGTCGGGGACGAACGTCCGGACGATGTCCATGCTCGTCTCCGCGATGTCCATCGCGTCCCGCGTCGTCGCGCCGAGGTCGGCGTAGGCGTCTCGTTCAGTCATCTGATTGGGTTCCGGCCATGGCGTTCGTCGTGTTCGCTTCGAGGTCGCCCTCCACGGAGAGGTTGATGTCCTGCAACCGCTCTCTCACGTCGTCGTCGGCATCCCACAGGTCGCGGTCGATGGCTTCGAGGAACGTTGCGGTGATGCTTTCGAGCGCCCACGGGTTCACGTCGCGCAGCCACTCCTGTCGGTCCTCGTCGAAGGCGTAGGCGTCGGCGAGGCTTTCCCAGAGGGTGTCGCTGACGACGCCCGTCGTCGCGTCCCAGCCGAGCGCCACGTCGACCGTGGTCGAGAGGTCGCCCGCGCCCTTGTAGCCGTGTTCCTCCATGCTGTCGAGCCAGTCGGGGTTGAGGACGCGCGCCCGCATCGCCTTGCGGACCTTCTCCTCGTTCGTGTAGATGCTGACGTTGTCGGGGTCGCTGGAGTCCCCGACGTACGAGGCCGGGTCGCTCCCGGAAATCTCGCCGACAGCCGAGACGAACCCGCCGTGGAAGGCGTACCAGTCGGAGGAGTCGAACTCGTCCTGCTCGGCGGTGTCCTCGATTTTCACCGTGGCTTCGACCCCGCTCAAGCGGCGCTCGAAGGCGTCGTGGGCCTCGGTCACGCTGCCGCGACTCCCGAGGGCGTAGCCGCCCCACTGGACGAACACGTCCGCGAGGTCGCTCCGGTCGTCCCACTCGCCCTCGTCGACGGCCTTGTTCGTCCCCGCGCCGTAGCCGCCGGGCGTCGTCGTGAACACGCGGTGTTTGGCCAGTTTCTCGGCCTCGTCGGCGGCGACGCCATCAGCCTCGAACTCGGCGGCGTCTTCCTCGACGTGCTTTTTCACGTAGTTCATCTCGTGGGGTTCGTCGAGTTCGACGACCGCGTCGACGGCGTCGTTGACGACGCTCGCGGCCTGCGGGAACGCGTCGCGGAACAGCCCCGAGACGCGGGTGGTCACGTCGATTCGCGGGCGGTCGAGTTCGTCCAGCGGAATCGGCTCCACGCCGTCGACGCGGCCCGCGTCGGTCCACACCGGTTCGACGCCCATGAACGCGAGCACCTGCGCGATGGTCTCGCCGCGGGTTCTGACCGTCGGCGTCCCCCACGCGACGACCCCGAACTCCTCGGGGTACTCGCCGTGGTCGCCGTAGTGGCGGTCGAGGACGCCCGCGGCGACCCGCTCGCCGACGCTCCACGCCGGCTTGGCCGGGACTTTCCGCGGGTCGAGCGTGTAGAAGTTCCGCCCGGTCGGCAGCAGGTCCACCCCGCCGCGGGTCGGCGCGCCGGAGCCGCCGGGGCGGACGTACTCGCCGGCCAGCGCGTCGGCGGTCTGCGGAATCTCGGCTTCCGCGGCCGCGACCCGCGGGGCCGCCTCGTCGCAGATGAACGCCAGCACTTCGCGGAGGTCGTCGTGCGCGCCGCGCTTGGCTCGCGCGTCGCCGAGTTGGTCGATATCGACCACGAGCAGGTTCATGTTCACCTCGTCGTCGGGGCCGGCGTCGACCTCCGACTCGGGCACGTCGAAGTCGCGTTCGGCGAGGGCCGACACCAGTTCGACGCACTGGTCGTAGACGCGGTCTGCGGCCTCCGAGAGGTACATCCCGAGGTCGTCGTCGTACGTCCCCGGTTCGTCTCGCATTCGGTCGTAATCGACGCCCATGACGCCCGCGACGCTCTCGCGGAGGCTCGGCGTGTCGGCGTTCGGGAGGCGCGTGAGCGCGACGAGGTACTCCACGAGGCGGTCGCTCTCGGGCGGTTCGCCCATCGTGTGGAGGCCCATCCGAATCTGCGTCGTCTTCACGTCGGTCAGGTACTCGTGGACGCGCTCGACGAGTTCGTCGAAATCGACGGCTTCGGGACCGACGTCGGCATCCGCGTCACCGATTGCGTCACCGACCGCGTCGGCGTCTTCGAACCCGAGTTCGACCGCGAGGTCGAGGTCGTCGACCGCGTCGAGGAGGAGTTCGCGGAGTTGGTCACCGCGCTCTGGGCGGGCCTCGTCCATGCCCGCCTCGCGGTACTCGCGGGCGAGTTCTTCGAGGTCCGCGAGGTCGTCGTACGTTCCCGCGGTGCGCATAACCGGCGTGAGGTAGTCCACGATGGCCGCGTACGACCGGCGCTTGGCCTGCGTCCCCTCGCCGGGGTTGTTGATGATGTACGGGTAGACGTTCGGAAGGGCCGAGACCAGTTGGTCCGGGGCGCTCTCGCCGTTCAGCCCGACGGTCTTGCCGGGGAGCCATTCGAGACTGCCGTGGGTGCCGAGGTGGACCACGGCGTCGGCCTCGAACGCCTCGCGGAGCCACGCGTAGAACGCCACGTAGTCGTGCGGCGGCTGGAGGTCCGAATCGTGGTACACCTTCGAGGGGTCCATCCCGAACCCGCGCGGGGGCTGGACGGTCACGAGGACGTTCTCGAACTCGACGCCCGGAATCGCAAAGGGTCGCTCCGGCGGGTCGCCCCACTCGTCGACGACGTTGTCGCGGAAGCGGTCGTCGGCGTCGGCGAACCAGTCGGCGTACTGGTCGGGTGAGACCACGTCGACGCTCAGGTCCCGCACGTCTTCGGGCGCGACCCAGCGGTCGTCCAGCGTCAACTGCGAGGTGAGGTCGTCGATGAGCGCTTGCCCGTCCGCGGGGAGGTCGCCGACGGCGTAGCCCCGACTCCGGAGTTCGGACAGGAGGTTGACCGTGCTCGCGGGGCTGTCCATCCCGAAGGCCGTCCCGATGCCGTCGTCGCTCGGCGGGTAGTTGTGCAGGACGACCGCGACGCGCTTCTCGTCGTTCGGGAGGTGGCGGAGCCGCGCCCAGTTGACCGCGAGCCGGGCGACGTGGTCGACGCGGTCCTCGATGGGGAAGTGCTGTTTCGGCGCGCTCCCGACGCCCGCCTCGTCTTCCATCCGCTCTTTCCCGCTTATCGGGTGGGTGATGACGTTGCCGTCGAACTCGGGGAGCGCGACCGACAGCGCGAGTTCGAAGCCCATCACGCCCGTGTCGCTCGACTCGTACCGGCTTCGGGAGCGCATGGTCGTGATGGCCTGTAAGACGGGAACGCCGAGTTCGGTGAGGAACACGTCCTCGGCGTCCGCGCCCTCGTCGTCGGCGTCGCGGCCGCGCTCGCTCATCGACAGCGAGAACATGAAGGAGCTGACGACCGCGTCCACGACGGGGCCGTCGTCGTCTGAAAACCAGTTCCGCGCGACCCACTCGGCGTTCTCCTGTCCCTCCTCGTCGGTCGCGGGGTTGCAGAACGCGGGCAGGACGTTCGCGCCGAGCGATTCGAGTCGCTCCACGAGCGCGTCCACGTACCGAGTGTTCGCGTGCGTCCAGTGGGACTCGTAGAACCAGACGCCGATGGTCGGCTTGTCGGGGTCGTGAGTATCGAGCAGTTCGTCGTACTCGACGCCGGGGTAGTCCGGGTGGTAGACGCCCTCAGTCGGGAGTTCGACCGGGTCGTCGACTTCGGTCTCGACGCCGGCGTACTCGGCGGCGAGGAACCGACAGAGGTTCTCGACGTTCACCGCGCCGCCGCGGTCGAGATATTCGCAGACGCGCTCGCGGTCGGCGTCGGCGACGGTCGTGTCCTGCCGCGCGAAGGCGTCGCCGGTGGCCTCGACGACGAGCGGCACGCCCGCCGCTTCGAGTCGTTCGACCGCGTGGTCGTAGCCGGGCATGCTGTCTTCGGCTCCGTGGAGCCAGAAGACGGCCGCCGTCGCCGACTCCAACTCGTCGACGAAGGCGTCCGCGTCGGTCACGTCGTCCAAATCGCTCGCGGAGCGGACGACGAGGTCGATTCCGTCGAGTCGGCGCGCGGCCCGCTGGACCGCGCCCAACTCGTTTTCCGTCGCTGTGTACAGTCCGATTGTCGGTGTCATTGATAAAGTGTTATTGTCTTACTGCAAGTACGATTTCGTATTCGATGACGACTCAGACGCTGCCGTTTTCGGCTATCGTCGGGCAAGACGAACTGAAACGGGCGTTGTTGGCCGTCGGGGCCAACGACGACCTCGACGGACTCCTCGTTCGCGGCGAGAAGGGAACCGCGAAGTCGACCGCGGTCCGCGCCCTCGCCGACCTCCTGCCCGAACAGGAAGTCGTCGCTGGCTGTCCGTACGGCTGTCCGCCGGACCCGGACGACCCGGCCCGCCAGTGCGATTCGTGTCGCGGCCGCGACGACCCCGCGGTCGAGCGCCGGTCGGTCCCGCTCGTGACGCTCCCACTCGGCGCGACTCGCGACCGGGTCGCGGGCACGCTCTCCGTCGCCGACGCGCTCGACGGCGAGGCGTCGTTCGACCCCGGGCTCTTGGCCCGCGCGAACCGCGGTATCCTCTACGTGGACGAGGTGAACCTCCTCGACGACCACCTCGTCGACCTGCTTTTGGACGCGGCCGCGAGCGGCGTCAACCGTGTCGAGCGCGACGGGGTGAGCGTCGAACACCCCGCCGAGTTCACCCTCGTCGGGACGATGAACCCCGAGGAGGGCGACCTCCGACCTCAGCTCCGGGACCGCTTCGCCCTCCAGGCGACCGTCGTCGGCAGCCGCGACGTCGACGACCGCGTGGAGATTATCGACCGGGCGCTGGCGGGCGGCGACGACCCGGAGACGGTCGCCGACGCCCACCGCGAGGGGACCGCGGCGCTCGAAACCGCGCTCCGCGAGGCGACGGACCGCCTCGACTCGGTCGCGCTCCCGGTCGAGTTCAAGCGCGACATCGCCGAACTCTGCGTCGACGCCGGCGTCGAGGGCCACCGCGCCGACATCGCCATCGCCCGCGCGGCCCGTACCCTCGCGGCGCTCGACGGCCGGACGAAGGTGCTCGAAGGCGACGTGCGCGAAGCGGCCGCGCTCGCGCTCCCGCACCGACTCCAGAGCCGCCCGTTCGACGACGACCCGGACGTCGACGACGTGCTCGACGACCACTTCGACGAGGCGGACGGCCGGGACGACGGCGACGGAGAGCAGGACGGTGGCGGTGACGGGAGCGAAGGTGCCGGTGGCGACGGTGGAGGCGACGGCCGCAACGACGACGGTGGTGAGGAAGCCGGTTCCGACGCCGCGAGAGAGGGTTCCGATTCCGATGCTGGGGACGGCGATGACGGGGACGATGCCGGCGGCGACGACCGAGGTGGAGCGGTCGGCGGAGCCGACGAGAGCGGACCCGAAGACGGCGATTCGGAAGACGGGACTTCCGGAGACGGCGATACCGACGACTCCGCAGACGACGACCCCGACGAAGCAACGCCGCTTCTCCCCGGGCAGAGCCGGGCCGCCATCGGCGACGTCGAGCGGCCGCCGGTCGAGGACGCGGCCCTCGACGCGGAGACGCCGGGCGACGGGAGCCGCGCCGCAGTTCGGGAGTCGCGGCAGGGGCGAGGCTCGCGGGTGCGGACCGAACCGGCGACCGAGACCGACGACATCGACGTGCCGGCGTCGGTCCGGGCCGCCACCTCGGCCGGTCGGTCCCGCGTCACCCGGTCTGACCTCAGAACCACGGTCGCCCGCGGGTCGGCCGCGACGCTCGTCGTGTTCGTCGTGGACGCGAGCGCGTCGATGCGCGCCGCGATGCGGCGGGCGAAAGGCACCGTGCTGTCGCTCCTCGAAGACGCCTACGAACAGCGCGACGAGGTCTCGTTCGTTGCGGTCGCCGGCGACGACGCCGAGGTGTTGCTCCCGCCCACCGACAGCGTCACGCTGGCGGCGCGGCACCTGAAGGAACTCCCCACGGGCGACAGGACGCCGCTTCCGTCCGGGCTGGACGCCGCCCGTCGGGTCATCGACCGCTCGGACGCCGCCGGCGCGCTCGTCGTCGTCGTCACTGACGGTCGGGCCAACGTCGCGGACGGCAGTCCCACCGGACAGACCCGGTCGGCGGCGCGGAACCTCGCCACCGCCGACGCCTCGGTCGTCGTCGTCGATGCCGGCGACGGCGGTATCGGAGTGACCGACATCCTCGTCTCCGAGACGGGCGCGCGGCGCATCCCGCTGTCCGACCTGTCGGCCGAGCGGGTCGCCGAGGCCGCGCGCTCCGCGGACGGGCAGTAGCGGGGACTCAGTCGTCTCTTTTGGCATGGTGTGTTCCTATCGAATCGGTCGCGTGTGGAGTCGATACGCCCCGCGAGTGACGCCCTCGTCGTGGTACTCGACCGGCTCTTCGACCACCGCGAGGACGCCCCCGCCCGCGGCGACGGCGGTCGGGATTCCGGGGAGTCCCTCCGTTTCGACGTGTCCCGCGTCGGGGGCGAAAACGTGGACGCCGTGGCGCTCTGCCTCCCGCTCTCGGAAGTGCTGGGCGGACGGCACGAACACCCGCGAGTCGGTGGCGGCGGCCGCCCGTGCGAATCCGCCGGTGTCGCGGGTCCACAGACGGTCGCCTCCGGCGACTGAGACGCCGACTGCGGTGTGTTCGTCGGGGTGTCGCGCGTCCGGGTCGCGGGTCGACTCGGCGAACGTGTTCCCCGTGACGAAGACGGCGGTTCCGTCGGCGACGCAGACGTGGTTCGGGTAGGCGTAGACGGTCTCGTCGCCGACGCGGCGCTCGGTCGCGAGGTCGAGTTGCCACCGCATCTCCCCGTCGAAATCGAGGAGGTAGCCGCGTTTGTCGCCGTGGCTAGCGACGGCCAGCGCGTCGCCCGCGAAGGCCACGTCGCCGACGCGTCGGCCCCCGTCGGTGTCGGGGTCCCACGACGCGACCCGCGCCCCGGAGTGTGCGTCGAGGAGAACGAGGCCGTCCTGTTCGGGGTTCGGACAGCGGTTGTACGCGACGGCGACGCGGTCCCCCTCGGCAGCGACCGCGATGGGCGACGCGTGGACGTGTCTGCGCCACGCGAGTCGCCCGCCACGGTCGAACCCGAGGACGACGCTCCGCCAGACCCTGTCCTCGCCGTCCCGCTCGTAGCGCCGGGCGGCGACGACGACCCTGTCGCCCGTCACCGCGAGGTCGACGACGTACGGTCGGAAGAACAGCGAGTCTTTCGTCGCCGTGCCCACGTCGTCAGCCGTCGCGTACGTCCAGCGGGTGACGCCCGTCTCGGCGTCGAGGACGCGAACCAGCCCGTCGCCGCCGCGCTCGCCGACGACGAGCAGCTCGTCGCTCCCGGCCATCGACACCACGGAGTGCTCGCCGCGCGTCCGCCAGCGCTCGCCGGCGTCGGGCGCGGCGTCGGAGGCACTGGCCGCGTCGGCAGTAGTCTCCAGCGCCATAACGCGGCCGTCCGCGGTCCCGACGAAGACGGCGTCGTCGGTCGCTTCGACCGCGGAGCGCGCCCAGTTGTGGCGACTGCTCGCGGGCTCGACTTCCCCGAGGTCGCGGCAGACCGTGAGTGGGGACGGTGCCATCGGGCTCAGTCCTCGACGGGAAAGGCGTCGTGGAGCGTGTGGTGCGCCTCTCCGAGGTCGTCGAGGAACGCATCGGCTCCCTCGCGGATGCGGCGAAGCGACCGCTCTGCGTCGCGGACGGCGACGAGCCGTCCCCGGAGGTAGCCCGATTGCGGGTCGTCGTCGTCGATTCGCGTCGCCTCTTCTTCGAGGTCGACGAGCGCGGCGTCGAGATGCCGCTGGGCCTCGTCGAGGGTAGTCGCGTTCGCGAGCGCCTGAATCGGGCCGGCGTCGTCGAGGTAGTCCTCGAGTTCGGCTTCCGCGTGTCGCTTCGCGTGTTCGTCGGTCGTTCCGGTGATGTTTAACAGCGCGAGTCGGAGCGCTTCGAGTTCTGCGCAGGCCATGATTAGAGTGATTGGTGGACGAGGTTCGAGACGATGCGGTCCCGTTCGAGGTGGGACGAGACGATGCGGTCGGTGTCGTCGGGCGTCACGCCGCCGTACCAGACGCTGTCGGGGTAGACGGCGACGATCGGGCCGTCGCCGCACTGGCCGAGACACGAGCTTCGAGAGACGTGCACGTCGCAGTCATCGGCGTCGCGCACGCCCTGTCTGAGCTCTTCGAGGACGGTCGCCGCGCCGCTGGCGGCGCAGGTCTGGTTCGTGCAGACCGCGACGTGTTTCTCGGGGGCGTCGTGGACGTGCGGGTCGTCGTCGACGTCGCTTCGGTCGGCGTGTTCGGCCTGATGGACGAGCGAGCGGAGCATCGCGCGAGCGCCGCCCTCATCGTCCTCGTAGCCGGCGAGTTCGACCTTGTACTTGCAGGTGTCGCAGGACATCTCGACGCTCCCCGAGCGGGCCTCTCGATACCGGTCGGCGAGCGTCTCGACCACCCGGTCGTCCGTGCCGAGCGGTCCCGATGCGCCGGCGTCGACGTAGGGGTACTCCTCGTCGAACGTCTCGGCCGTGTCCACGATTCGCCCCGTCAGCACGCCGTCGCCGAGCATGTACGGGAGGACGACGACCGCGTCCGGGCGGTCCTTGGCGACGGTGTGAAGCGTCTCCTCCAACCGGGGCGTGGTGACGCCGATGAACGCCGATTCGACGCGGGTGAACCCGCGGCCCTCGTACAGCAGGCGCGCCAGTTTGTGCACGTCACCGTTCGAGTCGGGGTCGCTCGACCCGCGGGCGCAGAGCACGACCGCCACGTCGTCGTCCTCGCGGTCGACGCCGAGGTCGGACTCGACCGCCCGCGCCCGCTCGTCCAGCAGGTCGACGAGCGAGGGGTGGATGCCGAGGTGCGACCCGAACCGGAACTCGGTGTCGTCGTGGGTCGCGCGGGCCCGCTGGACCGCCAGCGGCACGTCGTTTTTGACGTGGCTCGCGGCGAAAAGTGAGAGCGGGACGACGGTCATCGTCCGGCAGGTCGGTGCCATCGTCTCGATTGCGTCGTCTATCGAGGGCTCGGCGAGTTCGATGTACGCCGCGTCGACCGGAACCGACAGCCGCGACTCCAACTTCGCGGCGAGCGTCCGCACCTGCTCGTTAGACTCCTCGCGGCGCGAGCCGTGGCCGACGAGGAGGACGGCGTCGTCGTCGAGCGCTGGGTCGGGCCGTTCGAGGCTCATGCGTTCTCGGCCTCTTCGAGACTGCGGACGAGCTTTCGGCGCCGCGTCGGCGCGAACAGGCTCGTCTCGTCGCTGCCCTCGTAGACCCACTCGCCGAAGCCGGCGGCCGCGTCGTCGTCGATACCGAACCAGTAGCCGCCCGACGAGGTCTCCTGAATCGGGCCGGTCGGCGCGTCGACCGGACAGGCGTCGAGCAGTCGGTCCACGGTGTCGAGGAGCGCCCGGTCGTGGTGGACGAACGAGATGCCGACCGTCCCCGCCGAGGACTTGAAACAGACCGTCCCGCAGGATTCGAGGAGCCCCCGAAGGAGCTGTTTTCGCCGGTCTTCGAACACATCGAAGCGGTAGCCGCCGGCGTCGTCACCGACGGGGAGACCGAACGCGGCGCTCGCGCGTCTGACCACGTCGCCTTCGACCATGACGTGGTACTCGTCTTTGACGCGGGTGACGGCGGTGTTGTGCGCGTATTCTCGCTCCGTCTCTCGGCGGTCGATGTCGCCGCCGCCGGCGATGGCCGCGAGGCGGTTCGCGCAGGTCTCGTCGTCCGTCAGCGCCGTGAACTGCCCCCGCTCGACGCGGCCGCCGCCGGCGACGTGGCCCCACAGGTAGGCCGTCTCGGGCGCGCTCTTCAGGAGGTCGTCCGCAGGGTCGACGCCGGCGTCGCTCACGCGTCCACCTCCCGTACCGAAATCGCGCCGGGCGGACAGGCTCGCGCCGCGAGTGTCGCGTCGTCATCCGCCTCGGCGTCGCCTTCGAGGAGGGCGACGACGCGTTCGTCGCTGCGCTCGACGCGCACGACGCCGGCCGCGTCGGGGTCGATCGTGGCGAGCCCGTCGTCGTCCTCGACGAACCGCCCGTCGCGGGCGAGACAGGCGAAGATGCCGTCGCAGGCGTCTCGGTCGATTGCGATTTCGAACATCTCAGTACTCGTACTTCTGCTCGTAGCCCCGCGGCGTCACCATCCGGTCGTCCCAGACGTACGTCTCCTCGTTGCCGACCAGAAGCGTCGTCGTCATGTCCACGAGGTCGGTCTCGCCGAGGTCGGGCAGTTCGCGGAGTTCGACGATTTCGACTTCCTCGTCGTCGCGGCCCGCGCCGTGGACGATGCCGACCGGCGTGTCGGGCGCGCGGTGTTCGAGGAGAATCTCGCAGCACTTCTCGTAGTTCGCCCGGCGCTTGCGGCTCCACGGGTTGTAGATGGCGATGGTGAAGCCCTCCTTGGCGGCCGCGTGGAGGCGCGACTCGATGGTCGGCATCGAGGTCAAGTGGTCCGAGAGGCTGATGGTCACGGTGTCGTTGACGAGCGGCGCGCCCAGCCGGGCCGCGCAGGACTGCGCCGCCGGGACGCCCGCGACCACGTCGAAGTCGACCATGCTCGCGGTCGCGCCCTTCGATTCGAGGATTTCGAGCGCGAGCCCGGCCAGCGCGTACACGTTGGGGTCGCCGCTCCCGACGATGGCCACGTCGTTGCCGGCGAGCGTTCGGTCGACCGCCTCCTCGGTCCGAGAGACCTCGCCGCACATCGGCGTCGAGTAGATGTCGTCTGCGCCCTCGACGATGTCGTCTGGGAGGAGTTCGATGTAAGTCGTGTAGCCGACGATGTGGTCGGCCTCGCGGAGGGTGTCTTTCGCCAGCGTGGTCATCTCGCTCGCACGACCGGGACCGAGGCCGACGGCGACGAGTTGCCCCGGTTCGCCGTCGAAGTCCTCGATGGTCGCTTCGACCTTCTCGGCGGTCTGTCCCTTCTTCGAACCGCCCGAACTGCCGCCGCACTTCGAAGCAGCGTCGCCGTCGCCCTTCGAGGACGACGCGCCACACCTCGATTCTGAGTCGGCTGCGTCAGTCGATTCCGCCGTCGCTCCGCCGCACTTCGATTCGGATTCCGTGTCTGATTTGCTCATGCGTTAGAAGTCGTCGACGTCGCGCCCGCCGCGGGGCGTGACGAGATACGTTTCGTAGTCGTTGCTCCAGGGTTCGGTCTCGTGGGTGCCGATGAGAATCGAGGTTCCCATCCCGCCCACGTCGTCGTCGTGGGCTTTCGCGTCGCCGAGGGTCGTCACCGAGAACGTCTCGTCGTCCAGATTGCGGCCCGCCTCGCCGCGGCCGGCGTCGTTGAAGATGCCGACCGGTACGTCGTCGGCCCGCTCCTCGCGGACCACGTCGATGGCGCGTTCGTAGTTCCGCCAGCAGTTGTACAGGACGATGACGAAGCCGCTGATGGCGGCCGCGCGCAGTTTCTCTTCGATTTCGTCCCAGCCGCGCCACTTGTCGGACAGCGAGACCGTACAGAAGTCGTTCGACAGCGGCGCGCCCATCATGGCCGCGCCGCCGAGCGCCGCGGTGACGCCGGGGACGATTTCGATTGGCACGTCGGTCGCCTCGTCCGTCTCCGCCATCGTGAACACGAGGTCGGACTTCCCGTAGACGTTCGGGTCGCCGCCGGAGACGTGGACCACGTCCTCGCCGTCGCGGACGCGCCCGAACGCCTCGCGGGTCAGTTCGACCTGCTTTCCCATCGACGAGCGGACGACTTCCGGCCCCTCGTCGCTTTCTTCGGGTGGGAGCGTTCCGTCGTCGCGAAGGAACTCCTGATAGAGGTTCGAAGCGACCACGCAGTCCGAGGTCGAAACGAGTTCCTTCGCCCGCTGGGTCATGTGGTCCGGGAGGCCCGGGCCGATGCCGACGACGTAGAGCGTCCCGTAGTCGTCGGGCACCTCGTCGCGGCCGCTGGAGCCGGACGCCGGTTCGCCGCCGTCGCTCATCGTCCCACCGCCACGGTCACGGCGTCGTCGTAGCGCCGCTTTTCGACGACCAGTTCGTGGTCGCGGCCGCCGGCGATGGCGCTCGCCTCGGCGATGCCGGGCCAGCCGATGAGTTCCTTCGACCGCGAGGGCGTCGGCCCCTCGAACTCGGAGAGGGTCTCCTTTTCGAAGTAGACGACGCCCGCGCCGATTTCCTCGGCAGCGTCGAGCATACCGGGTTCGTCCGCCTTTCGCGTGCCGGTGGCGACGAACTCCACGTCGTCCCAGTCGCGGTCGGCGTCGTCGAGCGCCCGCTCCCACGCCGTCAGGAACTGCGCTTTCTTCGCGCCGGAGACGCTCCCGGTCCCGAGGACGACGCCGTCGTCGCCGTTGCGCTTCAGGACTGTCACGTCGTCGCCGACGAGGACCGCCTTCGGGCCGTCGAGTCGGGCGACCGGGCCGAGTTCGTCGTTGAGGACGGCGAGGTTCGTCGCCACGGTCGAATCGCCGTTGACGACGTGGGAGTCGAGCGCCTTCGCCTTGCTCTCGACGCCCTGTTTGCCCGCGGCCTCCGAGGCGGTCGTCATCGCCGGGACGGCCCCGAGTTTCGAGAGGTCGTAGGCGACTTGGTTCGCGCCGTGGTGGCCGCCGGTGAGCGGAATCGCCCACGTCAGTTCCTCGTCG
This sequence comes from Haloferax prahovense, assembly GCF_000723845.1. Lineage (NCBI taxonomy): Archaea > Methanobacteriati > Methanobacteriota > Halobacteria > Halobacteriales > Haloferacaceae > Haloferax > Haloferax prahovense. The sequence goes on along the minus strand of NZ_LK053001.1, from coordinate 220,098 downwards.
ACGACGACGACCGCCGGGTCCTCCCACTTGTCGTCGAGGAGGCCCGCGGTCTTCCGCATGGCGATGCCGCTGGCCATGAGGCCGACGAAGCAGTCGTACTCGCCCCAGTGGTCGGCGAACACGTCGCCGTGGTAGGTGAGCACGTCTATCCGGTCGTAGTCGTCCGCGAGGTCGCGCTTGATTTCTTCCGCCGTGTCGAGCTTTCGTTCGAAGCTGACGATGGCGATTTCGTCGGCGACCTCGCCGTCGCTGTCGGGAGTACTACAGTGGCCGCTTTCGGAGTCTGTCGAGTTGCCGCTCATTGTGTCTGCCCCTCTGTTTCAGAATCGGGTTCGTCGTTCGGCGCGTCGCCGCCGCGGGCCCAGTCGCCGTAGAGGAACGACCGCTCGTAGTTCGAGCCGTTCACCGCCTCGCCGATGATGACGAGCGCCGAGGCGCGGTAGCCCGCGTCTTCGACCCGCTGGCCGATGGTCTCGATGGTCCCCTCGATAACGTCTTCGTCAGGCCACGAGGCGTGGTAGACGACCGCGACGGGCGTGTCGGGGTCGTGGCCCTCGTCCAGTAGTCGGTCCATCGTCTCGGCGACGGCGTGGGTGCCGAGGTAGATGCAGACCGTGGTGTCGCCGAAGCCGACGAAGTCGCCGATGTGGTCTTCCTCGGGCGAGAGCGTCCGACCCCGCGGTCGAGTGAAGACGACGTGGTTCGAGACCTCGTTCAGCGTCAACTGGGTGCGGAGCGTCGCGCTCGCGGCGAACGCGGAGGTGACGCCGGGGACGAGGTAGCTCGGAACGCCCGCCTCGGCTAGCGCGTCCATCTGCTCCAAGGCGGCCCCGTAAATCGCCGGGTCGCCGCTGTGGAGTCGGACGACGGTCCGGCCCGACTCGTAGGCCTCCGCCATCAGGGGAATCAGCTCTTCGAGGTCCTTGCCGACGCTGTTGACTCGTTCGGCGTCGGCGCAGAACTCGTCTAAGAGCTCGCTGTTGACGAGCGACCCCGCGTGAACCACGAGGTCGGCGTCCTCGACGAGTTTTCTTCCGGCGACAGTGAGCAGGTCCGGGTCGCCCGGTCCCGCGCCGACGAAGGGGATTCCCTCCTCGTCGGTGAAGCCGGTGTCCGCGTCGCCGTCGACGCTCACGCCGACCCTCCCGATTCGACGCCGTCGAACGCGGCGGTCGCCACCTCGCGCTCGACGCCCTCGCGCTCCGCGTAGGCCAGCGTGTAGTAGTCGCGCTCCGCGAGTTCGTCGGGGTCGTCGGTGACGACCGTCTCGCCTTGCTCCATGAACAGGCGGCGGCCGAACCGAACGTCGTAGCCCGCCTCGGTCAGTTTCTCGTGGGTCGTCGGCGCGTCGGTGACCTTGAACAGCACCATGCGGTCGGGGCCGGTCGGCGCGGAGCCGTTCGCGGCCTCGCGGAGCGCGAGCCCTGTCCCGGACTCGATTTCGACGCCGAGCACGGTCGTGAAGGCCGTCATCGCGCTCACGCCGGGGACGACTTCGAGGTCGACCTCGGGGTGGAACGCGTCGAGGGTGCGGCGGAGGTGCCCGAACGTCGAGTAGACGTTGGGGTCGCCGAGGGTCACGAACGCCACGTCCTCGGACTCGGCGCGGGCGGCCACCTCGGCGGCCGCCTCCTTCCACGCGCGGCGGAGTTCGTCGGGGTCGCGCGTCATCGGGAAATCGAGGTCGCCGATACGCTCCTCGGGGACGTGGTTCAGCGCGACCGTCCGCGAGAGTCGGCCGGGCGAGTAGACCACCGCCGCCGATTCGAGCAGGCGTTTCCCCTTGACGGTCACGAGGTCGGCGTCGCCGGGGCCGAGACCGATGCCGTAGACGGTCATAACCCCTCCGCGTCGCGTCGGCCGACGACGACGTAGACCGGGTTGTTCGACCGGAAGCTCGTCGCGCCGGCGAGTTCGTAGCCGTGGCTCACCTGCAGCTGGACGACCTCCGAGAGCAGGTCGCGCTCGCGGAACGCCTCGATGGCGTCGCCGGCGGGCTCGACCCGCGAAACGTTCATCACGACCCGGTCCACGCCGGTCTCGACGGCGTGGTCGAGGACGGCCTCGAAGTTTCGACTGCCACCGATGAACATCGCGTCGGCGTCGGCCGGGAGGCCGTCGGGAGCCTCCGCGTCGCGGAGCGTCACGTCGGCGTCGTACTCGTTCGCCCCGAGGTTCTTCCGCGTCACGTCCAGCCGCTTCGGTTTCCGTTCGACGGCGGTCACGCGCTCGACCCGCCGGGCCGCCTCGATGGTGACCGAGCCGGTACAGGAGCCGACGTCGACGAAGTGGTCCGTCGGCCGCAAGCCGAGTTTGTCGAGCGTGACCGCTCTCACCTCCGGTTTCGTGGGTCCCGCCTTGGCGTCGTGCGGGAGCGTTACCTGTGACATTCGACTCGACAATCCGGGCGCGGTTTGAAAACAATTGTGCTTGGAATACAGCAAATTAACTTTCATAAAATCGCCCCGCCGAGTTATTAAATCTAAGTTGTCGAAACACAATCTGGCTTGTCTTCGAAAGTTTTACAACCGGACTTGGTTTTCATCAATCTGAGTTTATCATGGCTACGGCGAACACCGTCAACGGCCGAATCGAACGCGCCCGAACCGAACTGTCTCCCACGCAGATGGCCGCGGGACTCCTCTTCATCGCCGCGTTGGGCTTTACGCTCCTGTTCGTGCAGGACCCGCTCGTCCACGACTCGCTGCACAACTTCCGCCACGCGGCCGGTATCGCCTGCCACTGACGATGTTCGCCGAGTACCTGACGCGGGGAGTGAAGGCGGGACTGGTCGCCGGACTGGTGTTCGGCTTGTTCATGGCCATCGTCGCCAACCCCCTCGTCGCCTACGCGGACGAACTGAACCACGCCGCCGTCGAGGAGAGCGCCCACAGCCACGAGGCGGAGAGCGCCCACAGCCACGAGGCGGAGGGGACTCACAGCCACGAGTCCGACGGCGCTCACAGCCACAAGTCCGGAGGCACCCACGCCGGCGAAGGCGGCGGCCATCACGACACCGCGGTGTCGATGGCGGTCACGAAGGCCGTGAGCGTCGCGGCCGGCGGGCTGTGGGGCGTCGTGCTCGGCGGCGCGTTCTTCGGGGTCGCGTTCTTCTTCCTCGAACCGGCGATACCCGGTCCCGACGCCGCGAAGAGCTACCTGATGGGGTTCGCAGGATTTGTCACCGTCTCGGGCGCGCCGTGGCTGGTCCTCCCGCCGGCCGCGCCGGGCGCGGAGCAGTCGCTTTCGGCGGCGACGCGGCTCCCGCTCTACGCCGGGATGATGCTCGCCGGGGCGCTCGCCTGTCTCTCGGCCGGCTACGCCTACGTCCGCCTGCGCGAGTCGAGCGGCCTCGTCGCGGCCGCCGTCGGTGCGGTCGTTCCGTTCGGTCTGCTCGCGGCCGTCGCCGTCGTCGCCCCCGATAACGCGGTTCACGGGGCGCTGTCGCCGACGCTCGAAACCGGACTCGCCGGACTGTTCGCCTTTGGACAGCTCCTCTTGTGGCTGGTCCTCGCGGCGGCGCACGCCCAGTTCCGGTCGTCGGGCGAGTCCGAGTCGGCGACCCCGATTGCGGGCCGGGACGCGGCTCCCGCGGCCGACTGATGCGCGACCGAACCGACGAGGTCCGCGAGCACGGCTTTACCGACCACGTGCTGGTCTGTACGAACAGCCGAGAGTCCGACTACGCCGACTGCGCCGAGGCCGACGGCACGGCGGTGTACGACGCGGTGACCTCGTGGTTGCGCGACCGTGGCGTCTTCTGGTCGCGGGTCCACGTCGCCGAAACGAGCTGTCTCGGGCTCTGTAGCACCGAGGGGGCCGCGGTCGCCATCCACCCGCGAAACCGGTGGTACTCCGACGTTCGTCCGGACGACGTGCCGGCGCTGTTGGCCGACGAGTTCGGTCCCGACGCGTCGAACCTCGGCGTTCGACCCAATCGCTGACCGTCTCGGCGACGACCTCCGGCGTCTGCGCCGCGCCCGTCTCACCACCGTCTTGCCGCTATCTCCGTGACGAGGCCGGGATTGGACGCAGAACAATAATATCGTTGCACTTCTGATTACGGTTCATGGACGAGAAGGACCTTCGAATCCTCAAGGCTATCGGGACGCTCGAATCGGGGAGTCCCGACCGGATAACCGAGGAGACCGGCATCCCGAAGTCGACCGTTCACTACCGCCTCGAACGGCTCCAAGAGCAGGGAATCATCAAGAACGACATCTTCGACATCGACTTCGAGAAGGCCGGACTGAATCTCACGCTCATCACCGAGGTCTGGGCCGAGTACGGCTCGGAGTACCACAAGGAGGTCGGCGACAAACTCGGCGAGGTGCCCGGCGTCAACCAGGTGTATTTCACGCTCGGCGACACCGACTTCGTCCTGATTTCGCACCTCGCCTCGCGCGCGATGGTCGAGGACCTCATCTCGGAGTTCGAGGAGATAGACGAGATTTCGCGGACGAGTTCGACGTTCGTCATCACGACCATCAAGGACGAGCCGAACCCGCTGAACGACTACGAACTCGAAGAACTGAAAGACGCGCTGCTTCCCGACGTGTCGTAACGCGGTCCGCGTCGCATCCGAATTCTACCGCACCGCGCTTCGACCGCCGGAGGCGGCTTAGTCTTCGAGTTGCTGGGCGCTCAGGTGCGCCTTGGCCTCCGTCCGGGTCGGAAGCCCGCCGGCGACGGCCAACAGGACGACGCCGAGCAGGCACCAGCCGCCGACCATCGCCCACTCGTAGGGCCACGCCAGCGCCGAGGGCGAGCCGGGGAGGTAGAGGCCGACGAAGAACACCGTCAGCAGCAGGCCGAGCGCGCCGACCGCGTAGCCCGCCGGGAGCTTGAACGGCCGGTCGAAGTCGGGGTCGCGGTACCGGAGCACGAGGAACGAGACGACGACGAGGAACCACGCCGACACCATGCCGAGGCCCCCGGCGTTGACGACCCACACGAGCATCTGCTCGCCGAACAGGGGCGCGAGCGCCGCGAGGCCGCCGACGAGCACGATTGCGGTCGACGGCGTGTCGTGGTCGTCGTGAATCGTCGCGAGCCGCTCGGGGAGCATGTTCGAGTCGGCCATCGCGTAGATGGCGCGACTGGCTCCGAGGACGAAGCCGTTCCAGCTCGTGAGGATGCCCGCGAGGCCGGCCAGCGCCATGATGCGGCCGATGGTCACGCTGTCGAACGCGATTTCCATCGCCGTCGCCGCGGGGAGCGAGCTCTCGACGAGCGTCGCGCCCGTGGCGACCTGTCCGGCCGCCCAGATGACGGCGATGTAGAACGCGGCGGCGCAGGCGACCGAGAGGCCGATGAGCCCGCCGAGGAGCTTCGGCGACACGTCGGCCTCGCCCGCGGCCTGCGGAATCACGTCGAAGCCGACGAACATGAACGGCGTCATGATGGCGACCGTGAACACGCCGCCGATGCCGGCTCCCGCGAGCGGCGGCGACGACGGCGAGGTGCCGTTGAACAGCGCGCCGAGGAGGAGCGTCAGGCCGGACAGCGTGATGACGAGCGCGAGAATCGCCTGGAACTGCGCGGCCGGGCGGACCCCCCGGTAATTGAGGTACGTGATGACCACGGAGCCGATGACGCCCGTCGCCACCCACGTGCCGTAGACCGGCTGGCCGGCGACCGTCCAGAGTTCGAACACGTTGAAACCGGGGACGATGTACGCGAGGGCGCTCGGGAGCGCCACCGCCTCGAACGCGACGACGCTGATGTAGCCGAAGATTATCGCCCACGTGCAGACGAACGAGCCGGCCGGCCCCAACGCCCGCATGCTGTAGACGTGTTCGCCGCCGACGAAGGGCATCGCCGAGGCGAGTTCGCCGTAGATGAGCGAGACGACGAACACCATGAACCCACCGAGGACGAACGCCGAAATCGCGCCGGTGACGCCGCTCTGGTCGATGAAGTACCCCGTCTGTACGATCCAACCCCATCCGATCATCGCCCCGAGCGCGAGCACGAACACGTCGCGCTTCGAGAGGACGCGTGAGAGTTCTCCTGTCATGGTTATGATTGACATCACCACATTCTAACTTATTCACTATATATCTTACTGTGTTCAATTTTTAGAGGAAATAAGGAACACAGTTCAATAGAGAACCATGGTCTGGAACGACAAACTGGCCGACGATTCACCGGAAAATCGGCAAACGGCCGGCGGTTCGAATGGTAGTCAACTCGCAGAATCGAAAAAAAGCGTCCGCGTTCGATTCGGTTCGATTCGCCTTCCGGGCGTCGCCGCCGGTGTTGTCGCGGCTGTCGCGCCGAGTTCCTGTTCGGTTACTCGTCGGCGGGCGCGTCCTCGACCCAGACCGTCTTCGTGTTGACGAACTCTCGAATCCCGTGTCGGGAGAGTTCGGTCCCGTAGCCCGAGTTTTTCGTCCCGCTGAACGGGACCCGCGGGTCCGACGCGACGATGTGGTTGACGGCGACGTTGCCCGCGGTGAGCCTCGTCGTGAGCGCCTCGCCGCGTTCGGCGTCGGCCGTCCAGACGCTCGCGCCGAGGCCGAAGGGCGTGTCGTTCGCCACGCGGACCGCGTCCTCCTCGTCTTCGACCCTGATGACGGTGGCGACGGGACCGAACAGTTCCTCGGTCCTCGCGGGCGCGCCGTCGGGCACGTCGGTCAGCACCGTCGGCGGATAGTAGTGGCCGGGTCGGTCGAGCGGTTCGCCGCCGAGTCGGAGCGTCGCGCCGGCGTCGACGGACGCCGTGACCTGTTCGTGGAGCGTCTCCATGAGGTCTGCTCTCGCCTGTGGCCCCACATCAGTCTCGGGGTCCGTTGGGTCGCCGACGGTCAGCGCGCGCATCTCTTCCGTGAAGCGTTCGACGAACTCGTCGTAGACGCCCTCGTGGACGAGGAAGCGCTTCGCGGCGATACACGACTGGCCGTTGTTCTGGGTTCGTGCCCGTGCGGCCTGCTTCGCGGTCGCTTCGAGCGGCGCGTCGTCGAGGACGATGAACGGGTCGCTCCCGCCGAGTTCGAGCACCGTCGGCTTGAGTTCGCGGCCGCTCGTCTCCGCGACGGCCCGCCCGGCGCGGGTGCTTCCGGTCAGACTCACGCCCCGAACCCGGTCGTCTTCGATGACGCCGGCGACGCGCTCGGCGGGAATCTGCAGCGAGGTGAACACGTCGTCGGGGTAGCCCGCCCGCTCGAAGACGGAGGCGATGGCGTCGGCACAGCCGAAGACGTTCGGCGCGTGCTTGAGCACGGCGACGTTGCCGGCGGTGATGTGCGGGGCCGCGAACCGGAACACCTGCCAGAACGGGAAGTTCCACGGCATCACCGCGAGCACCGGGCCGATGGGCTCGGAGGAGACGTACGTCTTCGACCCCGGCACGGTGCCGATGTGCTCGTCCTGCAGGAACTCGGAGGCGTGTTCGGCGTAGTAGTCGCAGACCCACGCGCACTTTTCGACCTCGGAGACCGCCTGCGCTATGGGCTTGCCCATCTCTTCTGTCATCAGGCTCGCGTACTCCTCGCTGTGCTCGCGCAGCACGTCGGCCGCGGACGCGAGCAACTTCTCGCGCCGCGAAATCGGGGTCTCGCGCCACGATTCGAACCGGTCCCACGCGGCGTCCAAGCGCGCGTCGACCGTCGCCTCGTCGTGTTCCTCGTGCGTCTCGATGACTTCCTCGGTTGCGGGGTTGATGGATTTCATGGTCGGCTCTCGGGAGCGCGGCGGTCGCTCGGGACTCCCGCTTGCCCCGACTGTCGTCCCAGATATTGATAAATGTTCCAGTAGAGTGGGATTATTTGGACTGTGTCCAACACGTCCTCGGTGGCGAACGGAGTCGAGTACGAGGTATCCAGCCACGTTCGAGTTCCGCGCGACCGTTTCGTGACCGAAGCCGACGAGTAGACTTGAACTTTATCCCATACAGAATAATTTATTAGGATTCAGTTTAGACTTTGTGTTCATGAGAGAACGGGAGACGAACTCGTCGGTCGAGGCGGCGTACGACGACTACCTCATGCCGATTTGGAAATCGCTGAACGTCCCGGTCGAGCGGGCGTCCGGTTGCACCCTCGAGGACTTCGACGGCAACGAGTACCTCGACGTGTTCTCCGGCATCTCGGTGACGAACGTCGGACACAACAACGAGGCCGTCGTCGAGGCCGCGACCGAGCAGTTAGAGGAGTTCGTTCACGGCTGTTCGTACGTCCACCCGAACCGGCCGGTAGCCGACCTCGCGGAGACTATCGCCGAGGTGACGCCGGGCGACCTCCAGAAGTCCTTCTTCTGTAACTCCGGCACTGAGGCGGTCGAGGGGGCCATCAAGCTCGCCCGGAAGTACACCGGCTCCAAGGAGGTCATCTCGCTGGAGATGGGCTTCCACGGCCGAACCCTCGGAAGCCTCGCGCTCACCGGCAACAGGGCCTACAAGCAGGACATGGCCCCGACGATTAACGACGTGGCTCACACCGCGCCGCCGTACGCCTACCGCTGCCCCCGCTGCGACGGCGACACCTGCGGCGCGGACTGCGCCGACGCGCTCGAACGGGTCATCGGCTCGCACACCAGCGGCGACCTCGCGGCGGTCGTCGTCGAACCCGTCATGGGCGAGGCCGGCATCGTCGTCCCCTCGGAGGCGTGGCTCAAGCGCGTCCGGGACATCGCCCACGACCACGGCGCGCTCCTCATCGCCGACGAGGTCCAGACCGGCTACGGCCGCACCGGCGAACTGTTCGCCAGCGAGCACTTCGGGGTCGAACCGGACATCCTGACGCAGGCGAAGGGCATCGCCAACGGTCTGCCCCTCGGCGCGTTCACGGCCCCCGCGGAAATCGCCGACGCGTTCGGCTCCGGCGACCACCTCTCGACGTTCGGCGGCAACCCCGTCGCCTGCGCGGCCGCACTGGCGACTATCGAGGAACTGGAGAACGGTATCATCGACACCGCCCGCGAGAACGGCGAGTGGCTCTCGGCCGAACTCGCCACGCTCGAATCGGACTACGACGTGGTCGGCGAGGCCCGCGGCCTCGGACTGATGCAGGGAATCGAACTCGTCGACCCGGAGACGACCGGCCCGCAGCACGTCGCTCCCGCCCCCGACAAGGAACTCGCCGCCGCGGTCGGCGAGCACCTCCGCGAGGAGTCCAACGTCGTCATGGGCGTCGGCGGCTACTACAAGAACGTCATGCGCTTCCAGCCGCCGCTGACGATTTCGCAGGCGCAACTCGGCGAGGCCGTCGACGCGCTCCGAGTCGCGCTGGACGACCTGGCCTGAAAAGAGTCCTCCCTCCCGCGCTACCGACCGATTCAGGGTCGGTCCAGCTCTTTGTCCCACGCCTTCCACGTCTTCAGAAGCGGGATGATGGTGTAGTCGTCGACGATTTCCTCACCGTCGAAGAGGTCCCAGACGTACTCCTTCAGCGCGTTCAGGTCGGTGTGCCACGCGCTGAAGACGAGGTCGTACTCGCCGAGACAGGAACTCGTGTTGTAGACGAGTCCCTCGTCGATGAGCATCGTGATGAACTCGGTCCGCACGTCCGAAGAGACGTGCTGGTTGAACGAGACGAGCACCTGCGCGTCGGCGAGGTCGGCCTCCTGGAGGACGATGACCGCGAGGATTTCGAGCACGTCGCTCTCTTGAAGCTTCTCGCGGCGGCGACGAACCGCGGTCCGGGAGAGGCCGACGCGCTCGGCGAGCTCCGTGTCTGAGATGCGGCCGTTCTCGTTGAGCGCGCGGAATATCTCGTAGTCGTGCTCGTCGAGGTAGTTTTCGAGGACCGCCTCCGGCGTGTTCGGGTCGGACGGGGCGTCGGCGGACGTGAGGTCGGGGTTTTCCATGGTCGGATGTATTCGGGGGTGCGATTTGAAACTGCTGGTGGCGTAATCGAATCAAAACGACACGTAAGTTGTGCCGAATTGGCTAGTCAACGCGTCGGGGCGGGGTGGTGGTACGAGTTAGTTCGGTCGCGGGACGCCGCGCGAAACGCGGCGTCGAGGGCGATTCAGCGGTTCGGACGGCGGTGGGGCTGCGGCGACTGCGTCGTCACCACCCGGTCTCGTCCCGCGGGAGTGGGTCGTAGGGGATCTCGTAGCCGAACGCTTCGGGGCCGATGACGTCGAGCGCCTCGGGCGTCGTGAGCAGTTCGGGCGCGGGCACGCCGAGGACGCGGACGCGCTGGCCGTACCGCAGGGCGTCGGTCATGACCGGCGCGCCGGTGTCGGTGTCGACGAGGCAGATGAGGTCGGGGACGGTCGTGAGAAGCTCGCCGTCGTCGTCCCGCGCGACGAGGAACTCGTTTTGGAACTCGATTTCGAGGGTCGCGTCCTCGTCCAACCCGGTGAGCGTGACGCTCCCGAGAGCGAAGCCGTCGCGGTTGCGACGGTGTACGTCCACGATTTTGCCGGCGAACAGCTCCTCGCCGCCGAGGAGTTCGCGGCCGGCGTCGACGGGGTCGGTGCCGGCGTCGCGGGCGCGTTCGACCGCCCGCCCGAGTTCGGTGGCGAGTGAGACGGTGTGGGGTACCGCGTACTCCGAGACGAACGCGCCGGTCATGAGCGGGAAGGCGTAGCCCGAGCGGCCGCCCATCTGAACGGTGATGGCCCGCGCGAGGTCTTCGAGGCGCTTGGCCGAGTCGATGTCTCGGTAGACGACCTGATTGCCGCGCTCGTCGGTCGTCGCCGCGTAGTTCACGGGCGTCCCGTAGATGAAGAACGTGTCCATCTGTAGCTCGGGGAACGCCCGGCCCATGCCGTCGGCGTCGACCACGGGGAGGTCGGTCATCGCCGCCACGCACAGCGGGGCCATGCTGTTCGCGCCGCCGATTTCGCCGGGGATGAGCGCGTCGACCGTCTCGCCGGAAAGCTCCTCGATGGCCCGAAGCGACTGCACTTCCTCGTCGCCGCCGGCGAACTTCTCGACGCTGATGGTGGGCGCGCCCATCCCGCCGACGCTCGCCACGGTGGCGTCGGCCGGCAGGTCCCGCGGGTCGACCAGTTCGACCGAGTCGGGGTAGGCGTCGTCTTCGAGGAGCGTCTGGAGTCGCAGGCGGCCGAGGCGGGGGTTGCCGCCGCCGCCGGTGCCGAGGATGCCCGCGCCGGTGCCGAGCGCTTCGAGGTCGTCGAGCGTTATCTCCGTCAGGTGTGGGATGTCGAAACTCATGGGTGGTCCGCGAGTGGTTCGTAGGTCGCGTCGAGGCCGAACGACGCCGGCCCCCACACGTCGAGCGCGGCGGGCGTCCGCATTATCTCGGGCGTCCGGATGCCGAGCACGCGGACTCGCGCCCCGTACCGGAGGCTCTCGGTCGGAATCGGACCGCCCGTCTCGCGGTCGAGGACGGTGATGAGGTCGGGGACGGTCGCCACGTAGCTCCCGTCGACCGCCGCACCGAGATTCTCGTTTTGGAACTCGATGCGCATCGTCGAGCCCTCGTCGCCGTCGAGGCCGTCGATATCGACGTGGCCGAAGACGAACCCGCGTTCGGTGCGGCGCTGAACGTCTACGATTTTCCCCTCGAACAGCGACCGCGCCTCGCCGTAAATCGACTCGCGGGTCACCTCGCGGATGGCGCTCATCGCGTCGTCTTCGGCGAGTCGGAGCGCGCGACCGAGGTTCTTCGCGAGCGACATCGTGTCGGGGATGGCGGTCTCTTTGACCTGCGTCCCGGTCATCGGGTAGTCCGAGACGTAGGCGACGCCGCCCATCCTGACGGTGACGCCGCGGGCCAGCCACTCCAACTGGTCGTTGTCCTCCGTCTCGATGAGGCAGGTGCTCCCCTGCTCGTCGCTGACGGCCGCGGGCGTCCCGCTGACGCCGTAGATGTTGAACGTCTCGTGTTGGAGTTCGGGGAAGGCGCGTCCCATGCCGTCGGCGTCCACCACGGGAAGCCCGCGGCGGGCCGCGACGGCGAAGGGGAACGTCGAGTTGATGCCGCCGCACTCGATCGGCATCGTCGCGTCGGCGGTCTTCCCGAGTTCGCGCTCGATTCGCTCCATCGAGGCGACAGCCTCCCGCCCGCTCGGGAGCTTTTCGACCGAGACGGTCGGCGCGCCCATCTGGGCGGTCGGGATGACGAAGTCGTCCGCGTCCAGTTCGTCCGGGGGGAGGAGTTCGACGGGGCCGAACTCCTCGATGGCCTGCTTCGCGACGAGTTTGCCGACGTGGGGGTCGCCCCCGCCGCCGGTGCCGAGGACAGTCGCGCCGAGCGCGATGTCTTCTATCTCCTCGACGCCGATTTCGACCGTCATCAGTGGTCGAGCGCCCCGGCGGCCTTCACCTTGATTCGCACCGCGTTGCCGGGCAGGTACGAAAGCGGGACCTCCTCGACGTCGACGATGTCCACGCTGTCGGCGTCCGCGCCGGCGGCGAGCGCGTTGTCGGTGGCCTCGTCTTTCGCGTGCTGGATGGCCTCCTCGCGGTCCATCTCGTCGAGGCTGTAGATGCGGTCGACCTCGCCGGAGACCTGCGCGATGGCGACGCCGACGGCGTTCGCGACCTCGTAGTGGTCGGGCTTGTGGACCTCGCTCGCGCCCGCGATGTCGTCGGGGACGAGGATGCTCCCGCCGCCGACGATGACCACGGGGACCGGCTCGGCGCTCGTCTTCATGCGGTCGACCTCGCGCTCGACGCGCTCTCTGACGTACTCGCGGGCGGCCTCGACGATTTTACCGTCGACGTCCGGCGTCTCGGAGCCGATGTCGATGGTGCCGGCGGCGACTTCGAGGTCGGTCGCGGTCAGCGTCTCCCCGCCGAAACACTTCGCCTCCTCGGTCAGTTTGTAGCCGACGCTCTGGGGGCCGACGGTGACGCCGTCGTCGGTCGAGACGATGGAGCCGCCGCCGATGCCGATGGCGATGATGTCGGGCATGCGGAAGTTGGTCTTCACCTCGCCGATTTCGACGGCGACGCTGCTCTCGCGGGGGAAGCCCTCGGTGACCGCGCCCACGTCGGTGGTCGTGCCGCCCACGTCGACGATGATGCCGTTTTCGACCGCGGAGAGGTACGCCGCGCCCCGGACCGAGTTCGAGGGGCCGCTGGCGACCGTGAAGATGGGGTAGCGGATGGCGTAGTCGACGCTCATCAGCGTCCCGTCGTTCTGGCCGAAGTAGAGGTTCGCGTCGATGCCGCGTTCGTTCATCGCGTCGACGAAGGCGTTCGCGGCCTCCGAGGCGACGCTGGTGAGCGCGGCGTTGAGCGCTGTCGCGTTCTCACGTTCGAGCAGGCCGACGCTCCCGATCTCGTTCGAGACGGAGATGGGTACGTCGTCGCCGACCTCCTCGCGGATGAGTTCGGCGACCCGCGTCTCGTGGTCGTCGCGGACGGGCGAGAAGACGCTCGTCACGGCGAAGGCGTCCACGTCGGCGAACTCGCGAACCTGCGCTCTGACCTGCTCCTCGTCGAGGTCGTTGAGGAGGCGGCCGTCGAACTCGTGGCCGCCGTCGAGGATGGCGACGTTGTTGCCGATTGCCTCGGCGAGGTCGTCGGGCCACTCCAAGAGCGGCCGGATGCTCTGGGTCGCGGGCGCGCCGATGCGGATGACGCCGACCTCGTTGAGGCCGCGGCGCTCCGTGATGGCGTTCGTCGCGTGGGTGGTGCCGAGCATCACGTAGTCGAGTTCGTCCTCGGAGACACCGCTGTCGTCGAGGACCACGTCGAGGGCGTTGAGGATGCCCGACGTGATGTCTTCCGTGGTTGGGGTCTTCGTCTTCGCGAGGAGGTTGTCGTCGCCGTCCATGACGACGGCGTCCGTGTTGGTGCCGCCGACGTCGATTCCGATTCGGTAGTCAGTCATGTTTGGGTTGCTGGAGAGTTTCGATTGGTTCGTAGTCGATGCTGTAGTCGAAGTACCCCGGCCCGACGAGGTCGAGTCCCTCGTCGGTCCGCCACTTCGGCGAACACGGCATCCCGATGACCCGCACCCGGTGGCCGTAGGCGAGTCGCTCGGTGGTGACGGGGTCGCCCGTCTCGGCGTCCAGGACGGTAATCAGGTCGGGGGTGCTCGCCACGACGCCGCGCTCCGAGTCGCGGGCGACGAGGTTCTCGTTCTGGAAGTCGAGGGTGAACGTCCGGCCCTCGCAGTCGTCGATGCCGTCGAGGGTCGCCTCGCCGACCGCGAAGCCGCCTTCGGTCCGGCGCTCCACGTCAGTTATCTTCCCCGCGAACAGTTCGTAGCCGTCCGTGCGGTCGAGGACCGCCTCGACGGGGTCCTGCGAGCGGTGCTTGGCGGTGCGAATCGCCTCGCCGATGTCGTGGGCGAGGGACATCGAGTCGAGAATCGCGTGCTCGCGGACCTCCGAGCCGGAGAGCGCGTAGGTGCCTATCATGCACGCGCCGCCCATCTCGATGCTCGTCACGCGGGCGAACGCCTCGGCGTACTCGTTGCTGACGGTGTTCACGAGAAGCGAGTTGCCCTTCTCGTCGGCGATGCTCATCGGGGTGGCGCTGACGCCGCCCATCGTGAGCGTCACCATCTGCACCTCGGGGAACGCCCGGCCCATGCCGTCGGCGTCCACGAGGGGAAGCCCGAGCGCGGCGGCGACGGCGATGGGGACGGTGCTGTTCAGCCCGCCCGCCTCGATGCTCATCGTCGCGTAGGCCTCCTGTCCGAGGTGCGTTTCGAGCGCCTCGAAGGCGGCCAGCGCCTCGGTTCCCTTCGGCATCTTCTCGACCATCACGGTCGGTGCGCCGAGCATCGCGCTCGGGATGACGAGCGCGTCGTCGGGCACGTCCCGCGGGTCGATGAGGTCGACGGGGCCGTGCTCTTCGATTGCCTGCTGTGCCATCAGCTTCCCGATGTAGGGGTCGCCCCCGCCGCCGGTCCCGAGGACGGTCGCGCCGGTGGCGAAGTCGTCGATGTTGTCTGTGGTTATCTTCATGGTTCGTGGGTGTTCGATGCGACTGTCTCGTCGGCGACCGCCGCGACGGCCACCTCGGGCACGTCGTCGAACGCGTCGGCGTACGCCTCGTCGTAGATGTGACACCGGACGCTGGGTCCGGCGTCGACCGCGACGAACTGCGGTTCGTCGGTCGAACACGCGTCCGTCGCGTAGGGACACCGCGTGTGGAACCGACAGCCCGTGGGAACGTCCCGCGGGCTCGGGATTTCGCCCCGGAGCGGTTCGTGTCGCGGCTTGTACGCCTCTTCCTCGTCGGTCGTGACGGGAATCGCGGAGAGGAGCGCCCGCGAGTAGGGGTGTCGCGGCCGCTGGAAGACCTCCTCCGTGGGGCCGCGTTCTTGAATCTCGCCGAGGTACATCACGGCCGTCTCGTCGGCGAAGTTGCGGACCAGAGAGAGGTCGTGGGTGATGAACAGGTAAGTGAGTCCGAACTCCTCCTGTAAGTCCTCGAGGAGCGCGATAATCTTCGCCTGCACGCTCACGTCGAGGGCGCTCGTCGGCTCGTCGAGCAAGAGCAGTTCCGGCTCGACCGCGAGCGCGCGGGCGATGTTCACCCGCTGTTTCTGCCCGCCGGAGAGTTCGTGCGGGTACTTGTTCCAGTACTCGTCGTTCAACTCGACGCGTTCGAGCAGGTCGACCACGCGCTCCCGGAGGTCGGACGTCGCCACGCCGCGGGCCTTCAGCGGGACCGCGAGCGACTTGCCGATAGTCCGCCGTGGGTTCAGACTCGACGTGGGGTCCTGAAACACCATCTGGACGCGCGACCGGAGGCGAGCCAGTTGCTCGTCGGTCGCGTTCGTGATGTCCTCGCCGTCGAACCTGACGGTCCCGCCGGTCGCGCCGGTCAGGCCGATAATTGTCCGCGCGACGGTGCTCTTTCCGGACCCGGACTCGCCGATGAGCGCGAGGGTTTCGCCGCGCTCGATGTCGAACGAGACGCCGTCGACCGCCTTCACGTAGTCGGACGTGCGCTTGATGATGCCGCTTTTGACGGGGAAGTACTTCTCGAGGTCGTCGACTTCGAGCAGGGGTTCGGACACGTCAGTCACCCCCCTTCTGCTTGCCCGGTCGCCGGGTCATGTGGCTCCGGGTCTCTTCGACGGTCGGCCGCTCGGACGCCGGGACGGCCTCGTCGTAGAGAACGCACTCGACGCCGGTCTGCGGGCCGCGCTCGTACATCTCCGGGCGGGCCTGCTCGCACTCGGCGGTGGCGTAGGGACACCGCGGCGCGAACCGACAGCCCGGCGGCGGGTCGAGGTACTCGGGAATCGAGCCGTCGATACCGGTCGCCATCTCGTCGCCCGTCAGGCGCGGAATCGACGCGATGAGCCCCTGCGTGTAGGGGTGTTTCGGGTTCTCGAACAGCTCGTCTGTCGGCGCGGTTTCGACGATGCGGCCGCCGTACATGACGTACACGCGGTCGCTCACCTGTCGAGCGACGCCGAGGTTGTGGGTGATCATCAGGACGCTCAGGTCGTGGTTCTCGATGAGGTCCTTCAGCAGGTCGAGAATCTGGTCGTGAATCGTCACGTCCAGCGCGGTACCGATTTCGTCGGCGATGAGCAGGTCCGGCTCGTTCAGCAGGGCCTGCGCGATGAGCGCGCGCTGACGCATCCCGCCGGACAGCTGCGACGGGTACGAGTCCATGATGTTCTCGGGGTCCGGCATCTGAACCTCGCGGAGCATCTCCAAGACGCGCTCGCGCGCCTCGTTGCGCTCGCCGCTGAAGCGGCGGCGGAAGAACTCCACGACGCCCGTGTCGCTGTCGCCGCCGAACTGCGCGGTGTCGGTGAGCTGTTCCCCGATGGTGAACGTCGGGTTCAGGCTCGACATCGGGTCCTGGAAGACGAGGCTCATCCGCTGGCCCTTGACGCGCTCGAACTCGCGGTCCGAAAGCGACAGTAGCTCCGTCCCGTCGAACGTGATTTCGCCGCTGACGCGGGCGGGCGGCTGGTTGAGCAGGCGGAGGATGGACTTCATCGTCACCGACTTGCCGCAGCCGGTCTCGCCGGCGATGGTGACGACCTCGCCCTTGCCGATAGAGAGGTTGACGCCGTCGATGACCTCCGCGAAGCCGTCGAACGACTCGAAGCCGACTTCGAGGTCCTCGACGGTCAAAAGCGGGTTCTCGGCGACCGGCTCGTCGAGTTTCATCGGTTCACCTCCACGTCGAAGAGGTCACGCAGCCCGTCGCCGAGCATGTTGAACCCCATCACGAGGACGAAGATGGCGAGCCCGGCGAAGACGCTTACCCACCACGAGTCGGGCAGGTAGGACGTTCCTTGGCTGACCATCGTCCCGAGGCCGGGCTGGGGCGGCTGGACGCCGACGCCGATGAACGACAGGCCCGCGCCGATGAGGATGACGAAGCCCGCGTCGAGGGTCACCTTGACCAGAATCGGTGACAGCGTGTTCGGGAGAATCTCCCGGAAGAGTATGTGCGGTGTGCTCGCGCCGGCGAGCTTCGCGGCCTGCACGTACTCCTCGCCGCGCTCGCTGGCGACGATACTCTGGACGAGGCGGGCGTGCCACGTCCACCACAGCGCCGCGATAGCTATCATCGCGTTCGTCAGCGTCGGCTCTAAGGCCGAGGTGATGGCCAACGCCATCACGAGCGGCGGTAAGGCGAGCGCCGTGTCGGTCGCCCGCATGATAATCGTCTCGACCCAGCCGCCGTAGTAGCCGGCGACGAGGCCGAGCAGCACGCCCACGGGGACGCCGAAGCCGAGGACGACGCCCACGAGCATGAGCGACAGCCGGTAGCCGAAGAGGATTCGCGAGAGCACGTCGCGGCCGACGTGGTCGGTCCCCAGCGGGTGGTCGAGGCTCGGCGGCTGGAGCGTGTTCGAGAAGTCGGTGAACTTCCCGGCGTGTTCGGGGTACGGCGCGACGACGGGCGCGAAGACGGCGAGCAAGATGATGGCGATGATGATTCCGAGACCGATGACGCTCATCGGCCTGCTCGTAAAGCGCTTCCACGACCGCTGCCAGAGTTCGCGGCGCTCGGCCGAGACGAACCGGTCGAGGACGCCCGCGGACTCGGCGCTCATGTCGCCTCCTCCATCGCCAGTCTGATGCGCGGGTCAACGCGACCCAGCAGCACGTCGACGAGGAAGTTGATGCTCACGAACGCGACGCCGATGGTCATCGTGACGCCGACGACGGCGTTGAAGTCGTTGTTCAGCACCGCGGTGACGCCGTAGGACGCGAGACCGGGCCACGAGTAGACGAGTTCGATGAGGAACGCGTTCCCCAGAAGCGAGGCGTACAACAGCCCCAGAATCGTGAGCGTCGGAATGAACGCGTTCTTGAGCGTGTACTTGTACGTGACGAGCCACGAGGGGAGGCCGAAGCCGCGTTCGGCCTCGACGTAGTCCTGGTCTTTCACGTCTATCATGCTCGACCGAGTGATGCGCATCACCTGTCCGATACCGGCGAGCGAGAGCGCGAGCGCCGGGAGGATGATGTGCGCCCACGCGTCGACGTGGGCCGCGAGGTTCCCGGACAGCAGGGTGTCCACGAGCAGGAAGCCCGTGAACCGCGAGACGCCCGAGCCGAACTCCGAGCCGAGCCGCCCCGTGATGGGGAGCCATTCGAGCAGGTAGCCGAACAGCAACTGGAACATGATTGCGATGAAGAAGCCGGGTACGCTCACGCTGAAGAACGCGACGAGCCGCGTCGCGTTGTCGGTGAGCCCGTCTTTGTTCTGCGCGGCGATGACGCCGAGCGGAATCCCGATGACGACGGTGAGGAACATCGACACCGTGATGAGTTCGAGCGTCGCCGGCAGGTAGTAGACGATGTCGGTGCTGACCGCGCGCTTGGTCTCGAGGCTCGTCCCGAGGTCGCCGACGAGCAGCCCTCGCATGTAGTCGAGGTACTGCAGGGGAATCGGCTTGTTCAGTCCCATCTCGGCGGCGAGCGCCTGCACCTGTTCTTCGGATGCGAGCGCGCCGAGGGCCATCCGCGCGGGGTTCCCGGGGAGCACTCGTGACGTGGTGAAGATGATTATCGACAGGCCGATGAGACTCACGAGGATGCCCGCGAGCCGGCGCACGAGGTACTGCCAGTACTTCATTCTTGGTAGAAGTCGGGGAACCAGTAGTCGAAACTCATCGACGGCCGGAACGTGTAGCCCTTCACGTCGTCCGCGAAGGCGTGCTTCTTCGACTGGACGAAGATGAACAGGGCGGGGAACTGGTTCGCGATGCGCTCTTGCACCTCGGCGTACAGTTCGGCGCGGGCGTCGGCGTCGACCGTCGAGCGCGCTTCGTCGATGAGGGAGTCGACCGCCTCGTCTTCGAGGTGTTCCATGCTCATCCACGTCGAGGCGGCTTCAGAGTGGTACTGGTTGTAGAACACCGTGTCCGGCGAGGGGTACACCGGACCGTAGAACACCTGGTTGATGTGCGGCGTCCCCTCGACGCTCGTCGCGAGTTCGGTCATCGTTCCCCACGTCTGGGGGTTCAACTCGACGTTGATGCCGATTTCGTCCATGTTCTGCTGGAAGAGCAGGCCCATCTTCTCTTCGAGGCCGTAGTCCTTCACGTAGGTGTTCTGGACGGTGATGTCGCCCTCCTCGTAGCCGGCGTCGGCGAGAATCTGCCGCGCCTTCTCGGGGTCGTAGGTCGGCTGGACGATGTCGTCGTTGTGGACGCCGAACGACGTCGGGAGCGGCCCCTGCGCGGGGAGCGACCCCGGCGCGATTTCGTTACGCGCCGTCTCGTAGTCGAAGCCGTAGGCCATCGCCTCGCGGACGGCGGGGTCGTCGGTCGGTGCCTTCTGGGTGTTGATTTTGAAGTAGAACGTCGTCACCGTCGGGACCGACTCGACGCGGATGTCGTCTTCGGCCGCGAGGGCCTCGTAGGTCTCCTCGCTTTGGTACTGGCTCGACATGTCGAGTTCGCCCGTCTTCATCAGCGAGCGAACCGTCGGGTCGTTGGTGATGATCTGGACGACGACGTTGTCGTACGCGCCGTCTTTGAACGAGCCCCAGTAGTCCGCGTAGCGGCTGAACGAGATCTGGGCCTGCCGCTCGAAGCCCGCGAGCTCGTACGGGCCGGAGCCGGCGTCGTTGTCGTTGAGGAACGACTGGGCGTAGTCGCCGCGGTCGCCGAAGTCGCCGTCCTCGGCGTTGTCGAGGACCTGCTGTTTGTCGACGACGAACAGTAACACGAGCGTCGCGAGGAACGGCGAGTGGACGCGGTCGAGCGTGAACGACACGGTCCGCTCGTCCTCGACGGTCACGTTCTCCTTCGAGAGCACGTTACCGAGCAGCGACGAGTAGCCCTGGTTGATATCGAGGAACCGCTCGGCAGAGAACTGCACGTCCTCCGCCGTGACGGGGTTGCCGCTGTGGAATGTCGCGCCCTCGCGGAGCGTGAACGTGTAGGTCCGGTTGTCGTCCGAGACGGTCCAGTCCTCGGCGAGGTGTCCCTGTAGGTTCCCCTCCGTGTCGGGGAACACGAGCGGGTCGTAGAGGTTGACCAACGCGAGCACCTGCGTGTAGTCCGTCCCCTTCGCGGGGTCGACGGTCCCGAAGCGCTGGGTCGCGCTCATGCGGAGCGTCGAACTACTCGAGTCACCGCCGGATGTCGTCTCCGTCCCCGTCCCCTCGCCGTCGCCGCCCGAGGCCGTCGTCTGCTCTTCACCGTTGTAGCTCTCACCGCCCCCGGAACAGCCGGCGAGACCGGCGATGCCGGCCGTCCCGAGGACCTTGAGGAAGTTCCGGCGACTCGCCGCGTCTCCGAACCGAGCGCGGATTGACTCCGATTTCGACCCCACCTGCGACCGCGTCTGTGTGATGTCCTTTCTCGACATACGTTACTCATTCTCACAGAGTTGCAATGGCACATAAAGGTACCGTATAGTAACCTAAAATAATATTCTAGGTCCAAAGTGGAATGCTATATGAACAATATGGAACAACGTGGTTGTGTGTCTTCTAGCACACCACTCGGCTTGCGGCGGTAATCGACCGACACCGCCCACCTCTACGGAACCACGTCCTGTCGCAGGGAACGACCGGGGTCGGTTTCTCCGCCGTCGACTACTCTCTCACACGCGCATCCGCGATTCACCTTCGCCTCCGCGACGAGTCGCGATTTCCGAGGATATCGTTACCGGTTGGTGACTCACGAACTCTTATCAAAATACTATGTTAAAATCTTAATTGGTATTTCTATACGAGACATATCCGAATCAGAATGAATACTTGCAAAACAATATGTTTAGAATCCAAAACTGTCTTAATATGGACAAAATTATTCAATTAAGACATATTTATGAGAAAATATTTCTAAAATACATTCCACTCGGAAAATCAACATGATGTATTTATGGTTGTTCTCGAAAATTATCAAGATATTTGTACTATTTTTCGGGTTCTGTTCTGTGACGGGATCCGGAATTCGGACAGTGCTGCGTCGATTTTGTTGCGACAGTTCTCCCCGTCTTGTTTCTAAAATTGGAATTAGAATTGACAAAATGGAACCCAACGACCGAGCGACCGACTTCGAGCCCGTCGGACGACGTTTAAGTCTCCGTGGAAAGAACGACCACTCGATGGCATGGGAGTTCGAGCGAGTCGCGGGTCCGTTCCGGGCGACTGAGGGTCCGATTTGGACCGGCGACGCGGTTCGATTCACGGAGATAACGGAGCATCAGGTCCTCGAATACGACCCCGAGACGGGGGAGACCGGCGTCTACATCGACTCGACCGCCGGCGCAGTCGGGCTTCACGAGGGCCTCGGCGGCGAGCTGTACGCCTGTGGGTCCGAGGGCCACCGCATCGCCGTGCTCGCCCCGGACGAGCCCGCGTCGGTCGTCGTCGACGAGTTCGAAGGAACGCCGCTCAACGGGCCGAACGACCTCGAAATCGACCGCGACGGCGACGTCTGGTTCACCGACCCCGACGACAAGGACCGGGGGTTGCTCGGCCACACTTCCGTCTTCCGGGCCGAGCGACCGGACCCGGGTGACGACTGGCGACTCGTCCAGCTCACCGACGAGATGGACCGTCCGAACGGTATCCTCCTCTCGCCGGACGAGACGCGACTGTACGTCGCAGAATGCACTTACGGCCCGGACCAAGAGACCGACCTGCGAGCCTACCCGATTCGGGACGACGGGTCGCTCGGCCCCCGCGAGATACTACACGACTTCGGCGACCACCGGGGTATCGACGGCATGACGCTCACGGCGTCGGGTGAAATCGTCGCCTGCGCCGGATGGGAAAAAAGCGGCCCGGGGCCATCGATTTACGTCTTCTCCCCGTCGGGCGAGGTGCTGGAACGCCACCCGTTCCCCGAGAACCGCCCGACGAACTGCACGCTCGGCGGTCCGGACGGTTCGACGCTCTACGTCGCGGACATGACGGGGTGTCTCTACGCGGCCGAGACCGACCGCTCGGCGTACGTTCGCTTCTGACCGAAACGGGACCGTGAGGACAGATACGCTGGATTGGGTGTCGTCGGAACCGAACCCGAACTCGGCGACTCCGACGCGGGCGTCTCAGCGGAGCGGTTCGAACGCCTCGAGCCCCGCTTGGGACGCTTCCATGTCTTCGGACACCGCTCCGCCGCTCGCACCGACCGCGCCGACGACGACGCCGTCGTGTTCGACGGGGAACCCGCCGCCGAAGACGACGACGCGACCGTTGTCGGTGGTGTGGAGGCCGTACACGTCGCCGCCGGGTTCGGCACCTTCCTTCAGTTCGTGGGTCGGCTTCTTGACCGCGGCCGCGGTGTAGGCCTTGTTCTGTGCGATGTTGCTCGCGACGAGCTTCGCGCCGTCCATCCGGCGGAACCCGAGGAGGTTCCCCTCGCTGTTCGTCACCGCGAGGTTCAGCGGGACGCCGAGTTCTTCGGCTTTCTCCTCCGCCGCGTCGAGAATCGTCTTGGCTTCGGCTAGCGTTAGCTCTTGAACCATCGACTCGACCGTCGACCGCTCGGGGCAAAAAACCACCGTTCACGGGGAGAACAGCCGTCTTAGCGGACACAGCCGGTGATACGGCTATCTGAACCGAATCGAACGCCGCGGACTCGCCTACGCGTTTTCGCGTTCGTCTATCGTTGTCGCGTCGGCTTGAACGTACGGGTTACCGCGGGAGGGCGTTCCCCGACCGCTCGAACGACTCCACGTCGCCGGCGTCGGCGGCGTCGATGAGGTCGTTGTTCACGAACAGGCGTTCGCCGTCCGTGTTCGAAAGCGAGAGGAACGTCTCGGTCCCCTCTGTCGCCCGGGAGTTCCGAACCGTGATGTCCGTCGTGTCGACGAGCGAAATCGCCGCCGCGTCGTCGTCGCGGTGGGCCTGTCGGCCGACGAAGCCGTCGACGAGCAGGCCGTCAACGTCCTCGCAGGCCAGCCCGCTCCGGTAGTAGTCGGGCAGGTCGCCGCTGTCGTCCCACTCGACGGTCACGTCGCGCATCGTCACGTCGCGGGCGTTCTCGACGTGGACGCCGGCGATGTCGTTGGCGAAGATTGGCGTGACGACAGAACTCGGCTGGAGGTCGAAGTTACCGCCCACCTCGTCGGCGTGCTCGCTCCCGGTGAGTTCGATACGGACGTTGTCGAACTCGACGGTCTCGATGTCGGAGCCCTCGGAGCCGTAGACGAGCGCCCCGTTCTCGCTGCGCGCGACGATGTTCGAAAAGCGCACGTTCCGAATCCCGCCGAGGTCGGTGTCGTCGTCGCGCGGAACCGACGTGACGTAGATTGGTTCGCCCTTGCCCCACCACGGGCCGGGGAGCATGTTGGAGTTGACGACGATGTCGGTGAAAAGCACGTTCTCGACGACGCCCGAGTCGCGGTGCTGGATGCCGAGGCCGCGGTTCGACTCCTGGACGACGATGTTCTGGAACAGGCAGTCGCGAATCGTGTCGTCGGTGCCCGACCCGAACTTGATGGCGCAGGCGCTCGACCGGAGCGTGCAGTTCGTCACGACGATGCCCTCGCAGGTCACCGGCTCGTCGGGTCGCGCGCCGAAGGTGATGCTGTCGTCGCACGACTGGATGGTGCAGTCGGAGATGTGGACGTTCTTCGTGTCGCCGAGCGCGATGCCGTCGCAGTTCGGGATGAGCAGGTGGTTGAGGATGTCGACGCCGCGGATGTCGACCTCCTCGGTCCCGTGGAACGACAGCGTCCACGCGGGCATGTCGCGGATGGTCACGTCGCGGATGCGGACGTTCGTACAGTTGTTGAACCGGAACATCGGACCGGGGCGGAAGTCGGGCTTCGCGACGGGCCAGCCGTCCGTCCCCTTCGTCCGCGAGAGGTAGGCGTCGCCCTGTCGCGCCTCGTGGGGACCGTTCGAGATGAGCGGGTGCGACGCGCTCTCGTTGGAGTGGCCCTGAATCGGCGTGTCCATCCGCATGAACTCGGTTCCGAGGCCGTCGAACTCGCCCTCGCCGGCGATGGTGACGTTCTCCACGTCCTCGGCGAGGAAGAAGATGCGCTCGTTGTCGGGGCCGATGAACTTGTCCGTGTACTCGGCTTCGTCCTTCGCGGGGCTGACGACCGCGCCGGCCTCCAGATAGAGCGTCACGTTGCTTCGGAGATGGACGGTTCCGACGGTGTACGTCCCGCTGGGGACGGTGACGGTTCCGCCGCCGGACTCCGAGCAGTCGTCGATGGCCGTCTGGAACGCCTCGGTCTGGAGGTCGTCGGTCGAGTCGGCGTAGGCTGTCACGTCGAAGGCACTCGCTGCGGGTGGCATGTACCCGTACCGTCGCGGTGGCCTATCTTTATACTACTGGTGGTCGGAGTTCGGCCGTGAGTGATGCTCGCCCAAACGTCCTGTTCGTGATGACTGACCAGCAACGGTCGGACACGATTCAGGCGCTCGGAAACAGTCGAATCCACACCCCGAACATCGACCGACTCGTCGACCGCGGCGTCTCCTTTACCAACGCCTACTCGCCCGACCCAATCTGTATCCCAGCGCGACACACCATCCGAACCGGCTGCGAGGCCGTCTCGACGGGCTACCTCGGGAACGAAAAGCGCGACGCGCGACACCTCGAAGACCGGTGCGGCCCCTTCCTCGCCCGGAGCATGCGCGAGCGGGGTTACCGGACGTTCCTCGTCGGGAAGTATCACGCCCATCCCCGCGACATCGACCTCGGCTACGACCACCGCCTGAGCTTCGAGGCGTTCCGCGAGGAGACCGGCCACGAGGTCAAGACGACCGCCCGACAGGGCGCGATGGTCCACCTTCCCCAACAGAACCGGCTCCCGCCGGACGACAACTACGAGGCGTGGATGACCGACCGCGCGGTCGACCTCATCGGCCGCGACACCGACGAGCCGTTCTTCGGCCTCGTCTCGTACGAACCGCCGCACCCGCCGTTCGCGCCGTCGCCGCCCTTCGACCGGATGTACGACCCCGAGCGGCTCGAAAACCCGGTGAAAGGCGACCTCGAAACCGACCACATGGACGAGAAGATTCCCACCCAGAACCACCACTTCTGGACGACCCGCGAAGGCGGCATCGACGACACCACCGTCCGGGTCATCAAGGCGTACTACTACGGGATGATATCGGAGGTCGACCGCCGCATCGGTCGCCTGCTCGACGCGGTCGAGGCCCGCGACGACGCCGACAACACCCTCATCTGTTTCTTCTCGGACCACGGCGAACTCCTCGGCGACCACCGCGGCTGGGAGAAGTCGTCGTTCTTCGAGTCGTCGTGTCGCGTCCCGTTCCTCGTGAGCTGGCCCGCGGAGCTTCCGGAGGGCGACCGCCGCGACGACCTCGTGGCGCTGACCGACCTGTTCGGCATCGCGACGACCGCCGCGGGCGACCAGGAACTCCGCGACGGCGTCGACGTGCTCGGGACAATTCGGGGCGACGCCGAGCCCCGCGAGCGGCTGTTCGGCTACCACCGGACGCCGCGGCTCCCCCCGAACTTCACCGGGATGGTCCGCGAGGGTCGCTGGAAGTACGTGTTCATGCGCAACGGCGGCCGCGAACAGCTGTTCGACCTCGCGGCCGACCCGAACGAACTCGACGAGTGCGCCGCCGACAACCCCGAGGTCGTCGCCGAACTCCGCGCCGCGCTGGCGGAGAAGCTGACCGACGCGGGCGCGAACGAGTTCGTCGAGAACGGGACGCTCCGGCGCGCGCCGTACCAGGAAATCGACATGGGTCGGCTCGTCCGCGAGCCGTACCCCGAGGAGCCGGCCGACGTGCTGGACTGACCGACCGGCGTCACTGGGTTCTCTCCCTCGCTCTCCGCGCCGTCCAGTCCCCGAAATCGCCGGTCCCGCCGTACTTTTATGAGCGTTCCGCGTAACCGACTATCACGAATGGAGATCAGCGACATCCGTACCATCCGGTTCAGCTGTGAGTCCCACATCGACCCCGACGAGAAGGGCCACGGCCACCCCGGCGAGCCGAGGGAGTCGACGCGGACCATCACGCACATCGTCGTCGACGGCGGCCCCGACGGCTACTGCCGCGGCGGCCACGAGGCGGCCAACGAGTTCGCCAAGAAGCACCTCGTCGGCGAGAACCCGCTGTACCGCGAGAAGCTCTGGCAACTGCTCTGCCGGGCCGAGCGACTGAACAAGGGAACGCTCACCGACAAGCGCGTCGCGCCCATCGACTGCGCGCTCTGGGACATCGCCGGCAAGGACGCCGGTCTCCCGGTCTATCAACTCATCGGCGCGGCGCGGGACTCGGTCCCGGCCTACGGCAGTACGATGGTCGGTGACGACGACCCCGACGGACTCGGCTCGCCCGAGGCGTACGCCGACTTCGCCGAGGAACTCGTCGAGGAGGGCTATCAGGCCGTCAAGCTCCACACGTGGATGCCGCCGTTCGGCGACGACCCCGAACAGGACATCGCCGCCTGCCGGGCGGTCCGCGAGCGCGTCGGCGACGATATCGACCTCATGCTCGACGCCCACCACTTCTACAGCCGAAGCGAGGCCAAGAAGATCGGGAAGGCGCTCGAAGACCTCGACTTCCGCTGGATCGAGGAGCCGATGGACGAACACTCGATGTCCTCCTACGAGTGGCTCTCGAACGAACTCGATATCGCCGTCGTCGGCCCCGAGACCGCCGAGGGTCGGATGCACACCCGCGCCGAGTGGATAAAGCGGGATATCGCCGACATCATCCGCGTCGGCGTCTACGACGTGGGCGGCATCACGCCGGCGCTGAAGGCGGTCGGCCTCTGCGAGTCGTTCAACATCGAGTGCGAGATTCACGGCCGCGACGCGCCCAATC
Organism: Haloferax prahovense; assembly: GCF_000723845.1. Lineage (NCBI taxonomy): Archaea > Methanobacteriati > Methanobacteriota > Halobacteria > Halobacteriales > Haloferacaceae > Haloferax > Haloferax prahovense. Next base: position 193,004 of record NZ_LK053001.1, on the reverse strand, counting down.
TCCAACTGCTCGGGACGATGGCGTTCCCCGGTCGGTACTACGAGCGCGGCCTCCTGCACCCGAAACACGACTACGAGACGTACTTCCCCGGCCTCGAACACCCGCCGGACGAAATCGACGAGAACGGCGTGGTCGAACTCCCGCAGACGCCGGGGCTCGGCTACGCGTTCGACTGGGACTACATCGACGCCAACCGCGTCGAGTAACCGCGCGAGAACGCGCGGCGAAACGGAGTACGGAACAACTGACGAGGGCCGCTACGAAACAGAATCGACGGCGGTCGCTGGCGCGGCGTTGCGCGCTGTTTTTCGGTGTGTTAGTTCGACGCTCGGTGCGGGTGGCGGACCTCCGCGGTCAATTGTACGAACCCCAGAGTCGGAGCAGTAGGAAGGCGCCGATACCGACGCCGATGAGCGAGATTCCCCAGACGCCGAACATCCCCGCGAGCGTCCCGTCGAGGACGAAGCGCGCGAGGGCAATCATGAAGACGCCAGCGAGCACGGTCATGATGAAACTCCGGTTCGACGACGCGGCCTTCCGGAGCGAAGGCACGCGCGATGCGTTGACTGACATACGTACTCACACGGTAGCTCTCCGCACACAAATAGATACTGTTCGTGCGGGCGTCGTTCGCCCGGTTCGAACGGCTCTGCGGGTCGAAAACGGATAGTTGAAAACTGGGTCGCGGCGTCCCGAGCGGATGGCTCAGTCGTCGACGATGCTCGGACTGTCCCAGTACTCGTGGGTGTCGTCGGCGCGGAAGCACCGCGCGGCGTGGCCGTCCTCGTCTTCGAACGCGCCCGGGTCGTTGGTCTCACAGACCTCACGCGCCTTCGGACAGCGCGGATGGAAGTGACAGCCGCTCGGTCGGTTCGTCGGATCGGGGATGTCGATCTTCCGAATCGGGAGGTCGTCGTCGCCTTCTCCCTCGTAGAGGTTCGGCGTCGCCCACTTCAGCGCCTGCGTGTAGGGGTGTTGGGGATTGCCGATGACCTGCTCTATCGGTCCGACTTCGACGATGCGGCCGAGGTACATGACGGCGATGCGGCCGCCGGACTTCTCGGCGATGTACCGGGCGTTCGAGAGGTCGTGGCTGATGAAGACGTAGGAGGTGTTGAACAGGTCCTGCAGTTCGAGCATCAGGTCCATCATCTCCACCCGGAGGCTCACGTCGAGGGCGCTGATGGCCTCGTCGGCGAGGATAACGTCCGGGTTCAAGAGCAGCGACCGAACGAGTACGACGCGCTGTTTCTCGCCGCCCGAGAGCTGGTGGGGGAACCGCTCGACGAAGTCCTCGGCGGGCGTGAGCCCGACGCGTTCGAGGAGCGCGTAGACGCGCTTTCTGCGCTCTTCCTCGCCGAGGTTCGGATTCCACTTCTTCAGCGGGAGCATCAGCGAGGTGAGGATGCGCTGGTTCGGGTTCAGCGCGCTGCCGGGGTCCTGGTGGATAATCTGGAGGGACCGCCGAATCTCCGAGAACGGGATGTCCGGGTTGCGGCTGTTCTTGGCCTCCCAGATGTCCTGTCCGCGGTAGGTAATCGAGCCGTGGGTCGGCTCCTGCGCGCCGATGATGGCCTTTCCGAGCGTCGACTTGCCGCAGCCGGACTCTCCGATGAGCGTGACCACGTCGTTCTCGCCGATGTCGAGCGAGATGCCGTCGACGGCGCGGACCGTCTGCCGCTCGCCGAACAGGCCGAGGAAGCCGCCGCTGTCGGTGAAGTGGACCGACACGTCGTCCACCGAGAGGATGGAGTTATCGACGCTCATTCGCCCTCACCGCCCTCTTCGGCCGCTTCCATCGCGGGAATCGGAATTTCGTCGGACACGTCGTCGTGGTAGAAACACGCGGTTCGGTGGCCGTTGCCGCGGTCCGCCATCGGCGGTTCCGCCTCCGCGCAGGACTCGTCGGCCATCGGGCACCGCGGCCGGTACGAACAGCCCGGGATGTTAGTCACCGGGTCGGGCTTCGAGCCCGAAATCGACTGCATCTCCTCGATGGGGGCGTTCAAGTCCGGCGTCGCGTTGAGGAGCGACCGGGTGTACGGGTGCGCCGCGTCGTAGAGAATCTCTTCGGTCGAGCCGACCTCGACGATGTCGAACGCGTACATCACGACGAGCCGGTCCGCGAGCTTAGTGAGAAGCGGCAGGTCGTGCGTGATGAAGATGATAGTCAGGTCGTACTCCTCTTTGAGGTCCTTGAGCAGCGAAACGATAGAGCGCTGCATCAGGAGGTCGAGCGCGGCGGTCGGCTCGTCCATCACGAGCACCTCCGGTTCGAGGATGAGCGCGAGCGCGACGAGCGCGCGCTGTTTCATCCCGCCGGACAGCTCGTAGGGGTACGAGTCGAGGACGCGGTCGGGGTCTAAGTAGAGGTCGCCCAGAATCTGGCGAGCGCGTTCGAGCCCAGCCTCAACGTCGCGGTTGTGGTCTTCGAGGGTCTCCTTGAAGTGGCCGCGGACCTTCTTGACGGGGTTGAACGAACTCATCGCGCCCTGGAACACCATGGCGACTTCGCCCCAGCGGAACTTCCGAAGCTCCTCTTCGTCGAGGTCGAGCACGGAAATCGGCTCGCCGCCGTCCGGCGGGTAGTAGGTGACCTCACCGGAGGTCTCGCCCGGGCTGACGACCGCGTTCATCAACGCGGAGGACGTCATCGACTTCCCGCTGCCGCTTTCGCCGACCATGCCGAGCGTCTCGTTGCGGTAGATGTCGAAGTCGACGTTGCGGACGACTCTCGATTCGCCTCGGTTGGTCCCGAAGGTGACCTCCAGGTCGCGGACTTCGAACACGACGTCTTGGTCCGGGTCCGAGTCGTTCTGATTCGACGTTCGCATTGTTTGATTGGTAGTCATCGTCTGGTAATAGGTGTTGGCACGGGGTCAGTCCCCGCCGGTCGCCTGCGATTGGTTGTTCTTCGAGGTGCCTTTCTTCTTCGAGGTTTTCGCGTGGCGTGCCCGGAGGCGGACGTTGAACAGGCTGTCGAGCCCTTGCGATAGCAGGACGAGCCCGAACGACAGCAGGAAGATACAGACCATGGGCGCGACCATCCACGGGAGCATATCCGGTCGGGTGAGCGCGTTGCCCTCGTACGCGAGGTTCATCATCACGCCCCAGTTGAACGTGGTGAAGGGCAGGATGCCGAGGAAGTACAGGCCCACGGACTCGAAGATGATGCGTCGAGAGGTGAGCGCCCCGTTAATCATCACGTACGGCATGAGCTGCGAGAGGATGTCCCGCCGGAGAATCGACGACAGCGGGATGCCCATGATTTCGGACGCCTCGACGTAGGACTCTTCGCGGATGCTCAGCACCTGCGAGCGGACGGTCCGCGCCAGTCCCGGCCAGTTGTCGATGCCGAGGAACACCCCGACGATGTAGGGGTTCTCGGGCTGGAAGATGGCCGTGATGACGATGATGAGCGGCAGGCCCGGAATCGTGATGACAACGTCGGTGACGGTCATCAGGAACGAGTCGATGCGCGTGCCGTGTTCGAAGCCGGCGACGACGCCCACGAGGGCGGCGAAGCCGACGCTCACGACCGCGCCCGCGAAGATCATCTTGAACATGCCCGGCGTCGCGTGGATGAGCTGGGCGTGAATCGGCTGGCCGAACACGTCGGTACCGAGCGGGTACGCGAGCGATTCGAACGGCGCGGCGAGAACAGGAGCGTCACCGCTTGTCGGCCGCTCGACGAGCCAGACGCCGACGCTTCCCATGAGGAGGAAGAACGCGAGAATCGCGCCGCCGACGAGCGCGCGCCAGTCGGCGACTGCGATGCGCGCGGGGGCGACGACGTTCATCTCGAGGAACCGCTTTGCGCGGTCGGCCCGCGATTCGGGGTCCGGGTCGATGTCCTCGTCGTAGAGGTCCTTCAGGTCGAACGAGTCGGAATGTGTTTCGCTCATAGTTACTCCTCACCCACCGAGATGCGCGGGTCGATGAGCGTGTACGTGAGGTCGGCGATGAAGATGGCGGTCAGCGAAATCGCCGTGAACACGAGGAGCGTGCCCATCAACAGCGGGTAGTCTTGCGTCTTGACCGCCTCGAACATCAGGAGACCCATGCCCGGGTACGCGAAGACCTCCTCGACGATGACGGCGCTGCTGAAGACGCCGGCGATGCCGATCATAAACTGCGTGTACATCGGGAGGATGGAGTTGTGCCCGAGGTACTGCGTGGCGATGCGGGTCTCGCGGAGCCCGCGGAGCTGCGCCACGCGGATGTAGTCCTCGCCGAGGACGCGAATCGCGTTGCCGCGCATGGCGAGCGCCCCGGAGGTCGCGAGCGCGCCCATCGAAATCGCCGGGAGCGCCGCGTGCTTCACGAGGCTAAGCATGAACTCGGGGTTGTACCCCGCCGCGATTCCCGAGCCGATTCGGCCGCCCGTCGGGAAGTAGTTGTTCTGGATGGCGAGGAAGTAGATGAGCACGACGCCGACGATGTAGTACGGAATCGAGTTGAGTCCGATGATGAGAGATGACACCGTGGAGTCGAACCGCGACTTCTCTCGGTAGGCCGTCATCACGCCGAGGAAGATACTCAGCGAGTAGCCCAGTGCGAGCGCGTAGACGCTGATGAACATCGACCACGGGATGCGCTGCATGATGAGCGTCGTGACCTTCTCGTTCTTGAAGAACGAAGTGCCCAGGTCCTGCCGGAGAATCACGTCAGACGCGTAGTTGAAGTACTGTACGTGCATCGGCTGGTCCGGATTCACGTTCGTGTAGAGCTGTATCATCCTGTTCAGTCGGTCGATGTCGACGCTCCCGCCGCTCTGCGAGAGAATCACGCTCCGCATCGCCTCCGTCGGACCACCCGGCATGGCTTGGTACAGCAGAAACGAGACCGTCATCGTGACGAGAAACGTCAGTATCGCTTGCCCGAGACGTTTCAACAAATACTTTGGTGTCATTATTAATAGTTTGGCTTCTAGCGTGAGAGGGCTTAATTGTGGTGGTTAAGCCCGTTGGGGGTGCCGTCTTACTCCGAGTTCGAGCTAATCCATCCGTTCTTGAACGAGAACTCGCCCGGCCGGTTGGTGTTGAGTTCGTAGTCGTCGCCCGTCGGCATGGAGAAGTCCTGCGTGTCGCCCCAGTAGCCGGAGTCTTCCTCGACGAAGACGAAGTCCGGAAGCGCGTAGTTGAACCACTGGACGAGGTCGCGGGTCCGCTCTTTGACCTGTTCTGCCGACTCGGAGTTCGGCAGGTCGTTCATGAGCTGTGCGGGCTGGATCTCCTTGCCGCTGCCCGAAACCTCGGTCGCGCCGACCTCGCTCGGGATGGTCGTCGTGAACGGCTTGCCCGTCGGGCCGGTCTCGTTCCCGCTGGACGGGTCGCCGACCTCGATGCCGTAGAAGTTGTTCGAGAAGTACGCCGTCGGGTGCCACAGCGCCTTCGCGACGTGCCATATCCAGAAGATGTCCGCCTCGTACGTTTGGAGGCGCTGGTAGTAGTCGGTCGAGCTGACCGTGCTAATCTTCGTCTGGATGCCGAACGCGTTGAGCTGGTCGTTGAAGACCTTCGTCGCCTGCACCTGGGTGTTGTTGTTCTGCGTGAGGACGGTGAACGTGAAGGACTCGCCGTCAGGGTCGACCCACGTCCCGTTCTCCTTGGTGTAGCCGGCGTCTTCGAGCAGCTGCGTCGCGGTTTCGAGGTCCTTGCCGACCGGGTAGTCGATGAGCTGGTCGACGAAGTCCGAGCCGAGGTACTCCTCGTGAATCGTCGAGCGCAGCGCCGTCTGGTTCTCGGCGGGCGCGCCGACGGTTCCGGCCTGCCGCATCGCGGCGACCATCGATTCGAAGTCCACCGCGTTGACGATGGCGCGTCGGACGGGAAGCCTCGCGATGTGCTCGTTCTTGAAGTTGAACGTGAACTTCTGGGTGCGGAACCAGTTGAGCCGGTAGACGTTCTCGATGTTGTCCGGGTACCGGGACTGCTGGGACTCCGACATGAGCACGTCGGGGTTCATGTCGAGTTGGTCGTTCACCGACAGCGACTCCACGTCGGAGGTCGTCTCGGGGATGATGCGGACGTTCGGGATGTCCGTGCGGCTCGCGTACGGGTGGTCTTCGAACTTCTCGAGGATGGTCTCCGAGGAGTTGAAGCCGGTGACGCGGTACAGCGCGTTGCCGAGTCCCTCGTCGATGAGCTGTTGGGTCGTGATGCTCATGTCGAGGAGGTCGCTCGTCACGCTCTCACGTTCGCTGTCACTCGATGCCTCCTCGTAGCGCGTGAGGTATTCGCGGTAGATCGACCGCGGGGTGTTGACGAACGTCTCGGCGACGTTCGCCTTCATGAGGTTGGGCGAGACGGCCGTCTTGAACGTCCGCTCGATGGTGTAGTCGTCCACCAGCGTGTTGCTCTCGATGGGCGACTGCTCGGGCGACTGCAGGCGGTCGATTTCGAGGCCGATGTAGTAGTCCTCGGCCGTCAGGTCGTCGCCGTTCCACCACTTGAACCCCTCGGGGAACGTCAGCGTGAGCGTCCGCCCGTCGACGGTCATGTCTTCGAGCAGGTCGGGTCGGACCGTCCCGTCGGCGTAGCCGCGCGCGACTTCCTCGAACAGTTGGTCCTGCAGGGTGTGCGCGTAGTTGCCGAGGCTGTAGCGGTTGAACTGCACGTCCGTCGCGGGTCGGCCCGCGGGGTAGTCGAGCGTGTCGTCGGCGAGGGTCGCCCCGCCCTCGGTGCTCGTTCCGCCGTCCGTGCCGCCTTCGGTGCTCTCCTCGGTCGTCGTCTGCCCTGAGCTATCGAAACAGCCTGCCAGACCCGCTGTGCCAGCGACTGCCCCGTATTTGATAAGGTCTCGTCTACTCCAGTTGGTTGAACGCTTTCCAGCCATGCGGTATCATCTATCATGATACTCCCGGTTAATATAGATACTGGATTTGTCCATACTGGCCGTGCCAGAGAAAATAACTATCATAGTTGTGATTCCTGACTTTCAGGGTTCGATGAACGTCCCTCACGCGCTTCTGGCCGTCCACAGGAGGAGTCCGAGCATCAGGACCGCCAACCCGCCGAACGTCGTCAGCTGGAGGTAGACGAGCGCGTGGGTCGTCGTTCCCGGTTCGATAGACGGGAGCGAGATGAGTAGCAGGACGATAGAGGCCAGCGAGATGACGAGGACGAACTTCATCCGGGTCTCGTAGTCGCGGAGCACGTCGGCGAGACTCGTTTCGGGCATGCCTACGTAGAGTACCGCGGTGTATTTCAGTATACTGCCCCGCCAGGTGACGAGTCGCGCGTCGCACGCGGGGGAGAGGAGCGCGGTCCGGTGGCGCGCACTCCCGCCACCCCCGCCCGCGCCGTCCGTTCCTGCGGTAGACTTAGATAAGACGAGACGAAATGCAGGTGCATGGACAGAGGATTAGTACTCATCGAGAACACTGACTTACACGCGGACCTCCTCCGGGAGGCCAGAGAACACGCGCTCGGCGCGGACGCCGACCTCGTCCTCCTCGTCACGCTCACCGAAGACGAGTTCGAGGAGACCCAGGAGGTCCTCGACACCATCGGCGACGTCGAGCACACGTCGTACACGGAACAGGACGCGTTCAAGGGCGCGATGAACGACGCCGAGGAAGTCGCCCGAGAGGTCTTCGGGGCCGACGACGAGGTGTCCTACGAAATCGTCCCGCGAATCGCTAGTGAGAAAGAGCGCGCCGAGACGGTCATCGAAGTCGCAGAAGAGGAGGGCGCAGACCACGTGTTCATCCTCGGTCGGAACCGCTCGCCGACCGGGAAGGCGCTGTTCGGCGACCTCGCGCAGTTCGTGATTCTCAACTTCGACGGCTACGTGACGCTTCACACCGAGTGAGCGTCGTCGAGGCGGCCTGACCCGTCACCTGTTTTTTCGGATTTATCGACCCGCGCAGTCGTTCGTCATCAGCCGCCGAGTGCGACGGCCGCTTCAGCGCGTCTTGTCCACGACGTAGTCGAGCGTCACGTCGACGCCGGGGTCGGTGCGCCACTCGAAGACGAGGTCCCAACTCCCGGCCGAACCGTTCCACTCCACGTAGCTCTCCCACGCGTACGTCTCCGACGACCCCGTCGTCGCGGGCTTCGCGCGGACCGAGAGCGCCGACGCCTCGAAGTCCTCCGGTTCGTCGACGCTCCCCGGGATGGTCACGTCGGGGAACTCGCTGATTCCCTCGACGCGGGCAGCGGGCGACTCGCCCGCCGAGAGCGTCACCTCGCCGTCGGTGAAGCCGCCGCCGACGTTGTCCCGAACGACCGTCGTGTTCGAGAAAATCCCGATGTTCCGGGTCGTCCCGCCGCCCCGAACGTCGTTGTTGACGATGCGGTTGTGGTTGCACGCCGGGCCGGTTTCGAGGATGCCCCACGTCTGTTTCGGCTCGTCGCGGTCGTCGTAGACCCGGAGATTGCTGATGGAGATACCCTCCGCGGGAAGCTGTTCGCCGTCGTTCCGCGAGTCGATGCGGACGCCGTCGCCGTTCGTGTTCTTGACGACGCCGCCCTGCACGGTGAAGTCCCGGCAGTTCTGGATGAGAATACCCTGGTCCTCCGCGCCCTCGATGTTGACGTGGCCGATGGTGATGTCGTAACACTCGGAGACGCCGAAGACGCCCCGATTTCCGCCGCGGCTGACGACCTCGCCGACCGTCACGTCGTGCGCGCCGTTGGCGACGCGGAACGTCGCGTAGCCCGCGGGCCCGCCGGGTTCGAGGCCGACGACGCTGTTCACCGTCGCGTCGACGGTGTCATTGAGGAGGACGACGCAGCTCGCGGGGTCGTTGCCGACGACCTGCTCGATTTGGATGCGGTCGACGCCGTAGGTCTCGACGCCGTGGTGGCCGTTCCCTTCGATGTATATCTGTCCCATCTGGATGTCGGTCGACCGGGGCGCGTCGCCCCGCCCGTCGATACGGATGCCGTCGCTCGTCACGCCCGTGATGCGGATGTCGCCGAGTCGGACGTTCGAACAACTGGTGAGTCGGATACCCATCGCCGCGGGCCCGTCGACGACGAGGGATTCTACCTCGACGTGTTCCGCGCCGACGGCCCTGACGACCGGCGGCACCGACTCCCCGTCCGGAATCGAGAGCGTGGCCGGCGCGTCGAGGGTCGTGTAACTCGGGAGTTCGAGGTTGCCGTCCGCGCCAGTAATCTCGCCGGGCGAGGCGATGAGCACTTTCTCGTTCCACGTCCGCCCCTCGGTGAGGCTGTCAACGGCCGCCTGCGCGACCGGTACGACGCCGTCTCCCGACGCGACTTCGCCGTCCGCGCCGTCCGCGTGGAACGTCCCGTCGTCGTCCTTCCAGACGATGACGTCGGCGTCGCGCGCCGAGGTGTAGAGGTGGTCCACGTCGAGCGACGCGAGGTTATACAGGCCGTTCCCGTTCGCGTCGACGTCTCGATTCCACGGCTTTCCGTCGTTTCCGCGACCGTTCCCGTGACTCTCGTCGCCCTCGCGTTCGTCGTCGGACTGGGCGGCCGCGGTGCCGGACAGCGCCGCGACACCCGTGCCCCCGAGGAGCGCGAGTGCGGTTCGTCTGGTGAGCGAGGCTCGGTTCGAATCGCTGGGTGTGGGTGTGTCTTTCATACCCATGACTCTGTTTTTAACAAATACACATAAAGTTAATTGCAGAATCAGGTTCGCTTGCGTCAGCGTCGACGCGTCGGAAGAAGAATCGAAAATGGGACAGACGGGACAGACAGCGGGGCGTGGCTCGGACGTTCGGGACTACTCTGGCGGGCTATCCCACTCCTCGCCGTCGTCCTGCGGGTGGTACCCGATCTGCGAGCGGGCGTGTTCGAGGTCGTACCACCGGCGCTGGTTGTCGCTCACGCCGCTGAAGATGCCGAACTCGACGTTGTCGTCCTGCAGACAGCAGTCGATTTCGTGGGCGAAGTCGCGGCGGGATTGCCACATCGCCTTCATGCGCCCGACGGTCTCTTCGTACTCGGCGCTCCCGCGCTCGAACTCGCCGTTCTCGACGGCCTGCTCGGCGTCGCCGTAGGGGTGGTCGTACTCCGGCATCCGGACGCTGCACACCCGGAGGGCGTAGAACTGCTTGGGGTATTCGTAGTTCTCGACGTAGTATCGGCCCATGTCCTCGCCGTAGGCCTTCGACGCGCCGTAGAACGAGTCGGGGCGGACGGGGTCGTCGTGGCCGACGACGAGGCCGTGACCCGGCTCGTAAATCTCGGGGGAGAACTCGTCCTCGTAGCCGCCCATGACGTGGTTGGTCGAGAGGAAGACGAACGACTCGATTTCGTTCTCGCGGGCGACTTCGAGCGCGTTGTACATCCCGATGATGTTGGGCTCGAAGATGTCTTCCCACGTGCCGTCGGTGTAGGGGTACGCCGCCATGTGGATCATGGCGTCCTGTCCCTCCGCGGCGTCGTTGAGGGCGTCGTAGTCGGACACGTCGCCGACGACGGTGTCGTAGCCACCGTAGGGGTGGTCGTCGGGACGGTCGGAGCGGTTGAAGTACGTGAAGTCGTAGTCGTCGTCGTCGTGCAGGTGGTCTATGACTGCGGTGCCGCACCGGCCATAGACGCCGGTCATCAAGACGTCCATACGAATCTACTCTGACCAAATCGTAATAAATTGATGGGTGACCGCGAAATCCGACTTCGAGCCGGCGTCTCTCGCCCACCGGGAATCGACCCCCGACCGTTTCGATAGTTCACAACGCCTGACTGTTGACTCGCGGATGGACCACTCGCGGGCGCTCTCGCGCGCGAACATCGGATTCAGGGGTTGACGATGCCTTTATCACGGTTGACTCAGATTGACTGTACCATGCCACTCGCAGACGACCGTGTACGTAGTCGTCTCCGTGGCGTCGCCGTCGGCTTGCTCACGCCGTTCGACGACGACCTGGAGATCGAACACGACAAACTCGAAGCTAACGCGAAGTCGCTTTCCGGCGACGGTATCTCGTCGTTCCTCGCGGCCGCGAACATCAGCGAATACCACTCGCTGTCCCAACAGGAGCGCGTCGACGTGACGGAGACGAGCGTCGAAGCGCTCCCCGACAGCGCCTGCGTCCTCGCCGGCGTCGGCGGGTCGACGAAGGCCGCGACCGACCTGATGGAAGCCTACGACCGCATCGGCGTGGACGCGATGATGGTCATGCCGCCGGACCACACCTACGTCCACGAGCGCGGACTGCTCCGCTACTACGAGAAGCTCGATGCCGCGACCGACACGCCGCTCGTTCCCTACGTCCGCGGCTTCGACCCCTCGGTCTCCTTCCTCCGCGACCTCTCGCGCATCGAGGGCGTCGTCGGCGTCAAGTACGCCATCGAGGACCCGGTCAAACTCGGCTCCGCCGTCGCCGCCGCGGACGACGACGTGGTCTGGGTGGACGGCCTCGCGGAACCGTACGCCGTCTCGTTCTGGAACGAGGGTATCGAGGGATTCTCCGCGGGCGTCAGTAACTTCCGGCCGGAAATCGGCCTCGCGCTGTTCGAGGCACTCACCGAGGAGAACTGGGAGCACGCCCGCGAGATTCGCGACCTGACGCTTCCGTTCCAGGACTTCCGCGGCGAGACGGGCGAGGACAACGACCTCCCCGGCGCGATCAGCGTCTCCGCGGTGAAGAAAGGCCTCGAACTGGCCGGCCTGCACGGCGGGAACGTCCGCGAGCCGATTCGGTCGCTGTCGGCCGCCGACGAGCGCCGCGCCGAGGAACTGTACGAGGAACTCGACGACGGTATCGCCCGCGTCATCGACTGAACCGACGACTGCGACCGGAGCGCGAACCGACGGCTCCGACCGCACCGACACCGACTGACCACGCTCACCACACCTGTCTGACGCACCCGGCCGCATCGGTCGGACGCACCCCACCACCACTTTTCGTCGTCTCGCCGTCATCACTCCGCTGCCGAGCCGTTTTCACGGCTCACCGGTCCGTTTGTAACCACCGGCTCTCGACCCGTGACAACTGCGTTACTCCTCACTTCGGGCAGCCGAGCGGACAGTCCTCCGGAGACTGAGCGCCGCGCGGTCCGCGTCCCGCCCGATTTTGTTCGCCACTAGCGAACGAACAATCGCCGAATTGTGCCTCATTGTTCACTCTCGATGGGTTCTCCGTTCCCTGCTTGCGAACGGGTCGTTTCGAGCCTCTAACTGCGTTGAATCGGGGGTTTAGCTGGTTTGCGGTTCTTTTTGGCTCGCCGCTCCGGACGGCGAACGCGCGAATTCGGCGCTATAGCCACTGATAAATTACAAATATATGTCTGTAATTTTCCCGCCTCGGGAACCCGACTGCCGGACGAGGGCTCGTCTCGCGCCGAATCTCGCCGCGATCGCCGCCGCGTGTCGGTCGCTGGAGGTAGCGATAAGTAGGTGCGGCGTGTGCGAGACTCACACGGTATGCAGCACGACGATATCCAGCACGACGACATTCAGTTCCACAACGTCAGGGCGCTCCAACGGGTTCGGCCCCGCGAGGGACTTCGATTGCTCCGCGTTCCGGAGGCGGTCAGGAGCGGCCTGAACACCGGCGCGCAGACGCGGATGTCTCATCCGGCGGGGACCGAGATTCGGTTCGTCCCGGAGGAGACGGTCCGTATCACGCTCTCCTCCGAGGAGCGAAACAGCCTCGTTCGTCCGTTCTGGGGGGATTTTCAGGCGACAGGCGAGGAGTTCACGCTCGGGCCGGAACCGAAGACGGTCGAACTGTCTCCCCCGGAGTCGCTTTCCGACCTCGACCCCGAAGCGACCGGCGAGATGCGCTACGCGCCCGACGTGTGTCGACTCGTCTTCCCCGGCGACCACCGCGGCGGCCACATCTACTACCACGACGTCGAGGGCACGCGGCGGCCGCCGACCGCCGACGAGGTGCCGAGCCTCCGATACCTCGCGTACGGCACGTCGATTACCGAGGGCGAAGCCCCCTCTGCGGAGATGCTCACGTACGTCAATCAGACGGCGCGGCGACTCGGCGCGGACCCGATAAACCTCGGCTCCTGCGGGACCGCCTACTGCGACCCCGCGATGGCCGAGCACATCGCCGCCCGCGACGACTGGGACGTGGCGACGCTCTCGCTTTCGGTGAACATGGTCGGTCGGTTCTCGCCCGACGAGTTCCGCGACCGGGCCGCGGATATGGTCGAGACCGTCGCCGCGGCGAACCCGACGAAACCCGTCGCCTGCATCACGCTGTTCCCGCACGTGCGCGAATACAAACGGAACCACGAGGAAGCGACGCTCTCCGAGACGTTTCGCCAGCACCTTCGCGACGTGGTCGCCGAGTGCGGCTACGACAACGTCCACCTCGTGGAGGGTCCCGACCTCCTGCCGACCGCCAGCGGGATGACGACCGACCTCGTTCACCCCGGCGACGACGCGATGGTTCGCATCGGTGAGCGCCTCGCGCGCGAGCTCGAATCTCTCATGGACGATTGACCGGGATATGCGCGACTCAGACGCTCTCGTAGTCGAATTTTCCGAACGAAATCTCCGCGAGCGTAACACGGAAGGACCCCCCTGTTCGATGGGAGGGTATGACCGTCGCCGCAAATCTGGGCTACATGCTCGGGGTGCTCTGCCTCGGGGCGCTAGCGAAGCGTCTCGGCCTCCTCGACAGTAGCCGCCGCGACAAGCTCACGTTCTTCGCGTTCGCCTTCGCGCTCCCCGCGCTCGTGTTCACCTCGACGTACGACCAGCCGATTCGCGAGGTCATCGAGCCGACGCTCCTTCTGGGCTTCTGGCTCGTCCTCTTCACCATGCTCGCCGTCGGCTGGGTCGTCCACCGCCGGGTGTCGCCGGACTCGGTTCGGAGCGTCGCCATCGTCCAGTCGTACTACTCTAACCTCGGCTTCCTCGGCCTCCCGCTCGTCGCTTCGACGTTCGGCTCGCTGACGACGGCGAAGGCGAGCGTCATCCTCGGCGTCGGCGCGCTCACCCACGTCCCGCTCACCATCACCGTTCTCGTCCTCGTCAACGGCGCTGACGTGTCGTTCAAAGAGGAGTTTATCGGCGTGCTCAAGACGCCGGTCATCCCGGCGCTCGTGTTGGGGCTCTCCTTTTCCGGGCTCGGTCTCGGCGTCCCCGGGGTTCTCGTGACGGGCCTCGACGCGCTCGCCTCGCTCGCGCTCCCCGTGGCGCTGCTCTCCATCGGCGCGTCGCTCACCGTCTCCGCCGAGTCGCTCGACCTCCGCACCGTCGGGGCCGTCGTCGGTAGCAAGGTCATCTTGATGCCGCTCGTCGCCTTCGCGGTGTTCTCGACGCTCGCGTCGAGTTGGACGACGGTCCAAGCCGGCGTGACGATGCTCGCGACGCCGACCGCCGTCTCGTCGTTCATCTACGCGAACGAACTCGGCGGCGACGCCGACCTCGCGTCGATAAACGTGTTCGCCACCACCGCCGTCTCGGTCGTGACGCTCTTCGTCGTCCTCCAGTTCCTTCTCTGAGGTGGCGGCTCGTCGGTAGCTCTTCCGAACGCCCGAATTCGATTCTCTCGCGCCTTGTGACGGTCACGAACGCGTGGCGGCCACCGCCGCCGGCATGAGAAGCTTACTTAGTGATGGGTGTGCATGGCTAGGTCGAATGTCGAGAACCTACGGTAACTTCATCGACGGCGAATGGACAGACTCCCAGTCGGGAGAGACGTTCGAAGTCACGAACCCCGCGGCGGCCGGCGAAGTCGTCAGCGTCCACCCGGCGTCCTCCGAAGCGGACGTCGAGGCGGCGCTCGACGCGGCCGTCGCCGCACAGGACGAGTGGGCGTCGACGCCCGGCCCGTCCCGCGGCGCGATTCTCCGCGAGGCCGGCAACAACCTCGAAGCGCGCAAGGAAGAGGCGACCGAGGTGCTCGTCCGCGAGGAGGGCAAGACGCGCTCCGAGGCGGGCGGCGAGGTACAGCGCGCCATCGACATCTTCCACTACTACGGCGCGAAGGCGCGGGACTTCGGCGGCACCGTCAAGTCCGCGAGCGCCCCCGGCAAGGACCTCTACACGAAGCACGAACCCCTCGGGACGGTCGCGCTCATCACGCCGTGGAACTACCCCATCGCCATCCCGGTCTGGAAGCTCGCCCCGGCGCTCGCGGCCGGTAACACCGTCGTCCTCAAGCCGGCGTCCGAAGCTCCGGGCGTCGTCTCCATCGTCCTCGAATGTCTCGACGACGCGGGACTCCCGGCCGGCGTGGCGAACACCATCACCGGCTCCGGCAGCGAGGTCGGCGGTCCGCTCATCGAGAGCGAGCGCATCGACGGCGTCTCGTTTACCGGCAGCACCGCTGTGGGGACGATGGTCGCCGAGACGGCCGCGGTCGACCTCAAGCGCGTCCAGTGTGAGATGGGCGGCAAGAACCCGACCGTCGTGATGCCCAGCGCGGACATCGAGGCGGCCGCCGAGACCGTCGGCGTCGGCGCGTTCGGCACGACCGGCCAGTCGTGTACGGCCACCTCGCGCGCCATCGTCCACGAGGACGTGTACGACGAGTTCGTCGCGGCCGTCTCCGACTACGCCGAGTCGCTCGTCGTCGGCGACGGACTCGACGACCCCGACATGGGCCCGCACGTCTCCGAGAACGAACTGTCCTCGACGCTCGAATACATCGACATCGGCTCCTCGGAGGGCGCGACGCTCGAAGCCGGTGGCAGCCGACTCTCCGGCGACGACTACGACGACGGCTACTTCGTCGAGCCGACCGTGTTCTCCGGCGTCGAAAACGACGCTCGTATCGCTCAAGAGGAGATTTTCGGTCCCGTCCTCGCGGTCGTCAAGGCCGACTCCTTCGAGGACGCGCTCGACCTCGCCAACGACGTTGACTACGGGCTGTCGGCCAGCATCGTCACGCAGGACCTCAGCGAGGGCAAGCGCTTCGTCAACGAGGTCGAAGCGGGCGTCGCGAAAATCAACGAGAAGACGACCGGTCTCGAACTCCACGTCCCCTTCGGCGGCTACAAGGACTCGTCCACTAACACGTACCGCGAGCAGGGCGACGCCGGCCTCGACTTCTTCTCGTCGGTGAAGACCATCTACGAGAACTACTGAGCCGCGGGCCCCCGCGCGCTCAGGAGAACTTCGTGTTCAGTTCGATGACGTTCGCGGCGCTCCGGACGTAGTCCGCGAGTTCGCCGTGCAGGCGGTCCTCGGTGAACCGGCTCGACGGGCCGGTGATGCTAATCGCGCCGAGGATTGTCTCGTCGTTCTTGACCGGCGCGGAGACGCAGCGCAGGCCGTTGATATTCTCCTCGTCGTCGATACCGTACCCCTGCTCGCGGATGGTTTCGAGTTCCTCGAACAGCTCCTCGGGCCCGGTGATGGTGTTCGCCGTCTTGGGTTCGTACTCCATCGCCGCCGCGATTTCCTCGATGCGCTCGGGTGGGAGGTACGCGAGAATCGTCTTGCCGAGCGACGTGGAGTACATCGGCTGTTGGGTTCCCACCCGCGACAGCGTCTCGACGGCGTGTTCGCCCTGCGCCTTGTGGAGGTACGAGACCATCCCGTACTCCTCGACGCCGAACTGGACGATTTCACCCGTCTCCTCGGCCAGCGAGTCGACCTCCTTTTGGACGATGTCGAAGTTGCCTATCTGGTCGCGGACGTGCGAGGCGACGTCGAGGAAGCGCAGACCGAGGCGGTAACCGTCGCCCTCTCGGACGATGACGCGCCGCTCTTCGAGCGTTCGGAGGTGGCTGTGGACCGTGCTCTTCGAGTGGCCGAGTTCGTCGGCGATTCGCGTCACCCCGATGCCAGCCTCCTCCTGGAGGAGGTCGATGATATTGAACGCTATCTGGACCGAGCGGATTGTTCGGCCGGGGCGTTTGTTCGGTTGGGGGCTCATGGTGTGACAGTCGAACCCGAGCCGTATATATTTGTTCCCGCCTGGGGAACGAGTCTGCTGCGACGAACGAGCGCTCCTCGGTTTCCGACCGGCTGACCGACTGGCGCGCACGGCCGCCGTCCGGTGGTGGCGCGATGCCATGGGATACATTTTTCATCCTCGCACGTATTCGTGTGGGTACTGTACCCATGCCAGCAGACGAGCTTACACCAGTCCAGCGCGCCGCGTCGTATCTCCGGTCGTTGGACATCGACGGTCAATCGTGGATTACCGGCGTCGCCATCAACGGCCTGCTCGCCGAGGGCGGAGACGAGTCGGTCGAGCGCGCGAAGCACTTCGTCGACACCGCGGTGGCGACCCAGAACGACGCCGGGCAGTTGAGCTACGGCCCGAGCTACCCGATTGAGGTTTTCAGCCACGGCCGCGAGTACGAGGCGAGCTGGGAGCTGACCGTCAAGAAGTGCATGAACACGAACAACAGCACCGCCATCGGTCACGGCGTCCTCGACTTCTACGACCGCACGGGCGAGGACCGCTACCTCGACGCGGCCGAGCGCGCCTACGAATCGCTTCTCTCCTTCGAGCGGACCGAAGACGGCGGCATCCCCCACCACGACCCCGAACTCGCGGGCATCAAGTCGCTGTGGATCGACTCCGTCTACATGATGTGCCCGTTCCTCGCGCGCTACGGCGCGGCCGCGGGCGACGACGACGCCTTCGACGAGGCGGTCGAGCAGATTCTGATTCACGCGGCGCACCTCCGCGACAGTCACACGGGCCTGTTCCGACACATCTGGGTCGAACAGCCGAACCACTACCCGCAGGGTGCGTTCTGGGCCCGCGGCAACGGCTGGGCCGCCGCCGCGTCGGCTGACGTGCTCGAACGGCTCCCCGAAGACCACCCGAAGCGCGACGACCTCCTCGACCTGTTCCGGTCGCACTGCGAGGCGCTCCTCCCGTTGCAGGACGGCAGCGGCTTCTGGCACAACCTCGTCGACGACCCCCACACGCCGCTGGAGTCGTCGGGGACGCTCATGTTCGCCTACGCCTTCGCCCGCGGCATCGACCTCGGCATCCTCGACGAGGAGACCTACCGCCAATCCGCCGAAGACGGGCTCGCGGCCGTCTCCCGCGTCGTCGGCGAAGCGGGCGCGGTCAACCGCGTCGCAGGGCCGCCGGGCGGTCCCGAAGCACCCCTGACGGACACGCCTTACGGGCAGGGCTGGTTCCTGATGGCCGCGGCCGCGCTCGACTGACCTCGGGCTGACCTCGACCCCCGGTATCCTTCTCGGCGCTTTCGGAGCCGGCACCACAGTTATGCGCTCCGGCGAACATTGACGAACGAACGCGAGCGACAGAAGACACCATGACCTACCACGCAGGCATCATCGGCACGGGCGGCATCGCAGGGATGGGCATCCTCGGCATGCACGACGAGGAGGCCATCGGCAGAGAGAAAATCGACGCGAGCCACGCGGGCGGGTACGCCGCGACCGACGACATCGAACTCGTCGCCGTCGCCGACGTGGACGAGTCGAAGCTGGACACCTTCGGCGAGGCGTGGGACATCCCCG
Source organism: Haloferax prahovense (assembly GCF_000723845.1). Classification (NCBI taxonomy): domain Archaea; kingdom Methanobacteriati; phylum Methanobacteriota; class Halobacteria; order Halobacteriales; family Haloferacaceae; genus Haloferax; species Haloferax prahovense. The sequence continues at coordinate 174,659 of NZ_LK053001.1, read as the reverse complement.
CGGACCGCCGGTACGTCGGCCACGAGGCGATGCTCGAAGCTGAGGACCTCGACGCGGTGTCGGTCTGCACGCCGTCGTTCCTCCACCGCGACCACGTCGTCGACGCCGCGCGCTCCGTGGCCGACCCCTCGGTCATCTGGTGCGAGAAACCCATCGCGTCGTCCGTCAGCGACGCCGAGGAGATGGTCGCCGTCTGCGAGGGGACCGACACGGAACTCGTCATCAACCACTCCTTCCGGTTCACGGACAAGCTTCGCCGACTCCGCGACCTCGTCCGCGATGAGGGTATCCTCGGCGACGTGAAGTCCGTGAGCGCGCAGTACCGCATGGAACTCATGCGGAACTCCACGCACGTCCTCGACACGCTCGTCTACCTCCTCGACGCGCGGGCGTCGCGGGTGAGCGGCCACATCACCGGCGAGAACGAGGCGCTCGACGCGCTGGACGCCACGGAGTCGGTCGTCGACGCCGGCGGCGGCGGACACGTCGTCATGGACGACGGCACGTTCGTCACCGTGGACTGCACGATTCCGCGGGACATCTCCTCGATGACGCTGAGTTTCATCGGCACCGAGGGCAAACTCTACATGAACAACGACGACGGCGAGTGGCGCTACTGGTCGCTCGAAGACGGCGAACACGTCGAGCGACCGCTCCCCGGCATCGAGGGCGCGTGGACGTGGGAATCGGACTACAAGGGGTCGTTCGCCAACGCGGCGGCCCACGTGCAGGACCTCCTCGACGGGACGGCGGAGAACTACTCGCCCGGCGTCGCGGCGACCCGCTCGCTCGAAATCATCGTCGGGTTCTACCTCTCGCACTACACCGATTCGACGGTCGATATCCCGCTTCCGGGGCCGCTCCGGGAGGTCCCTATCACGTCGTGGTGAGCCGCGGTCGGTCGGTCAGTCGCTCACGCCGGACAGTCTTCCGGCATGGCCGGAAGAGCTTCTGGCGCCGGGGATCGAGCTGAATCGGACGTATATCGAGGATAGAGGCCCAAATAGTGCAGTATCGGGTTTTCTATTGCTCTCTCCCGCAGTGGTCTTCTCGTCTGGCCGGTCGAATCTGTGCTCCAGGATATATCCGTGACACTCCGCATAGAAATAATTCCAAATTACAATTCTATGGTAGTAATGATTAGGGGCGTGCAACCCGTTTGGACGGCAATCGCGTACATCGAGCCGTCGTACCACTCGGTTAGCGGGTGACGCTCCACGGTCGATTCGAGCCTCACCGGGTTTCCGCCAGTGGCGGATACGTATCCGGAAGGACCGGAGCGAACGGTTATTCCGGGAGACGGCCATTTGTGCGCCGCTACTCCGGGGTAAATTCGACTTTGGGGTAATTCGTCCAGTACTATTCTCGGTGAGAAATTCGTTGTGGATGGCGGGCGCTCCGCCATGGCCGGACAACTGTCTCCTTCGAGCGTCAGATCATCCGGTAGACTTCGTCCATCCAACTGTCGTCGGTCTCGACAGTGATGCCGCTCATGACCTCTGCCCAGTCGGCTTGCGCCTCGCTGTTGTCCATTACCTCTTGGATGGCCTCTGGGTCGTCGACCTCCATGAAGCCGAAGACGTGGCCGTCCTTCTCGAAGACGCTGTAGGTCTGTAGCCCGGCGTCGGAGTCCAGATAGGCGGATTCGAGCGCCTCGGGGACGTTCTCGTGTTTCGTTCGGTACTCCTCTCGCTTGCCGTCCTTTATCTCAAGGTGGAACGCGATTCGCGCCATACGACCCCCGATTCGACGGCACCCGTCTTAGCTCTTCGGCGGGTAAGATTTAGTACGGGGTCGCCCGTCATCGACTGTAATGATAGATACCCACACCCACGCGTGGGGAGCCGCGAGCCCGGAGCACCCGTGGACCAACGGCCCCATCTTGGACCTCGTGGATAGCTTCGACGTGCACACCGTCTACACCGCCGAGCGCCTGCTCGCCGACATGGACCGAAACGGCGTGGACGAGGCGGTCGTCGTGGGCTACCCTATCTGCGACTGGACGGACAACTGGTACACCCGACGGGTCGCCGCCGAGTACGACCGACTCCACGGCATCGTGATGCTCGACCCGTTCGCCGACGACGCCGTCGAGCGCCTCGACCGCTGCATGGAGACCGACGGCGTCCTCGGCTTCCGACTCGGCGCGGCCTGCCCGTACGACCGGATGTGGGAGACGTTCGACCCGAGCGTAACGTGGCTCCGAGAGAGCATCGAGGAGACCGCCTTTTGGGAGGCCGCGGTCGAACACGACGCCGCCGTCCAGATTCTCTGCGACCACGGCCAACTCGACCAGGCGCTCGAACTCGTCGAGGCGTATCCCGAACTCACTTACCTGTTCGACCACTTCGCTCACGCCGGTCCCGAGACGCCCACCGACGAGGGCACGTTCAGCCGGTTCGCCGACCTCGCGGAACACGACTCGGTCGCGGTGAAGGTCTCGGAAATCGTCCACATGTCGGACTCGGCGTTCCCCTACGCCGACATGCATGACCACGTCCGATGGCTCCTCGACACCTTCGGGCGCGAGCGGGTCGTCTGGGGCTCGGACTACCCCAACGTCAGCGACGTTGCCAGCTACGCCGAGGCGTGTAACTGGCTCAAGCAGGTCGACTCGCTGTCGGAGGCCGACCGGTCGTGGCTGACCGGGAAGTCGTTCCGGCGGCACGTCGACCTCGGGTGAGCCGCCGTCTTATGGTTCGTGCTGGCGGACACGGGGCGTGTCGCCGGATATAGCCGACAGCTCGCCCCGTGTAGCCGCGGCTTCAGCCGCGCTATCACCGAAATTCTCCGCCCGCACCCAAACATATTAATCGGTGTGTTCACATGGTGTAAACGAGACGAACCCACACGGTTATTCGCAACTATGAAAGCCATTATTCAGACCGGGCCGCGCTCGGTAGAGACACAGGAGCGAGAGGTCCCCACCCCCAGTGCAGACGAACTGCTCATCAAGGTCCACACGGCGGGCCTCTGCGGCAGTGACGCCCACGCCTACAAGTACGACGGCGGCTACGAGTGGATTCCCATCCCGCGTATCATGGGCCACGAGTACTCCGGGACGGTCACGGAAGTCGGTGAGAACGTCGAGACGTTCGAGGTCGGCGACAAGGTCGTCGAGGAGCCGATTCACGACTGCGGCCACTGTTTCCAGTGTCAGAACGGCCAGCCCAACGTCTGCCAGAATTTCTCTATTACGGGCATGCACCGCGACGGCGCGTACACGGAGTACGTCACCGTCACGCCCGAGCACGTCCACGCGGTGCCCGAGGGCGTTCCCCTCCGGCACGCCGCCATCACCGAGCCGACGAGCATCGCCACGCGCGCGGTCCTCGACCAGTCGGTGACGACGCCCGGCGACAACGTCCTCGTCGAGGGGCCGGGCCCCATCGGCATGCTCGTCGCCGCCGTCGCCGACTCCCTCGGCGCGAACGTCGTCGTCTCCGGGCTCGGACAGGACGCGGCGTATCGCCTCCCGCTGCTCGAAGACCTCGGCATCGACACGGTGAACCTCCAGGAGGAAGGCGGCCTCGACGAGCGGGTCGAGAGCCAGACCGACGGCATCGGCTTCGACGTGGTCTTCGACGCGACGGGCCACCACAGCGGCGTCGTCTCCGGGAACGACGTGGTCCGTAAGGGCGGCCAAATCGTCGTCGTCGGCATCCCGAACTCCCCGAGCGAACTCAGCCTCACGTCGACCGTCCGCGGTGAAGTCGACATCAACACCTCCTACGGCTCGACGTGGACCAACTTCGAGCAGGCGCTTCGCCTGATGGAGCGCGGTGAAATCGCGGTCGACAAGATTATCGACACCTCCTACAGCGTCGACGACCCGGCCGAGGCGTTCGAGGCGTTCCTCGACTCGGAGACCTGCAAGCCGGTCTTCCAGTTCGACGGCTGAAGCGACACGACAGCAGGCACCCCACCGAGGCGGCGCCGCCGCGCCACCGACCGATTCGAGTCTCACCGACCGACTGACGGCGGGCCGACCGATCGACGAACCAGCGGCCTCTCCGGGCCACAGGTCGCCCAACGACAGAAACTATTTTACCCGTGCCGATTGGATGTGAAGTCGTACCAAACAAATCATGGAGATTACAGACATCTCAGCGACGAAAATCAGTAACGAGTCGTGGGGCGAGTTCATCGAATTCCCGCTCGTCACCATCATGTCCAAGTACGACGAGTACCGCAACGTCGACGGCGAGAACCCGCAGGCCCGCCGCAAGTGGATGGGCCCCGTGGGTGACGTGGTCGTCGAGGTCGAGACGGACGCGGGCATCACCGGCGTCGGCGTCGGCAACTGGGGAACCGGTGCCATCGCCACCGTCGTCGAGGAGACGCTCTCGAAAATCGTCGTCGGCGAGGACCCGATGCAGCGCGAACTGCTCTGGGAACAGATGTACCGCGCCACGCTCCCGTTCGGCCGGAAGGGGGTCGCGGTCATGGCCATCAGCGCGGTCGACCAGGCGCTGTGGGACATCGCCGGGAAGGACGCCGGCAAGCCGGTGTACGAACTGCTCGGCGGCCCCACCAAAGACGAGATTCCCGCCTACGCGTCGAACCTCCACCCCGTCGACATGGAGAAACTCGAGCGCGAGGCAATCCAGTACGTCGAGGAAGGATTCGACGCGATGAAGCTCCGCTTCCTCCACGGCCCCGAGGACGGCCGCGCGGGCATGAAGAAGAACGAGGAAATCGTCGCGACCGTCCGCGACGCCGTCGGCGACGAAATCGAAATCGCGGGCGACGCCTACATGGGCTGGTCGGTCAAGTACGCTAAGGAGATGACCCAGCGCCTCGGTAAGTACGATATGGCGTGGGTCGAGGAGCCGGTCATCGCCGACGACATCTCCGGCTACGCCGAGGTCCGCGAGGCCGCGCCGATGCCGATTTCGGGCGGCGAACACGAGTTCACCCGCTGGGGCCACGAGGACCTCCTCGAGGAGGGCGCGGTCGACATCCTCCAGCCCGACGTGGGTCGCGTCGGCGGCATCACGGAACTGCAGAAAGTCGCCGACATGGCCGAAGTCCACGACGTGCCCGTCATCCCGCACGCCGGTACGAACCCGACGCTCCACGCCATCGCCGGGCACACGAACATGCCGATGGCGGAGTACTTCCCGACCCCCGAGTGGTTCGAGGAGCGTCAGGAGAAACGCGAGTCGACCTACGCCGACGCCATCTTCCAGAACCCGCCGTCGCCCGAAAACGGGTCGATTCCGCTCCCTGACGAACCCGGTGTCAGCACCCAACTGAACCGCGAAGCGCTCGAACACTTCGCCATCGAGTAACGATGTCTGACATCAGCTTCGAGTACAACGTCCCCGTCTTCGCCGGCGCGCCCGACGAGGGGACCGAGCCGACGCACCGCGACACCCCGGAGTACGAGGCGCTCGACTGGGAGACGACCAAGATGGGCGTCCAGAAGGCGGAGGAACTCGGCTTCGACGCGGTGTGGGCACCCGACCACCTGCTGTTGGGCCGCGACCACGCCGAGTACGAGTGCTGGACGCTGCTGTCGGCCATCGCCGGTTTCACCGAGGACATCAACCTCGGCTCGCTCGTCCTCTGTAACGACTACCGCAACCCGGCGCTCGTCGCCAAGATGGCGGCCACGCTCGACGTGATTTCCGACGGGCGGCTGGAACTTGGCCTCGGCGCGGGCTGGCACGAGCCGGAGTACGACGCCTACGGTTGGGAGTACCGCGACGGCTTCGAGCGCCTGATGCGGCTCGACGAGTCCATCCGCCTCATGAAGCGCATGTGGGCCGCCGGGACCGACGGCGCGAGCTTCGACGGGAAGCACTACCAGATCGAGGACGCCTACTGTGTCCCCGGGCCCGTACAGGACCCCCACCCGCCCATCCTCGTCGGCGGGCAGGGTGAGGAGGTCACGCTCAAACTCGTCGCCAAGCACGCCGACGTGTGGAACACCGACGTGTTCAACGGCGACGTGGAGACGCTCGAACACAAAATCGGCGTCATCGAAGACCACTGCGAGACCGTCGGCCGCGACCCCGACGAAATCGAGTACTCGTGGGACGGCCACGTCATCTGCACCCGCGACGAGGAGAAGTTCGACCGCCTGCTCGACCTGATGACGCCCATCCAGTTCGAAGCGGAGTATCAGGACCAAGCGCCCATCGTGACCGAGGAAGACGCTCGGGAGTACTTCATCATGGGAACGCCAGAGGAGTGCGCGGAGGCCATCGAGCGCCGCATCGACGCGGGCGTGACGAAGTTCCAAGGCTGGTTCATCGACTTCCCCGACACCGACGGGATGGAGCTGTTCGCGGACGAAGTCATCCCGCAGTTCAGCTGAGACGCCCCGCGGGTCGCGCTCGCGTCTCCCTCGGGCACTCGTTTTCTTTTTGCCACCCTCGCGTCATACGTCTACCTGACTACCCACAATATCTGAATTATCTAAATGATTCAGATGATTCAGATATTCCTCACATCGGCTCGTCGCTCGTAACGGCTACGCTATTTCCGGCCATAGCGGAAAGACATTTCAGGGATGAGGATTCATAACCAACTATGGCGAAGGACGTTCCGGTCAACGCGGTCAAAATCTCGCTCGAACTCGTCGACCTCCTGCGGGAACTCGACGGGGCGGGCGTCTCGGAGGTAGCCAAGCGGCTCGATAAGCCGACCAGCACGATTCACGACCACCTGCGGACCCTGGAGCAACAGGAGTACCTCGTCAAGGAGGGCGACACGTACTACGTCAGCACGCGGTTCCTCCAGTTGGGCGCTCACGCGCGGTCCCGCCAGAAGGTGTTCAAAATCGCCCGTCCCGAAATAAACGAACTCGCGCAGGTGACCGGCGAGCACGCGAACCTGATGATAGAGGAACACGGTGTCGGCGTCTTCCTGTACCGGTCGCGGGGCCCCGACGCCGTCCGGCTAGACACCCATTCGGGGATGCGTGTCCCCCTGCAGACGACGGCCCTCGGAAAGTCTATCATGGCGAACCGGCCGCGGGAGGAAGTCGAGCGAATCCTCGACCGCCACGGGTTAGAGGCGGTGACGGACCGCTCTATCACGGACCGCGAGGAGCTGTTCGACGTGCTGGAGCAGGTCCGCGAGCGCGGCTACTCGTACGACGACGAAGAGCGCGTCAAGGGCATGCGCTGTGTGGCCGCGCCGATACTCAACGAGGACGACTACGCCATCGCCGCCGTGAGCGTCTCGGGGCCGAAAAGCCGGATGCGCGAGGAGCGGTTCACCGAGGAACTGCCGAACCAGATCCTCAAGAGCGCGAACGTCATCGAGGTGAACCTGACGTACTCGTAGTCGGCGGGCCGCGGACCCATCCCCGCCGTCGCAATGCTGCGTAGAGCGCAACAGTTACGTATCACGGTGTGGCAGAGTGTAACGATGCAACTCGTTCGATACACCGCGGGCGGTGCCCCCGAATGGGGCGTCCACCGCGACGACGACGTCGTCCCGCTTTCCGGCCTCCGCGAAGACGTCACCGTCCAGAACCTGAACAGCCCCGGCTTCCTCACCGTCGTCGAGGACGCCGCGGACGCCGCCGAGGACCAGTCGGTCCCCGTCGAGGACGTAAAGCTCCTCGCGCCCGTCCCGCGCCCCGGAAAAATCGTCTGCGTCGGGCTCAACTATCACGACCACGCCGAAGAACAGGACGAAGAGGTGCCCGAACGTCCGCTTCTGTTCGGTAAGGCCGGCACGTCCGTCACGAACCCCGGCGACCCCATCGTCCACCCGGCGGCCATCGACGAGGTCGACTACGAGGTCGAACTCGGCGTCGTCATCGGCCAGACGGCCAAGAACGTGGACGCCGAGAACGCCTTCGACTACGTCGCGGGCTACACCGCCATCAACGACGTGAGCGGCCGCGACGCCCAGTTCGACGACGGACAGTTCTTCCGCGGCAAGAGCTACGACACGTTCGCCCCGATGGGGCCGACGTTCGTTCCCGAGGCCGACCTCGACCCGCACAACCTCGACGTCGCCTGCCGCGTCAACGGCGAGACGAAACAGGAGTCAAACACCTCCGAGTTCATCTTCGGCGTCGACGAGGTCGTCGAGTACATCAGTAACATCACCACACTCCGACCCGGCGACGTGATCTCCACCGGCACGCCCGGCGGCGTCGGCATCTTCCGCGACCCGCCGGAACTGCTCGCGCCGGGCGACAGCGTCGACGTGGAAATCGAGGGCATCGGCACGCTTACCAACCCGGTCGTCGCCGAGCGCGACGAGTAACCGGCCGCCGTACAGCGCAATTATTTATACGATATCCCGGTACTACCGACTATGAGCACGCACACAGACACCCGATTGAGAGATAGGCATATCGTCGTCACCGGCGGCGCGCGTGGCATCGGCCGCGGTATCGCGGTCCGCTGCGCCCGCGCGGGAGCCGACGTATCGATTTTCGACACGAAGCCCGAGGTGGCCGCGGAGACGGCCGAACTCGTCCGCGAGGCGGGCGGTGAGGCCGAGGTGTACGAGGTCGACGTGACCGACGCCGAGGGCGTCGAAACCGCCGTCGACGCCGCGGTCGAGTCGCTCGGCGACATCCACGGCCTCGTGAACAACGCGGGCGTTCAGCAGGCCATCCCGCTTCTCGAAACGACCGAAGACGACTGGGACCTCCACTTCGAGGTGAACGCCAAGGGGACGTTTCTCGTCTCCAAGGCCGTCGCCGCCCGGATGGTCGACCGCGAAATCGAGGGGAGCATCGTCAACATCTCGTCGGTCGGCGCGGAGCGGCCCTTCGCCGGACAGGGCGCGTACGGCGCGTCCAAGGCGGCCGTTCTCGCCTTCACGACCGTGCTGGCGAAGGAACTGAGCGACCACGGCATCACCGTCAACGCGCTCAAGCCCGGCACCGTCGAGACGCCGATGGTCGAGGCGTGGCTCGACGAACACGCCGAGCAGTCGGGCAAGTCGCCGGACGAAATCCTCGCGGAGACGCTCGACGTGCACATCCTCGACCGAATCGGCCAGCCTGAAGAAGTCGGTCACGTCGCGGTCTTGCTCCTCTCCGAGGAGGGTGACTGGATAACCGGCGAGTCAATCGCCATCGACGGCGGCTACCTCAAGCAATAGCGCGCATTTCGACGGGTTTCGAGGCGTTTCACCGCCACCACCACCACCACCACCACCACCACCATCACCGCCCGCGTCCCGTTTCACCCGCTTCGATACGTCCCCTTCGTCGACTGCTGTCCGGGACACTGGTACGGCCGAGATCGGTGCTTTAGCTTTCAACACGTCGGTTTCACATCGGCGGTCACTACGGGCGATTCTCATCCGGCATCGTCGGACGTCTTTTGCGTAGTACCCCCCGGCAGTCAGTCGCTCCGGAGGCCCGACGCGAACTGACGCGACGGCGCGGAGCCGGGGTGCTCGAAATATCCGTGCCGAGCAGTATCGACCCGCCCGCGGAACGTCGCCGACGCCGCGGTGTCTCCCGGTCGCCTTCGAGCATCGGCGTCGAACCGGCGGATTCGGGCGGGGATTCACACCCGATTCACAACGGTTGCCAAGTACATAATTATTATATAGGTGTGATTCATAGTAGCACATGGTCGGAGCAATCTGACCCATGTGTGATCAGCATCCCGTGCAACCAGCACGATAGCCATCAGTACGTCAGTCATACTGTACGCGCGGTAGCCCCCACCGAGTACGCCTGCCCAACTGGTACTCATGAACGCGTGGGGTGGCTACCTCATCGAGCACAACGTCCCATTGATGCTCCATTTTTCGGCTGTTTCCCGTCGGCTACGTAGCATCTGCATTCTCGATTCACGTTTCGCGCTACTGCCCGGTCTCGCGTGAGTCGCCCAATCCGATCCCATCTCATCCGACATTACCGGACATGTCCGGCTCAATTCTGACGAACGCGCCTCACCGAGTGTGGCGAATCGCTCTCCAAACCTGAAGATATTTTACGTTACCGTGTGAATCACGGGTAATGGGTACCGACCAAAGCACGAACCGTCGCCTAAGCAAGGTAGAACGGGTCATCGAGACGTACGACTTGGACGGATTCGGCGAGCGCCTCGCCGACCGCTGGACGGCTCCCGAGGACAGCGACAGCCTCCGTGACCTCGCGGACCTGATGAACGAGAAGGTGCTCGACGCCGCGCTCCGCGAGGCGGGCGAGGACGTTCTCGAAGGTGAGGTAGAGAACCTCTACACGCTCCTCACCGGGGACGAGACTACTGAAGGGATGCGCGTTCAGGCGAAGAACACACTCCAATCTCGCGGCGTCGACGTCGACCAACTGCTCTCCGATTTCGTCTCTCACCAGGCGGTCTACACCTATCTGACGGAGATTCGCGGCGTCTCGAAAGAGTCCTCGTCCGGGAACAGAATCGACAACGTCGTCGAGTCCATCCAGCGGCTCCGCGGTCGACTGGTCGCGGTCATCGAACAGAGCCTGAGTTCGCTCCGTAACACGAGCAAGCTCCGGCTCGGCGACTTCGACGTCCTCGTGGACACGCAGGTGTACTGCCGCGACTGCGGGACGCAGTACGAGGTCATCGAACTGCTCCGGCGGGGTGGATGCGACTGCGACGAGGACGTGTCGAACTAGCGGCTTACATAATTAGTTCTGTCACATTCTGTTCGATTCAACGGATGATTTTATATTGGTGTACCTATTGGGTCAAGGTATGAGTTCAGAACAAGTGTCGAAATCCAAAGTCCACCTTTCGGTCGAGAACATCGGTGGCATCGACAACCTGTCAACGTCGTTCGAGCCGGGCGTGACGGTTTTGGCGGGACGGAACGCCACGAACCGAACGTCGCTTTTGCGGTCCATCATGGCCGCCCACGGGAGCGACGACGTGGCGCTCAAGGGCGACGCCGACGAGGGCTCGGTCGAGCTCACTATCGGCGACGAGACGTACACCCGGACGTTCGAGCGACAGGGCGACACGGTCATCTCCGGCGGAAACCCCGTCCTCGACGACCCGGACCTCGCGGACCTCTTCGCGTTCCTGCTCGAGACGAACGACGCCCGACAGGCGGTCGCACGCGGTGACGACCTCCGCGACCTCATCATGCGTCCGGTGGACGTCGAGTCCATCAACGAGCAGATCGAGTCGCTCCAGCAGGAGAAACGCGACATCGCCGACGAACTCTCGACGCTCAGCAACCTCTCGGACCGCCTGCCGCAGCTCGAACGCCGGCGGACGAAACTCGAAGACCAAATCGAGGAGAAGGAAGACGAGCTCGCCGAGAAAGAACAGGAAGTCGAAGAGTACGACGCCAGCGTGAGCGAGCGGCAGGAAGTCGAGAGCGAGCTCGAATCTAAGCTCGGCGACCTCCGGAGCAAGCGCCGCGACATCAACGACGTGGACCGCCGCATCGAGACGGAAAAACAGAGTCTCGACGCGCTCGAATCGGAAGAGGACGAACTCGAGGACGACGCCGAGGACCTCCCCGAAGTCGCGGGCGGCAGAATCGACGAAATCGAGTCCGAAATCAGCCGCCTCCGGACGCGTCGCCAGCAGATTCAGTCGACCGTCAACGAGCTCCAGTCCGTGATTCAGTTCAACGAGGAGATGCTCTCTGGCACCTCCTCGGACGTCGTGGACGCGCTCCGCGACGCCGACGACTCCGGCGGCAGCGTCACCGACCAACTGCTCGGCGACGACCAGGTCGTCTGCTGGACGTGCGGTTCCGAGGTCGATAAGTCCGAAATCGAGGGCACGCTCGAACGCCTCCGAACGCTCCGCGAGGACAAACTCGAGGACAACCGCGAACACCGGGAACAGCTCTCCGAACTCGAAGACGAGAAGTCCACCTACGAGCGTCGCCAGCGCGAGCGCGACCGCATCGAGCGCCGCCTGTCCGAAATCGAAAGCGAGCGCGAGACGCGCCAAGAGCGCATCGAGGAGCTCAAATCCGATCGCTCGGACCTCGAAGACGAAATCGACTCGCTCGAACAGACCGTCGACGAACTCGAAAGCGAGGAACACGGCGACCTGCTCGACCTCCACCGCGAGGCGAACCAGCTCGAATACGACCTCGGTCGCCTCCGCAGCGACCTTGAGGGCGTCGAAGACGAAATCGCGGACATCGAGCGCAAACTCGACGAGCGCGACGAACTCGAAGCGGCCCGCGAGGACATCGAAGACGAACTCGCGGAGCTTCGGACGCGCATCAAGCGCCTCGAATCCGAGGCCGTCGAGGAGTTCAACACCCACATGGACGACGTGCTCGACGTGCTCGAGTACGACAACCTCGACCGCATCTGGATCGAGCGCACCGAAAAGCGGGTTCGGGAGGGCCGAAAGAAGGTCAAGAAGTCGGTGTTCGACCTCCACGTCATCCGGACGAACGAAGACGGCGTGAGCTACGAGGACTCCGTCGCCCACCTCTCCGAGTCCGAGCGCGAGGTGACCGGCCTCGTGTTCGCGCTCGCGGGCTACCTCATCCACGACGTCTACGAGACGGTTCCGTTCATGGTCCTCGACTCGCTGGAGGCCATCGACTCGAACCGCATCTCGCGGCTCGTCGACTACTTCGCGGACTACGCCGACTACCTCGCCGTCGCCCTCCTCGAAGAGGACGCGCAGGCCGTCGACAGCGACTACCCGCGCTACTCGCCGGCGTAACGTCGCCGCCGCCGGGTTCATCTCTCGTTTTTTCGCACCCGCGTCGAGACGCACTCCGAGCGGAGCGCCCTGTTTCGATTTACACTATTAGGTGTGTCACGAGTCGGGTGAATCCGAAGGCCGCGGACCGCGCTCAAGAGAGCGCGATGCTCAGTTCGAGTTCCTCGGCGATGCCGAGGAGGACTTCGGTGAGACGGTCGAACTGCTCGCCTTTCATCCGATTGGACGGGCCGGCGACGCTCAGCGCGCCGAACACGTCGCCGTCCGGCCCCATGACCGGGGCTCCGACCGCGCGGACGCCGTCAATCTGTTCTTCGACGTTCAGCGCGTAGCCACGCTCTCTGATTTCGGCGAGTTCGTCGAACAGCGCCTCCTCGTCGTGAATCGTCTGGTCGGTTTCCTTCGGAAGTCCGACTCGCTCGACGATTTCGCGGACCCGCTCTGTCGGCATGTTGGCGAGGATAGCCTTCCCGCTCGCCGTCGAGTGGAGGTAGACGCGCTTTCCCACGGTCGACTGCGTCCAGACGCCGTGTTTTCCGGGCGAGGTGTGGACGTACACTCCTCGGCCGTGCTCTTCGACGGTGAAGATGGAGCGCCGCTCGGACTCCTCGGCGAGCACGTTGGTGTAGTGTTCGGCTTTCCCGAAACGGCGTTTCCGCGTCCGGACGAAGTTCCCGAGGCCGAGGAAGCGAAGCCCGAGATGGTAGGTATCGCCCTCTTTGACCACGTATTCCTGTGCTTCGAGGGTCGTCACGTGGGTGTGTGCGGTACTCGGAGCGATGTCGAGTTCGCGGGCGATTTCGGTCACGCCGGCACCGTCGCGTTCCCGGAGTAATTCGACGATTCTGAGGGTTGTAACCGTCGTTTTGAGCGAGCGGTCGTTCGCGTTTGTGGTCATTACCTGCGGGTCGTCACCACGACACATAGTATTTTCGGCTCTCCCGAATGATATTTTCTAGATGACGAATCTGGGGCGTACCGACGCCGGAACGAGTCGTTTGTGAACGATACGCACGATATGTGCTCGATTCGGCGGATATCACCCCGTCGTTGGTTCGGCGAGCGAGACAATCGAAACCGGGGGACAGCGGCTCGAACGTTCCGGATATCCGGTGCTACGCCGCTTTCTCGGTTTCGGCGTCTCCCACCGTTTACATTCGCTCCTCGTGAATCACAATCTCTAACCCGAATATGGCGCCTGAACGTCCACCGCTCCGGAAGTGTTATTATGGTTTCTCCAGTCGAAGCACACGAGACGCAATGAATCACAACGAGACGTTCGAGACGGTCGAGTCGCTGGAGGCGGAACTCGTCTCGCTCACCGAGTCGCTCTGGGAGACGCCCGAACTCGGGCTTCACGAGACCGAGTCAGCCGAGTTGCTCTCGTCGGTTCTCCGCGACGCCGGGTTCGACGTCACCGAGGGTCTCGGTGGGATGCCGACGGCGTTCAGCGCGACCTACGGCGAGGGCGAACCGCACGTCGGCATCCTCGGCGAGTACGACGCCCTCCCCGGACTGTCGCAGACGGTGTCGTCGAGCAGGGAACCTGTCGAGGCCGGCGCGCCGGGCCACGGCTGCGGACACAACCTCTTCGGAGTCGCCGGCGTCGGTGCTGCCCTCGCCGCGAAGCGCGCCATCGACGATGGCCGGGCCGAGGGGACGGTCACGTTCTTCGGCTGTCCTGCCGAGGAGATACTCGTCGGCAAGGTGTTCATGGCCCGCGACGGGGCGTTCGACGACCTCGACGCCGCGCTCACGTGGCACCCGAGCCACCTCAGCGCCCCGTTCATGGCTCAGACGCTCGCGATGAACTCCGTCGAGTACACGTTTCACGGCGAGTCGGCCCACGCCGCCGACAGCCCCCAGTCGGGTCGGAGCGCGCTCGACGCGGTCGAACTGCTGAACACCGGGTCAGAGTTCATGCGCGAGCACGTCTCCGACGACGCCCGCATCCACTACACCATCCCCGACGGCGGCGGCGCGCCGAACGTCGTCCCCGCGGAGGCGACGGCGTGGTTCTACGTTCGCGCGCCGACCCGCGGCGAGGTGGACCGTATCACCGACTGGCTCGACGACGTGGCCGAGGGCGCGGCGCTCATGACCCAGACGACGGTGTCGCGGCGGTTCCACACCGGCTGTTACGACTACGTGGCGAATCACGCGCTGTCGGATACACTGCTGGAGAATATGCGACTTGCCGGTCCCATCCCGTACACCGACGAGGACCGCGAGTTCGCGGCGGAGCTTCAGGAGACGCTCTCGGCCGAGACCATCGAGGCGCGGACGACGCAACTTCCGGAGGACCGACGCGAGGCGGCGCGCTCGTCGGTGCTGTATCCCGACGCCCAACCCTCCTACGACGTGGGGACAGTGCTCAACGGCTCCACGGACGTCGGCGACGTGAGCTGGATTACGCCGACCGCGCAGTTCTGGGCGGCGTCGTGGCCGGTTGGGACGCCGTCGCACACGTGGCAGGCGGTCGCCGCAAACGGGAGCTTCGGGTCGAAGGCGGCCGTGTACGCCGCGAAAGTCCTCGCGGCGACGACGCTCGACCTCTTTTCGGACGAGGCGTTGGTGGCGTCGGCCCGCGAGGAGTTCGAGGCATCGGTGCCCGGTGAGTACGAGTCGGCGCTTCCGGAGGGGACGGAACCGCCGTTCCACCTCACGCTGTAAGCGGTAGTCGTCGGGAAAATCAGCTCTCGTTTCGGTTCGCATTTTCGCTCGCTACAGTCCGTCTCCTCGCCGCCGAGGTTCGCGTCACTCCAATTCCGACTGGAGATGCGTCAGGATGCGCTCGGTCGTCGCCTCGATGACCTCTTCGAGGAACTCGGGGTCGGACTGCGTCGGGTCGCCGAGGCCACCCTCGACGGTCAGGTCGTCGAAGTGGACGTACTGGCGGACCTCGTAGCGGTTCTTCTTCGTCTGCGGCGTCTTGCGGTCGCCGTGGACGAGTTCGGGGCGGTAGTGTTCGATGACGCTCGTCTCGTACTCGCCGGCGTGACCCCACTCGGTGCCGAACCGCTCTTCTAACTGGTCGCGGGCGAAGTCGGTCCAGTGGGCGTAGTACGAGTCGAGTCCGTGGTCGCGCTGGAGTCGGTCGAGCGCGAGCTTGTGCGGCTCGATGTTGCCACCGTGGAAGTTGGCGACGAGAAACCGGGTCGCGCCGTGGCGCTGGACCGACCGGCCCACGTCGATGATTATCTCCTGGTACGTGTCGGCTCCGAGCGAGACGGTCCCCGCGTAGTTGATGTGGTGCTCCGAGTAGCCGTACGGGAGGACCGGCAGAACGAGGAGATTCAGGTCGTGTTCCGGGGCCGCCGCGGCGAGTTCCGCGGTCAGGTTCTCCGCCCGGATGGAGTCGACTGAGGTCGGGAGGTGCGTCGAGTGCTGTTCGGTTGCTCCGCAGGGGAGCACGACGAAGTCCGCCTCGTCGAACGCGGTTTCGGCTTCCTGCCACGTCATCTCCGCTAGGAGTGACTGTGACTCCGTTGAGTCCATACGGAGATACGCACAGTTGTCGTATATAATACTTCACGAAGCGGCAGTATGGGGGGACAAGAGGAAACGAATGTACAGTATGCAAATGCTTATGGTGGTGATGCCGAAATGATTCGGCGTCAATGATGAGAGAGAGTGTCTCACGTAGAAACATACTGAAAGCGACGGGTGCGTCGATACCCGTCTTACTCGCCGGCTGTACGTCCGACTCCGGTTCCGAAACGACGACCGAGGGCGACGGCGGCGGCGGAACGACCACGAGCGGCGGGACGGAGACGACCTCCGGGAGCCCCGACGCGACGATAAACATCGGACAGTCGCTGAACCCCGTCCGATTCGACCCGATAACGCAGCTTTCGAACCCCGACGCGCTCGTCGCGAACCGGGTGTTCAGTCAGCTGTACACCTACGGCGAGGGGACAGACGTGGTTCCGAACCTCGCGACGAGCATGCCGACCATCGAGCGGGACAACACCCGCTACGTCGTCGAAATCGTCGACAACGCGATGTTCCACAACGGCGACCCGGTCACCGCCGAGGACGTGGCCTACTCGTTCCGCGCGCCGATAGAAGAGGAGACGCCCCTCTTGGGCATCTTTAGCGTCATCGATTCGGTCGAGGCCATCGACGAGACGACGGTCCAGTTCGACCTCTCGAACCCCTACGCGATGTTCCAGCACGTCCTCACCCACCAGGTCGTGCCGGAGGCCGTCCGCGAGGAGGACAAAGAGGCGTTCAGCACGCAACAGCCCATCGGTTCGGGGCCGTTCAAGTTCGTCGAGTGGGAAGAGAGCAACTACGTCACGCTCGAACGCTGGGACGACTACTGGGGCGACGAACTGCCCAACGTCGCGGGCGTCGAGTTCACGCCCATCACGGAGTCGACGACGCGCGTCACCAACCTCCGGACGGGCGACGTGGACGTCATCGAGACGATTCCGCCCCGGCTCTGGGACACCGTCGAGAGCACCGAAGACACGAGCATCTCCGAAATCGAGAGCGTCGGGTACTTCTACGTCGCGTTCAACTGCAACGAGGGCCCGACCGCCGACAAGCGCGTCCGCGAGGCCATCGACTACAGCTTCTCGATGGACGACGCGGTCGACCGCTACATCGACCCGGCCGGACTCCGCCAGTACGGCCCGCTTCCGGGGCCGATGGTCGAAGAGTGGGACATGCCGCTCGAAGAGTGGATGGAGATTCCGAACGACAAAGACGTCGAGCAGGCGACGGCGCTGTTCGAGGAGGCGGGCGTCCCCGCCGACTGGGACGCGAAGATTATCGTCCCGCCGGACGACAACCGCGAGAACATCGGCCTCTCCATCGCCAACGGCATCAAGGAGGCCGGCTACGAGGCCCACGTCGAACGGCTCGACTGGGGCGCGATGCTCAGCCGCGCGTACACCGGCAACGCCTCGGACTACAACATCTACGTCCTCGGGTGGGTCCGCTACCCCGACCCCGACGACTTCATGTTCAACCTGTTCCACGAGGAGTCCGAGGGCGTGAACCAGGGCGTCTACTACAAGAACGACGAGGTGATGGAGCAGATTAAGGGCGCGCGCGAATCGACCGACCGCGACGAGCGCCAACAGCTCTACCAGTCCGCCATCTCGACGCTTCTGGAGGACAAAGTTCACCTCCCCGCGTTCAACTACAAGAACTCTTACGGCGTGAAGTCCGCCGTCAGCGACTTCCAGGTCCACCCGGTTTCGCCGCAGAATCCGCGGCTCCTCACCGGCTACAACAACGTCTCGGTCGACAGATGATGTTGTACTGTCGGTAACAGTTACCAAACGTTATATGCTCACTCCCCATCCACTCCACCCATGACGACAACCGGTTACATCGGACGGCGATTACTCCAAATCGTTCCGGTCTTGCTGTTCGTCGTTACGGTCACGTTCGTCCTCATCAACTCGATACCCGGCGACCCGGTTCGCATCCTCGTCGGGCCGGCCGCCGACGCGGCGGCTATCGAGGCCGCCCGCGCGAAGTACGGCCTCGACCAACCGCTGTACGTCCGGTACGTCAGGTACCTCGCGGCGGTTGCGACGGGCGACTTCGGGACGAGCATCCACTACGGTGGGGTCGCGGTGACGGAGAAAATCTTCGAGCGGCTCCCGGTGACGCTGCTGCTGCTCGCGTCGAGTTTCACCCTCGCAATCGGCACCGCGATTCCGCTGGGCATCTTCGCCGCCAAGAACCGTAACAACGGCTACGACCACCTCGCCCGCGTCACGTCGCTCATCGGCGTCAGCACCCCGAGCTTCTGGGTCGGCCTGCTGCTCATCATCGTGTTCGCGTACTACGGCGACCTCCTGCCGCCGAGCGGGCTCATCATGCCGTGGGCCGACCCCGCGTCGGTCGACGGGGCGACGTCGAGACTGGACGTGCTCGTGACTGCGGCGTCGCATCTGATACTCCCCTCTATCACGCTGGGGACGCTCCAGATGGCGGCCATCACGCGCATCGAGCGGTCGTCGATGCTCGAAGTGCTCAACAAGGACTACGTCCAACTCGCCCGCGCCTACGGGGTCTCAGAGCGGACGATTCTCCGGCGACAGGCGTTCAAGAACGCGCAACTGCCGGTGCTCACCGTCATCGGCATCCAGATGACGACCGCCCTCGGCGGCGCGGTGCTGACCGAGACGGTCTTCAACATCAACGGGATGGGGAACCTCATCATCACCGCGGTTCGGGCGCAGGACTACCAGCTCATCATGGGAACGACGATATTCTTCGCCATCGTGTTCGTCCTCGGCGTGCTCGTCGTGGACGTGCTGTACGCGGTTATCGACCCGCGCATCTCCTACGGGGGTGGTGCCGGTGAGTGATTCGACGGCCGCCGTCGGCGACTCGGCCCGCACGGGCGGCGTCGCGGACGCCGACGAGCGCTCGGCCGTCTCGCGCACCTCGCAGGTGCTTCGACAGCTCAAGCGCAACTCGGCGTCGCGCGTCGGTCTCTACGTCATCGGGCTCGTGACGCTCGTCGCGCTGTTGACGACTATCGACGCTGACCTGTTCGACTACCAGTTCGCGGCGACGTTCTGGTACCACCCGGAGAACGACCCGGCGGGAAGCACCATCCTGCTTCCACCGGTCGGCATCGAAAACAGCTTCGGGACGGGGTCGTGGGCGCATCCGCTCGGGACGGACCACCGCGGCCGCGACATCCTCGTCAGGCTGGTCTACGGCACCCGCATCGCCGTCCAGGTCGGTCTCATCGCGACGGGCATCGGGATGACCATCGGGACGGTCGTCGGTGCGGTCTCCGGCTACTACGGCGGCTGGGTGGACGACGTGCTTCAGCGGTTCGTCGAATCGCTGTACGCGATTCCGTTCCTCATCCTCGTCATCGCAATCATGTCCGCGTTCGGCAAGGAACTCGGCATCGCTATCGTCGGCGTCTCCATCACGACGATTCCGGTGTTCACGCGACTGATTCGATCGCAGGTGCTGAGCGTCCGGGAGATGGAGTACGTCGAGGCCGCGAAGGCCGCCGGCGTGCGCGACCGCCACATCATCTTCCGCCACATCATCCCCAACAGTTTCGCGCCGGTGCTCGTCCAGTCGACGCTGCAGGTCGGCGTGAACATCCTCATCGTCGCGTCGCTGTCGTTCCTCGGGTTCGGGGTCCAACCCCCGACGCCGTCGTGGGGGCAGATGCTCGCCCACTCGCGGCAGTACATGATCGTCAACCCGTGGTTCAGTATCTGGCCGGGCCTCGCGATTCTCGCGACGGTCATCGGCTTCAACCTGCTGGGCGACGGCCTGCGCGACGCAATCGACCCGCGGTCGAACGACTGACGATGAACGGACCACACGTCTCACCGACCGTCCGCCGCGGGGCCGGGAGTAGCCCGGTCTCCGCCGCTCGCTCGCCCGCCGAACTATCGCTCCCTCCCCGGGACGGCGTCGGAACTCGCTCTCGCGGCTCTGCAGAGGCACCCATCTCACGCACCGACGCCCCCCACCACTCCACGACCAATGTCTGATACGCTACTCACCGTCCGCGACCTGCACACCCACTTCCGCACCGACGCGGGGACCGTCCGGGCCGTCGACGGTATCTCGTTCGAGGTACAGCGCGGCGAAGTGCTCGGCCTAGTCGGCGAGAGCGGCGCCGGAAAGAGCGTCGCGGCGCGGAGCATCATGCGCCTCATCGACTCGCCGGGCGTCATCGCCAACGGCGAGGTCCGGTTCGAAGACGACCTGCTCGTCGGCGTCGAGCGCGGCGACGACCCCGACGACGAACCGCGGCAGGACCCCGAGATGCTGTCGAGCCGCGAGATTCGCGAGCGCATTCGGGGCCGCGAAATCGCGATGATATTTCAGGACCCCACGGAGAGCCTCAACCCGGTGTTCACCGTCGGCGAGCAGTTGAGCGAGATTATCGGGCTCAACCGCGACGTGTCGGCGGCCGAGGCCGAGGCCATCGCCGTCGAGCGCCTCCGCGAGGTCGGTATCCCCGAGGCCGAACGCCGGATGGACGACTACCCCCACGAGTTCTCCGGCGGGATGCGCCAGCGCGTCCTCATCGCGATGGCGTTCGCGTGCGAACCGAGCCTCGTCATCGCCGACGAGCCGACCACCGCGCTCGACGTGACCGTCGAGGCGCAGATTCTCGACCTCGTGAAGGACCTCGCGGCCCGCTACGACACGTCGTTCGTCTGGGTCACCCACGACATGGGCGTCGTCGCCGAGATATGCGACCGCGTGGCCGTGATGTACCTCGGCGAAATCGTCGAGCAGGCGACCGTCGACGACCTCTTTCACGACACGAAACACCCCTACACCGAGGCGCTCCTCGGGTCGATTCCGCGGCCCGACCGCGACGTGGACGGTCTGTCGCCCATCGAGGGCATCATGCCGGAAGCCATCAACCCGCCGAGCGGCTGTCGCTTCCACACGCGGTGTCCGCACGCCCGAGAGGCGTGTCTGCAGGTCCACCCCGACACCCGACTCGTCGTCGAGGGCGGCGAGGGAGACGGTGACGTGGCGATACAGGCCGGCGACGGAACCGCCGTCACCGAAGTCGCCGCCGCGCCGCACCGGGCGGCGTGCCTGCGCAACGACTCGTTCGCCGAGGCGGGCTACTGGGAGAGCGTCCCGCTCGACGACGCCGCGCCCGCCTCCGGGTCGGCCGCCGCCGAGTCGGATTCCGCTTCGGCCGACGACGCCGCCGACACCGGTACCGGTTCCACCTTCGACCCCGACGCCGACCCACTGCTCAGCGTGCGCGACCTGCGGAAGTACTTCGACGCGAGCGACGGCTTCCTCGACCGCCTCCGGTTCGACCGCGACGCGGGACTGCTTCCCTTCTCGGTCGACCGCGAGTACGTTCGCGCGGTCGACGGCGTCTCGTTCGACATCCTGCCCGGCGAGACGCTCGGCCTCGTCGGCGAGTCCGGCTGCGGGAAGTCGACGCTCGCGCGGACGCTCCTTCGGCTGGTCGACCCGACCTCCGGCGACATCGTCTTCGACGGGGAGAACCTCGCCGAACTGTCGAAAGAGGAGCTTCGCAAGCGCCGCAAGCGCATGCAGTTCGTCTTTCAGGACCCGCAGGCGTCGCTCGACCCGCGGATGACCGTCGGCGAAATCGTCGAGGAGCCGATGCAGGCCCACGGGCTCTACGAGGGCGAACGCGAGGCCCGGGCGCGCGAACTGCTGGAGACGGTCGGCCTCGACGCCGACCACTACAACCGCTACCCGCACCAGTTCTCCGGCGGCCAGCGCCAGCGGGTCAACCTCGCGCGGGCGCTCTCGGTCGACCCCGACTTCATCGTCTGCGACGAGCCGACCTCGGCGCTCGACGCGTCGGTGCAGGCGCAGGTGCTCAACACGATGAAAGAGCTTCAGGACGAGTTCGGGCTGACGTACCTCTTCATCAGCCACGACCTGAGCGTCATCCGCCACGTCTGCGACCGCGTGGCCGTGATGTACCTCGGCGAACTGGTCGAACTCGCCGACAAGGACGACCTGTTCGAGTCGCCGAAACACCCCTACACGCGGGCGTTACTCTCGTCGATTCCGGTTCCTGACCCCAGGGTGTCCCGCGAGACCGTCCCGCTGTCCGGCGACGTTCCGTCGCCGATTCACCCGCCGAGCGGCTGCCGGTTCCACACCCGGTGTCCGAGCCTCGTCGCCCCGGCGGAACTCGACCTCGGCGACGAGGAGTGGGACCGCGTGCGCCGGTTCGTCAGAGCCGTCCAGCGCGAGTCCCCGGATGTCGTCGCCGACGATGCTCGCGCGACCTACTTCCCAGACGGCCTCCCCGCCGGCGACGCCGGTACGACCGTGGAGCGCGCGCTCTCGCTCGCGGCCGACGGCGCGTGGCGCGACGCCGCGTCGCTCCTGACCGAGACGTTCGTCGAGCCCAGCGTCTGTACCTCCGAGGTGCCGGCGCTGGACTCGCCCGACGAACTCGACCGTATCGTCAGCTGTCACCACTACTCCTGAAAAAGCGCCGCCGTCTTTATCTCGCCCTCACGCCGACCCGAATCGGTCGGCGACTTCGTCCACGGTTTCGAAGGCGACGCCCGGC
This sequence comes from Haloferax prahovense, assembly GCF_000723845.1. NCBI lineage: Archaea > Methanobacteriati > Methanobacteriota > Halobacteria > Halobacteriales > Haloferacaceae > Haloferax > Haloferax prahovense. The sequence goes on along the minus strand of NZ_LK053001.1, from coordinate 152,006 downwards.
GCGTCGGCGACGTGTTCGACGAACGATTCGAGCCGGGCGAGCCGATGGGACTGCCCGATGACCTGCGGGTGCATCGTGAGGACGAACACGCCGCCGTCGACGTTGTCGACCATCCAGTCGAACTGCTCGCGCCACTGGCGGAACACCGCTTTCTCGTTCGCGTAGCCCCGCTCGCGGTTGAAGGCGAACGCCGGGAAGTCGTCGCGTTGCCACGAGACGGGCACCTCGACGATGTCGGTCTCGGTGCCGCGTTCGAACGGCGCGTCGGCGGGGGCAGCCCACCCCTCGCGGACGCGGTACGGCTCGAAGTCGGTCGCCATCTGGCTTGAGTCCCACTCGAAGCCGAGTTCGTCGAGGATGCCGAGCGTGTGGGTCGAAAAGTCCCACGACGGCGAGCGGTAGCCGGTCGGCCGCCGACCCGTGAGGTCCACGATGCTCTCGACGCCGCGTTTCACGTCGTCGTACTCGGCCTCTCGCGACTCGTACTGTCGCGGGCGGGTGTGCGACCAGCCGTGGTGTTGGACGTCGTGGCCGCGGCTCCACACCTCCTCGGCGGCCTCGGGGAAGCTATCGATGGTGTGGCCCGGCGTGAACCAGGTGGTCTCGACGCCGAACTCGTCCAAGAGGTCGAGGACGCGGGGCGCGCCCACGTCGACGCCGAAGAGTCCTCTCGACAGTTTCGTCGGACTGTCCGGCGATTCGAACGAGTGTATCCACGACGAGACGCCGTCGAAGTCGAAGGTGAGGCAGACGCTGTGGTGAGTCACGCTTCGACGTACGAAAATAGATGTGATAGCTGTTTCCATGCCGCACTCTCGGGGTGCGACCCGCGCGGAGCGCTTCGGGGACTCCCGACCCGCAGTTTACCGGAACGCCGGCGCGACGCGCTCGGCGAACAGCTCGGCGCTCGTGGTCTCGGGGAAGTCCACGAACTCCACGACGACCTCGCCGAAGCCCATCTCGTCGAACGTCTCCAGTCGCTCGCGGACCTGCTCCGGCGTGCCGACGAGCGGGTACTCGCTGTCGGCGACGTTCTCGGGTTTGAACCGCGGGAAGTGCTCGTCGAGCAGGGCGTCGAGTTCCGCCTCGTCCTCGCGGAGCAGACACCGCGCGAACCACGAGCGCTCTATCTCCTCGAACGGCCGGCCGTAGCCCTCGCAGTGGCGTTCGAGCACGTCCAGTTTGTGTTGCATCACCTCCGGCGGCCCCCAGAAGTTCCACGAGTCGGCGAACTGTGCGGTGATTCGGAGCGTGAACGACTCGCCACCGCCGCCGACCATGATGGGCGGATGCGGGTCTCGGACGGGGTGGGGCCGGCACATCGCCTCGTCGAGGGTGTAGTAGTCGCCGTCGAAACTGACCGTCTCCTCGGTCCACAGGCGCTTGAGCATCCGAATCGACTCCTCCAGCATCCGGAGTCGAGTCGGCGCGTCCGGCCAGTCGTAGCCGTAGGCCCGCGCCTCGCTCTCCTTCCAGCCGGCACCCATGCCGAGTTTCAGTCGGCCGTCGCTCACGGAATCGAGCGTCGCGGCCTGCTTGGCGAGGAGCGCGGGGTTTCGGAAGTGGTTGTTCACCGTCTTCGGGTAGAGGTACACGTCCTCGGTCTCGCGGGCGATGGCGGCCAGCGTGACGAAACACTCCGTCGTGGGGCCGCTGCCGGTCATGACGTGGTCGGGGACGGCGACGCCGTCGAAGCCGAGGTTCTCCATCGCCACGGCGAACTCGACCTGCGCGTCCCACGAAATCTCGTCGCAGAACGCCAACTGAGAGTGAACGGAGTCGCCGGCGCTGGTCGGAACGTTGACTGCGAACTGCATACGAACGGCTCACGCGCAACCACGAAAACAGTTACCACTCCACTCGCCTCGACCACGTCGCTCGAACCACTCTCGACCGCGACAGTACCGCTCGCCGCCACCCCAACACGTACTACGGTTCGCGTCCTCCCGAACCACATGACGGACAATCAGCGCGCGGCAGTCGTGACCGGCGCGTCCAGCGGTATCGGTCGGGCGGTCGTCGAGCGACTCCGAGCGGAGTACGACTACGTCGCTTGCTTCGATATCGAGGCCGGCGAGACGGACTGGGGCGACGAGCGCGTCCACGAGTTCGCGGTCGACGTTCGCGACCCCGACGCGGTCGCGGACGCCGTGGCGGCGGTCGAATCGGTTGCCGACGTGGCGGCGCTCGTGAACAACGCGGGCATCTCGCGGGCCGTCTCTCTCGCGGACCTCGGCCCAGACGAGTGGGACCGCGTCCTCGACGTGAATCTCAAGGGGCAGTACGTCGTCGCCCGCGCCGTCGCGCCGGCCATGGTCGAGCGCGGCGAGGGCGCCATCGTCAACGTGTCGAGCGTCGCTGGCCTCCGCGGAAGCGCGACCGGCGGCGTCCACTACTCCTCGTCGAAGGCGGGCGTCTTCGGGCTCACGAAGGGGCTGGCGAAACAGCTCGGCCCCGAGGTGCGCGTCAACTGCGTCGCGCCGGGGCTCGTCGAGACGCCGCTTCTCACCGAGTCGAACCTCTGGACCGAAGAGGCGCTCGCCGAGTACGCCGCCGATCTCCCGCTCGAACGCATCGGGACGCCCGAGGAGGTCGCCGACGTGGTCGCGTTCCTCTGCGACGGCGCGGGCTACGTGACGGGCACGGTGCTGACGGTCGACGGCGGGTCGATGCTCCGGTGACGCGCCGGCCGACCGCGGTCACGGACAGTGCCGAGTTGCACCGGGCCGAACCGAGTTGGTGGTCAAATATGACAAAAACAAATATATATCAAATAACAGAATTAACGTCGCTCGTCCGAATACCTTCGAGCGATTCGCCGTCGGTCGGTCTCTCCGTCGGTTCGACACGCCTCGCCCGTCGGTCGCGATAACGCTGCCCCGCGAGAAAACGCGTTATTTCGCCTCTGTGACGGATTCTCCCCACTTTCTGTGCGTCCGAGACGACGACCGGACGAGCGCGGTCGGATTGGTTGTCGTGTCCGTGGTCATCCGCGATTTCGACGACCACTCCGCCGACCGAATCTGTCTATTCGAGAGCGAGACCGTCTATTACGGGCCGGTACTCTGGGGATACTGGCGAATAGGAAGGGGGCCGCGGTCATCGATTTGGTGTGAAAGTGGGCGGGCGGGAGTCGAGAACGAGACTCGACTAACATTCGTCTGAACCGACTATTCTTGTGATTATCCAGGCGTCTAACAATTTGGAACCCCGTTCGTCCCGCAACGTTGAGCCTTTCAAAACATATTACGCCGCCGGCCCTGTACCGGACGCTCGGGCACAACCATGGACTACGTCAAAGAAGACGACACGGTCGTCGTCAGGCTAGACCCCGGCGAACAGGTCCTCGACTCGCTCGCGACGGTGCGCGACGAGTTCGACATCGAACACGGCTTTCTCACGGGTATCGGCGCGGTCGACTCCGTCACGCTCGGCCACTACGACGTGGGCGACCAGGAGTACCTCGAAGAGGAGTTCACGGGCCAGTTCGAGGTGACGAGCTTCCTCGGCAACATCGGCCCCGACAAGATTCACACGCACATTCAGGTCGGCACGCGCGACTTCGAGACGCTCGGCGGCCACTGTTCCGGCGCGCGCGTCTCCGGGACGTTCGAGGTCGTCATCCACCTCGGCGAGACGCCGCTGACTCACCACCTCGACGAGCGGACCGGTCTCGACGTGTTCGACATCTGAACCGGGCCGGACCGAACTGAACCGGCCTGACCCGCGTGAATCGCGGTGCGGACACTCGGTCGTTTTTTGTGCGCCCGCCGCGGGTCGAGAGCGCCGCGCTCGTCGGGCGACGAGTGAGGTTCGGAGAAAAAGACGGTGCTGTCGGGGCGTCGGCCGGCGGTGGAGGGCCGAAGCGAGGGGGCTGGAGGGCGCGTGGTCGGCGGACTGGCCGACGCCCCGAGCGCACCGAACGAGGGTTTCGGGGGGTCGTCCGCCGACGCGGGGTCCGCCGCGGGGACGCGACCGGGGACCGGTGGTCGCGCCGCCGTCGGCGGGTCGCAACCGCCGGTCCGTTGGAGCGCGGCCGGCGGCAACTATTCGTAGTCGACAACCCATATTGGCGGTTCCCCAGTAACTACCGTAAGTTACGTGAGTAGCATGAATAGCGTGTATTGTTCGCCATTCGGCGTTTATGGGCGCTCTATCGTTCACTTACGGGTGAATCTCCCAACCGAATGACTTTCGACGCGGGGGGTCGTGGCCGAGAGTGACAGATGAAACGACACCTCCGCGTTCACATCGTCCCCCTGTGGCGCGAACACGACCGCATCGTCGGCCCCATCGAGGACGACCGGCCGGACAAGGTCTACCTCCTCGAACACGAGGACCCCGCGGTCGAGCGCCCGACCTACCACGATGCGGTCGTCGACCTCATCGCCGACGTGGTCGGCACCCCGCCCGACGTCGAGTACCTCGACCTCTTCGACATGTACGAGGTGATGGGCGCGATTACGACAATCGCCGATTGGCACCCCGACGACTTCGTCCGCGTCAACGTCACCGCCGGCACCAAACGCGCGGCGGTCGGCGCGACGATGGCCTGCATGGACGAACGCACCGACGCCGAACCGTACGTCGTCGACCCGGAGGTCCGGCCGCACGGCCTCGACGCGCCGGTCACCGAGGGCTTCGCGCAGGCGTCGCTCCTGACGACCTACCAAATCGACTCGCCCTCTCCCGACCAGGTCGCCGCGCTCGCCATCATCGAGGCCCACGACACCGACGCCAAACACGCGAAGAAGAAGACGCTCATCACCGAGGCGGCCCGCTACGGCCTCCAGTTCATGCGCGGCCGCGTCGACGGCGAGGCGGCCGACTACGAACCCGTCACCGGCGACTACAACGTCCTCGACAACCGCGTCACCGCGACGCTCGAACATCAGGGCTACGTCACCGTCACCCAGCGCGGAACCCGCCGCTACCTCGAACTCACGGAGGAGGGCAGACAGACGCTCCGCGCGTTCCGCCACCGCGCCGAGTCGGTCGTCTCGGACCTCGAAGCCCGGACCGACGACCCGTCCGAGAACGTCGACTTCGCCCTCGACAACCCGGTCGACGCACTCGTCGAGAATCGGTAGGACGAGTCGCGACTCCCGCCGTCACCGCCCCCGACGCCACCGCCTATCCCTGTCGCTCCAAGGGCAACTGTTAGTACGGTAGCGACGGGACACAGACATGTATGCCCTCCAACATGCACACGCGCAGAGCCGTCCTCGCGGCCGGCGGCGCGACCGCCCTCGCGTCGCTCTCAGGCTGTGTCGCCCGCGCAATCGGTGCCCTCGATGTCGAGCGCGACTACCGACGTGACGCGCCGGTCGGCGACGTGACTGGTGCGTGGCCGACGTACCAGCGCGATTTCGCCAACACCGGCCACACCACCGACTCCGGTCCGTCGGCCGACGCGAGCGTCGAGCGAATCGCGTCCGGCGACGCGGCGCTCGCCACCTCGGTCGCGCTCGCCGGCGGGCGCGGCGTGCTCGGCTACAGCGACGGGGACGGCGAGGACGGCGTCTACCGCGCGCTCGACCTCGATTCGGAGGCCGCTCCCGCCGACTCCGACGACGCGTGGACTGTCGACTACGCGTACGGCAAGTCCACGCCCACGCTCGCCGGCGACGCGATGTTCGTCTCGACCGCGGAGTTCGTCGCGGCCTACGACGCCCGGACCGGCGAGCGGTGCTGGCGGACGAGCGAGGGCGGGTACGGGACCTCCGCGAACGCGCCGATACTCGCCGCGGGGACGCTTGTCGATGGTGGGAGCGCGCCCGTCTTCGGGCGCGACCCTGCGACCGGAGAGGAGCGGTGGACGTACGACCCGGGTGAGGTGTCTACCGTTCTCGCCGCTGGCGAAGGCGTCGTCTACACGACCGTTGGTGCCGACCACGAGCAGACCGGCGTCGCCGCACTCGACGCCGCGACCGGCGAGGAGCGGTGGCGGCGCGAGGACCTCCCGCAGACCGGCGTCCCGCTCGCGATAGGCGACTCTCACCTCTACTATAACGCCCACCGCGGGAACGTGTTCGCCCTCGCTCTCGAAGACGGGTCGACGCAGTGGCGGGCGTCGGTTCCGCTCCCGGAGAACGGAAGCCCGCAGACCGCCGTCGCGGGCGACACGGTCCACGTCCAGTCCTCGCGGGGGAGCCTCGCCGCGTTCGACGCCGCCGACGGCGCGACGAAGTGGACGCTGTCGCTCGACGCCGACACGTTCGCCCGGCCGCCGGTCGTCGCCGGCGATACTCGCTTCGTGGCGAGCGACGACCGACTCTACGCCGTCTCGGCGGCGTCCGGCGACGAACTGTGGGTGACGGCGCTCGACGCCCGACCCACCGGCGGTCTGTCGGTCCGCGGGTCGGAACTCTACTTCGCCGGGACGGGAAGGAACCCCGGCGTGTTCCGCGTAGCGGACTGAGGCCAGCGGGCCGTCGCCGCGGTTGCCGACGCCGAGTTTCGCGTCCCCACGACGCGCTCGTCGTCACTCGAACGTGTACGTCCGGTACCGTCGAACCGCGTACCGGTACGACCCGTAGGAGACGCCGACGGTTACGAGGAGGTACAGCCCGAGTCCGGCGGCGAGAAGCGGCGTCGCGGAGAGGTGCCCGGTGACGCCGAACCACGTGGCGACGAGGCCGATGACGGTGCCGGGGCCGACGACGAACATGAACGCCATCAACACGAGCGTCGAGGGGACGACGGTCGTCGCGCCCCAGAACTCGCGTTCCTCGTATATCGGGTACGCCGCGCCGATGCCGACCGAGAAGGCCGCCGCGGCGACGCACATGAGGGCGCCGACGAGCGCGAACCCGACCGCTGACAGCGGCGATGTGCCGAGGGCGACGGCCGCCAGCGGGAGCGCCGCGGCGACCGGCACGCCGAGAATCACGCCGGCGAGCACGCGACCGCGAACCAGTTCCTGCGGCGCAGTCGGAGTCAACAGCAACATCGGGAACTGCGGTCGGTCGTCGCCGATGGGGTTGAGACCGAACGTCGCGCCCGCGAGGTAAGTGCCGAGGCCGGCCCCGCTCGCGGCGAGCAGCGGGCCGAGGCCGTCGGCGGAGGACTGGACGATGGTCGTGCCGAGCGGGCCGAGGAAGAACGCCAGCATCACGAGGTGCGTGAACTTCTGGGGGTGGCGGACGCCGCGGACGAGCAGGCCCCACGCGACGTGGCCGCCGCTCGTCGCCGCCAGCGGTTTCGGCGTCGAGAAGCCGCCGGGCGAGCCGTTCGCCTCCGCGCTCGCCGCCGACGAACCCCGGTCGCCCCCGGTCGCGCGGTCGGTGAACCAGAGGGCGCTCGCCTGTCGGGTGGCGACGACGAGGCCGACGGGCGTGAGCGCGACGATGGCCGCGAAGGTGACGACGGCGGCCGCCGAGAACGGTCGGGCGAGCGGGGTCCCGACGAATGCGAGCGCGAGGTAGTCTGCGAGCGGGCCGAACGTCAGCGTCGCCGCCAGCCACTCGAGCGGGAGCGACCCCTCGGCCAGCAACCGACCGAACGACTGCGAGACGAGGACGAGTCCAACCATCGCGACGAAGCCGACGACCTTGAGCGTGCGCCGGACGCCGGGCAGGCGCTTGAACGCGCGGAGTACGGCGACGCCGGCCGCGTAGCCCCAGACGGTCGTACAGCACGCCAGCGGGGCCGCGACGACGGCCGTCGTGAACAACAGCGACGGCGCGCCGAGGCCGGCCGTGAACGTCGCGGCGACGACCGCGAGCGGGAGCCCGAACCAGAGTCCAATTCGAGCGATCTCGGCGGTAATGAGCCCGATAACGACTGCCTGCGGATGGACTGTCGTGAGCACGAGCGACTCGTTTTCGACGCGGCCGATGCGTTCGAGCGTTCGGAACGTCGCGAGGAGCGCGAGCCCCACCGGTATCGCGGTGGCGACGAGGTCGAAGAAGGGAATCTCGGTCACGGACTGCGCGCCCCGGCCGACGACGTAGACGGCCGGGAGCGAAAACAGGAGGCTGCCGCCGAAGAACAGCAAGAGCAACAGAAGACCGATGATTCGGCGCGTCTCGGAGGCGTACCCTCGGAGGCTTCGCACGAACTCGGCGCGCCCGATTCGCAGGCCGTGGCGAACGTCTCGTCGGAGGCTCATTCGTCGGCGACACCCGACAGTTGCGTCTCGTCGCTCGTGACCGCGAGGAACGCGTCTTCGAGCGAGCCCTCGCCGCCCGTCTGGGCGCGCGATTTCACCTCGTCGGGCGTCCCTTCGGCGACGACGCGGCCGTCGAACAGGACGCCGACCTCGTCGGCGACGGCCTCGACCACGGGGAGGATGTGCGTCGAGAGGAAGACCGTCGCCCCCGAGTCGGCCACGTCGCCGATGGAGGTCCGAATCTGTCTCGCTGCGCGGGGGTCGAGCCCGGAGGTCGGCTCGTCGAGAAACAGCACGTCCGGCTCGTGGAGCACGCTCTGGATGAACGCGGTCTTCTGTTTCATCCCCTTCGAGTACGTGCCGATGCGCTTGTTCGCGTCGCCGACGAGGCCGAACCGGTCGAGCAGGTCGTCGATGCGCGCCTCGGCGGTCTCCGGCGGGATGTCGCGGAGGTCGGCGACGTAATCGAGCTGCTCGCGGGCGCTGAACTCGTCGTACAGCGGCGGCGTCTCCGGGAGGTAGCCGACGTGCGGCGCGAGTTTCCTGCGGTCGCTCACGTCGAGCCCGCAGATGCGGACCGACCCCGAGGTGGGCTGTGAGAGCCCCGTCAGGATGCGCATCGTCGTCGTCTTCCCCGCGCCGTTCGGCCCGAGGAATCCGTACACCGTTCCGCTCGGAATCGACAGCGAAACGCCGTCGAGCGCGACCTCGGAGCCGTAGGACTTCCTGAGGTCAGTCGCTTCGACGGCGACGTCCGCGTTGGTGGAGGGCATGGGACGGCCCGCGTTTCGCCCCCCGGACGCCTAACGGTTGCGAATTGATACACGACCGACAGAAATGGCGGCGGTTCGCAGCGTCGTCAGGCGTTTACTCCCTCGGAGTTCGCCGGTCGAATCGACCGGTAGAACGCGGTCGAGTAGGCGGCGAAGAAACCGCCGACGAGACCACTGACGAGCACGAGTCCGACCGCGATGGCGACCATGCCGACGACGCCGACGGTCGGGAGTCCCGAAAACGCCGACGCGGCGGTCGCGCCGGGTTCCGACCCTGCCACTGCGGCCCCCTGATGCTGGAGCGACGGGGTGAGTAGGAGCGAGGCCACGCCGCCGACCACGCCGGCCAGAAGGCCCCCGAGTCCGACGATGACCGAGTAGCCGAAGACCGACACGAGGTTGTTCCTGACGCATGAGATGCTGCGCTTGACGCCGTCGACCGCGCCGAGGTCGTCGATAACGATGGCGTGGCCGAAGAACTGCGAGACGAACACCACGGCGAGGTAGGTGAGAGTCACGGCGAGGACGATGACGCCCAGAATCGCGAGCGTGGCGGTCCCCGGTTGGCTGCCACTCCCGATGACGAGGAGGCCAAAGAACAGCGTTGCGAAGACGCCGATGAATGCCAACACGAGGTTGACCGCGAGCAGGCTGAAGTAGACCGCGAGCAGCGAGACGTAGTGCGACTTCCCCTCGTTGACGAGCGTCCCGAGCGAGGTGTGACCGTCGATGGCCTCGTTGGCCATGCCGAGGACGCCACCGAGGAAGAACGGGACGACGAACACGGTGAGGCCGCTGAATCCCAGCGAGACGATGCTTCCGATGAGCGGGCTGACCGTCTGCGCGAACAGCGACGGGAGTTGGACGAGGCTGAACGCCGCGGCGACGACGAACAGTATCGGGTTCCGTCTGAGGGACCCGGCGGCTGTGCCGATGGATTGGAGGGCTGCCATACCGACCACGTCTCCGCACCGAGCAAAGAATGTTGGGTTGACAGGTCGTCTCGCGCGTCCGGTCTCAGACCCGAGATTCGGTCGCGAACGAACGCGAGACGGCTCGTATCGCCGAGACTGTGATTACACCTGTACCCGTGTAATCGATGTTTTCACGCGTGACTGCCCCTGTCTCGGAGGAACGAATCGACCGCGGCCGCGACCCGTTTGGGGTCGTCACCGGGGCCGCCGTGGCCGAGCGCGTCGAACTCGACGAACCGGCTGGTCGGCAGAGCGTCGTGGACGTTTCGGGCGCTCTCGCGGAGGAAGTCCGGGCCCCCGGTGCCGGCCATGACCACGGTGGGTGCGTCAACGTCCAAGCGGGCCGGAAGCCGGTAGCGTTCGACGGCGCGGTTCATCCGGACGACCTCCTCGGCGAGGGCCACGCAGTCGGGCCAGACGGGCCACTCGTCGAGCCACGCGTCGAGGTCGTCGATGCCGTCGGGGTGGAGCACCTGCTCGACGTAGCGTTTGACCGCCTCGCGCCGCTCTCCCGCCTCGACGAGCGCGGCCATGCGCTCCGAGAGGTCCGCCTCTCTCCGGTACGCCTCCGGGAGCACCGCCGGCTCGTAGGCGGCGACGGCGGCCACCCGCGCGTCGGTCGCCGCTTCGAGAGCCGTGAGCGCGCCGTAGGAGTGACCGAACAGCGCCGGGTCGCGTCCGGTCGCCTCGCGAATCTCGTCGAGGACTTCCCGGACGTACTCGACCTCGCGCTCCAGCACCGCCTCGGCGGGCGTCGTCTCGGCGTCGTCCAGGCAGGTACCGAAGCCGGGTCGCTCCGGGACGACGACCTCGTAGCCGTCGAGGTGCGGGACGACCGCGTCCCAGTACGCCGGCGGTGCCATCCCGCCGTGGCAGCACAGAAGCGGCGCGCCGCTCCCGAATCGTTCGTCGGACAGTTCTGTTCCGCGTTCGAATCGAATCGGTTGCATCGCGGCCTCGCTTGTCGCCGGCGGCGGCTAAGTCGCACTCTCAGGCGTGCGGTCGTTTAAGTGGCCTCCGAGGGCGGGCGACCGTCTCGGCCGCTTCGACACGCCCATGACCGACCGCCGAGACGGCGGACGTATGGGTCTCATCGCCGAGTTCGACATCGACTGCGACGCGCTCCCGCTGACAGGGGTCGCGGCGGCGGTTCCGGAGGCGACGCTCGCGTTGGAACTCCAGTACAATCACGGCGAGCGGCCGATGTTCATCGTGACGGCCACCGGCGGGGCACACCGGGCACTCGAAACCGCTATGGACGACGCCGTCGACGTGGCCGACTGGACGCGAATCGGCGAGTCGGGCGAGACCCGCCGGTATCAGGCCGTCCCGGCGCTGAGCTTCGAAGAACAGCTCGGGGACAGCCTCGACGACCTCGCCGGACTGGAGGCCCTCGCCACCGCCGACGCCATCATCGAGCGCATCGAGGCCCAACCGGGTGGTTGGCGGCAGACCGGCTGGTTCGCGGACCGCGACGCGTTCGGGCGATTCGCATCGTTCTGGCGGCGGAACGCCGGCTTCGGACTCCGGCGCCTCGCCCGCGACGGCGACCCCGAACCACCGGGGGAGGGGCTCACCGACCGACAGGACGAGGCGCTCCGGACGGCGTACGAACTTGGCTACTTCGACATCCCCCGCGGGGCAACCCTGCGGGAGGTCGCCGACGAACTCGGCATCGCCGCTTCTTCGACCTCCGAGCGACTCCGACGGGCGCAGACCCGGCTCATCGCCGAGACGGTGGCGACGACGTGGCCGCCGCTTCCGAACTGACGGGTCGACGAACCGGAACTGACGAGCCGGAACTGACGAACTCGACGAACCACTCGGGTCGGTCACGCCCGAAGACCGCCCTAACTGAGTCGGACGACGGCGCTCCGGCCGGCGAAGTAGACGCCGCCTTCGGCGATGCTCGGACCGATGTCGAAGCGCTGGCGTTTGCCCGCGGCCAGCTCTTGTCGCGTGTTTCCGGTGGGGGCGTCGAGGACGGTTACCGCTCCCCCGCTGTCGTCGTGCGTCGGGACGAACACGTTCCCCGCGCCGACGGCGATGCCGCTCGCGTAGCTTCCGGCGTAGTTTCGGTTGTCCCAGCAGCGGGTCCCGTCGGCCAACGCGAGCGTGACCAACCGGTCGTCGGTCGCGACGTACACCCGGCTACCGTCGGTCGCGATGGTCTCGGGCTGCCTCGGTCGACTCTCGCCGCCCGCTCGCTGCGGTTCGAGTCGATAGCGCCAGCGCTCCTCACCCGTCTCGGCGTCGAGTCCGAGCACGCTCCCGGCACCGGTCCCGACGAGGACGGTCCCCTCGACCACCGAGACGTTGCACGCGATTCGGGCGCTCGTCTTCGCACGCCAGCGCTCCGTCCCATCGGCCGCCGCCAGTGCCCGGACGTAGGTGTCGTCGCCGGCGGTGTAGACGGTGTCGTCGGCGACGGCAGGCGTCGAGTCGGAGGGGAACCCGGTCGCGGCCCGCCAGCGGGTCTCGCCGGTCGAACGTGACAGCGCGTGAGTCGCGACGCCCGCTTGGACGTAGACGGTGTCGCCCGCGACGATGGGGCTCGCACCGAAGATGCCGCCGCCGAGTCCCTCCCGTTTCCAGCGTCGGTCACCCGTCGCCGCGTCGAAGGCGTGGGTCTCCTCGCGGGTCACGACGACGAGCGTTCCGTCGCCGACTGCGGGCGCGGGTTCGGGGTCGGTGAGCGGTCTGGTCCACACTCGCTCGCCCGTGTCGGCGTCGACCGCGGAGAGTTCGTCGTCCATGTCGTGGACGTAGACGGTGCCGTCGGCGACAACCGGGACGTGGTGGCCCACGTGGGTCTCCACGGGCACCGTCCAATCGACAGTGAGGTCACCTTCGGGGACAGCCTCGGACGCGACGGCCCCGGTGTTCGTCGTCGGACCCATCACGCCGCGCCAGTCCGCGGTCGCCGGCTCGACGGGGTCGTACTCGGGACACTCCCCGCTCGTCGGGTTGTGCTCCGACCGCGTTCCGAGACAGCCCGCCGCGCCGACGGCGGCGCTTCCGAGACTCGCCAAGAGTCGCCGCCGAGTCGGTCGCTGGCCGGTGTCGGTCATGCGACCTTCACCACCCCGCGGTGCGCGTGGGTCAGATACATCGCCTCCTCGGTGATGACCGGCGACGCCATCGGCCGCCTGTAGTACGGTTCGGCGAAGTAGTTCCCCGACTGGAGCCACTCGTCGGCGTCGCCGCCCCACAGCCGCGTCCCGTCGGCGGCGTCGACGGCTCCGGTTCGGAGGTAGACTCGCCCGTCGGCGACGGGCGGGCGAGCGAGATACGGGAGGGTCGTCGGGTCGCGGTCGTGGCTCGGCGGCGCTTCGTTCACCACGCGCCAGCGCTCGACGCCATCGGTCCGGGAGAGCGCGTAGAGGTTCTTCGCGCCGACGTAGACTCGCTCGCCGTCGACCGTCGGCGGGCCGGCGGCCTCCGAGCCGGTCACGAACCGCCAGCGCTCCTTGCCGGTGTCGGGGGCGAGCGCGTAGACGGTTCCGCCGACGGTCGCGTACAGCGCGTCGTCGGTGACGGCGAGGCCGTTGGGCGACCGGCCGTACCGACCGTCGAGCACCGTCCGCCAGCGCCGCCCGCCGCCGTGGTCGTAGCCGAGGACGACGACCGCCTCGCGCTCCCGCTCGAACGGCGTGAAGGCGGCGTAGACGCCGCGGTCGTCGGCGACGGGCATCGTCGTCTCGACCGGCTCGTCCGGGCCGACGAGGAGTTCGAGCGCCCCCGGCCGGTCGGCGGCCCACAGCCGACTCCCGTCGCTTCCGACGGCGTGCAGGCGGCCGCTCCCGCTTTCGACGTACAGTCTGTTCCCGTACGCCGTCGGGGTTCCCAGCCGGCCGCCGAGGTCCGCAGTCCACTCGCTCGACCCGTCGGCACCGACGGCGTGGAGCGTGCCGTCGTAACTGCCGACGACGACGGTTTCGTGGTCGTCGCCGACGACCGCGGGGCCGCCGCCGAGCCCGTCCGCGAAGCCTTCGACCCAGCGGACCGACCCGGACGCGGCGTCAATCGCGGCCAGCGGGCTCACGAAGTCGTCCGGCCTGTAATAGTGGGTAGCGACTCCGGTGACGTAGACGGTGCCGTCGGCGACGACCGGCGGGGCGAGCGCGCCGTAGAGCGGCGGGTCGAGGCTCCCCCGCGAGACGCTCCACGAGACGGTTCCCTCGGACGGGCCGGTCGGTGCGTGGCCCGTCGCCTGTGGGTCGTAGCCGGTGGTCGGCCACGCCGTCGTCGGCGCGTCGAACGTCGCGTCCGGAGCCGGTAGGGAGCCGCCGCACCCGGCGACTCCGCCCGCGAGCGCGACTCCGCCGGCGGCCAGTACCTCGCGTCTGGAGAGCATACGACCGCCGTCTCGGCGCGAGATAAAAACCTTCGTGGCTCCCCGCTCGGAGACCCGCCCTCGCGACCGGTCCCGCCGCCGTCCGAACCAACAGGAGTATTATCAGCCGGACCACACGTCCTCGCTGATGCCCTCCTATTCGCGACGCGACGCGCTGAAGACGATTCCGGCGCTCGCCGCCGGCCTCGCCGGCTGTGCGAGCCTCACGGGCCACGACGACTCGCTCCCGATGCCGACCGCGTGGACGGCGGGCGTGCGAACTCCGACCCGCGCCCTGCGCCCGTCGTCCGGCCCCTTGCTCGTCGGGACTGGAAGTCCGTTTCACGCCGACCCGATGGTGTCCGCGCTCGACCCCGAGACCGGCGAGGAGCGCTGGACGGTGACCGGCCGGAAGGGCTACCGCTCACCCCTCGGCGTCGACGACCGGCACGCGTACCTGTTCTCGAAGGCGGGGCGAGCCACGGCGGTCGATTACGAGGCGGGCGAGCGAGTGTGGGACACCGGACTGACGGGCGTCGACAGAGCCGACCCGGGCGTCGTTCAGTACCCGCCGGTCGTCGCCGACGACACCGTCGTCTTCCCCATCTCGGGCACCGAAAACGACGTTGTAGACCGACTGCTCGGGCTGTCCCGCGAGGACGGCGAGCGGCGTTTTCGCGCCGAACTTCCGGCGTCGCTCGCCGGCGCGCCCGCCTCCGTACCCGCCGGAGACGGTTCCCAAGCCGGCGTCGTCGCGCCCGTCCTCGACGGAACGCTTCGCCGGTTCGCCACGGATGGCTCCGAATCGTGGCGCGTCGACGTGGGTCCGTCGCCGTCGTCGGTGGCAGTCGCCGGGGACACCGTCTTCGTCGGGAGCGCGACCGAGGAGCTACTGGCGCTCGACGCGGCGACCGGCGAGGTTCGCTGGCGTGGGTCGCTTCGAAACACCGTGTTCGCCCGGCCGCTCGTCTCCGACGGCCGCGTGTACGTCGGGGGTGCGGACTACTTCCTGTACGCCTTCGACGCCGAGACGGGAACCCGACTGTGGCGGCGCGAACTGGCTGGCCCCGTGACCTGCGGACCGACCCGCGTCGGCGACCGACTGGTGACCGTCGTGGGGGCGGACATCCTCGTCCGGGGGCACAGCGGGACCGTCCCGTTCGACCCGACCGCGCTGTACGTCCACGCGACCGACGGCGCTCTCCTCGGTGAATACCGGTTCGAGGGCTACCTCGACGGCGGCACGGTGAACTGGGTCGTCGCCGCGGGCGACGGCGTCTACGTCGGACAGGAATGGCAACTCGCTCGCCTCGACGCGGAGGTGCTCGATGCCGAGTGAGCCTCCGGAGCGGACGGGTTCGGCCGGAAGCCGGGAGCAAACCGTCACCCGCCGCGAGGTGCTCGGGACGCTCGCGGCCGTCAGCTCGCTCTCCGTCGCCGGCTGTAGCTCGATTCCGGGGCTCGGCGGGCCACGACCGGTCTGGCGACGCGATATCGACGGGGCGTTCATGGCCGGCCCGCCCGCCGTCACCGACGGACTGGTCCTCGCCGGGATGCAGGACAAGGCGTTGTACGGCCTGCGGCGCGAGGACGGGTCGACCGCCGTCCGGTTCGAGACCGGCGGCCCGATAGAGACGCGACCCGTCGCCCCGGCGTCCGGCGGCCCGTACCACGTCCACAGCACCGACGGCGACCTCTACGCGGTCGATTCTTCGGGCGACGAACTGTGGCGCGACGAGGGTACGGCCCATCGAGCGAGACTCGTCCGCACCGGGTCACTCGTCGCCGAACTCGACTTCGCCGGCCCCGAGAGCACGCTCACCGGATACGACCCACAGACTGGCGACCGACGCTTCGAACGGGCGGTTTCGTCGTACTCCCTCGACGGTGTCGCCGACGACTCGGTCGTGGTTCGCGTACCGGTGAGCGAGACCGAATCGCGCGTCGTCTCGCTCTCGCCGGCGGACGGGAGCGTCCGGTGGCGGACCGACACCCAGCGGTGGTACCCGAGGGCCGTCGCGGACTCCCAGCTCGTCGTCGCCGCGTGGGACGGGACGCTGACGGCCTACGGACCGTCGGACGGGAGTGTTCGGTGGCGAATTTCCATCGGTGACGTGGGACGTACGCTTGTCCTCGGGTCGCAGGTGTATCTCACCCGCGACCGACCGGACGGCCGTCAGGGACTGCTCGCGTTCGACCGCGAGACGGGCGAGAAGCGGTGGGCGAACCCCGTGGGCTATCAGATTCGGGCGGTCGAGGCCACGGACGACGCGGTGTTCGTCGGGAGCCGTGTCGACGACCCCGACGGCGGGATTCTCGGCCGAATCGACCGATTCGACCTCGACGGCACGCGGCGGTGGCAGACCGTAACCGGACTCCCGTCGCTGGACTCGCTCGCCGTCACGGGTTCCCGCGTCGTCGCCGTCTGGGACCGGGGCTTCGAGGTGCTTTCCCGGAAGACGGGCGAGACGCGGTGGTCGTACGAACCCGAATCGCACAGCCGGCTTTCCCTCCGCGTCGAGCCGGCGTCGGTGTTCGTCTCGTACGTCGACGACGGCGCAGTCGCGCGGTTCCCGCTGGAGTGACCGCGAGGACGACGTGGTTCGTTGCCTCGCGTCGCTTCGACTCGACTACCCGGCCACCGCGGCACGCCGGTAGTGGACGAGTGCCGCCGCACCGGCGACCAGCCCAACAGCGATAGTCACGCCGTGGAACGCCACCGGAGGGACCGCCTCGACGACCCCAGCCGAGGACGTGGCGACCAGCGTTGTTCGGACGGCGTCGAGTCCCACTTCGGCCGCGAGAAGTGGCGCGAGCAGGAACGTCGCTCCGACCTCCCCGCTCCACCTCGTCGGGTTTCGGTCGCGGCGTCTCGCGTGTCGATACGTCGCGGCCGCGGCCACACTCCCAAGGAGCGCCGCCGCGGCAAGCGTAATCGGGCTCACGGTTCTGTCGTCGCTCCGCGAAAATGTAGTCTTTTTGTCTGTTCTGTTCGGTGTCGACGACGCGGTCTCCCACCAACTTATTGACGTACCGAGGAGATACTTCGCTAACGAGGAGCACGAACCGATGGACGACACACGTCACGCGCCCCCGCTGGAGCGCCTCGTCGAAGCAGTCGAAAACCGCGCCTACGAGGCGGTGAGCGGGTCGCTCGGGGAGCTCCGAACGGCGTCGACCGAGGACCGAAAACGGGCGCTCCGAGAGCTTCGACGCCTCGCCGACGACCGGCCGACTGCGTTCGGGTCGCTCCTCCCCGCTGTCACGCCGTTTCTCACCGACGACGACCGCGCCGCCCGGCTGTTGACCGCGAAAGCGCTCGTCGCGGTCGCGGAGGCCGCTCCCGACGCGGTCGCTCCCGCCGTTCCGTCGCTCGCCGAGCGACTCGCCGACGAGGACGAGTTCTACTACGTCCGCGCCCGGTCGGCCGAGGCGCTGGGCTACGTCGCGCTCGAACACTCCGATGCGGTCGCCTCGCCGGAGGTGCTCGCGGACCTCCGCGTCGGTCTCTCGTTCGACGAACCCGAGGTGAAACAGAAGCTGGCCAAGGCGCTCGAATGCGTTGCGCTCGGCGACCCCGGTCGACTTCGCCACCGCGTCTCGACGCTCGCAGACCACCTCGACGACCGGGACGAACTCGTTCGCTACCACCTCTGTACGGCGGTGGCGGTCGTCGGCTGCGACGCGCCGGATTCGCTCGCCGAGGCTCGGGCGGCGCTCTCGGCTCGACTCGCCGACGAGAACGCCTTCGTCCGGGGCCGCGCCGCCGAGGCGCTCGGACTGTCGGCCCGCGGGAGCGGCGAGGCGGTTCGGGTACCGGATTCGGTTCTCGACGCGGAATCCGACGAAGCGGCCGAGTTCGTCGCCGAACGGGTCCGATTTCTCCGGGCGGCGTCGGAGGGGGAATCAGCGGAGTCACCGGTCGAAGGCGTTGGGTCGCTGGCCGGCGTTCGGAGCACGACCGACGACGCAGTCGACGAGATGACGTCGCCAGACGTGGACGGGGAGTGCCCCCATTGCGGTATCGACCTTCCCGAGGGCGCGCCGCCGATGTGTCCGAGCTGTGGCGCTCCGTACTGAGTCGAGCGCGCGGTTACTTCCGGTAGCCTCCGGGAGTTACTGCGTCTCGCCGTCGCCGACGGCGAGGTTGCCGGGTCGCTTCAGTCGTCTGCGTCGGCCGTCGTCTCGGTCTCTAACTCGGCTGAAACGGGGGGGAGGCCGTGGACGAGTGCGTTTCCTGACGCCGTATCGAAGAGGTGGACGTTCCCCCGGTCTATCACCACTTCGACGGCCGTGTCTTCTCGAATCGTCGAGTCGGGCTCAACGCTCATCAGCAACTGGTCATCAGTCCCTGACTGGTCCATCGAGGTTCGGCCTTCGCCCAACAGCATGTACGCGAATATCTCGTCGCCCATCGGTTCGAGAATATCGACACGCGTGGAGATGAGCGAAGAGGGGTCTTCCACTTCGACGCGCGTTCCGCCGGGATAGATATCTTCGGGACGAATTCCGACAGTCACCTCGTCACCCACGTCCACAGCCTCGACAGACGCCGGATCGAACGCGAGCGAGAAGTTCGCCGTCGAAAGCGAGTCTTCTGTGACTGTCGCCTCAGCGAAGTTCATCGACGGCGAGCCGATGAAGCCGGCGACGAACAGGTTCGCCGGCTCGTTGTAACAGACGAGCGGTGGGTCGATCTGCTGGAGCTGGCCGGCGTCGAGGACGGCGATACGGTCTGAGAGCGTCATCGCTTCCTCCTGGTCGTGGGTGACGTAGATGATGGTCGTGTCCAGTTCCTTGTGCAGGCGCTGGAGTTCAGTCCGCATGTGCACCTTGAGCTTCGCGTCGAGGTTCGCTAGCGGCTCGTCCATGAGGAAGACATCGGGCTCACGGACGATGGCGCGGGCGATGGCGACGCGCTGTCGCTGCCCGCCGGACATCTCGTCGGGCATACGGTCGAGCATTCCCTCCAGTTGGACGATTTCGGCGGCGCGTTCGACGCGGCGCTCGATTTCCTCCTTGTCGTAGTTGCGGAGGCGAAGCCCGAAGGAGACGTTGTCATAGACGTCCATGTGGGGAAACAGCGCGATGTTCTGGAACACCATCGCGACCCCGCGGTCCTTCGGCGGGAGGTTCGTTACCTTGCGGTCGCCGATGTGGATTTCGCCCTCACTCGGCTTCGTAAGTCCAGCGATGCTTTCCATCGTCGTCGACTTCCCACACCCCGATGGGCCGACAAAGCAGATGAATTCGCCGTGGTCGATGTCGAGGTTCATGTCGTCGACCGCCGTTACGTCGTCGTAGTGCTTGCTTACGTGTTCGAGTCGTAGTCGTGCCATTGTTATTCTTTAAGTGCTCCTGCGGTCAGTCCGCTGACGATGCGTTCCTGTGCGATGATGACGAGGACGACGACCGGGATGACCCCCACAACGCTCGCTGCGGCCATGAGGTTGTACTGCGTCGTGTACTGGGTCTGGTAGCTGAGAATCCCGCCGACGATTGGCGACCACTTGGACGCTTCGGGCGACGTCGCCATAATCGAGCTGAAAAAGTACTCGTTGTAGACGCTGATGAACGTGAGGACGCCCGCGGTCGCCACGCCGGGTGCCGAAAGCGGCACGATGACGCGGAACAGCGCGCCCAGTCGGGTCGTTCCCTCCACCCGCGCCGCGTCCTCCAACCCGTCGGGAATCTGCCCGTAGAAGGTCGTGAGGATGAATATCGACAGCGGCAGGAACAGCGCGCTGAACGGCATGACCATCGACCCCGGGGTGTTCAGCAGTCGGGGTGGTGTGAAGAGCGGGATACCCACGAACGGAATCGTTATCGGGGCGTTACCGGCGAACGCCTGAAACAGCGGGATGACGAACGCTGCCGGCGGGAAGTAACTGATGGCGAGGATACCGAGCATCAACAGCGCGCGCCCGGGAAACTCGATCCGTCCGAACACGTAACCTGCGAGGCTCGCGACGACGAGGACGATAACTGTCGTCGTGGCAGCTAGCACGAAGCTATTCAGCACGTACAGATGGAACGGAACCTGCTCGAAGACGGTAACGAACGCTGTCGGATTGAATCCCTTCGGAACGGGGAGCGGAAACGTACCGCTGACGCCGAACAGGTCGACAGTTGGGAGGAAACTCCCGGAAAGTAGATTCTCTTGTGGTGTCACCGCGAGGACGAGTAACCAGTAGAACGGGAACACTGTCGTGACCATAAAAAACGCCATCGCGACGTAGAACAACGCTCGGTACACGCGTCGTGGGTTGTGGATCGCATTCCGCGCCCACCGTGCGAGCGGCCCGGTATCGTCTGACGTATCCTCGATTTCGCTGGACATTATATCGCGTCCTCCCCCTGCCACAGGATGATTCCCATCACGACGACGCCGATGATGGCCGCCGTAACGAACGCGATGGCGGCCGACGTCCCCTCGTGCGTGTTGAACGTCGAGACGACCATGCAGGAGAGTGAGGGGACGACGGTACAACTCGAGACAGTATCGATGATACCGTACACGCGCATCGCCTGCACCGAGCGGAATAACACCGCAACCCCGATGGTCGGCAGGATGAGCGGGAGCGTGATGTATCTGAACTGCTGCCACTTGCTCGCACCGGCGACACGAGCCACGTCGTACAGGCTACGATTGATGCTCTGGAGCCCGGCAAGGATGAGTAGCGCCATGAACGCCGAGGTCTTCCAGATGTCGGCGACGATAATGATGAACGTCGCGCTGACCGTGTCGTTCAATGTGTTGGTCGGCGCCACTACTCCGAGGTCGGCGAGAATCGGCGTGGCGAACCCGACGTTTGAGTCGAACATTAAAAAGAACATCATCCCCTGAATGACGATTGGGACGGCCCACGGAATGATAATCGCCGCACGGACCCACCGCCGGCCATAGAAGTCTTGATCTAAGACGAGCGCTTGCCCCAGTCCGATGAGGGTCTCGAACAGTACGCTGGCCACGGCGAAGATGAGGGTAATTACGAGGGCGCTATCGAGGAGACTCGCGGCGTCGAACCCAGTCGGGAGGAACGTCGTCCCACCGGGAAGGAACCGGTTTTTCTCCCCGGTGAACAGCGCGACGTAGTTGTCGAGACCGACGAAACGGACACTAGAGAGGTCGGTCGAGACGGCGTATAGTGACAGCTCGAACGTCCGCAAGAGCGGGTAGATGGCCACGATACCGAGCAGGACGAATACCGGGGTCAACAGCAGGTACGCGTACTGCGTGTCGCTCAGGTTCTCCAGCCACCGCAAGAAGGCGACGACTGGCCCCGACTGCCGTGACTCGCGTACCGACTTTGCAGTCGTATCGGCGCTCATACTACCCCTCTGAGAGGTGTGGAACTCATGATTTGATCTGTTGAGTGTAAAGCTCTCAACTCGTCAGTTGTCTCTCTCAGTCTCTTCGAGACTGGACTGGAGCGTCGCCATCGCCTCGGACGAAGACACCTCTTGTCCGACCGCGCGATTGGCCTGCTCCGCGATTTTACTCGATTGGTTGTTCCAGACTGCCGTCACCGGTCGAGCCATTGTGTTCTCACCGGCGACGCGGAGCGTGTCCATGTAGTCACCGGCCGGTTCGAGCTCCGCAGCCGTCTCGGAGTTAAACAGACTCGCCCGCGGCGGTAGCCACCCCTCGACCTCCAGAAGGAACAATTGGAATTCCTCGCGCATCGACGCTTGGATGACCTGTGTGACTGCGTCGAGCTTCTGACTGTTCGGGTTGACAGTAATGTGCCAGCCACCGAGTGCGGAGGTGGACCCACCGGTCCCGGGGAACTGCGCCTCGCTTTCAGGGACACCGTAGGGAAGCGGCATCGTCCCGAGGTCGTCGCCGAACTCCGACGCTGCTTGATTAATCGCGTACGGCCAGTTGCGGTGGAACACGGCGTTCCCGTCGACGAACGGTGCGAGTGAACTGTCTTCGATCCACCCGAGGATGTTCGTCGGCGTGAAGCCGCCGCCGTAGTCGCTAAACTGCCCGTCGAAGCTCTCGTCGTGGACGAACTTTCGCATCATATTCAACGAGTTGACGACCGGGTCCGAGTCGACGGTGACGGGTCGTTCGCCGACGGGGCCGAATAGGTTCTCTCGACCACCGAAGTAGGCGCCGCCCCACGAGGACAGCACCTCGTTGAAGGTACAGCAGGCGGTGCCGACGTAGATATCCCACTGGGTGGTAAAGCCGTAATCGACGCCCGAGACGTCCTGTGTTTCGGCGGCGATATTCGACCACCGCTTCCACGTCATCGGCTCGGTGGCCCAGTTCTCTTCGGTCGGATTGTAACCCGCCTCTTCGACGAGGTCTTTCCGGTACAACATCGTCGGGTAGTCGGGGTACAGCGGGACACCGAACAGGTCCCCGCTGGCGGGGTCGATGGCCGTCTCGGTGAACCCGCCGAAGTACTCGCTTTCGATGGTCGAAAGCGCACTCTCGGGGAGCACCTCCGAGAGGTTAGCGAGCTGTCCCCGCTGGATGAAGATGTTCACCCAGCCGTTGTCCATCATGAACATATCCGGCGTCGTCTCCTGAGAGCTCAAGAGCCGGTTGTACGTCGACCGGCGCTTCCCGCTGTCCGGCTGGCCCGGCTGGAACTCGACGCGGATGTCGTCCGAGAGTCCCCCTTTCTCGTGTAGCGCAGTACGGAGCTGGTCCGCGTGGTCCTGTGCGACAGTCGCGTCAAAGCCCCAGACGACGGTCGTTCCGCCGCTTTCGGACTCACCGACCTGTCCACCGGTGCCGGAGCCGTTGCCGAACATACTCGCACAGCCGGAGAGGCCCGCTGTGACTCCCGTCGCACCTGCAGCGGCGATAAACCGCCGTCGTGAGACGCTCTTCTTCGTCGTCTTGCTCGTCTCTGGGTTCGTTGTCATCGTCCGAATTGTTCATCAAAATAGGGCCACTTATAATTTAGGGATTATCTTTGAGATATCACAAGAACTTTATCTGGACTCTGTGGCCAGTAGGTGTATGGGACTCCGACGGTCACTCGACGATTACAAGCAGAACGAAGACGCGACCGACGTATTTCCGGGCGAACGGCGCACGCGGCGAGGCAGATTCAGCGGGTCGGACCAACGCCTCGTTCACGTGTCACCGGCCGGGTCACTACGGGACTACTCGTACCCACTTTCGGGATTCGGCGGCATCGTGTCCTCGCGTTTCGGCGTCCGTATCGGTGACACTATCGAGTGGTTCGATGCGCTCGACACGGGGATTCAGACGTACCGAGCGGGTCGGTCGCTCGTCGAGACGACGCACCGTCTCGATGGGTTCGACGTGGTACAACGCGACGTTACCGACGGGCTCGCCCACACGACGGCGTTTGAGCTTGGCGACGGTGCACCGGAGGATATCGAACTGGCCGCGTTCATCGAGATCAGCCCGGAGGGGCGAGATGGGCGCGTCGGGCAACTCGTCCACGACGACGTCGTTGAGGTGTATCACAACCGAGAACACGACTACCTCGGCGCCTCGACTGAGTTCGTGGAGTGTACGCCCCAAGTACTCGAGCGGTTCGACGAGATACTCGCCGCGGAATCGCGGTCGTTTCCGGAGTTCGGTGCGTCCGAAGAGTACGAGGAGAGTCGCCTCACCGGTGGTGTTGGCGTCCGCGTCGCTTTCGAGGACGGTGAGACCAGTCTCGTCACCCTGCTGTCGGACATCGAAACGCAGTCGCGCTCGGATGCGCTCTCTGCGGTCGCGACCCGGACGCGACGAACCAACAGCGCTTCAGCCGCGCTCCTCGCGACGGCACGGCAGGCAGGACAGTATCCCACGGTCACGGACCGACTCGTCGCGACTGACCTTTCGGTCCTTGAGTTGCTCTCCGCACCGACTGGGGCCCGAATTGCGGGGCCGGATTTCGACCCATACTACCAGTACTCCGGCGGCTATGGCTACACGTGGTTTCGAGACGACGGAGAAGTTTCGACGTTTCTCTTGGAAGCCGACGAATCGCTCGGGTTCGGCGCAGCCGAGGCACACCGACAGAGCGCCGAGTTCTACTTGCAGACGCAGTTACCTGACGGCCGGTGGCCTCATCGGGTGTGGCCGATGAACGGCCGGCTTGCGCCGGGGTGGGCGAACGGCCACATCGAGGGCACGGAAACGCAGTACCAAGCCGACCAGACTGCGAGTGTCCTCGTCTTCCTCGCCGAGTACCTCTCGACATACCGACAGTCGCTCCGAAACGTCACGGTCGAGGCCATCGAGAACGCGTTACAGTCGGGAGTCGATGGGCTCGACAGTTCGCTGAAAGACGATGGCTTTCCGACGGTATGCGAAAACGCGTGGGAGAATACGAATGGTCGTTTCACGCACACCGCCGCGAAGTTCGTTCAGGCCTACAGTACGATTGCGGCGGTCACGTACGATACCGCCACCAGCGAGCGCGCAGCGACGCGGGCAACGGAGGTCTTTGACGCGCTCGATATGGCGTGGGCCGCCGACAAGGGTATCTACGCGCTCCGATTAGACGACGGGGACGGTGACTTGGACGACCGAGTCGACAGCACGACGTTCTCGCTCGTCGACGCCTACCTCGCCTACCGAGCCATCGAGGATATCGGCGACACGCGATTGCGGCGACTCGAGTGTCACCTCCAAACCGCGTTTTCCAGGCTTTGGAAAGAGACCGGCGACATCTCTGGACTCACGCGATTCGAGGGCGATACGTGGCGGCAGCGAGGGCAGGGAAGCGAGAAGGTTTGGACCGTCTCGACTGGCTGGGGCGCGTACGCGGCCGAGAAGTCGATTCGACTCTTCTCGTCGACTGACGAGTACGACCCCGAAACGTGGGCGGATCGGTTGTTCGACGAAATAGATCTCGACGGTAGTCTGTGCCTTCCATCGGGCTACCTCCCAGAGCAGTTCTTCGACACCGGTGCGCCGGACAGCGCAACGCCGTTGGGTTGGTCTCACGCCATTCGACTAGCCACGCACGCGTCCCGTGTCACCCGAGGTACTTGCACCGAGTAGAGAGTTATCGTTCGAAACGGGTTCGGGGCGGTCACGCGTCGGACAGCTCCCTGCCTGTCCTCTCATCTTTCTGTAGTGAGGGGACCCCGCCGTTTACGCCGGGGAGGAATCACGTTCATCATACTGGTCTGTCGGCCTACAATGGCCTCTCGGTGTCCAACGCTTTACTAAGATTTATCCCCCGCCTTGGCCGAACACTTGGATATGGTGGAAGACGAGGTGGTGGACAGCCTCATGCGGATTGGGCTCTCGGACAAGGAGTCGCGGGCATACGTGACGATACTCCGTAACGGGGCGACGACAATCCGAGTCGTCTCTGAAGAGGCTGACATCTCTAAGAGTTACGCGTACGATATCGTCGGAAAACTCGAGGAGCGCGACCTCATCGAAATCGACGACCACGTCCAACCGACGCAGTTGCGAGCGATTCCGCCCGCAGAGGGCATCGACAACCTCGTTTCCCAACTACAGACCGTCGAGTCCCAGTTAGAGGACCTGTTTGACTCCGAGAGCTACGAACAGCAGAAGTTCAGTATCATCAAATCTCGACGGACGATACTCGCTCAGCTCAATAAGCTGATCGACGCCGCCGAATCGGAACTCGTTCTCGCACTTCCCGCATCGGTGCTTCATCGGGTCGAAGACTCGCTCAGAGAGGCGCGGAGTCGGGGCGTATTTTGTATGCTTCTCGTCACGGAGTATGACGGCACGAGTTCGATCGACGGTGCGACCGCGAGTATCATCCAGACGTGGAGCGCCCCGGCCCCGGTGACGCTTACTGTTGACCGGGGTGACGGTATCATCGCCTCGGCAGATGCGATACTGAACTCGAACTCCGATGAATATGCCATCTACCACGCTGAGGAGCACATCGTCTCCTCGTTGTTCGACTCGTTTATCGCGAACTACTGGCCGATGGGCGAGCAGGTGCATGTCGGGTCAAAAAGTCAACTGCCGGCGACGTTCACGAGTTTCCGCCACGCGGTGTTCGACGCGACGCTACATCTGATGGACGGATCTGTCGTCACGGCCGAGATGGACATCCGTCCCACCCAGAGTAACGCGGCGTTCGAGACGACGACTGGGACGATCGTGGCGGTGAAACAGAGCCTCGTTCGGCCCTTCTCGAACGACTTCCCGACCCAGGAGTCGTTCGTCGTTGAGACGCCTGACGACACGTTTACCGTCGGTGGCTCGAAGGCGTTCTTGGAGGATTTCGAGGCCCGGCGCGTCGTCTTCCGGTCGGTCAGCGATACAGAACAGGAATAGCGTTTCCTGCACGTACTCACCGACCAGTCGCAGTGGACTGCCCCGCGTGGGACTCCTCGGTTATCCTTCCGTCGGCTCGAGCCGACCTCCTTCGACGTCACTCGATTAGCACTAACGTCCGGTTTGCTCGTCCACGAACGAGACTCACCCTTCAGAACGCAGCTTTGACGCCGGCTGCTCCGCCGTCGGACTCCGGGACTGGTACTTATCTCACTCGCCTCGAAACACCCCCGTATGAGTAACAGCTCGCTTGGCCAACGGCCCGATTTCCAGGACCTGTTCGACCAGCTTGATGGGGTCGCGCTTTGGACGGTATCCGCGCCCGGCGAGTTCGACTACATTAGCGCTGGCTTCGAAGACATCTGGGGGATTCCCCCCGAGGCGGTCATGGACGACATCACACGGCTGCTCGACGCCATCCATCCCGAAGACCGCGACCGGGTGCGACAGAATATCGAGGCCTCAGCCCAGGGGGCCCACGACGAGGCGTACGAGGGTCGCGTCGTCCGACCCGATGGGTCGGTTCGCTGGGTGCTGACGCGGCAGGTGCTCCTCCGCGATGACGACGGTGACGTCTCGGAGGTCGTCGGTATCTGTACGGACATCACGGAGCAGAAACGCCGGGAGCGAGAACTCGAACTGCTGAACCGAATCGTCCGCCACGATATCCGCAACGATATGGGGGTCGTACTCGGGTGGGCAGAGATGCTCGAAGACCACGTCGATGATGACAGGAGCGAGTACCTCCAGAAAATCCTCGACAGCGGTGAGCACGTCGTCGAACTGACCGAGGTCGCACGCGACTACGTGGAGACGATTGCATCGAACGAGAGTGTCACTATCGCGTCGGTACCGATTCGCTCGATTCTCGAAACCGAGCTATCGATTCGCAAGGAGTCTTTCCCGGAGGCCGCGTTCGTGGTGGCGGGAGCGCTCCCCGATGTCGAGGTCGCCGGAAATAGCATGCTCAGTTCGGTGTTTCGGAACCTCCTGAACAACGCCGTCCAACACAACGACAAGGACGCGCCTCGCGTCGAGATCTCGTGTACGGCCCGAGACGACGATGTCGAGATTCGAATCGCCGACAACGGGCCGGGCATCCCGGACGACAGGAAAGAACTCGCGTTCGGAAAAGGTGAGCGAGGTCTCGGGAGCCCCGGCACGGGTATCGGACTCTACCTCGTCGACACCCTGGTCACGCGGTACGGCGGTTCGGTCCGGGTCGAAGACAACGAACCGACGGGTGCCGTCTTCGTCGTCGAACTCCCGCGCACCGACTGACTCGACTGCGGTTTCTGTGGTACAGTACGACATCGCTGTTGAATGGGAGCGCCGCGCGACGTCGCCTGTGGGGCAGAAGAGTTCGGTGACGAGTTGGAGAGTTACTCACCGCCGAGGCGCGCCGGTGGGACGACGCCCGGCCGGCCGAGTCGGAAGCGGTCGCCGACTTCGACCTCCTCGATCACGTGCGGGTACTCGAACGTCGTCGCGGCCTTCGAGAGCGCGCCGGGGTCCGCGTGAATCGACCGCCAGCGCCGCCAGTGCTCGGGAATCAGGCGGTCGATGCCGAGCGCGTTCGTGGCCTCGATGATTTCGTCCGCGTCGTTGTAGAGCTTGCGCGTGATGACCTCGCCGTCTTGGACGACGCGGGCGTCGGTTCCGTAGGAGAGCATCCCGAGGTCGATGTCGAACTCCGCACCGATCTCGTGGAACGCCTCGCAGGGCCGGTTGTCGCCGCCGTGGAAGATGGTTCCCGTCTCGTGCTCGATAACGTACGTCACCGTGCCGGTCGCGTCCGGGTCGTACCCGCCTCTGACGTGGACGGTGAGGTCGCCGACCTCGTAGCTGTCGCCGGGTTCGACGGCCGTCCGCTTGTCCTCGTCGATCGCGCTCACGTCGAAGTTCTCGTAGCACTCGACGGGCGCGTGGACGTCGCCGCCGTGGTCGAGAAGCGGGCCGAACGAGGGCGGCCAGAAGTGGTCGCGGTGGTCGTGGGTGCAGAAGACTGCGTCGCAGGCGTCCGCCCACTGCGGCTCCATCGGCACCGGCGACATCCGAGCGACGTACTCGCGGTCCCGCTCGGTACTGAAGTAGGGGTCGATGTAGATGGCGGTCTCCGGCGTCCGTATCGCCCAGCCGGCGACGCCGAGATACCACAGTGAGACTCCCTCCTCGACGTCGACGCCGTTGAGTTCCTCCCGGGCCCACCATTCGCCCCAATCGCTCGTAATCGTCATCGTACGCTCCGCGCCGCGCTGCCGGATTCGCCGTGATAGTACATGTGACAGCGGTCCGCACGGGGCCTGTAAAAGCTTCCGGCGTGGGGCTCAGTCGTCGACATCAGCGAACGTGACTCCCGTAATCTCGAATCGTGCCCCGCCGGCGTCAGAGTCGGCGACGCTAACGTCCCATCCGTGGGCCTCGGCGACCTGCTTGACGATTGCGAGCCCGAATCCGGTACCCGTACGCGAGGTTGTGCGGCCGGCTTCGAAGATGGTGTCGCGGCGCTCGGCTGGGATGCCGACACCGTCGTCCTCGACGTAGAAGCCGTCCGGAAGTTCACCAACTGTCACCGCCACGCCGTCTCCACCGTGTTCGATGCTGTTCCTGACGAGGTTCTCGACGAGCTGTTGGAGCCGACTTCGGTCAGCGATGACCGTCGCCGTCACGTCCGTCTGGAGTTCAGCGCCGGCCGTTTCGATGGTCTCCCAGCAGTCGGAGACGAGCGGACCCAAGGACACCGGTTCCAGTTCACCGACGTTGTCGCCCTTTCGGGCGAGCGTGAGCAGGTCTTCGATGAGGTCGTCGATGCGGTTCAACGCCCGCGCGGCGGTCGCAAGACGGTCGCTTTCGTGGTCTTGGCGGGCCAGTTCCACGTTCCCAGCAGCCACGTTCAGCGGGTTCCGGAGGTCGTGGCTGACGACGCTCGCAAACTCGCTCAGCCGCTCGTTTTGGCGCTGGAGCTGTTGCTCTCGCTTTCGCTGTTCGGTCGTGTCGCGATACATCCAGAGGTGGCCGGTCCCCTCGGGGAGTTCGATCGGTTCGTAGCTTCGGTTGAGCGTCCGACCGTTCGTCAGAGCGACTGTCTCGTTGTGGATCGACTCTGTCCCGGCGATCAGTTCGTCGACGCGCTCGACGAAGCCCTCCGAGTCAACCGCGAGTTCGCTGGCCATCTGCGCCAGTTCCCGACAGTCTGCGCCGATGAGTTCCGTCGACGGTTCCGAGACATCGAACAGTTCGAGCAGTCGCTCGTTAATGGCGAGGACGGTTCGGTCGCTGTTTTCGGCGAGGACGCCGACCGGGAGCGACCGAATGAGCGTCGAGAGCAGGGCGTTGGTCCGTTCGAGTTCGTCCTCACGGTGGGTTCGTTCGGTCACGTCCTGGAACAACGAGATGATGCCGACGACCGCACCGTCGTCGTTAGTGATGGTTCGGTTGTGCCACTCACAGCGGATGTGTTCGCCGTCCTTTCGGACGTTCTCGTCGATGCTGTGGTAGCCGCCCTCCGCGACTGCAAGCTGGTCTGTCACGGCGTCGACGTTGTCGTAACTATCGTCCGCGACGATGAGTTCCCAGCTGTGGCCGCGGAGTTCCGCTTCAGTATAGCCCAGAATCTCCTCGCCGCGCTCGTTGAGCCCGACGATTTGGAAGTCGCTGTCGTACTCGAGGACGCCGAGCGGAGACTGTTCGATGAACAGGGAGAGGCGTTGTTCGCTCGTCTCGAGCGCGCGCTGTGAGCGGTACTGCTCGACCGCGTTTTCGATACGGTTGGCGAGTACGGTGTACTGGCTGGTCCCGTGTTCCTTCTGGAGGTACTCGGTGACGCCCGCGGAGATTGCGTCGCTCGCGACCTCCTCGCTTCCCTTGCCAGTAAAGAGGATGAAGGGGAGGTCCGGCGCGTCCTCGCGGAGGGCTTCGAGGAAATCCAATCCGTCGCGCTCGGGCATGTCGTAGTCCGAGACGACGCAGTCGAACTCCGTGTCTGCCACGCGGTCGAGCCCCTCGGCGACCGAGGTGGCCGTCTCGACCCGGAACCGGTCGTGTTCCCGTTCGAGGAACGTCGCCGTTAGTTCGGTGAAGTCCTCGTCGTCGTCGACGTACAAGACGACCACCTCATCCACTAACTCGCTCATATCTATCCCGCTTGAATGTTCGCTAAGTAGATACTTAAGGGTGGGCGCGGTCGGAGGAACACGACTCTCCCGTGTCGGAGTAGTTGACCTCCACGCTCAGCGTGACCCGACGAGTCCCAAGAGGGTGATGAGCGCCCGGACATCGAGAAGTGGAACGCAAGTAAACTAGTGTCATTTCACCTCGCTTTTCACGACCGCCAGTAGGACGGCGTCAGTAACACCAGCACCGGAATGATTTCGATCCGACCGACCCACATGAGGAAGGTCATCACGATCTTCGTCGACTGCGGGAACGGCTCGTAGCTCTCGAGTGGTCCCGCGATTCCGAACGCCGGCCCGACATTGAAGAACGTGGCTGCCGCAGCGCTCATGGCCTCGAATTCGGTGACTGACAGCTGTACTCGGGATGCGTCGACGACGACGAAGATTGTCGCGACGATGAAGAACACGAGACTAACCAGTGTGTAGGCGTAGATGTCCCGAACCGTCTCTTCGTCGACGACGTTCCCACTGTGGCGGACTGGTCGGACCGCGCTCGGATTCGAGGCGGTAAACAGGTCTCGACTGAACGCTTTCACAACGACGAGCCACCGGAGCGTCTTGATCGAACAGGTCGTACTACCGGCCATCCCACCGATGAACATACAGACGAACAGGAGATGTTTGGCCGCTGCCGACCAGAGGTTGAAATCCGTACTCGCGTAACCTGTCGTCGTCATTATCGAAACGACCTGAAAGAGTGCGTGCCGAGCTATCTGTTCGAGGCTTGTATAGGGAGCACCGTCAACCAACAACACCCCCCCGACACCGACCGTGAAGAACCCGAGCAGTCCGACGTAAAAGCGGAATTCGTCACTATTGCGGAGTCGGTCGAAGTTCCCCTGAAAGGCGAAGTACAGTAGAATGAAACTCGTGGCACCGATTGCCATGAACGGGATAATCGCCCACTGAACGGCGGGCGAGAAGGCAGCGATGCTGTCGCCACGGGGTGAAAAGCCACTCGTCGAGATGGTCGTAAACGCATGCGCTACAGCGTCGTACAGCGTCATCTCCGGCGCGTATCCGATCAAATGGAGTCCGTAGAGAACTGCCACCTGGAGCCCGGTCAGGCCGATATAGATCTTCCAGAGAAGGGCTGCTGTTTCCGAAATTCGGGGCGTGAGCTTGTTGACGTCCTGAATCTGGGTTTCGGTCTCCATGAGCTGTGCACCACCGACGGACAGTTGGGAGAGGACAGCCGTCGCCAGAACCAGAATTCCGAGTCCACCGAGCCATTGCAGGACCGCTCGCCACATGAGGATGGCCCGTGAGTGGCGTTCGAAATCCACGATGACCGTTGCTCCGGTCGTCGTGATTCCGCTCATACTCTCGAATAGGGCGTTCACCGGCGTTACAAGCATTCCCTCGCCGGCAAGAACAAATGGGACCGCACCGACGAGCGCAATGCTCAACCACGTCAGCGAGACCATCAGAAACGCTTCCCGCGCTCGGAGGTCACGCTTGTCGGTGAGCTGTTCGAGCCCGACCCCGAGGAGTGCTGTCCCAAGTATCGGGAAGATGAACGGGAGCAGCGCCGTTCCGTCGTAGAGGGCGATTCCAAGCGGAAGGAGGAGTGGTACCCACAGCCATTTGAGAATCGTCCCGACCAGTCGACAGCTAACCCGCCAATCGACGCGAATTCTCATACGAGCTCCATAACGGGAGAGAGGACATCTGCAGCTACGAAGAGAACGACGTGGTCACCTGCTTTGATCACGGTCTCGCCACGGGGAACGATGAACTCCTGATTGCGAGTGATCGCACCGATAACCACACCGGATGGAAGCTCAGTAATGCTCTCGTGGATGGGGCGTCCTGCGAGGACGCTTGCCTCGTCGACCTCGATCTCTAGCACTTCTGCCTGGCGACCCTCGATGAGCGAGAGGTTTTCGACCTGTCCCTCCTGTGTGAAGCGGACGATTTCCTCCGCGGTCGCTTCACGGGGGTTGATCGCGACGTCGGTTCCGACCGCTTCGAATAAGCTTGCGTACTGCCCTTGTTCGACGACGGCGACCGTACGAGCGACACCGATGTTCTTTGCGAGCAACGAGACCAAGAGATTCTTTTCGTCGCTGTCGGTCGCTGCGATGACTGCGTCCGCCCGGTCGATGTGTTCACCGACAAGGAAGTCCACGTCCGTCGCGTCGTGTACCATCACGATTGTTCCGGGAAGGTCTTCGGCGAGTTGACGGCCGCGATCCGCGTCTTGTTCGATCAGACGAGGTTCGAGGCCGCGCTCTTCGAGCAACCTAGCCGTGTGGTACCCGATGTCACTCCCACCAACGACGACGATATCACGAGCCTCATCTGAGGTTTCAGCTGAGGCAACAGTTTTCGAAAACGCTTGGACGCTCTCTGGACTGCCGATGACGATCACTCTGTTTCCGGCTTCGATTCGTGTCTGTCCACGGGCGATTACGACATCGCCCTCCTGAACTAGTGCTGCGAACGTGAGCGCATCGAACTTGTCCGCCTCTTCGACGGTCTGTCCTTCGATTTCACAATCTGCCGCCACCTCGAACTCGGCCATCTGGACGAGTCCACCGGCGAACGGGTCGACGTCGACGGCGGCCGGGAGCCCGACGACGCGGACGATATCGTTGGCCGTCAGTAGGTTCGTCGAGACCATGAAATCAACCCCGAACGCCCTCTCTGATCGCGTCCACGTATCGAGGAAGTTCGCGTTCCGGACCCGAGCAATAGTGAAGACATCGCCCGTTGTCTTCGCCGTCCCGCAGGTGACTAAGTTCGTCTCGTCGTCGTCCGTGCTGGCGATGAGCATATCTGCCTCGGCGATGCCTGCCTCTTCGAGTATTCTCAGCGAGGTCCCATCCCCTTTAATCGCCAATATATCACTCGAATACGTGAGGTCCTCGACTTTCTCTGGATCAATATCGATGACGATGACGTCGTGACTCTCAGCGAGACTGACCGCAATGTTCGCTCCGACTTCACCGGCCCCGACGACGATCACGCGCATGGCTGTCCTCTCGACGTAACCATTGGGATACCTAACGGATGGGGCCTACTAAAAGCCGTTCACGACATTTCGGATCTGGTCTTCTGAGATGGAACATTCTTGGGTACTGTCCAGATAAGGAATGGGCGAGTAGTCTTGGTTGTGAGACACAATAGGCCTCTCACAAAAGTGAGTGTCGACGTCGCGCTGTTCAAGCACCACGGGGCTGTTCCGGCGACTGTGTTTCTCCACGGAATCTGTGAGAAACACGAGTTCTCAGATACTGTGTTTCTGGCTGATGTCTCTGGTTATCGGACTGCATTCTTTCGATTATCGTTGACCGGTCGGGTTGGCTACGTAGACCGGTCACATATCAACGGTCAGTATTTATGTCCATTCGGCACTGTCTAGTTAGTAACCACCTCGACTGGCGTTCGTCCATCGAGCGCTTGATGCGATCTCTGAAAATTGTAGTATTGCACAAATTGTATGAACCACTCGCGGACGCTGCCGTGACTGCCCACCCACGAATTATGGACGCGGTCGACTCGAATTTTGAGGGTATGAAACCACTTTTCGATGAGGTTTCGCTCGCCTGGAAGATGTCTTTCGCGTGGACAAACCCAGTTGGCTGCTCCCCGTCTTCGTCGAGGACGATGTATCGAGTGTAGGTCCCGCTGGCGGCAACCGCACGAAGTTCTGAAAGCGCCATCGAGGTGGACACGGTTTCCACGTCGGGGCGTGGCACCATGATTTCCCGGGCGAGCGTGTCGCCGAGGTTGAAGACGCTCTCGATCATCTCGACCTCATCAAGGTCGACGTGTCCTATTTCCTCAGCGCGCGTGAGAATCATCAGGATCTCTTCCTCGGAATGAGTGTCTTCGCTTTCGGACGCTGGCGAGACGCCGACCAGGCTGGTGAAGTAGTTCGCGGTGCCGTTGAAAACGACGAGGCTGGGCAGGAACAGGTAGTAACAGAACTTCATGAACGGCGCAACGAGGAGCGCCACCCGTTCGGCCTCCTGGATAGCAAAGGTCTTCGGTGCGAGTTCGCCGAACACGACGTGGAGAAACGTGATGAAGCCGAATCCCAGCGCGAACGCCACGAGATGAATCACGCCTGCAGGTAGTAGTTCCCCGAGAATGGGTTCGATGAGCGCTGCGACAGCCGGCTCACCGATCCACCCGAGGCCGAGTGAGGAGAGCGTAATCCCGAGCTGGCTGACAGCGAGATAGCCGTCGAGGTTCTCGATGGCATCCTGTACCAGTCCTGCACCGGGTTTCCCGCGGTCGACGGGTGCGTTCACCCGAGTTGGCCGGACTTTTACGAATGCGAATTCGGCGGCGACGAACACCCCCATTCATGACCACGAGGAAGAACGCGAGGAACCCACCGATAGAGAGCAACTTGACCATACACCGGTATTGGCGTGTGGGGGCCTTGTAGGGGGCGGCTGCGGTCGCGCCGCCTTAGCGCACGTCGCAGTCGTGATTCTGTCTCATCATAGCCCCCAGAAGAACGCGATGCCAGCGGTCGTGACGACCGTCAGGATGAGCTGGAGCGGCGCACCAACGCGCGCGAAGTCAGTGAACTTGTAGCCGCCAGGCCCATAGACCATGAGATTCGTCTGGTAGCCCACCGGGCTGAGCAGGGGCGTGCTGGCGGCGAACGTCACCGCAAGGGCGAACGCGAAGGCGTTGACGCCGAGTTGCCCCGCGACCTCGACAGCGATTGGAAGCATCAACACGACGCTCGCGTTGTTGCTCACCATCTCCGTGATGAGCGCGGTGCCGAGGTAGAACGTCGCGAGCATCGCAATTGGTGTGAGGACGGCACTCCCGGCCACGATGCCCGTCGCGATTAGGTCAGCCGTTCCGGACGCCTCGAACGCGATGCCGAGCGGGATGACGCCCGCGATCAGGAAGATGACATCCCAGTCGACGGCCTCGTAGGCGTCTGCGGGTCGGAGAATGCCCGAAAAGAGCATCGCGACGACGCCGGCGAGCGCGCTGACCATGATCGGGAGATACTCGAGTGCGGCCAGTCCGACGACGCCGGCAACGATTCCTAGTGCGATGGGAATCTGTGTCCGGTCGAAGTCCTCCCAGCGTCTGTCACTGGAGACGACGATATTGTTGTCCGCCCGGAGTCGGTCGAGAACGTCTTCGCTCGTCTGGACGAGCAACACGTCACCACCCTGCAGGCGCACGTCCCGGAGGCGCTGGCGAATCACTTCATTCCCCCGGCGAACCGCAAGCACTGTCGCGTCGTAGTCGCGTTCGAATCCGGCAACGCCGTTCCGTCTGTTCAACCACGTCCCGGGGAGCAACACGATCTCCGTGAGCGAAATTTCATCCTCGGCTTCAGATGGTTTTTCCGTGCTCTCGTCGTCGTTCGTGTTCGGGTCGGGTGTCGCTGACGGTCGGCTCCACGCGTGGTGTTCGGGCACGGCCCCGTCGGGGAGCGGTTCGTGCCCGTCCTCCGCGGCGTCGAGAAGTTCCGGCAGGAAATCGAGGTGGTCGTCGCCGATGACCTGTTCGAGCGTCTCCTGGCTCGCCCTCACGGAGAGGATGTCGCCAGCGTGGATCCGCTCGCTCGGGAGACCGCGGACGATGCTGCGACCGTTGCGTACGATCTCGAACACATCCAGGTCGAGGTCGCCGCGCCGCAGCTCTCGGACCTGCGACCCGACGAGGTCGGAGTTCTCGTGCACGACGACGTCGGTCAGGTAGTCGGCCATCCCGAACTGGTCTGTGGGGGACCCTTCGGCAGTGATCCGGGCGGGCGTGAGGTATCTCCCAATCGTCAGTAGATAGACGAGACCGACAGCCAGTACGACGGCACCCAGTTGTGTGAACTCGAACAGCGAGAACGGCTCGCCGGTCGGACCGGTCTGCGCCCAGATATCGCTCGCAAGCAGGTTCGTCGACGTCCCGATGACAGTGAGGGTTCCGCCCATCATCGACGCGAACGATAGCGGAATCAGCAGCTTCGACGGCGAGGTCCCGGTCTTCCGGGCGAGATTCGTGACGGCGGGGATGAGTACGGCGACGATGGGCGTGTTGTTGACGAAGCCCGCCGACGGGCCGGCCAGTCCGACCGTCGCGAGGAGCTGTCGCGACTCGCTGTCTCCTGCGAACGACTCCATCTTCTGGGTGAGGATTTGAATGACGCCGGTCTGTCGAACCCCCTCGCTGAGGATAAACATCGCCAGCACGGTGAGCGTCGCGGGGTTCGAGAAGCCCGAGACGCCCTCCTCTGGGGAGACGCCCGTCCACGGACCGAGGAGGATGAGCACGACCATCAGCGCGATGGCAGTCGTATCGATCGAGACCGGCTGGAGGACGAACAGGACGAGCGCGACGGCGACGACGGCGAGCACGACGACCACGTCGAGCGAGACTGGCAACTCTACCGGGAGCTGCTGGAGGGGTGCCGGCGTCGCCAGTGTGAGGGTATGTAGTCCGTTCGTCACAGAATTGACCGTGTATAGATTTCCGTCGAGTCTACATAGTAGTACGGCTCGCGCCGCTCTGTCGCCGAACACAGGTGGCGTCGGTCGTCCACCGGCGAGGTCCGCGCCGTGAGAACTGCTTTGTGACTGTTCACCGTCGCGGCCGGTAGTGACATGTGTGACTCGGTTCTGCTCCCCGTTCACGGTAGCGAACACGCAGCCCACAACGTCCATCACGCGGCCGAACTCGCGCAATGGACTGCGGCGACGATTCGGTCCACCTCACGATGGCTTCCCTACCCCTAGTTGACAGCTACACACGACTGAAGTCGTGGGCTTTCTCATCGAACCGTTGCGAGTACTCACGTGGGAGTCACTCGCCTCGTTTGCCGTACGTCTCTTTCCCCCAGCCAAAATCGGTGGCTTCGTCGTTCCGTTCGAGGTAGCCC
The DNA here is from genome assembly GCF_000723845.1 of Haloferax prahovense. Taxonomy (NCBI): domain Archaea; kingdom Methanobacteriati; phylum Methanobacteriota; class Halobacteria; order Halobacteriales; family Haloferacaceae; genus Haloferax; species Haloferax prahovense. The sequence continues at coordinate 114,514 of NZ_LK053001.1, read as the reverse complement.
TCCAGCGTCTCGTGTACAGTTTGGCCGAGATCCTGTAACGTAGCGTCGATCATCGAAACCGTGCTCGAATCGAGCGACTCGGTTGCGTCCCGCTCGCGCCAGTCGTTCGGTATCGTCGGGGCGTCGAAGCGAAGTCGGTCTTCGGTGGGGTCCCAGTAGAAGTCGAACACCTGGAACAGACCGAGGTCGCTGACGATCCGAACCTGCTCTTCGTCGAGGTCCGTGTATTCGGCCCATTCGTTGAACCCCTCCTTCCATGCCCCCTCCTGAAGCAGGTCTTCGAGGTCCTCGCGGTAGAAGTCTTCCGACCCGAGCGTCTCCTCCTGCAACTCGAACTCACGCGGCATCCCTCGGTTCGAGAGATCCGGTGGTTCCGGAACCTCTACGTCGAGTGTCATACGAAACGTTGCACCGGCAGAACAATAAAGTCGTGTAACGTATCCCAGAGTCTCGGTGTCGAACTCTCGGACGGGACTCTGTAACGTGACGGGGCGACACCCACGTGTTCGAGACTCCGTCACAGCGGCTCGGTCCCGACGCCGTATGTCTATTCGTCACGAATGGATGCGGTTGGTGGCGTCGCTCACCGACCTACTGCTATCGTTTGTTCCGACTGCCCGGCCGTTTTAACCTGTTTCGCGGGTAATAACCTATACATGAGAGGATTCCGAGTCGGTTCGGCGTTTGGTATCCCCGTCAGGCTCAACTGGACCTTCCTGATCGTCCTTCCGCTCTTCGCCGTCTTCATCGCCGGGGATATCGCCGAGTTGGTAGTGGTGATAAACCAGACGTTCGGTGCCACGATGGACCCGAACCAGTTGACAGACGGGAATCTCCCGTGGGTACTCGGACTGGCCTCGGCGCTGGGACTGTTTACCGGCGTCCTGTTGCACGAGTTCGGACACTCGCTGGTCGCGTTGCGATACGGATACGAAATCGATTCGATAACTCTCTGGTTACTCGGTGGCGTGGCCAGCTTCACCGAGTTCCCCGAAGACTGGCGTCACGAGCTCGTGATCGCTATCGCTGGCCCCATCGTGAGCGTCCTCCTCGGCGTGGGCTCCTACGTGGTATTTATCACTCTCCCGCCGGGTGTCGACGCAGCCCGGTTCGTCTTCGGCTATCTCGCAATCCTGAATATAGTGCTCGCTGCGTTCAATCTGCTCCCCGGATTTCCGATGGATGGCGGGCGTATCCTCCGGGCACTCCTTGCTCGGAACCAACCACACGCGAAGGCGACCCAACAGGCTGCTGCCGTCGGGAAAGTGTTCGCGTTCGGCCTGGGCCTTCTCGGGCTGTTCACCAACCTGTTTCTCATCGTACTGGCGTTTTTCATCTACATTGCCGCGTCCGGCGAGGCCCAACAGACCACTATCAAGGCAGCTTTCGAAGGCATCAGCGTAAGCGACGTGATGACGCCCGGAGAGAGCCTCGAGACGGTTTCCGAGGAGACGACTATCTCTGATCTCCTCGCGCGGATGTTTACCGAGCGCCATATCGGGTATCCAGTACTGCGAAACGGCGACCTCGTTGGGATTGTGACGCTGGACGATGCAGCTGCTGTCGAAGAAGTCGAACGCGATGCATATCGCGTTGAGGACGTGATGTCAACCGACCTCTATACGATCTCCCCCGACGCCGACGCAATGACCGCCTTCCAGCAGATGCAGCAGAACGGCGTTGGACGCTTGCCGGTCGTCAATGAGGCCGGTGATCTCGTTGGAATCATTTCTCGGACAGACATGATGCGGGCGTTCAACGTCATTCAGAGCGGCGGGCCACCACAGACACTCGACCAACCGATCTCCGGACCCGGTTTCCAGTGAGGGCCGGCACTCACGAGAACGTCACGGCGGACGATGCATCATACAGAGCGATGATGCAGGCTGATTGGCGAGATAACGGGGGGTCGATGTGGACCAGCCCCTCGGGACGGCACGTGAGCGTCGCCGTTGAAATCTCCACAGTTGTCCGAGTATTTTGACTGTTCTCGAGAGGGGGTGAGCAAGCGATTCTCACCGATGTACAGAGAAAAAGAACGGCGAACGGTCAGTGCCTACGACTGAGATAACGGATGTTCAAATAGGCTCGCCTAGGAGAGAACCCGGTTAGCGCGCGAACGTACCATCCTCGCCCATATCAGAACTGGCTTCGCATCGCTCCTCTTTGTACAGCCTTGGAAGCGGTATCTACAGAGGACGCCGAGGCGTCCGGAGAGACGACTACTTGGGCGCAAGAAGTAGGTATCTGCCCTACGTTATCGGATTAGTGCTCAATCGGTTACGCCACCCACTCGTCGCGGTCGCCGTTGCGCTGGTATTGACAGTGCCGTGGATCGGGACGTTCGTCGCGTCTGGTGGGTACGGAACTGTGCACCCGGGCGAGAATATCACACCCGGTATGGCCGTCCTCGTTGGTGGCCTCGCACTCGTGGGTGCAGCGTTCCTGCTCGCGTGGGGGGCAGAGACCGCTGAAAAAGACGTCCCGCAGGCATTCGCCATCGCGGTGCTGGCGGTGCTTGCCGTGGCTCCCGAGTACGCCGTTGACGCCCTCTACGCGTGGCAGGCCGGTGCTGGCTCAAGTGAGGCTGCTAACCTCGCAGTGGCCAATATGACCGGTGCGAACCGCATTCTCATCGGTCTCGGATGGTCGGGCATCGCATTCTTCACTATCTACCTCGCAAAGCGCACCGCTGACCCGGCGGTTGAGTACCGCTCGGGATTCCTCGCGGACGTGGTCAGTCTCGACCGGGACATTGCAACTGAAATCATGTTCTTACTTGTCGCGACTACGTATGCGTTCTTCATCCCGCTGAGTGGCGGTATTGGGCCGCTTGATACACTCTTTCTCGTCGGACTGTTCTTGCTGTATATCTTTGTCGCGATTCGTGGTGGCGCTGGGGCGTCCGAGGAACACATTGGTGTCCCTGCATACTTCCACCAATATCCGAAAGGACCACGCATCGCGGTCGTCCTCTTTGGGTTCGTGTTTTCAGGTGTGGTAATCTTCACTGCCGTCCACCCGTTCGCCGAGGGGCTGGAACAGTTGGGGCTCCAGTATGGCATTCCCAAGTTCTTCATGATTCAGTGGTTTGCACCGCTTGCCTCAGAAAGCCCCGAACTTATCGTCGTCGCCTACCTCGTCAACAAAGCGCGCTCGACTGCCGGATTCAACGCACTCATCTCCTCAAAGCTTAATCAGTGGACGTTGCTCATCGGCACACTTGCTGTCGTCTACTCCATCTCAGCCGGTGCAATCGGGACACTCTCGTTCGATTCGAAACAGGCAGCAGAGATCTGGATCACCGCCGCCCAGAGCCTCTTTGCAATTGCTCTCCTGACAGACTTCGAGATTAGTATTCGTGAAGCAGTTGTGTTGCTCATCCTGTTTACAACACAAGTTCTTACGGAGTTCTATGTGATTCAGACCTACGCTGGACCGACCGCAACGACCCTCAGTATTTCCATCCTCTACGCCTATACTGTTGTCTACGCCGTCCTCAGTGTCGGATTATTCGTCAAACGTCGTGAAAGTGCTCACGAACTTCTTGAGCACGGTGTATCGAATGTCCGGGCGGCGATTGGAATCGGGACGGGCCAGACGGAACGGGCGGACTAACACCGTTGCATCAACAGAGTGACTGCCATCGTTCAAATACGGTAGTTATAGAGATTCAAGGAGAATAGTGGTGCTTCAGACACGAGATGAATCCGACAACCCGAGTCACAAACTACCACATCGAGACGCGTTCGTGGAGAAATGGTGGTTGACTCGGTGCTCGCCGCGGTTCTTAGTCGAAACCAAAATATAAGCCAACCACGCCGACAGCCATTAACCAATCAGGTGACTCGAAGCTCGTTTCGAGGTGCGAATAACGGCTTCGTGGCGAAGTCACTGGCTGACTGTCCAGCAAATCTTAAACGCCCAATCGTCAGGATTGACCTGCCCAGCCAACACCGGGTGGGAGGCCCGCGCCTTCAGCCGCGAGAGGATATCACGCGTCCCCCTCAGATTGATATGGATCCCCGACTGCCTCCCGTGGGAGTACGTTGTGGAGCTCCGACTGAATATCGGTAGCCGATTCGAACGACTCACGGGAGGTCTGAGAAACCAATTTGCCTAGATTTGTCTCACCGTCGGCCAATACCAGCCTAACATCGGAAAGCTCTTCAGATGCTGTCGTCCGCCCGATGGGATACTCAATCTCATCAAGCAAGCTCAAAATGTCACTGAATTTAATCTTGCGGTTCATACTGCCAACTACGTCCGGGAAGGTAATAAGTGACATAACGGGAGTGACAGACATTCTCCGATGACTGGGATTTTCGACAGTGTTTTTGGTCAGCGATATCTGCGTTATCGACCGCTTCGATCAAGATCCCGATTGTTTTCAAGAAAGAACGTTGTTCCGAGAAATTTCCGCAAGCAGTGGGTCAGATTATCACTGATTTTCAATCTGACGTGAAACGTGACAGTACTCGGAGCAAGTAACGACCAGTGGCAGATAGCCCAATTCTGTGCACACAACTCAAGCATGAGGGGAATCTCTATACTGAATATGACTGAACGGGGAGACCGTCAACGTTGGTTTTCGGACCATGCTGTACTGTCGATTTTGGCGGTAGTGAGCGGCGTTCTCGGTCTACTTTTCGTGTTCACACAGCTTCAGTATATTTTGCTCGCGATCGTCCTCGCATACGTCCTCGCTCCCGCACAACGGATGCTCGAGCGTCACACGAGCGCAACTACAGCTGCCTTCACCCTGATTTCGCTTTCAGTATTTGTCTTCTTCATCCCGGTCGCGTATCTTCTTACGGTCGCAATTCAGCAGGGTCTGGAGCTGTTAACCGCCCTCCAAGAAGGGGGACTCAGTCTTGACATCGTTCAGGACCGACTCGAAGCCATTGGCTATGTGATCGATTTCGACCTGTTGTATGCGACGTATCAAGCGCCAATCGCTACCGGGTTACAACGTCTTGCAACCGGCGCGGTGACCATCGTCGGCGGTCTCCCTGGTGTGCTGATCGGTCTCACCGTGACGGTCTTCGTACTCTTTGCGTTATTGCGAGACCGTGAACAGTTCGTCACATGGCTAAAGTCGATTGTCCCGCTCTCTGATCGTGTGGAGCGGGAACTTATCAGAGAGCTTGACGTTCTCATGTGGGCGTCCGTTATCGGGAACGTCGCTGTCGCGGGAGTCCAAGCGGTACTACTCGGCATCGGGCTAGCGCTCGTTGGCATGCCCGGGGCCGTGTTCTTGACTGTGGCGACATTTGTTCTCACGTTGCTCCCGCTCGTTGGAGCATTCGGTGTTTGGCTTCCGGTTTCGGGTTACCTGTTCGCAATCGGTCGCCCCGCTACAGCGATACTGCTTTTTGCCTATGGGTCGGTGGTCAGCGCCTCGGACCTCTATCTTCGCCCGGCGATTATCAACCGGAGTGGGGCGATCAACGTCGCGACTATCGTCGTGGGTATCTTCGGGGGAGTCGTTCTGTTTGGGGCAATCGGCTTGTTCGTCGGGCCGGTCATACTCGGCGGCTCGAAGGTCGTCCTTGACCTGTTTGTTCAGGAACGAGCGGACTCGATCGTCGGCTGATAGAGGGGTCATTTCCGGCATCGTTCCTTGCGTAACCGTGGCTGTGGTATCCTCTCACCCCACCGACGTTGGTCGTTCGACACACTGTGGTAGGGTTAGATGACAGGTACGAATGCGACCGTAGCCAATTCCAAGTGGTGCCACCTACCCGCCATCGTCACTTGCGCCGACGGACGAACATCGGCGGTGTTCGCCCTGTCAGCAGGTCACCGAGATGCGGTTCCAGACGTCCATGGGGACGTCCCTCGATTCGCCGTATCATCGGCATCCAGAGGGTCGCGACATTAGTGAGCTTGAAATTAGCGAACTGATACTGCCCGGGACGATCGTCGATGCCCGAGAACTTGCCGGCGACGAAGAATTGACTGTCGACGCGCTTCCCGAGAGGCTGACCTCGAAGGCTCCGCCGTCCTGTTCAATTTTGGATGGGACAAGAACTGGGGGCTCAGAGGAGTACCGAACCTACCCCTACATCTCTGAGGGCGTCATCGAGAGACTAATCGACGCAGACGTTTCCTTAGTCGGGGTAGACACGCTAAACGCTGACGACCACCAGAACCCCGCCCGTCCGGCTCACACTCGACTCCTCGATCAGGAGATCTTCATCGTCGAGAATCTCTGCAACCTCGATTCGTTCGTTGGTGAGTCATTCCAATTCTTTGCTGTGCCGATCAAAGCCATTTTGATACTCGCGCTCGCCGCAGCGGTGCTCGGCGCTCGGGGGGTCGCCGGACTCAGTATGGACATCGCCAACTGGCTGGTCATCATCTTCGTCGTTCTTGCCATCGTCACGTTCATCCTGTAGACCCACTCCAACTGCTCTCGGTGATACACACAACTTTGGATCGACGGCTCGGAAACAGCGAAGCAGATGTCGTTCGTCTGGGGACTCGGCCAGAGTTTAGCTGAACGGCCGTGGAAATCGACGTTCGTACGGTAGCTCTAGGCGACGCGAACGCTGGTGATGACTCTGAGTATCTGCTCGGTCTCGACGGTCGGTGTCCGTGCTGTAGCTCATTTGGCACGGAAACGCACACAGCGCGTGATGGGAACGATTGTCTCTTAGCCGTCGTGTGGGACGCTACTGTTCACCAACCGCGCCCCACACTGCAGGCACTTGCCTGTGTCTTCAGGTCTTCGATGCCGTCTCCACAATCACGGCATACGTAGAGCGTTGCTTCTGAAACGGAGATGCGTGTCGTTGTCATCTTTCTGTTGACAATTACCGTACCGACACCAGACGTCGATCGAGAGCCGAAGCGTTCGTCGGCGTCACGAGGGGTCCCGTGCCGCATGTCCGTCGATCAGTGCTGTGACTGGCAGGCAGGCGCGGCAGCCGTAGATGTTGTCTTCGTTGTCCCCGAAGACGCGGGCAAATCGTGACGTTACGAACGCGCCGCAGTCGTTGCATTCTGGCATCGTTTAGTCACTCGGGAGGACCTGGCGGGGACGGGTCTGCGGTCGATCGTTATCGGCGCCGTCCACGTTCTTCGCGGTCTTGATGTCGTTCGTTCGCCTGTGCCACGTCTTCGGCGGTGATGTTCTTGCGACCGCGACGGCGAGCGCGGCGAGCCGCCGATTCGGCGACTTCGGCTGTTTCCTCGGCTGCCGCCTCTCTCAGCGCCTCTGCAGCCTCCGCATCTGGCTCGACATCTTCCTCAGCGGCTTCCGAAAGGACGTGTTTCGCCTTCTCGGAGTCGACCGCTTCTCGCGCTCGACGCCGCGTTTCTCGACGTGATCGGAATGGGTTTCGTACCATGTGAAATCTCTCCGCTGGTGAGCGGACACTGGGACTAACGCCTTCCGACTGCATCAAGTGTCGATATTTTAATAATCAGACAATTTTTGATTAACTGGGTGACGTGGCTCTCGAATGCCTACAACATCCAATGAACTATTGTTGCTGACACGTACGTCCAGTGGATGTAACTCACATAATCAAAACTTTCCCAAGTGTGAAAATAGGTATAATTGATGCACCACGGTAGATAGTGTCTCAGCTATGACGACCCACAGTCTCGACGCGTGTCTCCGCCTTGTCGCCGACCAGCATCGACGTCGGATCATCCACCACTTGCGCCACGAGGCTACCGGGGCCACGACGTTCGATGACCTCGTCGAGCAGATACACAGGCGAGCTTCGGACTCCAAGAACGGTCCACCGCAGGATCGGGACAAACTCGCCATCCAATTCCACCACACGCATCTGCCGAAGTTAGCGGACTACGGTGTCGTCGAATTCGAACACACAACTGGTACCGTCCGGTACCATCCTGACGAACAGGTCGAAGCGGTGCTCGACTCGCTCCCTGGAGAAGTATCGCTGCCGAATCCCTGATTAGCAGACGAAGCCATTTCAGCTGAAACCGACAGCCCTGCTGCTATCGCTCGCCCCCAACGGACTTCGGTGATGCAACTGACTATGGGGACATCGTCGCAGAATATTTCACACTCACCAAGGGCATATCACAGGACTTCTCGGAGGACTGGAAAACGATATCTGGCAGTCGCCTCACCGGGGAGACGTGATACGCGACGAGTTGACCGTCACCTACACCGGCGGCAGCGAAGAGATAGACGAGGGGGCGACATGTTCGATTGCCACCGGGGCATACTGTCAGAGCCGACGAGGACACCGCTCCGCACGGGAACAGCAAAGCAATTGAGTGAGATGACAGAGGTTCCCCGAACGCGGGTGTACGATGCGATTCGAGCGCTGGAGGACAAGGCCTGGTCGAGATTCAGCATTCGAGCCCGCAGCAGTTCCGGGCCGTTCCGCTCGACGAGGCGACCGAGACCTTGCGCGACCAGTACGAAGACCGCTTCGAGCGACTCCACGATGCGCTGGGCACGGTCGAAATCGTCGAGGAGGACGACGAAACCCCTGTCCAGCAGATATGGGCGATGTCCGGGCGGGACGCGATCGAAAATCGGACGGACCAACTCATCGAGGACGCATCCGAGGAGGTCGTTCTCGTCGTCGGTGACGAGTCACTCTTGACCGATGATCTCGTTGCCACTCTCAACGACGTCAGCAGCGGGGTCGACCTTCTCATCGGCGCGCTGACGGAGTCGCTTCAAGAGCAAATCCAGACGGCCGTGCCGGACGCTACGACAGTCATCTCTGGGTTAGAGTGTTACACGGTGTGGACGTTACTGAAGACGAGACGGCGATCGGCCGGCTCCTGCTGGTCGACCGCTCGACGATTCTCGTGAGTTCGCTCATGCCCGACACCAAGGACGAACAAGCGATATTCGGCGAAGGATTCGGGAACGGGCTGGTCGTAATCGCCCGGCGACTCATGGCTCGGGGGTTGTTGACCGTCCGTGATCCCAAGCAGTGCTCTCGCGACGAGCGGCTATTGGCTACTCCGTCAGCGGACGCAACTGTCGGTAGGTTCTTGATCGCGTTCGTCGCAGAAACGGTCCTCGAGCAACTGGAGCGTGAGATACTCGCCATTGTCGATCGTGATACAACAATTATTATAAACGAACGAGAGGCGTCCGCCCGTCCGAGGTGTTCCATCGTACCGCGGGTCGAACAACGAATCTAACGCAGTTGGATCGACGACATCCGCGAGTGGTCGAAGAGAACATGGTTCACGGCCTTCAACAGCGCTCACCGTGCGTACGACGGCCGTACTGACCGATTCGTCCGGCCCGAGTTCGTACTCCACAGTTCTGATTCGTGCTAGACGACCAAAAACTCCGAACTTGTTCACCCTATTTATCAAAACTTCGAGAATATACCGAGCCGCTTGCACCCGAATATGCGGCGACGATTGAGCTCTGGCTTTCCCGCATCGAAGATGTCGATGTACTTCCCAACGTCGTTAGTCCAGAGGGTTTCGAGGGAGAGAATGAAGACGAACCGAATGGTTATGACGGAGACTCCCCGAGTGAGAGCTAAGAATGGCCACTGAAAGTGAGGTCCCCGATATTCCGGAGGACATGTCGCCGGAGGAGGCTCGACGGTACCTGATCCGATTCCTTGGACGGCAGGACCTTGACGAACACGAAGAGATCTACGAAGAACTCTCTCGTGAGTGAATAGCTCTTTATCGGCCCGAACGGGTGCGGACGAGGTTTCTCTCCAAACTGTAGGCTGATCTCCTGAAGACACATTCACGTTCTGCGTCAATCCTGCCGTCACTGAGGCTTTCGCCGGAAGCGGTGGTCGAGGTGACCACCACCGGTTAGTAATGTGTGGGTTTATATTGGATGTGGAGGTCAGTAGGTGTCTGAGGCCGGAATCGGTCCGTGCCTCGCAGATTGGTACTGTCTAATTAAGCCAGTTTGAGAAGCGAGCAGGTCTTCGAGCATCTTGACCAACTCACTCAACGACCCGCTCGTTGCTTAAACTGGGTTAACTAGACAGTACCTCGTGAGTAATGAAAATCAGCGACTCAAAATCACCCAACACGGAGCGAGAAGGGTATTCCCCGGTGGGTTTCAGTGGTAGCATCGCCGTGGCCCGCTTAGGTTAGTCGCTCGCCGCGCTCGCGGTGGGCCTCGAAGACGTCGAAAGCCCAGTTGACCGCTGCAGAACTGTCGGTCATGGCGACGGCCGCCAGTGTCCCTCGGTCGGTGTCGAACCCTGTGAGCACGAGCGTGTCGTCGTACAACGAGAGGTCGATCACGTCCTCGGTGACATAGACGGCAGCGTTCTCGTGGCTTCGTACTGTTTCATGCAACTCGCCGTGTTGGCGTTCGAGGCGTTCCAGGACCGCCTGCGGGAGGGCCCACTCGAAGTCGACGCCTCCCTCAACGCGGTCGACGGTCCGAGCGAGCGTCACCGGCGAGCCGAAACTCGTTGCAGCCCCGTAGATTCGCTCGTCGACGTCGCTGATGACGGATTCGAGGTGTTGCTCAATGGCGTAGGGTGACTCGGAGTCGACTGCCATCACCGTCGCATCAGCGAAGAGGTGGAGGTTTTCGGTGAGGGCAGGCGGCGAGAGGTGTTCGAGCAGTGGCTTCAGCCTGCCGGCCGCCGCCAGCGAGCGCTCGAAGCGGTCGGCAGCGTCGAGAACGGCCGCTCCCGCGCCGGTCGTCCGGTACCCCCGGTTGGTCCGTTCGAGCAGTCCCTCGTCGACCAGCGCGGCGGTCTGGCGATAGACGGTCGCTCTGGACACGTCGAGTTCAATCTCCAGCGCCGACCGGTCGAGCGGCCGGTTGCGGGTCGCAGCCAACAGTGGGTGGTGGTTCAACAGTCGGGCGGGATCACGACTGTAGCGATTCATACGACTATCATGTGGCTATGAATGATACGTATTTCGTCTCCTCCAAGTGTATCACGCCGTGTGGCCGGAGTGTCGGTGTCACCGCCACGCGGCTGTGGTTGCGGTTCTAATTGTCTGAATGACAGATGTCTCATGTCGTGAAACACCGTCTCAGCCAATGACTATACTTGCGGTTGAATTCGTACTGAATATATGAATAAAACCGCGGTACGGGCGGCCGTCGACCGCAGTCGACGCAGCCGAAGGTTGGACGGAGTGAGTGTCTGATGGGCACGACGGGCGGTCGCCGCGTACTCGTGGGCATAACACTCCTCGTTGTTTCGTTGGGTGTCGGTGTCACCGTCTTCGCGGGGGTGGCAGCCGCCGATATGCCGGACGCCTCGCAGTGTAGCGCTATTTCGTGGACGAATCAGACCATTTCGGGGCAAACGTACTACGAGGTCGACACGCTGGACAAACTCCAGTGTATCGAGGACAAGGGACTCGGGAACAACTACGTCCTGATCCGAGATATCAACGCGACCGAGACATCCACATGGGACGGCAACAATGGATTCGACCCGATCGGTGACAAACGCAACGAGTTCACGGGCACCTTCGACGGTGACAACCACACGATTTCGGGACTGACCATCAACCGAGCGGGGACATACTCTGTTGGTCTGTTCAGTGAGGTCGATCCGGTGGGAACGATCAGGGCGGTTGGCCTCGAGGGCGGATCCGTCACCGGCGCGAGAAGGACCGGACAGCTCGCCGGGTATAACGATGGGACCGTCGAGGACTCTCACGCCACTGGTGAGGTTACCGGGACCGAGCGGGTCGGCGGCCTGGTCGGCCGTAACGATGGGGCGGTTCGTCGCTCCTACGCGATTGGAGAACCGACTCGTGGAAGCGATTGGTTTGGCGGACTGGTCGGTTTTAACCAGGGGACGGTCAATCGCTCCTTCGCTGCAAGAGCCGTCGACGGAGGAGGGGGCAGCACGTCCGCTGGCGGGCTGGTCGGCGTCTCCACGGGAACGATAGCGGATTCCTACGCCACTGGCACGGTTACTGCGAGCTGGTACGCCGGTGGGGTACTCGGGTCGTTCCAGGCGGACCCCGGAGGGACGGTTCGGCGTTCGTACGCCACTGGAGCCCTCAGTGTCGACGACGAGACACAGGGGATCGGTGGCCTCGTCGGTGGCTCCGCTGTTGACCCGACTACCGTGGAGCAGGCCTACTGGGACGTGGGAACGACGAACGAGGAGAGTGTGAGTACGGGGGATGGGTGGGACCCGATAACCTTCACCGACGTCAGCGGCTTCGGAGCGACGGCCGATACCGCCCCCGCTCCCGAGATGCAGGGGACGAGTGCGGAGACGAACATGACCGGCCTCGACTTCACCAACACGTGGGAGATGGTCGAACGCGAGGATACGGACGCGGCGATGGACGGCTATCCGATACTGCGGGGCATCGATCGGACGGCGCAGCTTCGAGCCCAGGGTATCGCAAAGCCAGTCGTCGAGTCCATCAGCCGGGACGACCCAGACGTTCAGGCAACCACCGCCGAACGCGTGAACCTCACCGTGACGTTCTCGGAGCCGGTTACCGGCGTCGACGCCGACGATTTCACGCTTGCAACGACTGGCACTGCGACAACAGCCAACGGGGACGACGACATCTCGGTTACCGGTGCTGACAGCCGATACATCGTCACCGTCGATACCGTCACGGGCACGGGCGACCTCCGAGTCGACCTCGTCGACGACGACAGTATTACGGACGCCGACGGTAACGCGCTGGTCGAATCCGGTGCAGCCGGGAGTACCGACGGGAGCTATACGGACGGTGAGTCGTTCGCCGTCGACAACACGGGGCCGTCGTTCGCCTCCAGTGAGAACTGGACCGTCGCCGAAAACACCGTCATTGCAGCCGACGTGAACGCCACCGACGGAAACGGCAACGATACCGACATCACCTACTCGCTTGTCGGTGGGGTGGATCGATCAGCGTTCAGCACCAACGCCACCACCGGCACCCTCTCGTTCGACAGCGCACCGGACTTCGAGAACGCGACCGATGCCGACGGAGACAACGAGTACGTGGTCGACGTGCAGGCGGTTGATGAGTTCGGTATCAACACTACCGAGACACTCACCGTTACCGTGATCGATGCTGCCGAACCCCGGCTCGCACCCGACAACAGCTCACAAACGACTCGCGAGGACACCGTGCTTTCGATCGCCGACGGCGAGAGCGTCGACCTCCTAGAACTAGGGACCGCTACCAACGCTGGCGACTCACTGACGGCGGTCAACGGCACGATGTTCAGCGACGGGATAGTCCTCACGCTCGGCTCGGGGGCGAACCTCACCGTCTACGGGAACGGAAGCTGGACGTACGATCCGAACGGGCAGTTCGAGTCCCTTGACGATAGGGAGAATACGACAGACAACTTCACCTACACCGTTTCGGATGTCGACGGTGACACTGCACGTGGGGTCATCACGGTAACGATTATCGGCGTCGACGAACCCGCACCCCGTCGCTCGGGGTCGTCTTCGTCGTCCTCGTCGTCCAGTAATGATCCCGAAGTTCGCGTAACCGCCGGAGACGAAGGGAAGGGTACGTGGCGCGTCGACGTCTCGGACCCCTCGACTGGCGAGCCGGTCGAGATCCGACTCGGCGACACCAGTTCTGATGATGCCGAACGCGACCTATCGCTCACCGGCCTGCGGATGAACATCGACGACAGCTCGGATTTCGAACTCGACATCACGACCGGCGACGCCGGAAGCGACGAAACCGAGCCGTCGTTTACCGCTGGGACAGAAGCGCAGTCGGTGGGGACGATCACCGTTGACCACACGATTGCCGACGAGAATGTCGAAAACGTGACATTCACCGTTAGTCTCCGCAAGTCACGGCTCGCCGAGTCGGACCTCGATCCCGACTCTGTCGCGCTTTACCGCGACGAGACGACTCAGTGGAACCGGTTGCCGACCACTATCGTCGAGGAGACTGATGCGCAGTATACGTTGGAAGCCACATCGCCAGGACTGTCGACGTTCGTAATCGGAGCGGCTCCAGTTGCAAACACGACCGACGCGACAATCACAACTGACGAGCCAGCCACGACAACCGAATCGAACATAACGGACACGATAGACACAACTGACGAGCCAGCCACGACGGCTAGTGATTCACCGGGATTCGGCGTTGTACTTACAGTAATCGCGATGTTGGTTGGCACATTCGTCGTTCGACGAGCTAGGTACCGGTCGAAACAGGATTCCGATTCACCGTGAGACCGGTGGCTTGTTGCTCCTCACTTAGGTTGTGGAGGCTCTGTTGAAATCCTCAGCAGCTGATAGTTTGCCGACTTCGTGCTGAATACAGAGCGCACGTCGGTCACGCAACAACAACGCGTATATCGGGTAGTTCGGCTTCGATGGCTCGCTCGTCTCCTCGTGGGTCGGTAGCACGCCCGGTGCGTACTGGGGCGGCCCAGACCTCTCCAACAGCGAGGGTGGGGCGTACTCCGCAGGCTCTACCGCCGATGGACTTCCCCACGTCTCGTGACGAGAGTCGCCGCTGACGGGATCAAGGGGTTCTCCCATGCGGAACCGTCGTGGGAGAATTGGCTCACGTTCGAGGATTTCGCCGAGGCATCGGCCGGCCTCTTCGCGGTCGGCTATATCAGTTCGAGTGTCCTCTCCGGGGCGGCCGTATGCTACGGGGCGCGAGCAGTGAGATCGAACCTCCGTCGACCGCGTCGGCCCGTCGTCGGTACCCGACTCCCTCTCGCTCGAAGCGTCGATGGCGAACGTGAACACGCGAACGGAACTCGGTGCGCTCCGTCAGCGGTTTGGTGAGTGAGTTCGCAGCTATTTCTGAGCCAGTTGTATTGCATGATTAATACAATAATAACTGCCCTATTCATTATCTATGTGCACTCAAAAGTTGGCAAGCCATGCTGACGAGGGAACTCTCGTGAGTCGTACAGAAATTACGAGTTGTAATTTATGGTCATATATGTGATGATATATGGTTTTGTCTGATTTTTAAGCGCCAGACTAGCACGGAGAGCACCGGAGTGTGAGACTAGCCATGTACCAAACCGTCCACTAGACAGTTGATCCGCCAGCGACACGGAGGTGGTTACTTCCGAACATCTATTCACAGTATTTACAATACTAATTGTGCAAGTGACTATATCGAGTATAGTCGTTTTACCGGTTCGCTCGCTCGGAAAGCCGATGAAAACCCGAGACGAGCGATATCCGTAGCATCGCGTCGCAAGGAATTACAGACGTAGTGTCGTAATTCTAGAGCTACAACGAGCGCCGGTAATCACCCGTCTATGGTCGTGTACTCGGAGTACTGGTTACGCACTTCGAGTTCGTTTTTGCTGTACTGCAGTACGTTCAGTAGCTCCGCCATGTAGGCCGGTGTGAACCGGTCTCTGGGCCCGGTCACGCCGATAGACGCCTTGACCTCTCCGTTCTTATCGAGAAGCGGAACGGCGATACCTCGAATACCGCGGAGGTGTTCCTCGTCGTCGATGGCGTAGCCCCGTTTACGGACCCGCGCGAGCGAGTCTTCGAGTTCCGCCAGCGAGCTAACGGTCCTGTTCGTCCCCGACGGGAGGCCGTGTCGCTCGACGATTTCCGCCCGGCGAGCCTCGGGAAGGTACGCTAAGATCGCCTTTCCGAGCGAGGTCCAATGCATCTCTGTGCGATTCCCGATCGGAATCTCGTCCGCCGCGGCCTTCTCCCCGGTGCTTCGATACAGAATGACCCGTTTCCCGTTTTCTTCGACCGCGGCGCCGACTATCTCGCCCGTCACTCGGCTGAGCTCTTCGACCTTATTCCTGAGCAGTCGAGCGATGTCGACCCGCTGCCGGATGTCTCCGCCGACCTCGAGAAAGCGAAACGAGCGGCGGTACTCTCCGGCGTCTTTGACGACGAAACCCCGCTCGACGAGCGTGTTGAGGTGGACGTAAATCGTGCTTGCCGGGATGTCGACCGTCGACGCGAGTTCCGAGAGGCCGGCCGGTTCGACGCCGCTGAGAGCGTCGAGAATCTCGAACGTCGTTTCGACCGCGCGTATTGTTTTGACGTTGCCATCGGACATGGTACGGTCTTTCCCGCACTCGGTGAAAGTAGTTTCCCCCTGTTCAACTGGAATTCAACTCTCTCGGAAAGAAAACCTCGAGTATTTACCACAGAAAAAAGTACAGCGAGTGGCACGCTATTTTTACCTCATATCGACACGTATTTTCCGAACACGTCAAATCCGGGAGCGAAGCCGCGTCCGGTGAACAGGCCGAAATACCGGTTGAGAAGGCGTGTTCGACGAATGTCAACGGTAGTGTAGGCGTACGTCGAGGTTCTGCACTTTCGACCGTGTTGAATACGGGGCGTCGGCAGTGGTGACATCGCGGGGGACCGCCGCCGAGTCACTCGGTTAGACGCGAGGGGAGGCGAGAACCGACGACTGGACAGGCGCTTCACCTGCCGACTGGGGTGTCGAGAAGGTCGCAGCGGCGCCGAATGCGATTCAACACGGTTGGGAGCTCGGCGTTCGCCTCCATTACCAACATTTATTATGCGGGATTGAGGAGTAGTCCTCAGTCGACATGAGCCAGGTAAGACTATCGAACGTGAGTAAGGAGTACGACGGGGACATCCTCGCCGTCGAGGGGTTGGACCTCACCGTAGACGACGGGGAGTTCGTCGTCGTCGTCGGGCCGTCCGGCTGCGGGAAGTCGACGACGCTCAGGATGGTGGCGGGGCTTGAGACCGTCACCGGAGGTGAAATCGCCATCGGCGAGAACGTCGTCAACGACGTGCGGCCGCAGGACCGGAACATCGCGATGGTGTTCCAATCGTACGCGCTGTACCCCCACATGACCGTCCGCGAGAACATGTCTTTCGGGCTACGTCTCGCCGGGGAGGGCGACGGTGAGGTCCGGGACCGCGTCGAGGACGCCGCCGAGATGCTGGAGATTTCGGAGCTGTTAGACGACCTCCCGAAACAGCTCTCGGGCGGTCAACAACAGCGGGTCGCACTCGGGAGAGCCATCGTGCGCGACCCTGACGTGTTCCTGATGGACGAGCCGCTTTCGAACTTGGACGCCAAGCTCCGGACGCAGATGCGGACGGAGATTCAACGGATTCAGGAGGACCTCGGCGTCACGACGGTATACGTCACTCACGACCAGACAGAGGCGATGACGATGGCCGACCGTATCGTCATCCTCAACGACGGTAAACTCCAGCAGGTCGACCCCCCGGAGCGGTGCTACGACGAGCCCAACAACGAGTTCGTCGCCGGGTTCATCGGGTCGCCCTCGATGAACTTCTTCGAGGTGACCGCGACGGACCACGACGGTGGCGTTCGCTTCGAGTCGCCGAGCTTCGAGTTCACGCTGGGCGTCGACATTCCCTCTGGTGAGTACACGTTGGGCGTCCGACCGGAAGACCTCACGCCGGATCGTGAGGGAGGCTACGTCGAGACAGTCGTCGACGTCGTCGAACCGGTCGGCTCGGACAACTTCCTCTATCTGCAGACGGCCCGAGGTTCGTCCGAGGTCGTCGCGCGGGTCGAAAGCGAGTTCCGACCGACCGTCGGGGACGAGATAACGCTCGGGTTCGACGTGGACGACATGCACCTCTTTGGTAGCGACGGCGCGCGCGTACCGGTGAGCCAGACGCAACTGACGGACTCCGCCTGACATGATGTATGATTCAATCGGACGACGAGAGCACGAGTGGGCGGGAATGACCGCGGCCGAGGTTCGAGAGGTTGGAGCGAAGCCGGGGTCGGTTCTGGTGATTCCGGTAGGGAGCATCGAACAGCACGGCGAACACCTGCCGGTGGTGACCGACTCCCTCCTGGTCGAGGCGATGGTCGATTCCGCGGTCGAGCAGACCGACGGTCTCCCGGTCGTCGTCTCGCCGACGGTTTGGAGCGGGTTCTCACCGCACCATCTCACCTTCGGCGGGACGCTGTCGTTAGACTTCGAAACGATTCGCGCGACGCTCGAGGACATCGCGAACACGGGACTTCAAAACGACTTCGACGCCGTGTTGTTCGTCAACGGCCACGGCGGCAACGGTCCCCTCATCGGGTCCGTCGTCAGCACGGTCGGCGTCGAGACCGACGCCGAGGTCCTCGGAACGACCTACTTCGAGCTGGCGACTGACCGAATCGAGGCGCTTCGAGACACCGAGACTGGTGGGATGGCCCACGGGGGCGAGTTCGAAACGTCGCTCATGCTTGCGGTCCGACCCGACCTCGTCGGCGATTCGTCCACGCGGAACGGTGAACCGCTACACGAGTCGTACCGCTGGGGCGGACAGGACCTCCTCGACGGGGGCTCGGTGAGCGTCTACCGGTCGTTCGACGCGTACTCCGAGACGGGTGCCATCGGACTCCCCGAGGAGGCGAGCGCCGAGAAGGGAGAGCGGATTCGGTCGATTATCGCCGAGGAGCTCGCCTCGCTGCTCGATGCGGTTCACGAACAGAACGCGTGAGACTCCGACAATCATAATGAAAATAAAATATGAATAAAAACAATTATATATGTGGGCGCAATTGGTAGCGATGATGCGAGAGAATACCACAGAAGAAGCTAGCGGACAGACTCTGGACCGTCGGCGGCTCCTTCAAGCGCTCGGCGCTGGTGGCATGATCGCCGTCGCCGGCTGTACCGGCGGCGGGGACGGAAGCGAAAGCGGCTCCGATGGCGAGGGCAGCGGTGAGAGTGGGGACGACACGCAGAGCGTCCAACTTCTCACGATGGGGGTCGGCGACAACATCAAGCAGTTCTTCGAGGAGAACAACGCCGCCTTCGAGTCGGAGTACGACGTCGACGTCGAGTTCACGAGTGTAACCTGGGACAACGCACGACAAACGGTGAACAACCGAGTCGACGGCGGCCAGGCCCCGGACGTGAGCCGCTGGCCCGCCCGGTGGATTCCGCAACTCGTCGGGAAGGACGCGCTCGAACCGGTCGACGATCTGATGGACGGCGAGTTCGGCGAGAAGTTCGCCGAGGGGGTCGCCAACGGTACGATGTACAACGGCTCGCACTACGGCGTCCCGTGGGCCGCGTCGAACAAGTGTCTCTACTACAACAAAGACGCGTTCGAGGCCGCCGGTCTCGACCCGGAAACCCCGGCGCTGGACACGTGGGAAGACATGCTCGCGGCGGCGAAGGCCCTTACCGAGAGCGACGAGGTGAATATCCCGGCGCTCGGCCTCGCCGGCGCCGACGCCATCGAGACGGGGTCGCAGTACTACCACTACCACTGGTCGCACGGAGCCGACCTGGTCGACGACGAGGGGATGCCCGTGGTCAACTCCGACGGCGCCGTCGAGGCGCTCTCGTTCTACACCGACCTCCACCTCGAACACGGCGTGACGCAGTCCTCGCCGCTCTCGTCGACCCGACAGGACATCCGTCAACTGTTCGAGAACGGCGACCTCGGGATGGTCATCGGGCACGTGTACACGGGGCTCAACATAACCGAGTCACAGGAGAACGGCGAGGTCGACTTCGACTACGGTATCGTCCAGGTCCCGGAGGGCCCCGCGGGCCGGTACAGCCTGTTCACCATCGACACCCTGGGCATCTTCAGCCAGAGCGAACACAAGGACGTCGCGCGAGACCTCATTCGCTTCTATTTCGACGAGGAGCGCCGCTTCCAGTACTCGAAGCAGAAGGGCTTCCTTCCGGTCGTCGAGGCGGTCGGCGAACGGGAGTACTTCTCCGAGTCGAAGAACTGGGGGCCGTTCGTCGAGGCGGGACAGTACGCCCGTGCCCGGCCGAAGCTCAGCAATTTCAGCCAGTTCAACGACCGGATGGTCCAAGCGATACAGGAAGCGCTCGCCGACCAGAAGAGTCCGCAGAAGGCCTTGAACGACGCCCAGAGTGACCTCGAAGACGCGATGAACTAATGCAACGATATGAGCCTCGCTGAAGAACGTACCCAGACAGGCGACGATTCGCGACTGGCACAGTCCGCCGCGCACGTCAAGCGGAATCGCCGCGCGTACCTCTTGATAGCGCCCGCTGCGGTGTTCCTCGTCGCCGTCGTCGGGTACCCGATACTGGAGACGTTCCGCCTGTCGCTGTACCGATCTCCCGCCGATTCGACTATCGAGACGTTCGTCGGGTTGCAACACTACGTCGACATCTTCAACAGCGACATCTTCTACCGTCTCCTCTGGCAAACGGGACGGTGGGTCGCGGTCGGCGTCGCCGGGAAGACGTTACTCGGGCTGCTCATCGCAGTCCACCTCAAGGGCGACATTCGGGGTCGGAAGTTCTTCCGGACGGCGTTTCTCATCCCGTGGGGAATTCCGTACGCCATCTCTGCGGTCGTCTTCCGCTGGATAGAGCATCCACAGTTCGGCTATCTCAACGCCATCCTGCTCAAACTCGGCGTGATAGAGCAGGGTATCGGAATTCTCGGGAACCCAGACATCGCGTGGCTGGGCGTCGTCGTGGCGGATATCTGGATCGGTACGCCGTTCATGGCGATTATCTTCCTCGCGGGTCTGCAGTCGATTCCGCAGGACCTCTACGAGGCCGCGGCCATCGACGGGGCCGAGCGGTGGCACCAGTTCCGATACATCACGCTCCCACAGCTCAAGAGCGTCATCCTGATGGCGACGCTCCTCTCGACGATTTGGACCTTCGTCAGCTTCGACGTTATCTGGACGATGACGGGCGGCGGTCCGATTAGCACGACTGCGACGCTGGTGATACACATCTACCAGGTCGGCCTGCAGAACGGGAACCTCGGGCTCGGCGCCGCCTACAGCGTCATCGGGTTCCTGCTGTTGCTCCTGTTCGCCGTCGTCTATCTCAGGGTCTACACCCGCGGAGGTGAGGAGCTGTGACGATGGCAGGCCACGACGAGGGCGGACTGCGCCGAGTCAGAGTCTACGGCATGCTCATCGCCCTGCTCGGGATAATGATGTTCCCGTTCTACGCGATGTTCTCCAGTACGTTCAAACCGGAGTCGGAGATATTCTCCGCGCCGGCGACGCTCGTGCCGTCCCAGCCGTCTCTCGGGGCGTACGTGGACGTCTGGACGCAGACCGACGTGCTCCTCTGGATCGCCAACAGTTTCGTCATCTCGCTCGGAACCGTCGTCCTGACGCTTCTGCTCGCGATTCCCGCGGCGTACTCCTGCGCGCGGAACGACTTCGTGGGCAAGCGGACGTTCCTGCTTGCCGTCCTCGTCGTCCAGATGTTCGCCCCCGTGGTGCTCATCGTGGGGCTGTTCGACGTCATCAGCCGACTCGGACTGTTCAACACGTACCTGGCCGTTATCGTCCCCGCAGCGGCGTTCACCCTCCCGTTCAACATCTGGATGCTCTACGGCTACTTCAAGACCGTTCCCGTCGAACTGGAAGAGTCCGCCCGCATCGACGGTGCCAGCCAGTTACAGGTACTCACGAAGATTGTTCTTCCGCTGACCAAACCCGCGCTGGTCGCCAGCATCACCTACACGTTCCTGTACGCGTGGAACCGGCTACTGTTCGTGCTGACGTTCCTCACCGACAGCGGGAAGTACAACATCCCGCGCGGGGTCTTCTCGATGGTCGGCGCGCTCCAGACCGACTGGCGGATGATGCTCACCGTCTCGGTCATCGGTATCATCCCGCTCCTCGTCCTGTTCGCGTTCCTCGAACAGTACATCGTGGCGGGGATGACCGCCGGCGCAGTCAAGGAGTAACGGCCCTCCTGTATATTTATTATCGACCCGCGTGACGACCCGCTATGGAGTTCGCTATCTGGGCGTACCCGTGGGACGTGCTCGATACGGGACCACGAGAGACGGGCGCTCGCATCGCCGAACTGGGCGTCGACGAGGTGACCCTCGCGACGAACTATCACGCCGTACAGGCGTTCGCGCCGCACAACCCGAAGCGACGGACCTTCTTCGCACACGCGAGCTCGTACTTCCGCCCTGGCGGCGGCTACGGCCGCCTCGAACCGGTTCCGTACGAGGGGATGACCGGTGACTGGGTCGCTGAAATCGCCGACGGCCTCGAGAACGTCCGGTTGAACTCGTGGACGGTCGGTTGCCACAACTCGCGGCTCGGGATGCGCCACCGAGACGTGACGCTGACCTCCGCGCACGGCGACGACCTCGTCTTCGGCCTCTGCCCGACGAACCCCGACGTACAGGAGTACCTCATCGGACTCGTCCGCGACCTGACCGACTCGGCCCACTTCGACCGAATCGAACTCGAGACCTTCGACTACTTCTACGGGACGGGATTCGGTTGGCACCACCAGAAAATTCACGCTCGGCTGGGAACGCTCGGTGAGTTCCTCTTCGGACTGTGTTTCTGCGACCACTGTCGGGCAACCGCGTCGGACGCGGGCGTCGACGTCGACTCAGCTCGGGACACCGTCGCACAGACGCTCGACGAAATCGTCGACGGAACCGTTCCGCACGGACTCTCACCCGAGCTGTGGCTCCGCGAGCACGACGCGGTCGCCGACTACGTCGACGTGCGCGAAGAAACGCTGGCGACGCTCTACGCGGAGTTGTCCGCGGAGAGCGGGTCGACGCCGCTCGGATACTACGTCGGCGCGCCCGAACCCGGCCGCGAGTGGATGGTCGGGGCCGACCTCGACCAGTTGTCCGAGCACGTCGACTACTTCTGTCTGCCAGCGTATGAGTCCTCACGTGAGGCGGTGATAGACGCCTATCGAAGCGTCGATGCGGTGACCGATGACAGACCGTTACACGTCGGACTCCTCCCGGGCCACCCGGCGATACACGACGGCGACACGCTCGTCGACATCGTCGACTCACTACGGGCCGTCGACGTGCCGCGAGTCTCGTTCTACAACTACGGGCTGCTGCCCGAGCGGTCGCTGTCGTGGATTCGGGAGGCCACGGACGCGAGTCTGTAACAAACGATACTTTCATACTGTCGCCCCCTACAAGCGTTTGTATGGAGATAACCGACGTGACAGCGGTTACTGTCGACGTTCCGCTAACGAGTACCGACGAGCATCTCGGAATCGCCCCGTACACCACGAATCACGGCGAACTCGAATCGATGGAGCGCGTGCTCGTCCGCGTCGACACCGACGAGGGTATCGAAGGCTGGGGCGAGATGCGCGTGTTTCTCTCGCCGACGGCGACCGAGTCGCTCATCGAAGACGGTATCGGGCCGATGGTCGTCGGTCAATCGCCGTTCGAAATCGAACGCCTTCGCCGACAGGTGTTCGTCGAGTACACGAACGTGGATATGTTCTTTTCCGCCGTCGAAACGGCCTGTTGGGACATCGTAGGGAAAGCGCTCGACCGACCCGTGTACGAACTGCTCGGCGGCTGGACCGCGCCGACCCAGAGCACGCTCCAGCACAGGTCCCACGTGGCCGACGGCACCCGGACCCCCGGACCAGTCCCGGTCGCGTTCTGTCTCGGAATCCTGCCGCCCGAGGAGTCTCGCGTGAAGGCCCGTGAGGCACTAGACGCCGGCTTCGACGTGCTCAAGACGAAAGCGGGGAGGGACTGGCGACAGGACGTTGCGCGGATCAAGGCGATGCACGACGAGACGGACGGACAACTGGAGTTCCGCCTCGACCCGAACCAGGGTTGGACGCTCGACCAGGCAGTTCGCGTCGGCGCGATGCTCGAAGACGAAGGTATCTACCTGCAGTACCTCGAACAGCCGATTCGGGTGGACTCCCACGTGTCGCTCGCACGATTGCGACAGCGCCTTCGGCAGCCCATCGCCCCGAATGAGGACACCTACGTACCACACAACATCTCTTCGCTCGTCGAGGCCGGTGCGATGGACGTGGGCGTTATCGACCTCACCCCGGCCGGCGGCATCAGCGGTATCCGTCAACAGGCGGCGATACTCGAAGACGCCGGCGTGCCGTTCACTCACCACTGTGCGTTCGACCTCGGGATTCGGACGGCGGCGATTCTCCACGCCGTAAGCGGGATACCGGGCTTTTCGCTCCCCCCGGACTCGACGTACTACGCGTGGGAGGGCGACGTCATCGCGGAGCCGTTCGAAGTTGAAAACGGCTGTCTCCCCGCACCGCGCGGACCCGGCCTCGGAATCTCGGTCGACCGAGACGCCGTCGAAGCGTACCGAATATAGTGCAACACCATAGCAAGGTTGAATAGCTCCGACCACATCGGTGCGCACGCTATGGTTGAGTTATCACTACGAGACCGTCCGGCAATCGTAACCGGTGCCTCTCGAGGTATCGGTCGCGAAATCGCGGCGCGATTCGCGGAGGCTGGCGGAGACGTCGCCATCTGCTCGCGCTCGTTGGACGACGTGAGACCGGTCGCCGAGGAACTCACCGCCGCACACGACGGCCGGGTCGTTCCGGTCGAATGCGACGTGACCGCCCGCGACGAGGTTCGAAGCCTCGTCGATACCGCGCTCGACGAGTTCGGCGAGGTCAAGGTGCTGGTGAACAACGCTGGCGGGTCGGACGAGTCCGCGAACGTGGCGCACCGCTGCGACGAGGAGACGTTCGAGCGGATGGTCGACCTGAACCTCAAGAGCCAGTTCCTCCTGAGCAAGGAGGTCCTCCCGGCCATGGTCGCCGCCGGCGGAGGCTCGATGGTCCACATGGGCTCGGTCAACGGGCTCTTCGGCATCGGTCTGTCCGGCTACTCGGAGGCGAAAAGCGGTCTCCTCGCGATGTCGCGAAACATCGCGGCCCACTACGGCCAACACGGTGTTCGCTCGAACGTTATCTCCGCAGGGACGATAGAAACCGCGAGCAGGCGCGAGGAGATGGAGAACACAGAGGGCCGAACGGGCGATTCGAACGCGCGCGAAGGCTGGCTCGACCAGTACCCGCTTGGTCGCTTCGGGACGCCGCGTGAGGTCGCGGACACCTCGCTGTTCCTCGCATCCGAGCTGTCCAGTTTCATCACCGGCGAGAACGTCGTCCTCGACGGCGGCCTCACGACGAGTCTCTCGACGTCGTTCATCAATGAAGTGTACGACGCGGACGAAGTACCATCGCGGCAGTAACCACATCAACGATGAAAGAACTAACCACAGCGGACGCACCGGACAGCATCGGACCGTACTCGCAGGGCGTCGTCTCCGGCGATAAACTCTACGTCTCTGGACAGGGACCCGTCGACCCCGAAACGGGCGAAGTCGTCGACGGGACGCCGGCGGAACAGACGAAGCGAACCCTCGAGAACGTCGAGGCGATTCTGGAGGCCGGCGGGTCGTCGCTCGCGGACGTGGTGAAAGCCACCGTCTTCCTCAAAGACATGCGCTACTACGACGAGGTGAACGAGGTTTACGGCGAGTATATGTCGGCACCATATCCGGCACGGAGCGCCGTCGAGGTCGTGAAACTCCCCGTGGACATCGACGTGGAAATCGAGGTCGTCGCCGAGCGGTGACGCGTCGAGCGAACGACTCGGAGGTACCGTCCCGACCGTAGGTGAGAGCGGAAGCCGACGGTGAAACACCGCGTCGGGAGTGGCAACGCTACCCTCCCCGCGGTCCCGAAGCAGTGTCGACCGTTGGGTTCCGTTTTCGTTTCGTGCAGTTCAGAACGCGTGACGGTTCGGTCGTCCCGGCCATCGAAGCCGGTCTGGTGTCTACTCAGCCCGTGCGGCCTCGACAGCCTCTCTGAACGCGCGGGCGTTCGCTTCGATAACGCCGAACTCGCCGCGAGCGATGGCCTCGGCGTCGACGATGGCGCTCCCGACGCCGACGGCTGTCGCGCCCGCGTCGAAGAACTCGCCGACGTTGTCCAGTCCGACCCCGCCGGTCGGGACGGTCGGGATGTGGCCGAGAGGGCCGCCGAGTGCCGAGACAAACCCCGGTCCGAGCGTGCCGGCGGGGAACACTTTCACCATGTCCGCGCCGGCTTGGAAGGCGTTGACGGCTTCGGTTGGCGTAGAGATACCGACGAGCGAGGGCGCGCCGTAGCGGTTCGCGGCTTCGACGACGCCTTCGTCGAACGACGGCGTGACGATGAACTCCGCACCGGCGAGGGTCGCCGCCCGCGCCGTCGCCGCGTCGAGGACGGTCCCCGCGCCGACGGTCACCTCGTCGGCCGCGAAGGACTCCGACACGTCTCGAATCATGTCGAGGACGCCCTCGGTGTTCGCGGTTATCTCGACCGTCGAGACGCCACCGCGGCGGAGCGCGTCGACCGTCTCGATCGCCGTCTCGGGGTCGGTCCCGCGGACGATTGCGACAATACCCGACTCTGCGATTCGCTGGGCGGTGGAAGCGACCATACCCGTAGCAGGACGACCCACGGCTTAACCTTCGGGGTCCGGCGACTGCCGCGAGCAAACATCGTCGAGAGCGGAGTCCTTATGCCGCGACTCCGCGACGTTCGAGTATGCAAGACTCGACCCGACGGAGTGGATACTGTGACGCCTGAACTGGTGACGTTCGGCGAGACGATGGTCCGCCTGTCACCTCCGAGAGGACGCCGCTTGGAGACGAGCGACACCCTGCGGTTCAGCACCGCCGGGGCGGAGTCGAACGTCGCCATCGCGGCCAGCAGGCTCGGAGCTGACGCCGCGTGGCTGTCGAAACTTCCCGACTCAGCGCTCGGCCGCCGGGTCGCGACCGACGTACGTCGACACGGCGTCGAACCCGCGGTCGTCTGGAGCGACGACCACCGACAGGGGACGTACTACCTCGAACACGGCGTCGAACCGCGTGGCACGTCGGTCATCTACGACCGGGCGGACGCCGCGGTGACGACTGCGACGCCCGACGAACTCTCGACGCGCCTCCTCGAAGACGCCACCTACTACTACACGAGCGGTATCACGCCCGCGCTGTCCGACCAGTTGGAAGCGACGACGCGCTCGCTTCTCGACGCCGCGCGGAGCGCGGGGGCGACCACCGCGTTCGACCTGAACTATCGGTCGAAGCTCTGGAGTCCCGAAGCGGCACGCGAGACGCTCGAACCGCTCTTTCCGCTCGTCGACGTGCTCGTCGTCGCGGCGCGCGACGCCCGAACCGTTCTCGGACGCGACTGCGACGCGGCCGCGATTGCGGCGTCGCTCGAAGCGGAGTTCGGCTTCGAGACGGTGGTCGTCACGCGCGGCGGCGAGGGCGCACTCGCCCGCGCCGGCGGCGAGACGTACGAGCAGGGTGCGTTCGAAACCGAGACGGTCGACCCGATTGGTACGGGCGACGCGTTCGTCGGCGGCTATCTCGCCTCGCGGATTCGCGGTGACCCCGTCCCCGACGCGCTCGAAACGGGTGCCGCGACGGCGGCCCTCAAGCGAACGCTGGACGGCGACTTGGCCGTCGTCACCCCCGAAGAGGTCAAGCGCGTACGCGAGCAGTCCGGCGGTGGTATCAGCCGTTGACCACGGTTCACCGACTGAGCGGCCGAGACGAGAGATACGAGGTGGCTGTCGCACGTTCTCGAGTGTTTGTCGTGGTTGCCCGCGCTCACGACCTGCCTGAGACGACGCCAACACAGGTTGCAGTTGAGGGACCCACCCCAAAACCGATGGGACATCGTCTCGTTTTCATATTGTGACATATTCGACACAAGGCTGTTTCTTGACATAGTACTGTTTCGTTAGTGAACACCTCGACCGACGTTCGTCAGTTGGACGATTGATGCGGTCGTTGGCTGTTATAGTATTGTATATTTTTGAATTAATATGGGCGCTCTAACGACTGCCCACCTACGAGTGATGGACGCAACCGACTCGAATTTCGAGGACATGGAGCAACGTCTTGATGAGATTCCACCTAGTGGAGCAAGCCGATCGCTTAATTCTAATAGGGAGATTGAAGTTCGTTATTCGTCATGCTCACCGAGAAGCACAGCGCTCGAGATATCGTGTTTCTCCGAGAGGCGATGGCGAAACGCAGCCGTTGGGTCGGCCCTATGTCGGAACAATGACTCGGCGCCGAGAATTGGATCTCCAAATATATTGTATAATATAATCAAGACAGTCTGTGATCGATTCCGACAGCAGCCACCTCGACACAACCCAATTTGGCGTTTGCTCAGGCGGTTTGAGATATGTTTCTGACAGAACGAATGCTATCGATAGACTGCTTGATGAGAGTGTTCTATGTCGAGAGTTCGAGGCAGTTGTGTCGTTTCTCTTAGTAGATACGCGATCCCGTAGAGGTGGACGACAAACGCCCCGAGCGGTGTCCACAGAACGTAGTGCATTTCGGTGTCTCGGAAGCTGTCCGACCCCGACGAGTCCGCGGGCCCTTCGGTCCGGCGAGGTGCGAACCAGACGTGAGGCTTCTTCTTTAACTAGACAGTGCCGTCTGGTGAAGTGCCATCGCTGTTCCACCCGAGGAGGGTGTCTTACCGACGTCCCTCGCCAACCAACCTGAAGGAATTATCTCGTTCGACGACCGAGTGCTGATATGCAGCTGTTCGACGAGCTTGCGAGAGCAGCGAGGTGCGACGTGGTGAGGGACCGGAGCGAGAACCCGAGGAAGGTGTCGGCGACGTGACCGAAGAGCCGCGTCCCGCCGGGCACCTCTCACCGCTCGCCACGCTCGTCGACGAGGTTCTCGCGGGCGTCGGTTACGAGATGGCAGCCGCCACCGACATCATCGACGACGCCGTCCCCGGCTACGGCGGCCTGTTCGACCCCGCGACGACCTCGGGCGAGTTGCGGCGTGCGCTCGATGATCTACTGTCGTCGGAACTCACTCACCCGCCAGTCCCCGCACCGACCGACGATTCGTTCATCCTGTACGTCGATGGCAGTTCGCGCGGCAACCCCGGTCCGGCGGGCGCGGGCGCGGTCATCATGGACGCAGAAGAGAACCAACTCGCACGGCTCGGCCGTCCCGTCGGGTCTCGGACGGGGAACAACACCGCCGAGTACGGCGCCCTCCAACTCGGACTATCCGAACTGGTGTCACGCTACGAGCCACACAGCCTCGAAGTCCGAATCGACTCGATGACAGTCATTCGCGATGTTTGGGGAGGTAACGACCCGACAGAACCGGGCGTCGAGACGTACAGCGAGGCTATCGCCGCAGCGCTATCGAGCGTTCCGAACCACCGGTACACGCATCTGGCTGACTGCGACCCGAACCCCGCCGATGCGCTGGCGACAGTCGGTGCCGACATCGCAGCCTTGGGGCCGGGATAGCTCGTCTCGTCGCGGGTGTGCCGAATTCCCGTCGGTGACGTGTCCATTCCGCTCGTGCGAGTCGCAACCCATCCGGTCACCGTGTGCCATCTCGTTTCGAACCGACGCCAGTGGGTGGTCGTGGCTTTTACCCGCATCGAGACATCACCTCCGGTATGGACCTTCAGATTGCTGGACTGGAGGATCTCGAGGAACGAGTCGGGAACGCCCTCAACCGAATCGGCGAACTGCAAGCGGGTACCCGGGTCCACTCGGACGTCTTCTTCTCGCAACCGTTCATGCGCGACCACACCGAGTTCGACTCGTTTGCCGCGTTCTGCGATCAGAGCCCGTGGGCGTTCGACGACGTTGCCGACGCACGGGACATCTCGCGTGCCCGACTCGACGAGTACGTCGCCGACAGAACTGATTTCGAGACGTGGGAGGAGATGAAGACTCGGGCCGCCGAAGAAGAGATTATCGACCAAATCGTCTCCTGATCACCCCACGCCCGGAACCGCGTTCAACAGATTGTACAGGCCGTAGCTGATGGCGCCTGCACCCGGTATCGACCCGAGCCACGACCCGAGCGCGATGCCGACTTTCCGCGGTGAGACGCCGCTTCCGTCCGACGAGCTGGCGGCGAGACCACTCCCGACGATGCTCGCGATCATCACTTTGTTGAACGAGATCGGGATTCCCAGTACGATTTCGAGCTGTGCGATCAGGAAGGTGGGAATCAGGGCGGCGATCGACCGTCTCGCCCCGAGCGTGGTGTATTCGTTCGAGACGGCTCGGACGAGCCGCGGCCCTCTGATCCACGCCCCGAAGAGAATCCCACCGCCGCCGA
Organism: Haloferax prahovense; assembly: GCF_000723845.1. Taxonomy (NCBI): domain Archaea; kingdom Methanobacteriati; phylum Methanobacteriota; class Halobacteria; order Halobacteriales; family Haloferacaceae; genus Haloferax; species Haloferax prahovense. The sequence goes on along the minus strand of NZ_LK053001.1, from coordinate 84,712 downwards.
GTGCGAGCAGGGAAATCGACGAGAGCTGGAGGTCCGTTTCGAACACGGCCTCTAGCGGCCCGGTCGCCAAGCCGATCTGCGTGCCACCGCTCGTGAACACGACGATGAGTCCCAGCGCGACCAGAAACTGATTGATACCGGCGGTCTCGTCGCGGCGGGTTCGTCGACTGCAACTCGATATGGTTCGTCTCACGCGGGACGCGTCCGTCGTCAACCACCCGATGCCCCCAGTACCGAATGTCTGGTGAGAGCGTTCAACGCCGTGCAATCGAGAGACCTGAACACAACGTTTATTCATGCGTTACTTGTTGTCAGCTATCATGAAACACACCGCAGCAGTCTGGGACCCGACCCTTGACGACGGCCGGTATCGGAACCCGATCATCTACGCGGATTACTCCGACCCCGACGTGGTTCGCGTGGGTGATGACTTCTTCATGACCGCTTCGAGCTTCAACGCCGTCCCGGGGCTTCCGATACTCCACTCGCGCGACCTCGTGAACTGGCGACTCATCAATCACGCCATCGACGAGTTACCACCAGATTTCGACCGTCCGCAGCACGGGAACGGTGTCTGGGCGCCCTCGATCAACTACCACGAGGGGACGTTCTACATCTTCTACGGCGACCCCGACCGCGGCGTCTACATGACCAAGACCGACGACCCCCGGGGTCGGTGGTCCGATCTGACGCTCGTGCACGAGGTCGAGGGGTGGATCGACACGGCACCGCTGTGGGACGACGACGGGAACGCGTATCTCGCTCACGCGTTCGCGAAGAGCCGTGCCGGATTCAACAGCGTGCTCAACATCGCCCCGATGGCACCCGACGGGACACACATCACCGGCGAAAGCCGACAGGTGTTCGACGGCCACGACGACCACCCGACAATCGAGGGGCCGAAGCTGTACAAGCGGGGCGGGAGTTATTACATCTTCGCGCCCGCCGGCGGCGTTAGCGATGGGTGGCAGACGGTCCTGCGCTCGGACGACATCTACGGCCCGTACGACGACCGAATCGTCCTCGCCCAGGGGGAGACACCGATTAACGGGCCGCACCAGGGAGCACTGGTGGGCTTGGACAGCGGCGAGGACTGGTTCGTCCACTTCCAAGAGGTCGACCCGTACGGCCGCATCGTCCACCTCCAGCCGGTCGCTTGGGCCGACGGGTGGCCCGTCATCGGTCGCGACGAGGACGGCGATGGGACCGGCGAGCCGGTCCGAACGCACGAAAAGCCCGACGTCGCCGCTGAGACGCTTCCGACGATGGTCCCGCAGACCTCCGACGACTTCGAAGCGGCCCGCTTAGGGCTCCAGTGGCAGTGGCACGGGAACCCGAAGTTCGGTTGGCACTCGCTTACTGACCGCCCCGACGCACTCCGTTTATTCCAACAGCGTGTCGATGCGTCTGAGAATCTGTGGTCCGTCCCGAGCCTCCTCCTCCAGAAGTTCCCCGCCCCGGCGTTCACGGCGACGACGGAAGTCCGGTGCGGCCTCGAAGAAGGAACCGGACACGGAGGGCTTCTCGTCATGGGCTCCGAGTACGCCTACCTCAGTGTCCGTAAGACCACGGACGGAGTCAATCTGATACAGGCTCGTAACACCAGCCCATCAGAGGGTGACCTTGACACGGTCGTTGAACGAGTACCCCTCCGGGGCTCGTCCGCACGACTGCGGGCGACTGTCGAAGACGGGGGGCGCGTCCAGTTCGCGTACGCGACCGACGATGCCGGCTTCGAGTCGATTGGAGAGCCGTTCCAAGCCCAGCAGGGACGCTGGATCGGTGCCAAAATCGGTTTGTTCGTCGCGCAGTCGAGCGAATCTGCGGTCGACGGTGGGTACTGCGACTTCGAGTACTTCGAGGTCAGCGAGTCAGCGACCCACGACTGAAGTCGTGGGCTTGTAGGCTTGCTACCGAATTGTGTACGAGAACTGTACAGCGTTGACGAGACGCTTTGCGAGTGGACACCCGGTCACGTAGTGCTGGACCGCGAACACCTGATAGGCGCTCCCAGAACGCACAGCGTTCTGGTGTCTTGGAACCCATTTCATGTTGATTTAAATAACATATACGAAATAGATTCATTCTGTTAAATTTATAAATATTTTGTGATATAAGGCAGTTACTCTAAGACATCCCGGGCCGTTCCCTCACACTCTCTCATATATCGTTGAGACGTGCTCTACGACAGATTATAGATTTCGTATTTTGTACGTTCTACGTTCATAATAGGCGATTGGGACGATATATGCCTTCTATTCTATACTATCCCTATTTCTCGCCCACTACTTCTTCGCTCGCCATGCGATCTCACTCGCAAGCTGAGAGCGTTCTTGTCTGCGTGCGCTCGTCACCAAGCGCCTGGTACTGTTCGCGTTCGCTGTCTCGCCGGTGGTCTCGAAAATAGGTTGTTATTCTTATACTTACGAGGTAAGTTCAATATTATTTTATTATCTACTCAGCCAATGATTCGAGTCACGGTCGGCGTCTCGTCGCGTGAACGTTAGGTCGTGACGCCCGCTGGCAGACCGCCGTCGATTTCAGAGCCGAGTACCACTTCATTTATATCACGCGGAAGGCACTTATACCGTATCTTCGACCGACGCATGACGTTCTCTACTCCCTCCCATCTCACTCGGACTCGACAGGCGCTCGTCGTACTCGTCGTCGCGGCGCTGTTCGTCCCCCTCGCCGGCCCGGTCGCGGCCGTCGAAAACGAGACCAGCACGACGTTCGTGGAATCGGATATCGCCTCGGACACGACGTGGACGCCGGAGGATGGCCCCTACCGAATCATCCAGAGCGTCCACATCGACCCCGGGACGACGCTGACGATACGACCCGGGACCGACGTTCAACTCGCCGAGGGAATCACGCTCTCCGTCGACGGCTCACTCGTCGTCGACGGCACGGCGGCCCGACCGGTGACGGTTTCGCGGTCCGCGGGTGCCGCGGCCGACCGCCGGTGGGCGAGCATCCGCTACAACGGGACGAGTGAGTCCCGACTCGTCGTGCGCAACACGACCCTGCAGGGCGGGACGAGCGGCGTCACCGTGTCCCGCGCAGACGGGTCGATTACGATTACCGACTCGACGTTCCGAGACTTCTCGAAGGCCGGGCTGTCTGTCGACGACGCCGCGGAGACGCCGCGGATCACCATCGAGCGGTCGGCGTTCCGACGCATCGACGGGCACGCGATTCGGGCGACGCCCCTGTCGGGCGCGACCGGCGAGACCTCGATTACGGCGTCACCCGCGGAGCGCGAAGAGCGGTCGGTCCACACGCTGTCGCTCGATGCCGGCGTCGGTGTGACCTTCGACGCGGTGGAACTCCGGTACGCCGATGCCGGCTCCGTCGACGACGTCGACGCGGAGAGCATCGAACGCATCGGTCTCGATAGCAACCGAAACGGAACGATAGAGCGGTCGTTCGACTCGTTCGTCACGGACGTCTCGGCGCGGGACGGTCGCGTGCGAATCTCGCTGTCGAGGCCGGTCAGCATTCCGAGCGACGGCCGACTCCTCGTGGAGTACGAGGACGTCGTCAACCCGGAGACACGCGGGTTCTATCCCGTTGCGGTCGACCTCCGCAAGGGGACAGTCTCACAGCTCTCGGACGGCGTTCGGGGCTCGCTCACCGTCGGAAACGTCACGTCGCCGGTCGACGAGCGCGCCGCGTCTACGACGCGCGTGCGACAGCTCACCGTTCGCGAGTCGTCGTTCCGCGATATCAACGGGAACGGGGTCTTCGTCGCCGCCGACGGTATCGGCCGGCTCTGGCTGTTGAACAACGAGATTTCGGCGACCGCGGGCAGCGGAATCGCGGTTCGTGCGGCCCGGAGCGACACGACGCTGCTGCACAACGAAATCACCGCCGGTGACGCCGGCATCCAACTCGACGCTCGCGACGAAACGACGGCGACCGTGGTCGGAAACGAGGTTCGCGGCGCTCAGACCGGCATCCGTATCCGCCAGTCTGGGACCCAACTCCCGCAACCCGGCGCGGTCACCATCCGTGACAACACGCTGGCGGACAACGTCGGCCACGGCGTCGACCTCACCGCTCGCAGTCTCGAACTGAATCTGCAACTCACCGACAACGCGATTCGCGGTAACGGCGGGGACGCCGTCCACGTCGATAACTGGCTGACGCGGGGGAGCGACGTTCGCGGGAACCGCCTCGTCGAGAACGGCGGCGACGGCTTCGCCCTCGATGGGACCGTCGTATCGGGTCTCACACTGGCGGATAACGCTGTCCGGGACAACGGAGGAGCGGGACTGGAGCTCCGGACGGGAGCGGCGGCACGCGGGGTCGCCGTCCGGAATAACACCGTCCGCGATAACGGGGGTCACGCCGTTTCGGTCCGCTCGGACCTGATTATTCACCGGACGAACGTCAGCGAGAACCGACTGGCGAACAACGCCGGCGCGGGGCTGCTCGTCGCCAGCCCGATAACGCACCGCGGCGAGCTTTCGGTCGCCAACAACACTATCGCCGCCAACTCCTACGGCGTCGTCGTCCGCGGGGTCGTCGAGACCGACGTTCGAGACAACGACATCGTGTTCAACACGAACGCCTTTGCGGACCCGGTTCCCGTTTCGGGAGTGACGCCGGGAACGGGGGTGTACGTCGCGGAGGGGGCGTCCGGTGCGATCATCAACCAAGCAGAGTCGACGGTTCCGCTGGAAGAACTCGTCGCCAATCCCGAGTTGACACAGCGGCTCACGGTCGCTCGGCTCTGGGACGACACGGTCGTCGTCCTACGGACGGACGGCGAGAGCGAGACGCGGAGCGCGGAAGCCAGCGCCCTGACGATTCGTCGCGTGAGCGGCGCGCTTCCGACCGGCATCGGGGTCCAAACGGCCGGCGAGGGAACCAGGACCCACCACGTCGTCAACAACAGTATCTACGGCCAAGACCGGGGTCTGACGGTCGACATCGAGCGGCTGGTCAGCGCGAACGCGACCGCCCGAATCGTGGTGGACCCGATTCGGACCGTCGACGCCGAGTCCAACTACTGGGGCGCTGCCAGCGGTCCGTATCACTCGTCGATTCTCCCGTCCGGAGAGGGGAACCCCGTCGTCACCGAGCGCGGCTGGGTCGATTTCACGCCGTTCCGAACCGCAGCACCCGACGAGTTGTACACTCGGCCGACTGCCCGAATCGACGCCCCGGCGACAGCGACCGCCGCGGACGAACTCCGACTGTCCGGGGCCGGCTCGACGAGCGACACCTCCCCAGTCGGTCGCTATCACTTCTTCGTGAACGGGACCGAGCGAGCGGTGCAGTCGACCCCCGAACTCAGCGTCACGATGAGCGAACAGCCTCTCGACGTCGGGTTAGCCGTCGAGAGTCGGCTCGGTATCGACAGCGACACCGTCAGGGCGACGGTTGGTGTCGCGCCGCCCGAAGCGGCTCCATCGGTGACGACAGCGACCTCGCCGAACACGGCGGGGGCGACGACCACGTCTCACTCGCCGACGAACGATTCGACCGACGACGGGTTCCTCGGCGGACTGGCCTCGGTGTGGGGGCTTCTCGGAAGTGGGCTCTACGTGGGTGCGCTGGGTCTCGGCGGCTACGGGATGGCGCTGACCCTTCAGCGTCGGTCGCCCCCGGTGAGCGGCCTTCGAATACAGCTGTTGGCGGGCGCGGCCGTCCTCGTCTGGCTCATCGGCGGCCTCGTCGGCACCGCTTCGCTGATCGGCGTCGGCCTCGCCGCGGGTGTCGCGTGGGCCGGCCTCACCGGCGTCGCGTACGTCTTGGCGATGCGAGGATGAACGCCCAACGCGCCCCACGACGACCGCCGCGGGGAGGGTCCCGCTACGCGACGGCGTATCGTGACGTTCGGCCCCGCGGCCGAGGGCGTGTCGCGCCGTGGCTCTGTCGTGTGTTCCACCTCTATCAGTGTAAAACCGTAGCGGTAATGGGCCGATATTAGTGTTCAAATTGAACAATTCTGACACTCGGGTCCTCGTTGGGTTGTTAGAACTAATTCTGTTTGAAATTCATATCTGCTATTTTGTGGAGGTATAGTCCTCAAAGTCGGATATGGTATATGAATAATAAATAACTCAAATAATTCAGATTATAGTCTCTACGTGAAGATGTGCGTTTATAGAACGATAGAAGGATTAGTCTGTCTCTGTTAACTATCCTCTGAGAGGGCGAACTCACCGGTCGAGCGCGGTGAATACGCTCCACGCTATCGCCCATCGTGACCCACGCGGCAAAAGGAATATAACCGTAATTCTCTTCGGTACAAGCATGCGAACCTGCGAGCTCACAGATGTTAGTGAATTCACACTTGTCGAGCGAGACCTCCCGACAATCGCCCCCGACGAAGTTCTGGTTCGAATCGACCGCGTCGGCATCTGCGGGTCCGACTTACACTACTACCAACACGGGGAAAACGGGGGCAACGTCGTCGAGTTCCCCCACGTCCTCGGTCACGAGGCCGCCGGTACCGTCGTCGAGGTTGGCGACGGGGTCTCCCGCGTCGGTCCCGACGACCGCGTGGCAATCGAACCCGGTCTCCCGTGCGGAGAGTGCGGGTACTGCGCCGGCGACGACACCTACCACCTCTGTGAGGATATGGAGTACATGTCTTCGCCGCCGGTCGAGGGCGCGCTGACCGAGTACGTCGCGTGGCCCGCCGAGTACCTGTACGCGCTTCCGGACTCGGTGTCGCTCCGCGAAGGGGCGCTCGCGGAACCGCTGAGCGTCGCGATGCACGCCTGTCAGCGCGGCGGCGTCTCCGACGGGGACACGGTGTTGGTCACCGGTGGCGGCCCCATCGGTCAGCTCGTCTCGGAAGTCGCGATGGCCCGCGGGGCCGAGACGGTCGTCCTGACCGATGTCGTCCCCGAAAAGCTCGCACTGGCCGAGTCCCGCGGCGTCGACTACGCGGTCGACGTGACGGAGTCCGACCCCGTCGAGACGATTCGCGAACACGTCGACGAACGCGGCGTCGACGTGGTCCTCGAGAGTTCCGGCTTCGGCGGCGCCATCGAGACGACGACCGAGGCCGTCAAACGCGGCGGCACCGTCGTCTTCGTCGGTATCCCCCTCGAACCCGAGTTCCCCACCGACATCGTCGAGACCATCGGGCAAGAGTACGACCTGAAGGGCTCGTTCAGATTCAGTAACACGTACCCGAAGGCCATCGAGGGAATCGAGACGGGTCGGTTCGACGTCGACAGTATCGTGACCTTCGAGTCGTCGTTCGAGGACACGCAGGCCGCGTTTGACCGCGCGGCCGAGCCCGAAGAAGTAAAAGGCGTAATCCGCGTCAGCGACGAGCTATAACGCGTTGTCGTTGTAGCCGCCGTCGACGGTGATGACCGCGCCCGTCGTGAACGACGCCGCGTCGCTGGCGAGGTAGACGGCCGCGCCCGCGATTTCGTCCGGCGTCGCGACGCGTTCCATCGGCGTTCCCTCGTCTATCTTCTTTCGCAGTTCGGTTCCCTCGTTGAAGCCGTCGCCCGCGAGCGGGGTATTGACGAATCCCGGCTCGATTGCGTTGACGCGCACGTCGGGCGCGAGGTCGGCCGCCGCGGCGCGCGTGAGCCCGTTCACGCCGCTCTTCGCGGCGCAGTAGGCCGGGCGCTCCTCGCGGGCCTGCCGTGCTGACATCGAGGAGATGTTCACGATGCTCCCGGACTCCATCTCGCGGCCGAAGACGCGGCACGCCCGAAAGACGCCCGACAGGTTCACGTCGATGTCTTGACTCCACTGGTCGTCGCTCATCTCCGAGACGGACGCTCTCGCGACCGACCCCGCCGAGTTCACGAGGATGTCGACGTCTCCGATGGCGTCGCTGGCGACCTCGTAGAGGTTCTCTATCGACTCGTCGTCTCGGACGTCACACGTCACCTCGGCGGTCTTCGCGCCGCGGTCGCGGAGCTCCTCGGCGGTCTCCTCGACGGCGTCCGCGCTGCGACTCGTCGCCACAACGTCGGCACCGTCGTCGGCGAAGGCGAGCGCGATGGCCCGACCGATGCCGCTCGTGCCGCCGATGACGACCGCAGCGCTATCCGATACGGTAACCGTGGGTGATGTCTCCACCATATCCGATTCCACCGACTACGACATGCTAACTCTTGCGGTCGACAGACGAACTCGCGAAGCGAATCGCTCCCGGACCGTCATCTACGCGCCGGCGGTAGCCGTTGTAAAAAGAGATTGGAGCGCCGCTCAGGCGAGCCCTATCGCGCGCGGCAGCCAGAGGACGAGCTCCGGGAAGACGATAATCGACAGGAGGGTCAACAGAAGCGGCAGGTAGAACGGGACCATGTGCCGAGTAATCCGTTCGAGCGAGACGCCGGTGACGGCGTTGAGCACGAACAGGATGACGCCGAACGGCGGCGTGAGCAGGCCGATCATCAGCGTGACGATCATCACGACGCCGAAGTGAATCGGGCTGATAGCGGTCTGCTCGACGATGGGGAGGAACACCGGCGTGAGGATGGTTATCGCCGCAATCGTCTCCAACATCAGCCCGACGATGAACAGAACGCCCGCGATGAGCAACATGAGCACGAGCGGGTCCGTCGAGACGCCCGTGATGGCCTGTGCGAGAATCTCCGGGAGCTGTGCGCGACGGATGAGAAAGCCGTACAGGGACGCCGCCGCGACGATGAACGTGAGCGTCGCGGTGTGGGTCATCCCCTCGTCGAACGACGCGACGAGTTCCTCCCGAGAGAGGCCGTCGTAGAAGACGGTCCCGATGATGAGCGTGTAGAACAGCGCGACTGCGCCCGCCTCGGTCGCGGTGAACCAGCCGCCCAGAATCCCGCCGATGATGAGCGCCGGGGTGCCGAGCGCGGGCAGCGCCCGGTAACAGGTCCGGCCGAGTTCGCCGAGCGACCACCAGTCGCCCTTCTCGTAGCCGTTCCGATGGGCGTAGAAACTACACAGCGCCATCAGTCCGACGCCCATCACCAGCCCCGGGACGAGTCCGGCGATGAACAGCGTGCCAATGGAGACCTGCGCGAGAATCCCGTAGATGATGAGCGGGACGCTCGGCGGGATAATCGGGCCGATGATGGACGACGACCCGGTGACGGCGACGCTGAATCCCTGGTCGTATCCTTCCTCGCGCATCGCGCGGTACTCGATAGCGCCGAGGCCCGCGGCGTCCGCTGCGGCGGTCCCCGTCATTCCGGAGAAGATGATACTGGCGACGATGTTGACGTGAGCGAGCCCGCCGCGAATCGGGCCGACGATGGCCTTCGCGAAGTCGAAGATGACGTCCGTCAGGCCGAGCTTGTTCATCAACAGCCCCGTCTGGAGGAACAGCGGAATCGCCAACAGCACGAACGAGTTGGTCCCGGAGACCATCGTCTGGGCGACCAGAAGCGGCTCGAACGGAATCGACGTGGTCCACATGAGGATGAGACTCGTCAGCCCCAGCGCGTACACGACGGGGACTTCGAACAGGTACAGGACGAGCAGGACGCCGATGAACAGTCCGAGCAGAACGACATCGGCCATTATCGGGTCCCTCCCTGAAGCGGACGCGTCTCGGCGCGGAGGCGGTGCTCACTCTGCATTTTCGTCTTCTCCTTTGATGTCCTCGATAATCGTTTCTGGCGCGACGGCGACGAGCCACAGGTCGCGAAGCGCGTAGATCGCGATACAGACACCGCCGACGACGGCGGGAACGTACAGCCATGCTTCGGTGAACGGCGGGTGCGACGGGAGCGCTCCCATCCCGAATCCCCGGTTCTGTAGGTACAACGGGTACGCTCCGGAGACCATGACGCCGACGAACGCGAGGATGAGGAGCGTCCGAAGACCGGTTAGCACCCGGATGACGCCGTCGGAGAGCCGCGAGACGAGGAGGTCGAGCGAGATGTGCTGTCGCTTTCGACTGGCGACCGCCGCGCCGAAGAACGTGATGTACACGAGCAGCATCTGCGAGAGATTGACCGTCCACGGGAGACTCGACCCGAGTATCGAACCCAGGACCCAGCGGGTCAGAATCTGTAACCCGACGACGAGTATCATCAGCACGTAGAGTGCTAACGCGATGGATGTGACCAACCCGTCGAAAAGCCGGCCGAGTTTCGTTGCGAGATTTACTTCTTCCATGGGTGCTCTACGAGTAAGCGTCCGCTCAAATGTTTCGCACTTCTTCGAGCGACGGTTCCCAGTTCTCCTCGAACTGCGTTTGGAGCGGCTCTTTCGCCGCCTCTAACCACGCGTCTCGGTCGGGTTCGACCACGTTCATTCCCTGTTCTTTCAGCGCTTCGATGGCCTGTGACTCCGATTCAGCGATGCTGCTGCTGAGCTCTTGGATGCTGGACGTCAACGAGTCGACCATCGTCGTCTGGTCCTCGTCGGAGATGTTCGACAGCGCCTGGGTGCCGAGCGTGAACCACCCCGTCGACGCGAGGTGCTTGGTCAGCGTGTAGTAGTCCTGCACCTCGTACAGCGAGGACGACCGGACGGTCTCGGCGGGGTTCTCTTGAGCGTCGACGACGCCCTGCTGCAGCGCGCTGTAGAGTTCGTCGAAGGCGACGGTGGTCGGACTCGCGCCGATGCCGCTCCAGATGTTCACCCACGGGGTGAGGTCGGGCACCCGCAGGTTGGTTCCCTGAATGTCCTCGGGCGTCTCGAAGGCCTTGTTCCCGGTCGTGTGTCGGTAGCCGCGGTACACCGGTTCGTTCACGAGCATCTGTTTACCCTGCTCGCGGAGGCGCTGTCGGCCGTCGTCGAAGAACTCCGTCTGGAAGGCGCGCCGCTGCTGTTCCCAGCCCTCGAAGACGAACGGCGACTCGACCCAGAAGTTCTTGGGGTCGTAGTCGATGACCCAGCGCGTCCCGATGATGGTCCCGTCGATGGAGCCGATTTGCGTCTGTTCCATGACCTCCTTTTCGCCACCGAAGGACTCCTCGATGGTGATCGCCACTCGCCCCTCGGTCTCCGCTTCGACGGAAGAGGCCCACTCCTTGGCCATCTCGTTGATGACGTGCCCGCTGGGGAAGACGCTCCCGATGATGAGCGATTGGCTCTGACCGCCGCCACCGCTCTCCGTCGTATCGGTGTCTGAGTCGTCCGAACCGGTCGTGCCGTCGGTTCCGGAGCCGGAACCGCCGCCCATGCAGCCAGCCATCGATGCGATTGCCCCGGTGCCAGTGAGTAGCCCGAGCTGTTCCATGAAGCTCCGTCGGCTTTGTCTACGCATACCATTCACAACGATTCTACACTGGTACTTATATCTATCGCAATAATTCATTTTAATAATATATCATAGGATAGATGTCATCTGCTCTGGGTAGTTCGACTCGTCACTCGCCGCAGTCGCCGGCAGTCACCGATCGAGTCGAGGCGAGGCCGACCGGCCGGGCTACAGCGTTACTGTCCGCGTTCGATGAGGCCCTTCATGTAGCCGATTGCGAACAGCCGGCCCATGTCGGTGTACCCCGCGTGGGCTTCCGCTCGGTCCTCCTCGCCGAGCATCTTGGGGACGTGGTCGGGGCGAATCGCCCCGTCGAAGCCGATGTCTTGGTACGCTTCCATCGCCGCCGCCATGTCGGTGGGCCCGTCGTCGTGCCACGTCTCCACGAACGACTCGGGCGTCCCTTCGACGTCGCGGAAGTGGACGAAGTGAATCCGCTCTCCGAGACGTCGAATCGCCGACGGGACGTCTTCGCCCATCGCGGCGAAGTTCCCCTGGCAGAACGTGACGCCGTGGTTGGGGCTCTCGTGGAGTTCCAAGACGCGCTCGTACCGTTCGAGCGATGTGACGAGGCGGGGAACTCCCCGAAGCTCCTCGACCGGCGGGTCGTCCGGGTGGAGCGCCATCTTGACGCCCGCCTCCTCGGCGACCGGCACGACCTCGTCCAGGAAGTACTGGAGGTTGTCCCACAGCTCCTCCTCGGTGATACCCGCCGCAGGGTGGTCCTCGGCGCGCTCTATCCACTCGTGGTCGTACCCGGTGACGAGCGAGTCACCGCGGTCCGGAATCGAATCGGAGGTTCTGAGGACGCCGACGGGGTTTTCGGTCCACACCCAGCAGTACACGTCGATGCCGAGGCGTCCCATGTTCCGAAGCAGCCGTTTCACCGTCTCGATCTCCTCGTCTCGACCCTCCTGACCGAGGACCGTTCGCTCCATGGGCGGGCGGTCCTCGACGACGTCCAGTGAGAATCCGTGGTCTGCGAACCGGTTTCGGGTTTCGAGTAACGTCTCGTACTCCCACCAGTCGTCGACGCCCCAGAACCGTACGACGGCGCTTTCGACGCCGAGTTGCTTGGCGAGGGTCCACCGTCTGTCCGGGGAGGGAGGCAGCATCACTGCTGGATTCATACACTCACATCCCAGACTCACTCCAAGTAAAAGCGTTTCGCACAGATGTCGGCGTCGTCGTCCGGCGAACCACCGAATCAGCCTCTAGAGCCACTCTATAGCCAGTTTCGAATCCATAACGTATCTTCGTGAAGTTGTATTCCACTCATAGTGGAACGGTTTCGTTCGACTCGATGAAACGACCGGAGGATGGCGCTCAGTCGTACGCGTACTTGACCTCGATGACGTTCTTCCGGTCTCTGAGCGCCGGGAACAGTTCGTCTACGATTCGGTCGTCGTTGAACCGCTCTTTCGGTCCGGAAAGCGACACCGCGCCGATGACCGACCCGTCGCTGACCAGCGGAACCGCGATGGACCGAATCCCGTCTCTCCGCTCTTCGTCTTCGAGCGCGTACCCTCGCTCCCGTATCGTCTCGAGTTCTTCGAGGAGCGCGTCCCGGTCGCTGATCGTGTGGTTGGTCTTCGTCGGGAGCCCGTACTCGTCGACGATTTCGGTCACCCGCTCGCCGGGGAGTTCCGCGAGAATCGCCTTTCCGAGCGCGGTCCAATGCATGTGGGTGAACTCACCGATCGGCGCGTTGTCGTACACCGCCTTGTCGCCCTCAGCCTGGTAGACGATGACCCGCTGTCCGTTCTCCTCGACGCCGAGATTCGCCACCTCACCGGTCGACTCCGCGAGGTCCTTGATTTCGGACCGCGACGCGCCGTACACGTCCAAGCGCCCCCGGGTGATGCTTCCGTCGCGGAGGAACCGAAGGCCGAGTCGGTACCCGTGTTCGTCCTTGACGACGTACCCCGCCGCCTCGAGCGTTTTCAGATGCACGTGCGCGGTACTGGTCGGCACCCCGAGCGCGTCCGCGACGTCGTTAATCCGCACCGTTCCCTGCTCTCGCAGAACGCCGATTACCCGGTACGAGCGCATGACCGCCTTCACGCGCTTGCCGCCGCCTTCGCTTTCGTTAGGTGCCATGGTTCGCCTTTCGGAGCGGGACAGATAAATTCTACTGATGGTGGAAACGTCCCACGAAGTCGGGAGCGACCGCAACCGACGCCGTCGCACGCGGGTTTGCCCTCGCTGCCGTCGTACCGATACCGTGGGGTGGCTCTCTGGTGATTGACGAATGTTCATAATTAATCCAAATCGGTGAGTGATTCGATACGTGAGGTTCGATTCCCGTTCAATTAGTCACGTGTGCCCACGCGGCACACCGAGAACAGAGGCGCTCGTCCGCGTCACTTGACTCTACTATTAGTAGAATCGCGATCCGTCGCGAACAACCAGGCTCTGTCGCCGATTCCCGTTTCGGACGGGTTCACCAGCACGAAACGAGCCGACGGGGCGCGCGAACTCCGCCGCTCGCGTCCCGGCTACATGCGGTCCCTGTGATGTTGCTTCGGATGGGGCCTGCCGTGCATAACAGGCCTACCCGTGTAACTCTTGGTGGGCTCGGGTACCTCCTCGAGCAATTCGGTTTTATCGGATTGTAATTACAGAGCTATGTCTGTCACAGACGGGTCGTTTCGGACCGCAACTCGTGGTCACGGAGCCCGAAGTCGTCGGTACGAGTCCGGGAGACCCTGCGCGTTCTCTCCGGATAGGCCGACGACGACGTAGTCGGCATCCCGACCGACGTAGGCGAGGAGCCTGCGAACGTGCTCGGCGTCGATGGCCTCGACCGAGTCGAGAACGAAGAACGGGACCTCGTCGGACACCTCGTGGACGAGGTAGCCGGCGACGGCGAACACGAGACCGATAAGCTCGCGCTCGGAGGTCGGGAGGTGGTCGATAACGTCCTCGTAGACGGTGCCATCGTCCGTCCGGCGCTCGATGTGCGGGACGAACCGCCCCGCGGGAGTCGCGCCCGCGTCATCGAGGGAATCTCCGTCGCTCCGTCGCTCGATCCAGAGACGGGCGAGGCGGTCGTATTCGAGGGCGTCGAGAACGTCCGCCATTCGGTCGTTGAACGCCGAGACGGCCGCGCGTTCGAGTCGTTCGATACGACCGCGAAGCTCGCCGATTCGGTCGTCAATTCCGTCCTGCCGTGCTTCGAGGTCCGCCCGTCGGTCGAGTTGGGCTTCGAGGGAATCGAGGTCATCGACGACGGCGGCGCGCTCCTCGCGTCGCCGTTCCAACTCGAACTCGACCCGGGTGACCTCCCGGTGGGCAGCGAGGACCGCGGCGCGGTCGTCCGCCTCCGCGGCCCCGGCGTCACGTCTCAGGTCGGCGATATCCGATTCGAGGTCGTCGCGTCGGGCTTCGAGGTCCTCGACTCGCACCCGGCGCTCGGTGCGCTCGCGGCGTAACTCCTCGCGTCGTGTTTCGAGGTCGCGTCGCCGTCGTCGCTGGTCTTCGAGTTCCGACCGGCGTTCTTGCAGTCGTTCGAGACGCTCGGTGAGTTCGGCGCGCTCCTCGCGACGGTCGTCGCGGAGCGTCCGGAGTTGGTCGAGCGTCGATTCGATGCTCGCTTCGGGGACGGAGGTCCCGCACGTCCAGCAGACGACCCGGCCGTCGCCGTCGGGCCCGCCGTCTTCGCCCGCGCTCGTGGCGACGGGCGATGTCCCCGACGTGAGGAACTGCTCGTTGAACCGTAGCGTTCGCTGAACGTCGGTGATATCCGCGTCTAACCGTCGTTTTCGCACGCGCGACTCGGAGAGTTCGTCGGTCAGACCGTCGAGTTCGCCGGCGGGGTCGGCGGGACACGACGCGAGTTCCGATTCGACCTCGCCGAGTTCGGCGTCGAGCGCGTCAAGTGACTCCCGCTGGGCCTCGAGTTCGAACTGGGCGTTGTCGAGCGTCGCGTTCAACTCCCGTAATCGGTCCGCTCGCGCCTCCGCGTCCGGCGTATCGGTGTCGGTTTCCCTCCGCGCGTCAGCGTCGGCGTCGACCGCCGACGGCTCGATGCGAGCGAGCGCTTCTCGTCGGTCTGCCAACTCGGCTTCCAAGCGCTCGACAGCCGCGTTCAGTTCGTCGCGGCGCTCGCGGAGTCGCGGGCGCTCGGATTCGAGCGCGGACAGCTCCGCGATTCGGTCGTCTAACTCGGCGCGCTCGGCGCGGAGGTCGGCGATTTCCTCGCTGACGGCGTCGGTGTCGACCGAGTGCGTGACGAACTCCCGCAGGTCGCGGTCGCCGGTCACCGCCTGCCGGGTCTCGTTGGAACCGAGCAGGAACGCGAACAGGTCTGCGGTCGTCGAGTCTTCGAGATACGGGTCGCCGGACGCGACGACGCGGTCTCCCTCCCTCACGAACGCCCGCGTGCACACCTCGCTCCCGACGGCGAGTTCGACCCGACCGCCGTCAGCACTCTCCTCGAACGGGGGTTCATCGCTTCCCAGCGCGGCCGCGAGACCCCACATGAGCGGTGTTCGGTCGGCCGCGTTCCGTCCCGCGACGACGGAGACGCCGGGCTCGAACTCGACGGTCGCGTCGTCGAGACCGGCGAATCGCGTGACGGTCAGGCGGGCCGGTCCGTTCGTCGTGGCCATACGATGTTCGACACGGGGGTCCGTGAAAACAGTTGGTGACGCTTCCAAAACTCGTTCCAACGCTATCATTGGAACGTGTCTCTTGTCCCGGGTGCCACAAACACGTTCCAAAGCTATCGATGGAACGCTTTTCGACCCGAGAGCTCGCGAGAGTTCGGTCGTCACTGGTCGCTCCATACCGCGGTTCGGAAAGCGCGAAACGGACTACTCGCAGTCGCAACCGCCCCGGTCGATGAGGTCGTCGACCGTGTACTGGGAGTTACAGCCCGGGCAATGGACGCGAACGTCGACGTACACCTCGGCGGTCTCGGGGTCGACGTCGAGTTCGCCGGCGGCCGCGAGGTCGGACAGCGACCTGTCGGTGACGCGCTCGACGCGACCCAGCAGGCGTCGAATGGTTTGGGACCGGCGCTCGCTGAGGTCACCGTTGTCGCGGTCGGTCTCCGACGGCGGCGTCACGCCGCGGTACGAGGTGAGATACGTCCGCATCGCCCGGTGCGAGACGAAATCGGTCTCGAGTCGCTCTACGTCGACGCCGGCGCGTTCGAGTCGGCGGACCGCCTCCGTTCGCGCCCCGCTCGAAACGCCGTCGTCGGTGAGCACGCGGTACAGATTCTCGACCTCGCCGTCGATGACGCGCTCGTTCCGCTCGTCGAGCGCCGCGCGGAGGAGCCGTCGGTTGAACGCGTCGGCGAGGTCACGGAGGCTCGACCGCGCGTCCGCCTCGGCGGTCCACCGCCGTTCGAGCTCCGCGCCGAACCCGTCGAGGTCGCGCTCGCGGAGTAGTCGGCTGACCTTGCTCTCGGGGCCGCGCTTTCCACCCGGGGAGTCGTGTGAGTCGCTCACTGCCGACTGCTATTCGGGGAGTACACATATGCTTGACGCGCGGTGAGACGGGGTACCGGATGAGGGCCTAAAGAGGGTACAACGGCGAGTTGAGATGGGTGGTCAGTAGTTAGCGGCGTCGCCGCGGCCGGTCGACGCCCCCCGACCGGCCGGCGATTCGCGGTCCGAGTGCACGGCGGCGAAGTCCTCTCGGTCGTCCGCGTCGACGTCCGTCACCGGGCGCGACGTCGAGGACGAGGATTCGGTGTCACTGACCCCCTCAGTGACTCGGTCGGCGGGGGAGGTCGCGGCGTGTTCGGCGAGTTTGAGCCTGACGGCGACGGTGACACCGCCGTCGGGGTCGTTTTCGACCGCGACGGTTCCGTCGAACTGCTCGACGAGCGCGGCGACGAGCGAGAGACCGGACCGAGACTCGGGAGAGCCCGCGACGGTCTCGCCCGCGTCCGGGAAGGCGTCTTCCGGGAACGGCGGGCCGTCGTCGGAGATGCGAACAGTCACGGTCTCCGCGCCGCGCTCGGCGCGCAGGCGGATTCGCGGACGCTCGGCGTCCGCCCGCTCAACGGCCGTGACGAGGAGGTTTCGGAAGACCGCGGAGAGCATGCTGTGGGCGAGGACGTCCACGTCGGGGAGGTCTCCGGAGACGACCACGTCGGCGTCGTGCGCGGCGCGAGCCTTCCGAAGCTCCGTCTCGATGGTCTCGGCCAGCGGCTTCGGTTCGAGGTCGGCGGTCCGCTCCGAGGTGAGCACGTCGGTGAACTGCGCCGTACTCTCGGTGAGGTCGATGATGCCGTTGCTCGCGGCGACGATGTTCTCCAGCCGCTCGTCGGCCGCCGACCCCGCCTCCTTCCGAACGACCGACGCCCACCCGCGGATGACCAGCGCGTCGTTTCGGATGTCGTGGTGGAGGACACGGTTGAGGACGGCGAGCTGTTCGCGCTGTTGGCGGAGTTCGGTCTCCCGTCGCTGACGCGCGACGGTCCACCGGTAGATGCCGAACACGAGGAGCGCCGCGCCGACCGCCTGTGCACCGTCTTCGAACAGATAGCTGAACCAGACGGGCTGTTCGACGAACTCGTCGAGGAAGTCGGTCAGCGCGAACAGGTACGAGGCCGCGACGCCGCCCGCCAGCGGGTAGAAGACAGACGGTGCGTGTACTCGTCGAACCACGAATAGGCACGCGAAGAGGACGGCGACGACGACGCCCTCGCCGACGAGGTCGAGCGCTGTCGTCGTCGGGTCCGGCGGGAGCACCACGACCTGCGCGCCGACCGGGATAACCGACCCGACGGCGACTACCCACGGGAGGAATCGCTGTGCTGCTCCGATGGGTTTCTCGCCCGTCGATTCCGGTTCGGTAGCGGGTATTCTCTCCGTCCGAGCTTCGGAGTTCATCTCGGGACACCACGCCCCGAGCGCCTCCCGCGGACGACCGTCGGCTTCTGTTTCGTTCGCATACTCTCGTCGACGGCGATGACCGACGAAGTGGTTGCTATGTGGATTGTCTGCCTCACTTTCCGTTCGGTAGCGACACCCTGTGTTCGGTAGTCGTACGGAGCCGTACAGAGTCGAAAATAGTCCGGGGTCGCCGAGCGTCGGTCAGGTAAACACCCAGACCGCGGCGACGAACAGCAGCGACCCGAAGACGAAGGTGACGTCTCGCGTCCGAACCATCATGCCCTCGGTCCGGAGGGACTGACTCTGTTCGTCGCCCAGCGAGCGCGAGAACCCCTTCGTCTCCATCGCCTCCACGGTGACCCGCGCGCGCTTCGCCACGTTGAAAATCAGCGGGTAGAACGCCTTGACGGAGAGCGTCAGCAGGTAGTAGAAGTAGCGCCACCTGAACAGCCCCTGCTTTTCGGGTACCTTACTTCGAAGGCGGAAGGAGTTGATGAGCGCGTGGTACTCCTCGACGAGAAGCGGCATCATCCGGTAGCCGTACGCGATTGCGAACGTGAGCTGTCGGGGGACGCCCAAGCGCAACATCCCCTTGCTGAGTTTCTGCGGGCTCATCGCCGAGAAGACGGCGAGGCTGATGACCGAGATAATCGTGAGCTTGAGGAAGAACGGGACGAGCGCCCCGACGGCGTCGATGCCGACCTCCTGGCTGGTCGTGGCGGTATGGATACCCCGGCCGACCGCGGCCGCGACGATGGTCCCGGTCTCGGCGAACACGCTCGCGTCGCCCGCCATGACGCCCGCGACGACCCGACCGGCGTTCTCACCCAAGTGACCGACCGCTCGAATCGTCCCGCCGATGAGCGGGACCAACACCACGAAAAAGCCGACGTTGGTGACTTGGCCGAACAGGAGCAACGCGAGCAGGTACTTGCTGACCTGCGAGAGCGCGGCGAGCACGAAGGCCGCCGCGAGCAGGATGGCCAGCGGAAGCGTGTCGTAGAACAGCCACGGGATAATCATGAACAGTACGGTCCACAGCAGGACGACTCGCGGGTCGAAGCTGTTCAACAGCGCGTCCTCGTTGTCGTAGGCGGTCCGCATCAAGTCGACCTTGATGTCGGCGACCGAGATGTCGGTGAGCGCGTCGACGTACTTCATCGCGTCCCTCCGCTCGACTCGCCTCCGGGGCTGACATCGGCGACACCGCCGTCGGCGAGTGCGTCGTCCTCGAACGACCGGGCTAGCGTCTCACACATCGATTCGGTGCTAAGCGCGGGGGATTTCAGCCCGAGTCGCCGGCTCAGTTCGACCACCTGCGGCTGTCGCAAATCGGTCGCTGCGAGGAGGTTCGGGTCGGAGAACACAGCCTCCGGCGGTGCGTCCGCGAGCACTTCGCCCTCGCCCATGACGAGGACGCGATTGGCCCACGCCGCGACCAGTTGCAGGTCGTGGGAGGCGACGACGACAGTTTCGACGCGGCTCTCGGCCTTCCGGAGCATTCCGGTCACCTCGCGGCGGCTCTGGAGGTCGAGACTGCCCGTGGGCTCGTCCAAGAGGACGACCGTCGGGTCGGTCGCAAGCCCGATTCCCAGCGACGCGCGGCGCTGTTGGCCGAGGCTCATCAGGCGGCCGTCGCGGTCCGCGAGGTGTTCGAGGTCCAGATACGCGAGAATCTCGTCGACGCGTTCGTCCACGTTCGGGGCGTCGCGGTTCTCGAGGTAGTAGGCGACGTCCTTGCGGACGGTGTCCTCGACGAACATCTCCTCGGGGTTCTGGTGGATGTAGACGGTGTCGTCGGCCAGTTGCTCGGGGAGCGTCTCGCTCGTGTCGCGCCCGAGGACCGTCACCGTCCCTCGGTCCGGGGACGCTAACCCCGTAATCAACCGCAACAGCGTCGACTTCCCGGACCCGTTGGCACCGACCAATGCGACCCGGTCGCCCTCGTACAGTTCGAGGTCCAGCCCGTCGAGCACGCGATTGTACCCCTCGCGAAGCGTCGGGTAGCCGTGACCGACGTCCCGCATCGTCACTACCGCGTCCCCGTCCCGCTCGCGCTCGGTCAGCTCGGCGGCGTCTGTACCTGTTGCCACCGCGCCGCCGTCGACGGCGGCCCGAGAGCCGCGCGTCGCCGCGGGTTGAAACGCCGTTGCCGCCTCGTCGACGGTCACGGGATACCGACCGCTGGGCAGGGTTCCCACTTCGGTCGGCAGGCCGTCGGCGATTTGTGTGACCTGCGGCGGGTGGATATCGTGGGCGAGCAGGTCGTCGAGCCTGTTGAGCCCGACCTCGACCGGCTCTTTCCAGGCGACCCCGCCGTCGGAGACGAGCACCATCTCGTCGCAGTAGTCGGCGATGAACTCGGAGTGGTGTTCGATGACGATCACCGTCTTGTCCTGCTTCTCGTTGAGTCGTCGGAGCTGTTCGTACGTTTCGCGGGCGTTTCGGGGGTCGAGCTGTGCGGCGGGCTCGTCGACGAAGATGAACTCGGGATCCATCGCGAGCACCCCCGCGAGCGCGACGAGGTGTTGTTGGCCGCCGCTCAGTTCCCAGATGAACCGGTCTTCGAGGTGGTCGAGACCGAGGGTTTCGAGGGCGCGGGTCGCCCGTTCGGCGTAGTCGTCGAGGCCGTAGTTGAGCGGTGCGAACTCCACGTCGTCGCGGACCGTCTCCTGGACGAGTTGGTTCTCGAAGTCCTGGAAGACGTAGCCGACCGTCTTCGAGAGTTCGGCGACGTCCGACTCGCGGGTGTCGGTGCCGGCGACGGTGACCCGCCCGTCGAACGTCCCCTCGAAGAAGTGTGGGATGAGGCCGTTGAACGTCTTACACAGGGTCGTCTTTCCGCTGCCGTTGCCACCGACGACGGCCGTGAATTCGCCCGGCTCAATCGTCACGCTCGCGTCGCGCAGTACCGCCTCGTTGCCGCCGGGATACTGAAACGTCAGGTTCTCGACGACGATGTTGTTGCTGCTCATAAAAACAAAGCGATGGGGTTCAGTCCTGCAGGCCGCCGACCTTGCGCTGGCGGTAGGCGACGAGCCCGAACGAGATGACCGCCGCGATGGCAATCGGCACGAACAGGAACGCTTGGCCGTACGTTTCGACGAACTCCGGCGTGAACGTGATGAGCCCGCCGCTGGTCTCGCTCAGCGTCTCGAACGCGAACGCGACGGGAATCAGCGCCACCCACGCAATGAGTCGCTTCAGGGACGTGCGCGTGAACATCGGGCCGTCGCGCCCCTCGACGGGACTCATGCCGAGTAGCGGTTCGATCTTCCCGCGGAGCCGCGGGTAGAGGAACAGGGTCGGAATCGCCCCGAAGACGACGCCGGCGATGATAATCTGAAGCAGGGCACCGATTCCCTCGGTGGCCCACACGGTCTCGGGGAGCCACGAAATCGCTTCGAGCTCTTCGACGCCGATGTAGAACTTCCCGACGTCGATGAACCACGCCGCGGTCTCTTCCATCGCCTTCGCGAGGAAGCCCAGCGCCGCGATTTGCTTGACGTCTTTCGGGTCCGTGATGAGCGACATCACGAAGAACCACGACAGCGTGACGACGATTAGCCCTTCGACCGCTCCGAGCGCGCTGAAGTCACCGATGAGAATCTCTCCGAAGACGATGCCGCCGACCGGAATCGCGAGACAGGCCCAAAACGAGCGGAACAGGAGGACGACCGACATCGCAACGAACCAGAACGGTCCGATAGAGACGCCTAACCCGCCTATCGAGAACTCCGGGAGAAGTTCCGTAATCATGCTCTGCAGACCGTGTAGCGACATGACGAGGATGAACGCCATCATGTCCCTATGGTCGAAACTGAACGCACTACTCGAGTTGTTGGACGTTGTCACCATCCGGGTGGTGGTGGTTAAGCAACCTGTTTAACGCTTGGTATGAGTATGACGTACGACTGTATATCGGACTGTACTCTGTGGAGTGGTCGGTGGCAGTACATAGCAATCGCGTCGATATATTGCGCTCTGGATTCCCTCCGGACGTACTTCGGACGCTCTGCGGTTGCGGCGCTCGCGGACCGATTCGGGTGCTCCTGAGTGACTGTTCGCGTCGAAAAATGAACTGAGCGGTGGCGACGCCGACACCAACATCGACACCGACGCCGACCGTCAGGCGTCGGTCGCGCCCACGCAGCGCTCGACGTCTGCGCGGGACTTCATCTCCAAGACGTTGTACGGGGCGTCGATGTCCGCGGCCACCGACCGGAAGGACGGAAGCGGTTCGTGCGCGTCTTCCGTCCCGTCGTTGTCGTGGAGGTGCGCGACTTGGATTCGGTCGCCGAACCGCTCGACGAACCGTCGGTAGTCGACGCCGGTCGCCTTCGCGTGGCCCACGTCGAGCGTCAGCTTCAGGAACTCGTCGCCGACGCCGACGTCGTCGAGGAACGCTGCGAGTCGGTCCGGAGTCGCCGTGTGCCGACGCGTTCCCGGTTTGTCGCGCTGGTTTTCGAGACAGACCGGAACGCCCGCCTCGGCGGCGAATTCGGCGCACTCGCGGAGCGTCTGGACCGCCTGCGCGCGGGTGTGCTCGCGGACGTGTTCGGGGTACCGAGCCCGAACCGAGCCCCCGTGGACGATGACGCCGCCGGCGTCGATTGCCGCGGCGAGCTCGATTGCCTCTTTGGTCGCCGCGACCGCGGCTTTCCGAAGGCGCTCGTTGACGTTCCCGGGGGCGACGTCGAGGTGCGGGCCGTGGACCGTGTAGCTCACGTCGAACTCCTCGGCGACCGCCCGCAGGCGCTCGGCGTCTCGCTCGTCCGCCCGAACGTCCAGATAGCCCGCACGGAGTTCGACGTGATTCAGGTCGAATCTGCGGAGGAACTCGGCGAACGACGCGACGTTGGCCGCATAGCGGATGTCCATCGACGCGCCGAACCGCGGTCGCTGGACGGGCGTCGCCTCAGACATCGACTTGGCTTGCGGGAACGAGGCGGTCGCCGCGGAGGACGGGCACGACCGAGCGAGAGTCGATGGCCGTCTCGAACTCGTGGAGGTCGCGCCGCCGAATCTCGTGTTTCTGCTCGTATCGCGGCCCTTTCGCCGTCACGAGGAGGCGCGCGTACCGCTCGCGGTCGCGGTCGGTGAGGCCGTCGCCGTGGAGGTAGTCGTCGATGAGCGCCGCGCCGAGCGTGTCGTCGGACGTCGGCTGGCCGCTCGACCCGCTAGCGACGATGGTGACCGGCCGCCCGCGGTCTTCGAGCAGGTCCGCGACCGCCGCGGCGTTCGTGTAGCCGCCGACGAACACCTCGACATCGGGACCTCCGCGCTCGCGGAGCGTCGAGACGGCGCGCCCGCCGTTCGTGGAGGTCATCGCGGCCGGTCGCCCGTCGAGGTCCAGTCGCTGGACGTAGCTCGGCGAGTTGAAGAAGTCGTAGCCGGGGTTCGGCTCGTAGTCGTCGGTCTTGCCGCCGCCGATGAGACACTCGGGGTGGTCCTCCTGATACGCCGGTTCGTCGCCGCGTTCGTCGGTCACGTGGACGTACTCCGCACCGAGCGCGAGCAGTTCCGCCACGGTCGCCGAGAAGTGGGTCACGTCGACCACGACGTAGTCGCCCGGAGCCGGTTCTGCCGGGATGTTCTCACAGCCCTCTATCAATGTCTCTGCGAACACCGCTGTCTGTCGTCCATCTGCGGACATAGCCCACGTTCTCTACAACACCTACAAGTCAATTGCTAGTAGCGATATATATCGAACCGTACTGTCCGTAGTTCGCTTCGCCCGCCGGTAGTTCCCCGGCAATACGACTCGTCACTCGCGCGTACCGCGTCGTTCGGTCGTGTAGAACCGTGTTCGAATCGACGGATAGCGGGCTCGCGACTATCGCTTCGATAAAAATTATCAGAAAGTAAGACTAAAATATAACTGAAGAATTACATATCTAACTCACCAGTTCTATCCCGAAATTAGGCACCGAACGTGCCGTCACTCGAGAGCTACCCGAGCCGCTTCGGTTGCGTTCTCGCACCACGACTGCGAGTTCGACCCACTTGATAGTATCTGCGGGAAACGGCTTAACTACGGCCCAAGAATACGTTTTCAAGTACAAGC
This sequence comes from Haloferax prahovense, assembly GCF_000723845.1. NCBI lineage: Archaea > Methanobacteriati > Methanobacteriota > Halobacteria > Halobacteriales > Haloferacaceae > Haloferax > Haloferax prahovense. Next base: position 60,606 of record NZ_LK053001.1, on the reverse strand, counting down.
GTCGTCGGTAGGTTACTCGCACTCGGTAGCGCGGTTCTTCGGGGCGAGCGTTACAGACATTCTCCCGGTTAAACGTGTGAAGCTGCTGAAAAGACTGGTTACGACGAATGGGAGGGGTTCAATTGCGAACGTCTCGCGTCCGTCACGGCGGGTCGGGAAGCGCGTCCGAGTGGTGTCGCAATCTCACAACGGCAGTCCTCAGGCTCAGTGACAAATATATCAGATATCATGTATTATTACTATACAAGTATTGATTTTCGAAAGCTGCGGTTTCGGTCTCCGGTTCGGTACCAACGCCGGCCGACGCCGACAGCGTCTTTGACCGCCGGTCCAACGTTGATTCGAAATGGTTCTCGCCGCCGAACGACTCCGCCGGTTCAAGACGCCGCTCCGCTACGTGATGGGCGCGCTCTACGTCCTCGCCGGAGTGATGCACTTCGTCGTGCCGAACGCGTACGCGCAGGTCGTCCCGCCGGTCTTCCCGGCGGCGCTCGCGCTCGTTTACATCTCGGGCGTCGCCGAAATCGTCCTCGGCGTCGGCGTCGTCTTCCGCCGCACCCAACGCATCGCCGCGTGGGGACTCATCGCGCTACTTGTCGCGGTCTTCCCCGCGAACGTCTACATGGCGACGAGCGATATCGTGCTCGAAGGTGTTCCGGCGTCACTTCGGGAGCCCTCCGACGCCGCCCTGTGGCTCCGACTGCCGCTTCAGGGCGTGCTCGTCGCGTGGGCGTGGTGGTACACTCGCCCGGAGTCCGACGGCGGCGTCGACTCGTCGTCGAACCGGTGACAGTCATCGAGTGGATTGGTGTCTACCCCCACGCTGTCCGGCTGTTTTCGGAACCGAACGGAACTGATTCAAGCGCGCCGGTGCGAGCCGTAGCCGATGACCGAAGACGACACTCACGACCACGTCGTCCCCGGGAGCGACGAGGCCATCGATTCGGCCGACGTTCGGGGCTACGACTTCGACGGCGCGTTCGACTTCGACGAGTTCCTCGACGCGTACGCGACGACCGGCTTTCAGGCGACGCAGCTCGCCGAAGCCATCGACATCGCCGAAGAGATGCAAGACGCGGACGCGACCGTCTACCTGACGTTCACCTCGAACATCATCTCGTCGGGGCTGCGCGAGGCCGTCGCCTACCTCGTCCGCGAGGGCTTCGTCGACGTGCTCATCACCACCTCCGGCTCGCTGACCGAGGACGTCATCAAGACCGCGAAACCGTTCAAGATGGGCTCGTGGGACGCCGACGAGGGCGAACTCCGCGAGCGTGGCATCAACCGCCTCGGCAACATCTATGTCCCCTCCGACCGGTACGTCTGGCTCGAAGAGTATCTCTACGACTTCTTCGAGGACTTTTTCGCCGAAGAGAAGGTGCGGACGCCGACGGCGTTCGCCCGCGAGCTGGGCGAGACGCTCGACGACGAGCACTCGGTGTTGAAGCAGGCGGCCGAAAACGACGTGCCGGTCTACTGCCCGGCGCTCACCGACGCCGAGGTGGGCAACTTCCTGTACTACTACCGGCAGGGCTACGACAAGGACGTCGGCATCGAGATTCTCGACGACTACGACTCGCTCATCCAGAACGGCCTCCTCGCTGACGAAACCGGTCTTATCGCCGTCGGCGGGGGCGTCCCCAAGCACCACGCCATCATGACGAACCTCTTCCGCGGCGGCGCGGACTACGTCGTCTACATCTCGACGGGGATGGAGGGCGACGGCTCGCTGTCGGGCGCGCCCCCGAACGAGGCCGTGTCGTGGGGGAAAATCAAGGACCACGACACGAACTACACGCAAATCGAAGCCGAGGCGACGCTCGTCTTCCCGCTTCTTGTTGCGGGCGCGTTCAAGAACTAGCGGGACTCCGTATCTATTGTCTCCTTTGTAGCGCTATGTTGGTGTCCCAACCGTCGAAACGGCTACGTTAGGCTCATAGCAATTCCCTTTAGCGGCCGGTCGTGTTGCCCGAGTGATGGTATCAACCAGGAGAAGTTTCATCGGGGGTTCTGCCGCGGCGTTGGCGGGTCTCGCCGGCTGTCTGACAACGAGTAATTCCGAACGTGACGCCTCTTCGACTGGCTCCGGCGGCGGCGACGCGGAGACGTACGAGGTCGGGTATCAGGACTTCCAGACGAACATCGAGGCCACCGCGTTCCCCGATACGCTGTACTTCTACTGCGTGCAGTCCGGGTGGATGAACTGGCCGTCGCTGATGCAGTCGTTCGAGGATTCCTACGGCGTGGCGGTCCACGACGACGATCGCTCGTCGGGCGAGGCGCTCCAACACATGCGCTCACACTCGAACAACATGACTCACTCCGGGTACAACGGCGGCTACACCTACGGCATCGTCGCCCGGAACGAGGGCTTTACACAGGCGTACAAGCCGCAGGGGTGGGACAAAGTGCCGGACACGCTCAAGACCGACGACGGGCACGTCACGGCGACCCGCCGGGTAACGACGGCCGTGACCTACCGGAAGGACATCTACGAGGAACGCGGCCTCGACGAGCCAACCACGTGGGAGGACCTGCTCCAGCCCGAAATCATGCAGGACCTCGCACTCCAGACCCCGCAGGCGGCGGTCGGACTCGCGGCGGCGCTGTCGGTCAACAACGCCCGCGGCGGTAGCATGAACGACCTCCAGCCCGTCGTCGACTACTACGAACGGATTCAGGAGGGCGGCGCTGAGTTCACCGACAACTTCCTCGCGCAGTTCTCCCGCGGGGAGTACGCGACGTTCGTCCGGTACGACTACTCCGGCCTCGACCTCAAGTACAACAACGACGAGGTCGCAGAGGAGAACGTCGGCGTCGCGCTCTTGGGCGGCGAAAACGGCAATAAGGGCGCGCTCAACATGCCGTACGGCTACGCGCTCTTGGAGGGCGCGCCGAATCCGGCGGCGGGCAAACTGTTTATGGACTACGTCCTCTCGCTGGAGGGCCAACAGCAGTTCCTCGACGCCTACGTCAGGCCGATTCGCTCCTCGGAGCTGGAGCTTCCCGACGAGTTCATCGACCCGGCCGAGTACGACCGGACGGAGTTCCAAGTCGACTACAGTCAGTTGGTCGACCGGCAGGAGGACATCATCCGAGAGATAACGCGCGGCGCGAACATCTGAGGATGTCCGACCGACACGCCGAGAACAGTCCACTCTCGACGCTCCAGGCGCTCACGGCGCGGGTGGTCGGCGCGTTCGAGACCGTCGCGAACCCCGTCACCGAGCGAGAGCGCGAGTACCGCCGCATCGTCGCGCTGTGCGCGCCGTTTTCGGTGCTTCTGCTCGTCGCGGGCCTGTATCCCCTCTCCGAAGTCGTTCGCATCAGCGTCTCGACGGCCCAGTACCGGTCGGTCGGGTTCTCGCTCGACGCCTACGCGACGCTGTTCGGCGACCCCTACTACCGACAGGTGGCGTTCAACTCCCTGTGGCTGGCCACCGGGACGACGCTCGTCTCGGTCGGACTCGCCGTCCCCATCGCGCACGCCCTCGAAAAATATGACCTCCCCGGCGAGGACCTCCTCGTCACGCTCGTCTCGTTTCCCATCAGTCTCCCCGGCATCGTCGCCGCGTTCATGATTCTGGTGCTGTTCGGGAACAACGGCGTCGTCACCGCGGTCACGGCCGCCCTCACCGGGGCTCGACCCACCGACCTTGCGTTCGCGGTCAGCGTCCCGGGACTGTTCGTCGCCTTCGTGTACTCGATGGTGCCGCGCGCGACGCTCATCCTCCGCGGGACGTACGCCGAGGTCGACTCGGCCGCCGAGGAGGCAGCCCAGGCGCTCGGTGCGACGCCGTTCGAGACGTTTCGGTACGTCACGCTCCCGCAGATTCGACCGGGCATCACCGGCGCGCTGATTCTCACGTTCCGGACGGGACTAGCGATTTTCGGGACGCTCGTCGTCATCCAGACGCTCGTCGTTTGGACGCTCCAGCTCTCGCGGGAACTCGGCGTCGGCTACGACGTCCAGGTCGCCGGTGCGATGGCGACCGTCTACTTCGCGTTCACGTTCCTGTTCACCGTTCTCGGACTTCGGTACACCAGCGCGGAGGTCGGGATATGACGTTGTCCCTCTCGCGTCGATTCGGGCGGTCTATCGTGACGCTGGCCCTGTTCGCGACGGTCGCGTTCCTCATCGCACCCATCGTCCTCACCGTCGTTGCCTCGTTCGCCACGAGTTGGACCGGCGTCCTCCCCTCCGGGTTCGTCACCTTCGAGAACTGGCGGGCGGTGCTGGGGCTCGCGGACACGATTGGCTCACAGCGCAGCATGGGATGGAGCCCCCTGTTCAGCCTCCCGCTCGGCGGCGAGAGGCTGACGGTGTTGGTTCCGGCGGAGTTGGCGTTCAGCATCGGGCTGGCGCTCGGCGGCGTCCTCATCAACCTCGTCGTCGGCGTTCCCATCGCGTACGCGGTCTCCCGCTACGAGTTCCCGGGCAAAGAGTGGGTCAACGCCGTCTCCGTGCTCCCGCTCGTGCCGGGCGTCATCTTGGGTGTCGCGTTCCTCCGAGCGTACCCGGACCTCTCGGCGACGAGTTTTGGACTTATCGTCGGCTACTCGCTCTTGAAAGCGCCGTTCATGGTGATGGCAGTCCAAAGCGAGTTCGAGTCGATGCCGCTGCGGCAACTGGAGGAATCGGCTCGCTCGCTGGGCGCGTCGTGGCCGCGGACGTTTCTGACGGTCATCGTACCGAACGCCCGCTCGGGTATCGTCTCGGGAGCCATTATCTGTTGGGCGCTCGCGGCCGCGGAGTTCAACTTCTCGTACATCGTCTGGGCGAAAGGTACCCAGCCGCTGGCGCTCTTCTTGCAGCGACACATCTCGAACAGCTCGTTCACCAAGGCGGCGGCAGCCGTGTCGATGTTCTTTTTCATCATCGTCGCGGTCACCCTCCTCCTACAGCGGGTCGGTCGCCGCGGATTCGACACCAGAGGTAGCTAATGGCAGACGTGACACTAAACGCGGTCCGAAAGGACTACGACGACACGACGGCGCTGGACGGCGTTTCGCTCACCGTCTCGGACGGCGAGATTCTGGGCGTGCTCGGCCCCTCGGGGTGTGGGAAGACGACGACGCTTCGAACCGTCGCCGGCTTCGAGACGCCGACCGACGGGACGGTCAGGTTCGACGGCGAGGACGTGACGAACGTCCCCCCGGAGAACCGAAACGTCGGGTTGGTGTTCCAAGAGTACGCCCTGTTCGACAACATGACCGTCGCCGAGAACGTCGCGTTCGGGCTGAAGATGCGAGGCGTCGGGAAGCGCGAGCGGCGGAATCGGGCCGAGGAACTGCTCGAAATGCTCGACATCGGCGAGATGGGCGACCGCGACCCGACGAAGCTCTCCGGCGGCCAGCAACAGCGCGTCGGGCTGGCGCGCGCGCTCGCTATCGAGCCGAACATCCTCCTGTTGGACGAGCCGATGACGGGGCTCGACGCCCAACTGAAGGCGCGCCTGCGGACGGAAATCGGCGCGCTACTGGCGGAGTTGGACGTCACCGGACTCTACGTCACCCACGACCAGGAGGAGGCGATGGTGATGTGCGACCGGGTCGCCGTATTGAACGAGGGTCGCGTCGAGCAGGTCGGAACGCCCCGTGAGATATACGAGTCGCCGGCGAACGAGTTCGTCTCGGAGTTCGTCGCGCTCGACGCGCCGGACCTTCCGTTCGTTAGGTGGTGATTCGCGGGGGCAAGAGACGCGGTTGTGGACGGCGAAAAGCCGAGGACACGGTCACCTCGGTCCGACCGCGGCACCGACCCGCTAGCGCTAGCTTCGAATCGCTTCGACCGGGCGCTTGTTGGCGGCTTTCCACGCCGGATAGATGCCGCTGAGAACGCTCGCGAACGCGCCGAACCCGAAGCCGATGAGCAGGTATCTTGCGCTCGCCCACCGGAACACGAGCATCGGCGAGCTGTAGAGCGCGTTGTACAGGACCGCGCCGATGAGCGCCGACAGCGCGGCACCGACCGCGCCGCCGATGAGTCCCAGCAGCGTCGCCTCCGTGAGAATCATCCGGAGAACGTCCTGTCGGCGGACGCCGACCGCGCGGAGCACGCCGATTTCGCTCCGGCGTTCGATAGTGCTCATCAGCATGATGTTCAGGATGCTCACGCCGGCGACGACGAGCGATATCGAGCCGATGCCGAGAAGCACCAGGTTCAGAGTGCTGAACAGCGAGCCGACGCGCTGATTGAGGCCACCGAACGACGACGTTCGGACGACTTCCTCGCCGGTGTTGAACCGGGCCTCCGTCGCGTTGGCAAGGTGCTGGGCCGCGTCGCCGTCCTCGGCGATAATCGTCACCGAGGAGTAGCCCTGTTTGTCGAGCGCCGGCGGCGAGACCACGACGCCGCTGGAGCGGAAGCCGATGCCGCCCTCCGCGAGAATCGCGCGGACCTTGTACGACTGGTCTCCGACGATGACGAGGTCGCCGACCGTGACGTTCAGCTGCGCCGCCGTCTCGTTGTTCAACAGAACGCCCGTGCGGAACGGCTGTGGAATCGTCCCTCGGTGGGCGCTATACAGGTCGCTCGGATGGGTCACCTGCTCGACTCTCGTATAGGTCTCGGCGGTGTGCGACGAGGCTTGGAGGCTCCCTTCCTTGATGGGAATCACCGTCGCGTTCGAGGCGACCTCCCTGATGGCGCTGACCTGCGCTTCCGTCAGGTGTCGCTGGTCGGCGTCCTCTCCGGGCATGACCGTCGCCTGGTTCGTGATGTCGCTGAACTGCTGGGCCGTCCCGTACCTGAGCGCCGAGCCGGTGATACCGAGTCCGGCGATGGCGACCACACCGATGACGATTCCGAGCGCCGCTAAGACGGTCCGAAGCCTGTTACGCCACAGGTTCCGCCAAGCCATGACGACGCTCGGGAATCTCTGTCTGGGGTCCATTCAGCTCACCGCCTGACTCCGTCGACCAGTTCGACCGTCCGGTCGGCGTAGTTCGTCAACTGTTCGTCGTGCGTGACCGCCGCGATGGCGACGTTCTCCTCGTTTTTCATTCGGGTCAGTTCGTCGAGGATGGTCGCACCGGTGTCTTGGTCGAGGTTGCCCGTCGGCTCGTCCGCGAGGATGATGTGCGGTTCGTTCACGAGGGCGCGAGCGATGGCGACACGCTGCTGTTGGCCGCCCGAGAGCTGATTCGGCTTGTGCGAGAGGCGCTCACCGAGACCGACGCGGTCGAGCAGTTCTCTCGCTCGGTCCGTCCGGTCGACGGTCGAGTCCCACATCGAGGGGACAGTAACGTTCTCTACCGCGGTGAAAATCGGAAGCAGGTGGTACGCCTGAAACACGAAGCCGATACTCTCCCGACGGTGGTCGGTGAGTCCGTCGGTCCCGAGGTCCGTCACGTCTTGACCGTCGAGGGTGACTGTGCCCTCAGTCGGCGTGTCGAGTAGGCCGATGACGTTCAACAGCGTGCTCTTCCCGGACCCGGAGGGGCCGATAATCGCGACCATCTCACCGCGGTTGACCGCGAGGTCAACGCCTTTCAGCGCCGCTATCTCCTCGTCCCCGTTATTGTATCGTTTCACGACGTCGGAGAGTTCGATGACGCTCATCGTCGCTTCCAGAGGACGTACGCGCCGCCGCCGAGCGCGACAACAGCGACGAGAGGCAGGACAAGCCCGCCGAGACCGCCGAGCGCACCACCCGACCGGGGCTGTGGCTGTGAACGTCTGTCGGAAGGGCCAGCCCCTGCCTGATTCGGACCGCCCATGTTCGGAGCCGGTCCCGCCGCGGCTCTCGCGCCGGCGCTCGTCGAACTGAGGTTGACTGTCACGGTGTCGGTCCGGCGCTCGCCGTCGACGAGATACCGAACGCGAATCGGGACCTCCGTCGCGTCGCTCTTCGTTCGCGTTATCAGCTCGAACGTATCGAATTTACTGTCGTTGACCGCGCCGACGAAGTACTCGCCGGACGCGCCCATCGGACTCACTGACGCCGTGTCCTCGACGCGCAACAGGACGGACTTGACGTTCGTCCCGCCGACGTTGGCGGCGTCGCCCTGGATCGTGACGATGCCGTCACCCGACGTCTCGACGCCGACGAGTTGGATTCTCCCTTCGAGTTGGTCCTCGTTGGACTCGTTGACCACGCTGAACACGGTTTCGTCGGAGACTGTCTTCGGAGACCCGTCGTTCGTGGTGTAGGTCGCCGTCGCGTTGAGCGTCTTCGGTCCGGCCTCTTCGAACGTCACGTTGTATCGGAACGTCCGGTCGACACCGGGGTCGATAGAACCGGTCACTCGTTCGGGGTCCACGACGGACCCGTTGCCGGAGAGCTGCAGCCGAACGGTCGAAATCGCGTTGGAATCGCCGTTGGCAACCGTCACGTTGACCGGCGTGTCGGTGTTGGCCGTCGGCTCGGACGCCTGCACCGAGACCATGACCGAACTCCGCTTCGTGACGGTGATCAAAAGCGGGTACTTCAGATGCTGGGTGTCACCGCTGTCGGACCTGACGACGGCGTGAACCCGGAGATTGTGGGTACCGACGTCCGAAAGCGAGAGCGAGAGGGGCACGGAGAGCGTGTTCCCGGGAGATATCGACCCGACATCCTCGACCCGAGCGTGTTCTTCCGTGCCGCTGACGGAGCGCACGTACATGTCGGTCAGCGTGATGCTATCGGAACTCGTCGCGACGTTCGTGACGTTCGTCGTCACGGTGAACTGCTGTCCCGGCGAAGGGTTCTCCGTCGAGACGTAAGCGCCGGATATCGACGCCTTCGCCTGCTCGGCCGAGGTGAGACCGACGGAGGCGACGCCGGCGTTCACGACGACGGCGAGCAGCAGCGCGAGCGAAACGACTCGTGTTCGTCTCATACACTCCCTCTCGATGAGGGGTAGTTCGGGGACTCAGCGGTCGATGCGACTAACGCGGCACCCTGTTTCGTACGGTGCCGTTTGGAGTTGTGGTGGAGGGCTACGTTCCGCATTCGTGTAACCAAAAAATGTCTACTGTTAATTATTTTCTGGTTGACTAATCTACTTCACCCCCGACCCTCGTTCCCCGCGTGCGGTTTCGAGGGCTCCGACACCAAGCGGAACTCTCGGGCGACACTCGGCGACTGCCCGCCAATTCCCGCGGCGTCCGGCGGGAGGTGGGGAAGTCGGTACTCTCGACCGTCGCGTTCCACCCGGAGCGTCTCGGTTCCGAACAGTCGGTCGGTGACGGTCCGAGCGCGCTCCATCTCGGCGCGCGACTCGCGGGAGAGTCGCCATTGTGGCCCGAGCAGTCGGTCGTAGCCGACGAGTTTCTCACCCCCGATTTCTTCGCTGGCGGTGCGGTACTCCATCGCCAGATACCGGAACGACCAGTCGAAGACGCCCAGCGCGGTGAACGCCCCAGCGACTACCACCGCTCCACCGAGCAGTTCGACCGCGACGCCGTCGGTCGTCGCGGTACTGAGCAGGCCGAACAGCGTCAGCGCCCCGCCCAGTACGAGCGCGAGCGGGGAGCGGAGCCCGCGGACGACCCCGCCCACGACGACGGCCGCGGGCTTCGGTCGGACGATTTCGGACCCGTCCCGCGAGCTCTCGATTCGCTCCCACTCGGGAGTGTCGGGAGCGAATCCGAGTTCGACCGACGTGCGCTCGTCGAACGCCTCCAGTCGGTCGCGGTAGACGCCGACGATGTCGGCGAGCAGTTTCACCGCGAGCACGAACGCCAGCACGAACGGCGGGGGTGCACCCGCGATGACGAACCCCCCGCCGATGAGGAGCGCCGAGCCGGTCCCGGCCATCGACGTGAGCGCCGACCGAAGCGGCTGCTGCGGCGGGACCGACGCGTAGGCCCCGCCGAGGAGGTAGCGGCCCACGTCCACGGCCCGGCCGACGACGACGGCGAGCACGCCCAACCCGACGGAGACCGACTCGGCGTCGGTGAGCGTCGCGCCCGTTGTCTCGCCGACGCCGCCGACCCCGATTGCACCGAAGAGGGCCCAACCCACGCTGCCGATGGCGAGGGTCATCAGGATGGCCGGGAGATTCGCGACCTGAATCGACAGCGGTAGGACGGGGAGACTGATTCGCCCGCGCTTTTCCGACAGGGCACCGAACACGAGCCACGAGAAGCCGTCCGCGTTGTAAGTCGGCTTGCCCTCCGCGAACAGCGCTTTCACCGCGGCACCGACGAGGCACGCGCCGAGTTCGACCCAGTAGACCGCCAACAGCGCCACGAGCGACCAGTCGAGCGCGAGCACGCCGACGAGCGGGACGGCGTTGACCGCCATCAACACCGCCACCTTCGCTCGTCGTCTCTCGCTGGGTGTGAGCATTGTTGATAGAGAGACATTTCCCTCGGGGCAGTTAGGTGGTCTGACTCGCGTCGGGCGGTCGGAACCGCGTTTCCGCGCCCGGAAAAAAGATTGATGTTGTCAACAAATTATCTAGAACGCGTGCGTCCCTCCATTCGATACCTCGCCTCCCTCGTCGTCGGCCTCGTTGTCGCCGGTGTGGCCGTCTCGGCCCCCAACGCGCCGGGATTGTTTCCCGTGGCAATCGCTCCGCTGTACGCGGCGACGACCGCGCTCGTCCTCCGTCACCGCGACGGGTGGAAGCGACTCTTCCGGTTCGGAGACCAACGCTGGAGCGACCGAAAGCGGGGTGCGCTCGGGGGCGGCATCGGCGCGCTCAGTTTCTCGCTGCTGCTCTCCCTCTCGGTCCCGGCTGGAATCACCGGAATCGGTCTGATGTTCTTCGGACAGGCGCTCACGGTCGCCGACTACGAGTCGCTCCCCGAGTAGTGGCGCGCCGTCGAGGCGGTTGGAGGACGGGTTTCATCAGATATATGACCGGATGACCGAAACGACACATCCGATGGCCCCTCCACGGTACGGCGACGCCCCGACTTCGTCTCTATCCGCCGGCATCGGGTTCCTCCCGGTGCTCTCGGCAAATCTCCTCCCGCTCGCCGGTGTGCTGTGGTTCGGCTGGAATCCCGGGACGCTCCTCGCGGTCTACGTCCTCGAACTGCTGTTTTTGTTCCCGCTTTCGGGCGTGAAGGCGCTGTTCGCCGGCCGGCCGCCGACCTCGTCCCGCGAGGACGGCGTCTTCAGCCTGTCGGAAAACGACCTCATCGACAAGCGCGGAAGCGTCACCATCCACGACCGGCTCCCGCCGGTGTACCCGCGTAACGTCCCCTTTTCGACCGCCGTCATCGGCGGCGGCGCGTGGGTCGGCGTCTTCCTCCTCGCGCCGCTCTCGGAGGTCATCTCGGTGCTCGACGTACTCGCCCGCCCGGAGGCGGTCGTCAGCGTCGCCGCGCTCGTCGTCGGGCAGGCCGGCGAGACCACCGCCACGTTCCTCCGGGGGAACCGATACGCGGAGCGCTCTCCGTACGCCCTCGTCGAGATTCCCGCCCGGCAAGCGATGTTTCTCGCGTGTTTCCTGTTCGTCGTCATCCTCGGCGGCGCGACAGTCGCGCTCGTGGGGTTCGTGTTCGTGAAAGTACTCTTCGAGTGGTCTGGCTTCCGCGCAGAGCAGGGCGGCGGCGGCCGGCTTACGAGTTGGCTCTCCGGCCCCGACAGCGACGCGACCCGCGACGAGGTCAACGTTCCCAGCGGCCGCCCCTCGGTCGCAATCGACGCGGACCGTCGCGCGGTGGTCGCGGCCGCGGTCTGGCGCGCAGTCACCACGACGGGACCGTTCTACGTCACCATGGCCGCGATGGTCTGGATCGGCGGGACCGCGTTCGTCGTCGAGGGGACCACCTCGCTCGCGGTCTGGGTCGGGTTCGGTCTCTTCGGGCTCTGCCTCCTCGCGTTCATGCTCGTCGGCGATATCGTCGAGAGCGTGCTCGCGAGCGGGTGGCTGACCTACCGACGTTTCGGCGACCGCCTCGTCGTTCACGACCGCCTGACGAACGAGTCGCAGTGGGCGACGGCGGTCGGCGACCTCCGCGACGCCGAGGTCGTGGCGACTCGACCCACCGACCGCTACCTCGGAACGCGAACCATCGCGGCGACGGTCGGCTGGGGCGACGACGAGACGGAACGCACGCTCGGGCCTGTTGCTGACGCCGGGGCGTTCGTCGAAGCGCTCGACCTCCCGGTCGGCTCGACCGACCTCCCGCCGCTCGACCGCCGGTTCGTCGGGGCCGCCATCGCTTCGGTCGTCCTCACCGCGATCGGCGTCGTCACCGTGATTGTCACCCCGCTCGGTCCGTCCACGAGTTGGTTGCCCGCGCTGTTCCTGTTCCCGGTTTTCGCCATCGTCCCCAAGGGGTTCTGGAAGCTCGCGCACTCGTGAGGCGAGACGACCAGAGCGGTTTGTGAGCGAACCAAAAAGTGCGGAGAAGAAGACGCGTGAGTGAACGAGTAGAGCCCCGACGAGGCCGCCCGAGACGACCCGGGGACGGACTACCCTCGCGAATGTAACGAGTAGGCGATGAGCACGACGCCACAGAACTGAAACAGCCGCGTGACGAGCGTGAGCGGCTGTTGGTACTGGAGGCCGATGTAGCCCTCGCGCAGGAACACCGACCCGACGAAGGCGACGCCGAACGCGACGGCCGTGAGGAGGAACAGACCCGCGGAGAGCGACCGCATCGTCCGGCTGTCGTGACGGCGGTAGCCGCGATAGGCCTGATAGCCGACGTAGCTCCCGACGAGCGTCGACCCGAGAGCGAGCGAGACGATGAGCCAGTCGAGGACCGCGGATAGCGTCGTCATCTCAGAGGTCCTCCCACATCCGTTTGAACCGGTCTGCGGTGTCGGTCTCCACCTGGCCGGGGAACGACTCGTCGTCGGTGCGCGTCAGCGACGACTCGAACGACCCGTCGTCTAGTTCCACGGAGAACTCGGAGAGCGTGGCGGCGTAGACGCTGTAGTGGTTGTTACTGGTTCGAATCTCGGTCTGTTCGTCGAGGAGTCCGTACGCTTGTAATCGTTCCACCCGACGGTAGACCGTCGGTTTGGACATCTCACACTCGTCGGCAAGCTCTTGTGCGGACATTGGTTTGGTACTCGTCGCTGCGAGGATGTCCCGGGCGTACTCGTCGCTGAGGAGGTCGAGAATATCGCCCAGCGCCGGTTCCTCACTCACGGTGGTCGAATGACTGCTCGTCGGACTAATAGGCCCATGGGTTTCCACCCCTGTTGGTCGCGGCGACCGATTCGGGACGGGTGTACGATGGGGCTGTCGGGATAGCACGGTGGGGCTGCGGGTTAGCGCGGGGATACTGCGGGGCAGTACGGCGATGCTGTGGAGGGACTGTCGCGTCAGCGATGACCGCGATGGGTGCCGGAGTGCTGTCAGAGGGCACAGAACGGTACTGCTCGGGAGGGCAGTACGGTGTCGGTTCGGCGGGGCCCATCGCAGTTCAACCGATGCGCCGGGAGATAATATAAAAAGGGGGCCAGTTTCTGACCCAGAAACTCGCGCGGTTTCAGGCGGGACAGCCGACCGAGCGACCGACTTCGACGAGGCGGTCCGTCTCGACGCCGGTCCCGCGAACGGTGTAGCCGTAGCCGTCGCAGTTCCACGACACCGAGGTGGTCGGACCGTAGTCGATAGTCGCCGGCTGGCCGCCCACCGTCGCGTCGCGCTCGTCGGCGTCGATGTCCAGCGTGTAGTTGAACTTCGCGACCGTGAGTTCGCGGCCGCCGGCGGCGTAGCGGAGTCCGACCCCGTCGATGCGACCGGTGGTCCGCGTGGCGTAGACCAGTTCGAACGCGGGCGGGACCGTCGGCTCGGGGACCGAAACCGAACTCCGCGCTTCCAGGTCGGCCCTGCTCCGGAACCACTCCGTGTTCGGCGTGTTCGGTCGCTCGACGGTCGTGTTCGCACCGATTTCCGGCCGGAACGCGTCCGCCGACACGGCTGCATCGAACGTGACGTTCGTGTACGTGGTCGTCACAGAGCGTCGGGACCCGTCTGCCGTCCACGACGTCTGTTTGCGAAGCGGGTAGAACCGCTCGGCGTCGAGCCACAGCCGCTGGTGGTAGCCCGCCTCGCTTCGATTCGCCTCGGGCGCGATATCGATGACGTACGCCTCGCGCCCGTCGACGGTGTCGGTCTCGACGAATTCGACGACGTAGCTGTGATTCGCGTCAGCCTGCGGGGCGGCACCGGCATGTCGCGGTACGACGGGTAGCGGCGACACGCCGATTGACTGCGGGCGACCGGCGTCGTCGGTCAGCCCCGCGGCCGCGACGAGGAGTTGGAGTCGCTCGGCCGTCCGCGACTCGGTCGGTGGGCCCGTCAGCTCGATGGCGGTCACGGTGTCCCGGTCAGTGTCGTGAAGCCAGAGCGTCGAGCCGTTCGAGACCTGCCGGTCGTACTGTCGGTTCGCCGCGTTCCGAAAGTGAACGCGCTTCCGTTCCGTCTCCGGGACGAGCGTCACGTCGGCGACGGTGCGAGACGTGACCGTTCCATCGGTTCGAATCTCGACCGTCTGCGTTCCGGTGAGCGCGTCGGTTGCGCGGTAGCGCTCGGTTACGTTCGCGTCGACCGAGGGGCTCGCGTCGCCTATCGCGCCGCCCGTCGTCCAGAGGACCGCGGGGAGCGCGACGGCGACGAGCACGAACACGGCGAGTGTACGTCGGTTGGGTCGGAGTGGAGGGCGAGTCATACTGGGAGCACTCTGACAGGGAGTTCGACTGCGTGTCGGGGGGCCGACGGCTAAATACTTCTGGACGACGGGGGCGTTCGAAACCCGAGCGGACCGATAGCTACTCCCTTCGCGGGTGAGATGGCCGGGACATGTCGCCCTCCACTAGCTCCGCAACCCGAAGGCAGGCGTGGCTCTGCGCCTTCCAGTGGGGACTCGTCCAAGCGTTCGTCCTCGACACACTCGGCCGATTCCTTCGGAACTACTACCGCGCGACGACGGGTGTCGCGTTCCCACCCGACTGGGTGGTCTCGATTCAGTTCGCCGCCCCACTCGGCCTCCTCGTCGGCGGCTTCGGCGGCTATCGCTGGGTGACGAGTGGACGATCGGCCGCGTCGGCGTCGGCACACCGCAAGCGGGTCGTTTTCGTCGGGGCGCTGTTCGTCGGCTGGGCGCTGGCTATCGTCCCGACCGCTGTGTTTCAGTTGGTCCTCGACGAGCGTCTGTTCACGGTCCCGTACTTCGTCCTCCCGACGCTCACGGCGCTTTCGGTCTTCGCGGGCGCGTCGCTCCTCGCCTACCGCGCCGAGGCGGGGTGGTACCGAAAGCGGCGAAACCGACTCGTCGGCGGGGCCGCGGGCGGCTGTACCGGCGTGCTGGTCGGGGTGTTCGGCTTCGTCGTCTACTCGTGGTATCTTCTGGCGACGCAGACGAACTACAGTCTCAATGGCGGTGCCGGAATCGTCGCGGCCGCGTGCGTCGGTGCCGCCGCCGGCTACGCCCGGACAGAAGGCGACCGCGCGGGCGACCGAGCGCGCGAGTACCTCGTCCTGCTCCTGGTGTCGGCGCTCTCGCTGTCGCTCGCGGTTGGACTTGTGACGCTCGCCCTCGCCGTCGTCGGCGTCTCGGTGTTCCTCGGCTCGTCGGTCGTCGTGCCGGCGATTCCCGTCGTCGGGTCGGTCGCGCTCGCTGGCTATCTGGCGTTCGTCGCCGAGACGACGCTCGTCGGTCGGTTCGTTGACGGGTGACTCACCGCCCGAGCAGCGACGCTCTCTCGTCCGTTCGCCGTCCGAATCGCCGAGCAGTTTATCAGCATGTGGATGGTACTCAACCAGTAATGTCATGTGAGCGGAGCGAACTGTTCGAACACATCGAGTCCGACCTCATTCTTCGAGAGTTCTTTCAGGAGGTGACCGAATACGCGATATTTCTCCTCGATGCGGACGGGTTCGTGGCGACGTGGAACGAGGGTGCGAGACGGATAAAGGGCTACGAGCGAGACGAGATTATCGGTCGTCACCTGTCTGTCTTTTATCCCACCGACGGGGACGGCGAGTCTCCCGAGACGGTGCTCTCAATCGCCGAGTCCGAGGGAAGCTACGAGGAACGCGGGTGGCGGGTCCGGAAGGACGGGTCGCGCATCCTCGCGCACGTAATCGTCCGCGCGCTGAGCGGCGACGACGGGGAGCTCAGAGGCTTCACGAAAATCGTCCGAGACGTCACCGAGACCTACGAGTACCGACAGGAGTTAGAGCGGAACCGCGACCGCCTCGAACGCACCGAACAACTGGCCGACATCGGCGGATGGGAGGTCGACTACGAGACCGGCGAGCTACGACTGACTGATGGGACCAAACGGCTGGTCGATATCCCGTCCGACGCGGAGGTGACGCTCGACGGACTCGGGGACTTCTTTCACGAGGACGACCGCGCTGTCATCGACGAGGCCATCGAGAGTGCGCGGGTCAACGGCGACCCCTTTGACGTCGAAATGCGGGTAGTAACGGCCACGGGGCGAACGCGATGGGTGCAAGTTCGCGGTGAGCCGACTGACAGCGGCGCCAACGTCCGCGGCGCGGTGCGCGACATCTCGGACAGGAAAGAGCGCGAAGAGCGGCTCATGGTGTTGAACCGAGTGCTTCGCCACAACCTTCGGAACAACCTCAACGTCGTCAGCGGGTACGCGAGCGAGCTGAAACGGGACCTCGAAGCGCTCGACAGCCCGTCGATAGACGAAGACGACTACGAGCGGTTGCACGAGACGCTGGCGAAACTCAGCGAGACGACCAGAGGTATCGATTCGGAACTGCGGACGCTCGACACGCTGGTCGCCGCGGCGAGCCGATTCTCGACGGAGGCGATGGTCTCGAAGACGGACCGAATCATCGAGAACGCCGACAGCCTCGTGTCGACCGGCGAGAAAGCCCGGCAGTTCGAGAACGCCGTGGAGGGGAGCACGGACAGACACCCGGTCGGCGTCAGCGACGTCTTCGCCGATCTCAAACGGACGTACGAACGGAAGCACCCCGAGGCGGAGGTTCAAATCGGACCGAGCGAACAGACCGTGCTCGCGAGCACGCACTCGCTGTACCTCGCGCTCGACGAACTCGTACAGAACGCCATCGTCCACAACGACAGGGACCGCCCCGTCGTCGCGGTCTGGTCGCGACGCCTCTCAGGCGAGCGGGTCGCAATCGCGGTCGAGGACAACGGCCCCGGTATCCCGCAGACCGAGCGGGAGATTCTGAAACGCGGGAAAGAGACCCCCCTGACGCACGGAAGCGGAATGGGGCTGTGGACCGTCCACTGGTTCGTCACGCAGTTCGACGGCGAGGTGTCTATCTTGGACCGCGCCGAGGGCGGGTCGACGGTCGAACTCAGACTCCCCGCGCCGGAGAACTGACGCGGCGTATTTGATATTAATTGAACTATTCAGGTGACCCAGATATTCCAGATAATTCAGATTTGCTGGGTTCTTCTGGTAATGGAGGTTCGTCAAGATACTCACAGTATCCTAACAATGTCGGTACTGCGAAGATGGCCGTCGAGAAGCACGACCCAGAACAGCATCACACTCCGAGAAATTTAGATTAGGTGGATTATTTACTGTGTCTGGTTCGACCCTCGGAGCGGTCGAAGACGGGCTGTCTCACTTGTATCCGACGGAGAGACACGGTCAAAAGAGCACCGTAACCGCAGTACTGAGAGCTCCAGCTAGTGGAAAAGTCGTCGTTATCGAGGCTACCCGCGTAGTTCCAGTTATCCACATATGCACCGAACCCGAGTCGTGTGGGTCGCTTAGATTCTCGTGGTTATCTGAATAATCCACATCTCGCGTAGAATCTCTGTGAGGTCGGTAACGTGCGGTGGTGACAACGTGTGAGAAATCTAAATTATCTGGATTAGTTGAATAGTCGAAGACACACACATAGTTTGAGCAACTCGGCTACTCCACGTGGTGCACAGGAGAGAGCGACCGCGGACAACCTGCGTAGTTGGAAGAACCCACATTCCCTGACAAATCTAGAATATTCAAAATATCCACATAATCTGATGAACTTGGAAAATCGAGGGTATCTAAATTACTCAAGGTTGCGATGGTAAGATAGCGAACGCCTTTGTCAACGGGGGTTTGGTCTCTAGCCATGTCCGGTGTCTCCGATTCTGGCAGCGTGCTGGTCGTCGGCGAGAGCGACTGGGTGACGCGGTTCGCCGAGGGACTCGATTCGCGACCCGGCGTCACCGTACTGAAAGCCGAGACGAAGGCGGCGGCACTCCGCGCAGTCGAAGCGGACGAGGTCGACTGCGTCGTCGTCGACGCCGACCTCGCGGACGCGACCGTCGTCGACCTCCTCACAGACGTTCGCTCGACGGTCGCGACCCTTCCAGTGGTCGTCGCCGCGGACGGCGGGAGCGACGTCCTCGCTAGCGAGGTCCTCGGTGCGGGCGCGACTGACTACGTCGCGCTTGACGCAGACTCGCCGGACGTCGAAACACTCCTCGCGCGGACCGGACGGGCGCTCCGGTCGGCGCGACAGTCGGCCGGCGAGCGCGAACGCGCCAGGCAGTTCGACGCGATGTTCGACGACGAACGGACGGCGACGTGGGTGCTCGACGGAGAGGGGTCGCTGACTCGGGCGAACCGGACGGCGCGGGAGTTCCTCGACGCGCCCGTCGACCCGCTCGTCGGCGGGGCCTTCTGGTCACTCCCGTGGTGGTCGAACGGAGACGACCCGACGAGCGACGACGTGCGACGGCTCGTCGAGGACGCGCTCGGAGGGACGGCCGGGAACGCGGTGGTCCCACAGCCGTCGGAGACCGGAAGACGACGCATCGTCGAGCTATCGGTCCGCCCCGTGACCGACGAGCGTGGGGAGGTCGCGTCGGTCGTGGTCGAGGGTATCGACATCACAGCGCGGGTGTCCCTCGAACGAGACCTCCGCCGCTCCGAGGAACTCCACCGCGTCACGCTCAACAACATGACCGATACGGTCCTCATCACCGACGAGTCGGGGGCCTACACCTACGTCTGTCCAAACGTCCACTTCATCTTCGGCTACACCGCAGACGAGTTGCGCGAACGGGTCCCCATCGACGAACTGCTGGGGGAGGACCTCTTCGACCGCGACGAACTCGCGGAGCGCGGCGTCCTGAAAAACATCGAGAGTACGGTGACCGACAAGGCCGGCCGCGAGCACACCCTTCTCGTCAACGTCCGTGAGGTCTCGATTCGGGACGGAACGCTGCTTTTCAGTTGCCGCGACATCACGAAGCGCAAGCAGCGCGAGGACGCGCTGACGACGCTCCACGAGACGGCTCGCGAGTTCCTCTACACGGGGACTCACCGACAAATCGCCCAGCGCGTCGTCGACGATACGCCCGGCGTGCTCGCGCTCGATGCGAGCGCCGTCTACCTCTTCGACGCTGACGCCAACGCGCTCAGACCGGCGGCGTACTCGCCGGCGATGCGCGAGGCCCACGGCCCGCTCCCGACAGTGCCCGCGGACGGGGAGACGCTCCCGAGCCACAGTTTCGTCGAGGACAGTGCGCTGTACTTCGACGACGTGCACGAGGCCGACCGGTTGGAGAACTCCGTGACCGGTCTCCGGAGCGTCGCGTACGTCCCACTCGGAGACCACGGCGTGTTCGTCGCCGGCTCGACCGAGGTCGGAGCCTTCGACGCGGTGGCGCGGGAACTGACCGACCTGCTCGCGGTGACCGCCGAGGCGGCGCTCGACCGCGTCACGCGCGAATCCCGACTCCGCGAACAAGACCGGACGCTCCAGCGACAGAACGACCGGCTCACCGAGCTAAACCGAATCAACGAGACCATCCGCGAAATCGACCAAGCGCTCGTCGGAGCCCAGACGCGCGAAGAGATAGACTACACCGTCTGCGAGCTACTGACCGCCGCCGACCGGTTCGCGTTCGCGTGGGTCGGTTCCGTCGACCCCATCGGCGAGACTGTCGAGCCCCGCGCGTGGGCCGGCGACGAACGGGGCTATCTCGACAGCACGACGTTCGAAGTCGCGGCGTCGTCGGTCGAACCGGCGGGACGCACGGCGGCGACCGGAGAGGTGACTACCGTTCCCAACGTCGCGTCCGGTTTCCGGGACGAACCCTGGCGGAAGGGCGCGCTCACCCGAGACTACCTGTCGGTGCTCAGCATCCCGCTCGTCTATAACGACCTCTCGCACGGCGTGTTGACGGTGTACGCGACGACGCACGACGCCTTCGACGAGACGGCGACCGCCGTCTTGGCCGAACTCGGCGAGACCATCGCGTCGGCGCTGAGCGCCCTCGAACGGAAGAACGCACTGCTCACCACGGCCGTCACCCGCGTCGGGTTCGCCGTCGACGACCCCACGTTCGTCCTCTCGCGACTCGCCCGCGACGCGGGGTGCACGCTCACCTACCGTGGAGGGGTCCAACAGTCCGCCGAAGGAAACTACGTGTTCGTCACCGTCGAAGACGGGGCGGTCGAATCCGTCGCGGCCGCGGCCGACGAACTGGTCGCCGTCGCCGACGTACGACGGATAAGCACCGACGGGGACGCCGGCGTCCTGCGCCTACGCTTGACCCAGCCGTTTCTCGCACCGGAGCTTGCGGACCACGGTGCCGTCCTCGGCGAGGTGCGAGCGACCCCCGAGGAGACGACGCTCGTCGTCGACGTCCCCGAGAGCATCGACGTTCGGAACGTCACGCACCTCGTCGACGAAGCGTTCGCCGGCGTCGAACTCCGCACCAAACAGACGCTCGACCGCTCGACCGAGCGCGACCTCTTCTCGCGGTTCCTCGACAAGCTGACAGAGCGACAGCTCGAGGTGCTCCAGACGGCCTACTACAGCGGCTACTTCGAATCGCCACGGGAGAACACGGGCGAAGACGTCGCCGCGACACTCGGTATCTCCCCGCCGGCGTTCTACAAACACGTGCGGACCGTCCAGCGGAAACTGTTCGCGACGCTGTTCGACGAGCACTCCGGTTCCGCCACCGGAAGAGGCGGGTAGGTTCGTTATCTAGCCGGTATTCCCTCGACTGGTTTGGTGTGTAACTACCTCATATTCCCTTGTACACCTATTACGCATGGGCAGAGCGTCCGGGACACGACCGGCGCTCGCGAACCATGAGAGATGTCGAATCCACCCCCGGCGAGGAAGGAACGTACGAATGCTTCGAGTGTGGCGGTATCGTCCTCACCGAACACAACCCGCTACGCTGCCCGGACTGCGGAGGAGCGATGCGCAACCGACGGACGGCAATTGAGTAACCGCGCGAGGGCACGGTCGTCGTTCGATTTAAGCCGCTCGGCGTGGAGACCGTAGGCGACGTGACGACTCACCTCGACGACTTCGACCACGAGGCGCACATGCGCGAGAGTTTCGAACTCGCCCGCGAGGCCGCCGCCCGCGGCGACGAACCGTTCGGCTCCGTCCTCGTCCGCGACGACGAGGTCGTCATGCGCGACTCGAACCGCATCGTGACGGAGTCTGACATTCGTCGGCACCCCGAGTTACAGCTCGCCTATCGGGCATGCCGAGAGTACGACCCCGACGAGCGGGCGGAGACGGTGATGTACACCAGCACGGAGCCCTGCCCGATGTGCGCCGGCGGGATGGCGACCGCCGGCTTCGCGCGCGTCGTGTACGGCGTCAGCGGCGACGAAATCGGAGAGTTCACGGGTTCGAGCCCCGGCGTCCGGTCGGCGGCGATTCTCGACGGCGTCACCGAGGTAGTCGGCCCGGTGCTGAACGAGGAAGCCCGGCAGATTCACCGAGCGTACGAGTGGTAACCGACGGCTCGAAAGCCCCGGCCGGCCGCGGCCGAACGGCGCTGCAGCCACGCGCGGACGCCGCGATTGCGGCGAACCAGAATTATCAGTTATTAGATGATTTTATCGAATGTTCTTAATACTAATTTATTTGTCGGTCGCTGAGATGAAGGTGCCAATACATATTCCATCAATACCAGCGGTAAGCCGCGTATAACGCGGGAGTGTAGATATCTCTCAGGAACACCTCCGCCCACCTGAACCGATACAAACTCACCTATCTTAGAATTTCTAAACGAAATCAACAAGAGAATGCAAAATTTTTCTCGGGTGACGTTCATAAATAACTACACAACAGGACGTAATGAGTGAAAAGAGAGCCACCAAGTAAATACCAGTATTCAAACTATTATTACCATCTGATATAACTGACCACGGTGTCCATCCGAACTCGTCGAACCGAGTCGAACACGAAAGGACTTCGGGGCGCTGTCGGACGACGGTCGACGCTCACGAATTTCCGATATCGAGAGGACCGTGAGAACCGAGAGGCGGCGAGCTCATTTACATAATCCGAACGTCGCGTGTTGTTGTGGGTGACCCCCAACTAGAATTACAGAGCTATGCCTGTAACACAAACCGATTTAATTCCACATATCTGTATAATGTGAACACATGACATTGCAGTCATTTACATAATGTAAGTTAGTGATATCCGGAGCATCTCTCCATCGGTGGAGACGTTCGCCGACCTCGGTCAGCGAGATGACTTCCGATATCTGAACCGCCGGCGACCGTCGAATCGCAAGCCTCCGATTGGGCGAGTCTAAATATTTAATATGTTTCGGAAGAGACGTTTCCACTGTCGATATGAGTAGCGACAGAAACTACGAACGAGAGTTCGTACGTACGTTCTTCACCTCGCCGACGGCGGTCGGCGGCGAGAACTCGGCGAAGATGTTGCAGAGCGCGGCACAACTGCGGGGGATGCAGGCCCCCGACACCTGGATTCCGGACAACGAAGACGCCACCGCGCCGTCGATGCGGGCCGAGGGCGTCCAGAACCTCGTCGAGGTCGTCTCCGAGCACGGAGCCGACTTCCCCGGCGAGATTCACCCCCGCGTCGTGTGGCACCGCGACGACCCCTCGACTCGCTACGAGGGCTTCAAGCAGATGCTCGAAATCACCGACCCAGAAAACGGTGCGGTCGAGCACATCGACGGCTTCGTCATCCCCGAGGTCGGCGACCTCGACGACTGGAAGAAGGCCGACGAGTTCTTCACCATCATCGAGAACGAACACGGCCTCGAAGAGGGAAGCCTGTCGATGTCGGTCATCATCGAGAGCGGTGAAGCCGAACTCGCGATGAGCGACCTCCGCGCGGAGAAGGGTAAGCCGTCCAACAACCTCGAACGGCTGTTCCTCCTCGTCGACGGGCAGGTCGACTACACGAAGGACATGCGCGCCATGACGCCGACCGGCGAGCTTCCGGCGTGGGCCGAACTGCGACACAACACCTCCCGCGGCGCGAGCGCCGCCAACTGCATCGCCGTCGACGGCCCGTACGACGACATCCGCGACGTCGAAGGCTACCGCGAGCGCATGGTCGAGAACCGCGCCATGGGGATGACGGGCATCTGGGCGCTCACGCCCGGACAGGTCGTCACCGCCAACGAGGCACCCCTGCCGCCGAAGACCGGCAGTTGGCTCCTCGAACTCGACGACGACGAAATCGAACTCGCGTCCGAGGACGGGGCCGAGGTGTACGACGGCGACGAACTCTCGCTCGAACAGGTCGGCGACGACAGCTACGTGCTCCGCGTCGACGGCGAAGAACAGGAACTCGACGGCGAGGAACTCCACGAGGAGCTCCTCGACCTGACCACCTACGTCCCGAGCATGGACGACATCGTCGACTCCATGGAGGAGTTCGAGGCGGCCAAGGAAGCCGGCAAGGGCGCGATTGCGATGACGCAAGCGACGACGCTCGTCATCGACGGCGTCGAAGTCGACATCGCCAAGGACCGCATGTGGGACGAGGCGACCTATCAGGCCGCGATGACGCCCGTCGCCCTGTTCCAAGACGTGTACGAGCACCGCCCGGACCAACACGACGCGCTCGAAGAGATGTACGGCACCGACATCGTCGAGCGCGCGATGGCAGTCGGGACAGACGACTAACGCACCCGGTCAGTCAGCCACCCAGACAAGTCCAACCAACCGCGTCTGTCCTTTTCGCGCGACGTCCGACTCGACCGCGAGCGAAAGCTTCGGTACCCCGTGAGATCCGCGAGACGGTGTCGGTCACGCGAGCGTCGATTCCAGCGACTCGACGGCGTTCAGTAGCTTGTCGGCGAACTCGCGTTCGAGTCGCGTCATGTCCACCTGATACTTCGGTCCGCCGACGCTGAGCCCGCCGACGATGCGCCCGTCACCGTCGTGGACCGGCGCACCGATGGCGATGAGGTTCGGCGCGAACTCCTCGTCGACGACGGCATACTTCTGGGTCGCGATTTCGTCCAGCGCGTCGAACAGTTGGTTGGGGTTCGTAATCGTGCCCTCCGACTCCCGCGGCAGGCCCCAGTAGTCGATTATCGACTCGACCTCGTCGCGGTCCAGTTCCGCCAGGATGGCCTTCCCCGCGGCCGTGTTGTGCAGGTGATACTCCGACCGGTACCGCGTGCCGTTCGCGTCTCTCCCCTCCTCGGTCGACGACCCGTAACACATGAGCAGCCGACCGTGTTCGAAAATCGTGAAGTTCGCCTCTTGGTCGGTCGCGCGAGCCAGTTCGTCGACGACCCGCTCGACGACCTCGTCGTTCGGATAGCGGTGTCGAGCGCGTTCGCCCAACAGCGCCACCCTGAAGCTGACGTGGTACACGCCGTCGCGCTTGACCAAGTATCGGCTCTCCAAGAGCGTGTTGAGGTGACTGCAGATGGAGCTCTTCGAACTGTCGACCATGGAGTCCAGTTCGGCGAGCGTGAGGCCGTCGTGTTCCAAAATGAGGCTGAGAATCTCCAACGAGGCTTGGGTCGTCTTGAGCCGTCGCCCGGTCACGTTCTCAATCATACCTCAACTATTATGTTGATGGTTGATAACTGTTGCCATAATGTAAATCAACTGAACTGGCGAGCCAGCCCTGTCAATTCGGATATGTTTCTATCCGACTACCCCGGGAACAAACAGCGCGTCGCGAACTCACGGTTCGCCTCTGGCAGCGTCGAACTTCGTGACGAGGAGAGCGTTCAGTGTGCGTCAAATCGCCCGCGACCGTTTCACCCAGCCGATGCGCGTGATTGCCTCCGCGCCGAGTTGGCCGAGGAGACTCGCGGCTTCGAGGTCGTGTTCTTCGAACGCGTTGACGACGACGTCGCCGGCGCTGAGCACGCCGTGGCTTCCGATGGGAACGTACAGCCCGGACTGGAGGGCCCCCCGACTGTGGTCGTCTTCGGTGTGCTCGTGGTTCGCGTGGATGACCGGTTCACCCGTCCGGTACGTCCGTGCCGCCGGCGTGTCCTCGCTGACCGAGTAGTTCGGTCGGTCGCCGGCGCGTTCCAGACACTCCTCCGTCGCCTCGATAGTCTGGAGCATGCTCCGGTTCTCGTCGACCAGCCGAACGGTCGTGTTGACGAGGCCGAGGACGTTCTTCGCCGCGTCGGCGAGTATCTCGGCGACTTCCGCCTTCGAACTCGCGTTCCGAAGTTCCTGGCTCGTCCGTCGGAGAATCTCGATGCGCTGTTCCTGACGCTTGGTGTCGGTCACGTCCTGTACGACGCCGTGGAGGTCGACTGTCCGACCGTCTTCGACCAGCGGTTCACAGGCCAGCCGTATCGAGCGCTCGGTCGTCCGCTCGCTCGCGTACCGCACGTCGACGGAGAAAGACTCGCCGTGTTCGATTGCGTCCGCGAGGTAGGCGAGCACCTCGTCTTGGTCGCCTTCGGCGTACTGTTCGACGACGTCCGAGACGGTTGGCGTCGCCGACGCGTCGAAGCCGTGTATCCGCTTTGCCTCGTCGCTCCACCACAGTTCCTCGCGCGAGACGTCGTACGACCACACGCCAATACCGGTCAGTCGCTGGAGGCTCGCGAGTAGTTGGTCGACCTCCGTTTCCGATGCTGTCGGGACAGCGCGTGCCACGTCAGTTTGATTCCAGTTCGGTGACCTGACCATGAATGTCGTTACGTACCGAGGACGTGAATATAAATCCCCACGTCGGTCGCGACGGACCGTTCGGGGGCGGAGACGTGTCGCAACACCAGAGCATTTAATCCGTGCGTATGTGTATCAATGATGATGGCAGTCGAAGACACGCTCGACTCCCCTCGGGGAAGAGAGACATCGGCGACGACGTTAGACCTCGACCGGCCGGACGCCGCGGAGTATTCGGCGTTGGCGACGGAGTTACGCTCCCGCGTCGACGGAGAGGTGAAGTTCGACGAGTACGCGCAGGTGCTGTACGCGACCGACGGCAGTATCTATCAGGCGCGACCCGCGGGGGTCGTCTTGCCGAGGGACGTAGACGACGTCCGCGCCGCCGTCGAGACCGCGACGAGCCACGGCGTCCCCGTTCTGCCACGCGGAACGGGTTCCTCGTTGGGCGGCCAGACCGTCGGACGGGGCTGCGTCGTCATCGACTTCACGAAGTACATGGACGATATCGTTGATATCGACCCGTCAGCGAAGCGCGCGACCGTCCAACCGGGGTGCGTCCAGGACCACCTCGACGCCGCGCTCGCGGAACATGGACTGAAGTTCGCGCCGGACCCCGCCTCGTCGAATCGCTCGACCGTCGGCGGCGGCATCGGCAACAACTCCACGGGCGCGCACTCGGTCCGCTACGGCATCACCGACGCCTACACCGAGGAGTTGCAGGTGATTCTGGCCGACGGCTCGCTGGTACACACCCGCGAAGTCGTCCTCGACAGCGACGAGCACGAATCCATCCTCGCCCAAGACGACTTAGAGGCGAACATCTACCGGACGGTTCGGGAACTCGTCGAGAACCACGAGGGGGAAATAGAGAACAAGTATCCGTCGCTCAAGCGCTCGGTGTCGGGGTATAACCTCCAGAAGGTCATCTACGAGAACGACGACGGCGAGGAGGTCATCAACCTCTCGAAGCTGTTCGTCGGTGCGGAGGGGACCCTCGGCGTCATCGTCGAGGCCACCGTCTCGCTCGTTACCAAGCCGGACGAGACGGCGCTCGCGCTGTACTGCTTCGACGACCTCGTGGACGCGATGGAGGCCGTCCCGGAGGCACTCGAATTCCCAGTCAGCGCCGTCGAACTCATGGACGACGAGGTGTTCCGACTCGCCCGCGAGTCGGAGGGCTACGCCGAGTACGCCGAACCCATCCCCGAAGGGGCGAAAGCGGCGCTGATGCTGGAGTGGGACGACGAACTCGTCGACGACTTCGAAGCCGCAGTCGCCGACACGAACGCCCACTTCGTCGACTCGGGCGCGGCGTTCGACGTGCTCGAAGCCTACTCCGAAGAGAGCCAGGGCCGACTGTGGAAGCTCCGCAAGGCGGCGATTCCGCTGTTGATGAGCCTCGAAGGCGACCCGAAACCGTACCCGTTCATCGAGGACGCGACCGTCCCACCCGAGGAACTCGCGGAGTACGTCCAGAAGTTCGAGGAGGTGCTGGAAGACCACGGCACCTCCGCCGCGTACTTCGCCCACGCCGGGTCGGGAACGCTCCACATCCGCCCGATTCTGAATCTCAAAGAGAACGAGGGCATCGAGAAGATGCACTCCATCACCGACGACGTGACCGACCTCGTCGTCGAGCACCACGGCGCGTTCTCCGGTGAGCACGGCGACGGGATGGCCCGAACCGAGTTCAATCCGAAGATGTACGGCCCCGAACTCTGGGGCGCGTTCAAGGAGCTGAAAACGGCGTTCGACCCCGACTGGATGTTCAACCCCGGGAACGTCGTCTACCGAGACGGCCCCTCCGACCCGGGTCCGGAGGGCGACCGCGGCGTTGGCGCGGACATGCGCGAGAACCTCCGGTACGGCCCGGACTACCAGTCCGTCGAGCCACAGACCGCCATCGACTTCGACGACGAGGGCGGCTTCTCGCACCTCGTCGAGCTCTGTAACGGCTGTGGCACCTGCCGGCAGACCGACTCGAACACCATGTGCCCGACTTACCGCGCCTCGAAGGAGGAAGTCCAGACGACTCGCGGACGCGCGAACATGCTTCGGGCCGCCATCTCGGGCGAACTCCCCGAGGACGAACTGTACTCCGAGCGCTTCCAGACCGAGGTGTTGGACCTCTGTGTCGGCTGTAAGGGCTGTAAGAGTGACTGCCCGACCGGCGTCGACATGGCGAAGCTGAAGTCCGAGGTGAAACACCAGTACCACCAGAAGGAAGGCACCAGCCTCCGCTCGCGGGTGTTCGGCAACATCGACACCCTGTCGAAAATCGGGAGCAAACTCGCCCCGCTTTCGAACGCCGCCGCGGAGCTTCCGGGGAGCCGACTCGTGATGGAGAAGGTCCTCGGTATCTCCAGCGAGCGCGAGCTTCCGAGCTTCAGCAGCGAGTCGCTCGAGGAGTGGTTCGAGGCTCGGGGCGGGTCGTCCGTGTCGCCCGCCGACGCCCGAGGGAAGGTGCTTCTCTTCCCCGACACCTACACCAACTACAACTACCCCGAACCCGGCAAGGCCGCCGTGGAGGTCCTCGAAGCCGCGAACGTCCACGTGCGGATTCCGAGTGACCTCGAAGCGAGCGGCCGCGCCGCGTTCTCGATGGGGATGCTCGACACGGCCCGCGACCGAGCGCAGCACAACGTCGGGCGGCTCCGCCCCTACATCGACGACGGTTGGTCGGTCGTCTTCGTCGAGCCCTCCGACGCGGTGATGTTCCAAGACGAGTACCTCGACCTCCTCGACGGGACGGGCGTCGAACTCGTCTCGGGGTCGGCCTACGGCATCATGGAGTACCTCGACGTCGCGCGCGCCGACGACCACCTCGACTTCGACGCCCCCGCCGAGACGCTGACGTACCACGGCCACTGCAACCAGAAGGCGACGAACAAGGACCACCACGCGGTGGGCGTCCTCCGTCGCTCCGGTTACGCCGTCGACCCGCTCGACTCCAGTTGCTGCGGGATGGCCGGGTCGTTCGGCTACGAAGAAGAGCACTACGAACTCTCGAAGGGCATCGGCGAAATCCTGTTCGGTCAGGTCGACGAGAGCCCCGGCGACGTCGTCACGGCACCCGGTGCGTCGTGTCGCTCCCAACTCGGCGACAGACCCGGCGAGTCCCGCCCGCCGCACCCCATCGAGAAGATGGCCGAAGCCCTCGACTGACCCGATAGCCGACAGCCGATAGCCTGACGCGACTCACGAACCAACCGACCTGACGCGACCCGCGAACCACCACCGAACCCGCCGCTTTGCACCCGCGGCGACTCTTCGTTTCGCAGCCCTCCGCTCGCGGAGTCGAGATTCACGAACAGCGATACTTATTACTGACAGTAGCGGCTGCGTAGAGACGACGATGCTAGACGTACTGGAGACTGTCGAACTATCGACCGCGTTTTTCGCCTCGCTCGGCGCGCCGGGGCTGCTGCTCGTGGCGTTCCTGGAATTCTTTTTGCTCCCTGTCCCGCCGGACTTGGTGCTCGTCCCGCTGTCGGCGGCGAACCCCGAGTTCGCGCTCCTGTACGCGGCCGTCGCGACCGTCGGGTCGGTGTCGGCGGGGCTGGTCGGCTTCCTCATGGGGAAGAAGGGTGGCCGGCGCGCGCTGGACTCGCGGTTCGCCGGCGAGCGGGTTCACAAGGTCGAGCGATACTTCGAGCGCTCCGGGTTCGTGACGGTCGCGTTCGGGGCGTTCGCGCCGATTCCCGAGGGGTACGAACTACTCTCTATCGGGTCGGGCGTGTTCGACCTCGACCTCCGGACGTATCTGGCGGCATCGGTGCTCGGCCGCGGCGGTCGGTACACCATCGAAGCGCTGCTCGCGGTCTATCTCGGCGAGGCCGCCCGGTCGCTCACCGAGGTCGACGTGTACTCGATCATCGGCGTCGCCACCGCGGTCGTCCTCGTCGCGTACGTCGTCCGGAGTCGGTGGTTCTCGGACCGCTCGGCCGAACCGGTGCAGTAACTCGGCGATACCGGAGTCAGGCGACCTCGTCGCCGCTTCGCCACTGGTCGATGACTTCGAGGAGGACCTCGGTTTCGAGGTCGTCGTTCCGCCAGTCGCCGACCGCGTCCGTCAGCCCCGTCGCGTCCACGATGTCGCTTTCGTTCGCATAGTCCGCGATGGGGTTCTCGACGACGAACGGAATCATCATCTTGTTGTCCTCGTGTTCGAGCATGTGGCAATGCCACGGGAACTGCCCGGTGTACCCCTCGAACTTGACGATTATCCGCACGCGCTCGTCGGGGTCGACGCGGACGGTGTCTTTCGGCCCCAGCTCGTTGGGGTCCGGCGGTTGCGTTCCGTCGGGGCCGCGGCCGATGACCCTGAAGGTGACCAGATGCAGGTGAATCGGGTGTCTCCCGCCCGACTCGTTCTGGAGTTCCCATATCTCGGTCGACCCGAGTTGCGGGTAGACGGGCGCGTCCTCGTCGCCGAAGACGTATCCGTTCAGCGTGTGCGTGATGAGGTTGTTTTCCACGTCGACCGTGGTACCCAGCGTCATCTCGCGGGTCACCCGCGCGTCGCTCTCGTCGTACGAGGTCGGTGCGGGAAGCGACAGGTTCGTCGGGTCGGGGCTCGGGTCCTCAGGCGGCGTCTCGGGGTCCGAGACGCGGAACTGGACGAGGTCGGTCAACTCGGGGCCCATGTTGGCCCCGTTGGTGAGCGTGAGCGTCTCGCCCGCGTGGTCGGAGAAGTCGACGATGAGTTCGCCGCGCTCGAAGGGCGTGAGCAAGAGCGAGTCGAGGTCGCCGCCCGGACCGATGGGAACGACTGATTCGAGGAAGCCGTGACCGGGGGCGAACTGGTACATCGTCGGGGCGCCCGACCCGCTTTCGCTCTCCAGTTGGAGGTCGAACGACCGGTGGTTTGCGCCGTTCAGGATGCGGAAGCGGTACCGCCGCGGTTCGACCTCGACGTACGGCCACACGGCCCCGTTGACGACGGCGGTGTCGCCGAGGAACGCCGAGACGAACTCGTCGGGGTAGTGCAGCGAGCCGTCGTCGTTGAACTCCTTGTCCTGCAGCAACAGCGGGATGTCGTAGTCGCCGGACGGGAGGCCGAGTTCCCGCTCGGCGTCGGTCGTAATCGAGTAGAGACCGAGGAGCCCGGCGTAAGCGTTGAGCCGGGTGATGCCCAGCGTGTGGTCGTGGTACGTCGAGGTCGTCCGACCCTGCTCCATCGGTAGCTCCTGCCACTCCGAGTCGAACCGCGGCCCCTCGACCCCGCTCGGCGAGGTCCACATGTCGGACTGCCCGTCGTTCGCGGGGTCGATTTCGAGGCCGTGGAAGTGGGTGACGGTCCGAACTTCCGGGACCGGACCGTCGTAGCCGGCGTGGTTCTCCGTGGTCGTGCCGCCGATTCGCTCGTCGACGGTGAACAGGTGGTCGTTCGGGAGTTCGCTGTTGTCGAAGCGAACGTGGACCGGACTCCCGGCGTCCGCCTCGATGGTCGGGCCGGGATACGACCCGTCGAACCCCCAGACCGTCGTCTCCGGGAGGTCCGGATGGAGCTGTTGGCTGAATTCGGTGACCGATATCTCGTAGGCGTCCGCGCCGTCTCGCTGCCCGTCCGGTTCCCGGACCGATGGAACCGGAAGCGGTTGCACGAACTTATCCAACGCCGGTGACGCCGCGGACACGTTCGTCGTCGTCTGCGGGAGCGTTCCGGCGATGCCGAGGGCTGCGCCTGTCTGTAGAAACCGCCGCCTAGACCAGTCTGTCATGATGGACCCTGAACTACGACTTGGGAGTTGTTATATTAAATCTTCTGAATGACCGAGTTAGAGCCGAAAGCGGGAGCGGAGGGGATTCGAGGACGTTCGAGGTTGCGGGAAGACGAGTCGCCTCGTTAGGTCGTTCGCCGGCGCGCGAGGAGGACCGAGCCCATCACGAGCGCGGCGAGCGCGACCGAGACACCGAACCCGGGAACGGGCGTGTCAGTCGTGGTCGTCGCGGGCGTGTTGGGGTCGGCGGTCGTCGTCTCGGTCGTTCCGTCGTCCGAGTCGTCGCCGTCGTCGTCTCCGTTGCTATCGTCGTTGTCGTCACCACCGTCGCCATCGTCGCCGTCGTCGCCGTCGTTGTCGTCACCATCGTCGCCGTCGTCGCCGTCGTTGTCATCACCATCGTCGCCGTCGTCGCCGTCGTTGTCATCACCATCGTCGTCGCCGTCGTTGTCATCACCACCGTCGCCGTCGTTACTGTCGTCTCCGTCATCTCCGTCGTCGCTGCCGTCGTCGGAGGAACCGTCGTCACCGCTGTCACCGTCAGCGCCGACAGAGAGCGATTCGAGGCCGTCGACGCTCATCTCCTTGTCGTCGGCGTCGAACTGCGCGAATCCGCTGAGTTCGTACGAGGCGTCCTCGTCCATGTCCTCGCCGGCGGTCACGCGGTACTGGAGGGTGACGCTCTCGCGGTCACCGTAGGTGGCGAACAGCTCGTCGTTGGCGTTCCGCACGCCCGAGAAGTCAGCCCCGTCGTCATCGACGATTTCGACCGACGCGAATCCGGGGTTGAACTCCTCGATGACGGTGAAGTTCGTCGCCTCGCTGCCGGTGATTTCCACCGAGACGACGGTCGATTCACCGGGTTCGAGTGTCGCGTCGTCGGCCGACCGGGTGAGGTCCCAGTTGTCGTCGTCGGACTCGCTCTGAACGTCGAGTTCGTCGGTGCCGCCGGTCGTCACCTCCGAGCCGTTCACGTCGGTGAAGCCGTCGAACTGATAGGCCGTTCCGGCGTCCACGTCGTCACCGGCGGTCACGCGGTACTGGAGGGTGACGCTCTCGCGGTCGCCGTAGGTGGCGAACAGTTCGTCGTTAGCGTTCCGCACGCCCGAGAAGTCAGCCCCGTCGTCGTCGACGATTTCGACCGACGCGAACGCGGGATTGAACTCCTCGATGAGCGTGAAGTTCGCCGCCTCGTCCCGGTCGACCTCGACCGTGACGGTGGTGGATTCGCCCGGGGCGAGCGTCTCGTCGTCGACCGAACGAACCGCGCCGGAGTCATCGTCGTCCGACGCCTGGACGCTGAGTTCGCTGGTCCCGCCAGTCGCCGACTGCGAGCCGTTCACGTCCGAGAAGCCGTCGAACTCGTAGACCGTACTGGCAGTCGCGTCGTTGTCGGCGGTCACCTCGTAGACGAGCGTGGCCAACTCGCGGTCGCCGTAGGTGGCGAACAGCTCGTCGTTGGCGTCGCGTACGGCCGAGAAGTCCGCGCCGTCAGCGTCGACGATTTCGACCGAGCCGAACGCCGGACTGAACTCCTCGACGAGCGTGAAGTTCGTCGCCCGGTCGCGGTCGAAGGCGACCCGGACCGTGGTCGATTCACCCGGCGCGAGGGTCGCGTCGTCGACCGACCGGACGGCCGCGAGGTCGTCATCGCTCGACTCCTGCACGCTGAGTTCGCTGGTCCCGTCAGTCGCCGACTGCGAGCCGTTCGCGTCCGAGAAGCCGTCGAGCTCGTAGACCGTGCCGGTCGTCGCGTCGTCGGCCGCGGTCACCTCGTAGACGAGTGTGGCGAGCTTTCGGTCGCCGTAGGTGGCGAACAGTTCGTCGTTGGCGTCACGGACGCCCGAGAAGTCCGCACCGTCGGCGTCCACGATTTCGACCGAGCCGAAGGCGGGGCTGAACTCCTCGACGAGCGTGAAGTTCGCCGCCTCGTCCCGTTCGACGGCGACCCAGACCGTCGCCGACTCGCCGGGCGCGAGGGTCGCGTCGTCGACCGAACGGACCACGCTCGCGCCGTCGTCGGTCGAGACGTTGATTTCACCGTCACCGGTCGTCGAGGCCCGGATGTCTTCGAGGCCGAAGTCGCCGTATCCGGTGAGTTCGTGGGTCGTCGCGTTCGCGTCGTCGGCCGTGGTCACCTCGTAAACGAGCGTGACGCTCTCGCGGTCGCCGTAGGTGGCGAACAGTTCGTCGTCGGCGTTCCGCACGCCAGAGAAGTCCGCGCCGTCGGCGTCGACGATTTCGACCGATTCGAAGCCCGGACTCAGCTCTTCGACCACGGTGAAGTTCCCCCGTTCGGAGGCGTTCACTTCGACCGTGACGGTGGTGGACTCGCCCGGTGCGAGCGTCGTGTCATCGACTGTCCGGGTGAGCGTCCCGCCGTGGGCGTCCGCGGCGACCGGCGCGATAGCCGCGCCCAGACCGAGCGAGCCGAGCACCAAGAGGACCGCCATCGCGACGACCGGGAGCGCGTTCCGGAGTTCCGTCGACCGCCCCGGACGTGGTATGCTCGGTCTCATGACGCGGTGGTCAGGTCGGAGTTCGATGGAGCAGTGGTTCCGCGAACGGAGCGCGAAGCGGCGGTCTGCCGCTTCGCCTCGCCTCGGCGGGACGCGACCGCCGGCGGTGTCTGTTCGACTCGTCGGACAGGAGACTGACGTCTCGTGCGCGCGCTACCTCTGGATGGGGATAGCTCGCTCTCGCTGGAAAGCATGCAATCAGCGTGTGAATCGAAAGCTCCATGCAAATAGTTAACGATTATCTGAGAACCGTTTCCGAGCGTGCGGACCGCGAGGCCACTCACGCGACGTCGCTCGCGGGAATCGATGCCGTCAGCGGCGGTGTTCGGTGCGCTTCTCGTCGCGAATTCCTGCCGAACCGCGGCGCTTCAGCGGGCGTATTCGGCCAGTTCTTCTCGCGCGCGCCGGGCCGCGTCGTCGGGTTCGTCGGGGTACGTGTACAGTTCGAACGTCGCGAAGCCGTCGTAGCCGATGTCATCGAGCGCGCCGAAGACGGGCTCGAAGTCGATGTCGCCCTCGCCGGGGATGAGGTGGTAGTGTTTCCCGCGGCGGCCGCCCTCGATGTCTTCGAGGTGGATACCGGTGATGTGGCCGGCGCACTGCCGGATGCTCTCGGCGGGGTCCTCGCCGTAGACGGCCGAGTGGCCGACGTCGAAGTTGACGCCGAGCGCGTCGCTCCCCACGTCGTCGATGAGCGTCAACACCTCCTCGGTGCACTCGACGAGGAGTTCCGGTTCGAACTCGATGCCGAGGTCGACCCCGACGTCCTCGGCGTACGCCGTGAGTTCGTCGAGCGATTCGAGCAGGTACTCGTAAGCCTCGCTCGGCGGCGTCCCGGGAAGCGACGACCCGCTGGCGACGCACGCCGCGGGCGCGTCGACCAGCGCGGCGAAGTCGATGGCGGCCTTCGTGTACTCGATGCGCCACCGGCGGTCTTCCTCGTCGGCCGAGATGAGCGTCGGGTCGAAGAACGCCGACGGCGGCGCGTCGTCGTAGTAGCCGCAAGTCGTGTTCGCGTTGATGTTCGACACGGAGAGTCCCGTCTCGTCCAGCGCCGTCAGGACGCGCTCGCGGTCGGTCTCGTCGAAGTCGGCGAGAAACGCGTGCGGCACGTCCGCCAGTAGCTCGACCCCGTCGTAGCCGTGGTCGGCGATTCGCCTGATCGCCTCTGGCAGGTCGAAACGCGTGTACGCGTTCGTAGAGAAGGCTAACTGTACCATACGTCGTGGTACAGTCACACATGAATAATTGTTTTGGTACTGCCAATCGTTCGGGATGGAACCCGACGCGCCAACGGACCGACGCGCCGCGTCGGTTCACGACACGTCGAACGCGGACGAGAGACCGACCGCGGGGGCGACGAACGCCGCCGCGACAATACCCCACGCGGGACTCAGAAGCCCGGCGACCGCCGCGTTCAACACGACGAGCGCGAGGACGCACGTGCCGACCGCGGGGCCGATGGTGCCCGGCCGGGGGTCGGCGTAGGCGGTCAGGAGGTCGCGGCCGGTCCACGCCGCGAACCAGACGAGGAGTCCGCCGGCCACGACGACCGTCGCGGAGTCGGTCGAGTCGACGCCGACGGCCGCGCCAGCCGCGACGACCGACCCGACGGCGAGTCCGACGCCGGCCATCCCGACCAGCACCGCCCCCGAGTCGCCCGCGCCGGTCTCCCGCTCGGCCATGTACGTGACGCCGGCGATGTAGAGCGCGACGACGACCGGCACGACGTAGACCCACGTCGGAGCCGACAGCGACGAGGGAGCTCCCGCCACGACCGCCATGCCGAGGGCGACGTTCGCTCCCCGGCAACCGCCCATCGCCGCGAAGCCGAGCGGCGTCCCCTTGAGCGCGCCGTCGTAGAGTGCGATGAACGAGCCGAGGACGACGGCGACGACGCCGGCGGTCGGCCCCCCGGCGGCCGCGGCGACGACGACGCCGGCACAGAGGAGCGCGACGCCGAGGTTCCGAGCTCGCGTGCGCGACACGTCTCCCGACGGTATCGGGCGCTCCGGACGGAACTGCGCGTCCTCGTCGGCGTCGACGTAGTCGTTGAGCGTCGTGCCGGCCGCGTACAGCAGCACCGAGGCGAGCGCGACGCCGGCGAGCGACGAGAGCGGAACCGACGGGCGGCCGCCGCTGACCAACACCGCCCCGAGGATGACGTCGGGCGGCGCGGTGAACAGGTTCGGGACGCGGACGAGTCTGGCGAGACTCGCGAGCGAGCGTCGAAGACCGCCGGTCGAGGGTGTCGCGTTCGTTCGGTTCATCGTCGGTTCGTCGGTCGGTCTGGCTCTCGTTTCCGACCCGCGCGGTCAGGCCCACCCATGGGCTTCGAGGTACTCCATCGCGGTTCGGGCCGTCTCCGCCGCGGTCTCCTGGTAGGGGTACAGTTCGACCGTGACGTAGCCGTCGTAGCCGGTCGCTTCGACCGCTTCGAGGAAGCCGTCGATGTCCATCGCACCCTCGCCGAGTTGGGTGTGTTCGTGGGTGCGGTCGCCCGGGATGTCTTCGAGGTGGTAGTGCGGCGTGTGGGGCGCGAGCGGCTCCACCAGTTCGACCGGGTCCTCGCCGACCGAGTAGAAGTGTCCCGCGTCGAAGTTACAGCCGATTCGGGGTGAGTCCACGCGGTCGACGAGGTCGAGGAAGTCCTCGGAGGTCTCGATGAGCAGGTGCGGTTCGGGTTCGACCAGCACGTCGACGCCGAGTTTCTCCGCGGCGTCGGCGACGTCGCGGAGCCCCCAGACGAACGCGTCGAGCGCGTCCGCCCGCGACATGCGTTCCGGGACCGGGCCACCCGGCGGAATCGAGATGCTCTCCGAGCCGAGCGCGGCCGCGGTGGCGAGCGCGTTCTTCGTGTGGTCGACCCGCGCCTGTCGGTCCTCGGCCGCGAGTTCGACGAACGAGGGGTGGTGGAACGCCTCGGTGTCGCGGTTGAACGTCGCCGCCCGACTCTCCGCGGAGGGCTCGATGGCGCTGAGCATGAAGGCGTTACAGTTGCTGACTTCGATGCCGCAGTCGTCGAGGAGCGAGCGAGCGCGTTCGAGG
Organism: Haloferax prahovense; assembly: GCF_000723845.1. Lineage (NCBI taxonomy): Archaea > Methanobacteriati > Methanobacteriota > Halobacteria > Halobacteriales > Haloferacaceae > Haloferax > Haloferax prahovense. Next base: position 23,559 of record NZ_LK053001.1, on the reverse strand, counting down.
TCGTCGCCGTCGGCCGTCCCCGGGAACAGGTGCGGGTCGTCAAGCAGGATTTCGACGCCGTCGTAGCCGGCGTCGGCGATTGCTTCGACGCCTTCGGTAAGCGTTCGCTGCCGGAACGCGTTCATCGAGAAGCCAAACTCCATCGGTCACACCTCGTAGTGGAAGTTCGGCGACTGGCCGAAGAACTCCCGGGGGTTGTCGTAGACGACCTTCCGGACCTCGTCTCGGTCCCAGCCGCGGTCGAGCATCTTGTCTCGGGCCTTCGGGACCGCGAGCGGGTCAGACGGGTCCCAGTCGGCGGCGCTGTTGAGCAGCATCTTGTCGGTGCCGTACTCCTCGAGGATGTCGATGGTCGTCTCGGCGTCTATCTTTCCGGGGTAGAGGGTGAAGCCGAGCCAACAGTCGGTCTGCAGCGAGATATCGACCGTGTTCTCGGTGTTGTGGTCGATGACGATTCGCTCTTCGGTCACGTCTTCGTCCTGAATCATCTCGACGAGTCGCTCGGTCCCCTCTGGCTTCTGGGTGTGCGGGGTGTGGATGATGACCGGCAGTTCGCGCTCTTCCGCCATTCTGAGCTGTCGTCTGAACGCGTACTCCTCGGCTTCGGTCCCCTGGTCGAGTCCGATTTCGCCGAGTCCGACGACGTGCTCGCGGTCGAGGTACTCGGGGAGCCCGTCCATCACGGCCTCCGCCATCTCGGGGTAGTTCGCCTCCTTCGGTTCGAGGCCGACGGTGACGTAGTGGTCGATGCCCGCCGCACGCTCGGCCCGGTCGGTCTCGAACTCGATTATCTGTTCGAAGTAGTCGAAGAACGACGCCGCGTGCTGCTTGTCCGTCCCACTCCAGAACGCGGGTTCGACGCAACATTCCACGCCCGCAAGCCGGGCGCGCTCGTAGTCGCTCGTCGAGCGAGACACCATGTGCATGTGCGGGTCGATAATTGGTATCGACATGTGACCTACCTCTCTGATGGTAGTTAATCATTGTTTCGGTGGATTCGGTGACGGCCGCGGGACGAGCGCGCACCGCCCGACCGCAGCGGCCGCGACCGACGGCGGAGACAGCTATTTACTCGTCCGTGCAGACTCCGTAGTCGCATGCCTGAACACTGTCCGTTCTGCGGTGAGCCGATAGAATCGAACCGCGTCACGCCCGAAGAGGGTCGCCCCTACGAGGAGTGGCGCTGCGTCGACTGCGACGAGACGTGGCGGCACCCCGAAGAGACGGTCCTCGACCGGAACCTCGACTTCAGCAAACACGGCGACCAACTCGACAGACGGGACGCTGACACCTCCCGCGACTGGTGAGTTCCCTCCAACCGGGACCGACACAGAAACAACATGATTGAAGGACAAGATTCTTCATCGCACACCGCAATCGTGAGTCGATGACAGTCGGAGTTTGGATTATCGGAGCCAGAGGTAACGTCGCGAGCGTCTCGATGACCGGCGCGCGCGCAATCGCCCGCGGCGTCGCGGACACGACCGGGATGGTGACGGCCAACGAACCGGTGGCCGCGCTGGACCTCCCCGCCGTCAACGACCTCGTGTTCGGGGGCCACGACATCCGGGCCCAGCGAATCGAGGAGACCGCCGAGGAGATGGCGGGCCACGGCGGCGTCGTGGCACCCGACACCCTCGACGCGGTCCGCGAGGACCTCCGCGAAATCGACGAGCGCGTCGAACTCGGAACCGCGCGCCGGTGCGGCGAGGCGGTCGAGGGGATGTCCTCGGAGACGGAGAGTAACGACGTGGCCGTCGCCGACATCGTCGAGGAGATACGGGCCGACTACGCCGCCTTCGCCGACTCGCAGGACGTCGACCGACTGGTCGTCGTGAACGCCGCGTCGACCGAGCCGCCGATTCCGACGCCCGGCGACTACGACACGCTGGCGGCGTTCGAGACGGCGGTCGAGCGCGACGACCCGAACCTCCCCGCGAGCGCCCTGTACGCGTACGCGGCGCTCCTCGACGGCCACCCGTACATCAACTTCACCCCCAGTACCGGCTCTTCGCTCGGTGGGCTCCGCGAACTCGCGGAGCGAAACGAGGTGCCGCACATGGGCCGCGACGGGAAAACCGGCGAGACGCTGATGAAGTCCGCGCTCGGGCCGATGTTCGCGGGGCGGAACCTGCGCGTCCTCTCGTGGGAGGGTCACAACATCCTCGGCAACAGCGACGGTCTCGTCCTCGAAGACGACGCCAACAAGGCGGGGAAGATCGAGAGCAAGGGCAGCCTGCTGGACGACATCCTCGGGTACGAGACCCACAACGCCGTCCGCATCGACTACACGCCGTCGCTCGGCGACTGGAAGACCGCGTGGGACCACGTCCACTTCGAGGGCTTCCTCGGGACGAAGATGAAGATGCAGTTCACGTGGGAGGGGGCCGACTCGGCGCTCGCCGCCCCGCTCGTCCTCGACATGGTCCGGCTGGCCGCCTTCGCCGACGAGCGCGGCGAGGGCGGGACGATGCCGCACCTCGCGTCCTTCTTCAAGTCCCCCGAGGGCGTCGACAGACACGAACTGTCCGAACAGTTCCGACTCCTCTACGACTACGCGGAGCGCCACGCGGAGGGAACGTGACGGCTCGAAGGACCTCGGACGCGACCACGTCCGGTGCCGGGCGCGTCGTCGTCCTCGACGTCGTCGGACTCCAACAAGAACATCTCGACGAGGGATTGGCACCGAATATCGCCGACCTACTTGCCGGAAAGCCGTCCGGGGCGCTCGAACCGCCGTTTCCGAGCGTCACGGTGCCCGCACAGACGACTCTCTCGACCGGGCAGTCGCCCGCCGCCCACGGCGACGTGTCCAGCGGCGAGTTCGACCGCGACCGACAGGTCGCCGAGTTCTGGGAGCGCGACCGAGGAACGCGAACGCGGCTGTGGGAGGCCGCGAGCGACGAGGCGGGCCTCACGACGGGCGCGCTGTTCTTCCAACACCTCATCGGCACGAGCGCCGACGTGGCCGTCACGCCGTCGCCCATCGAAGACGAGGACAACAACCTCATGGAGATGGACTGCTGGACGAATCCCGACGAGTTCTACGACGACCTCCGCGAGGAGTACGGCCACTTCCCGCTGCACAACTACTGGGGGCCGGTCGCCGACGAGCGCAGCAGCGAGTGGATTCTCGCGACCGCGCGGGAGTCGATAGCGCGGTACGACCTGGACCTGCTGTGGGTGTACGTGCCGCACCTCGACTACGACGCGCAGCGGCACGGTCCCGACTCCCCGGAACTTCGGGAGGCCGTCGGCGTCGTCGACGACCTCGTCGGCGAGTTCCTCGACTGGCTCGAAGCGACGCCCCGTTGGTCCGAAACGGCGGTCGGCGTCGTCAACGAGTACGGCTTCAACGCGGTCGACACGCCGGCGTTCCCGAACCGGGCGCTCCGCGACGCGGGGCTGCTCTCGGTGCGCGACGACGGCGAGGGCGGCGAGGAGGTCGATATCGCCGCGTCGTCGGCGTTCGCGATGGTCGACCACCAAATCGCGCACGTGTACACCGACCGGCCGGCGGCCGCCCGAGAGGTTCTCGAATCGCTCCCCGGCGTCGACGCCGTGGTCGAAGGCGAAGCGCGGGGCGACGCGAACCACCCGAACGCCGGCGACCTCGTCGCCGTCGCCGACGCGGACGCGTGGTTCCAGTACTACTGGTGGACCGACGACGCCGACGCGCCGTCGTACGCGACGGAGATGGACATCCACGCCAAGCCCGGCTTCGACCCGTGCGAACTGTTTCTCGGCGACGAAGGGCTCGTGACGCTCGACCCGACGAAGGTGTCCGGGTCGCACGGTCGCGTCGACCCCGAGACGCGCGGCTTCTACGGCTTCGGCGGGCCGGCGGCCCCCGACGGCTCGTCCGACCGAATCGTCGACGCCCGGCGGTTCGCCCCGACGGTCGCGGACCTGCTCGGCATCGCTGACGACGTGTCGCTCGCGTTCGAGCGCCCGTCGCTGTTCGCCGGCCCGCAGGTGTAGGTGTAGTCCGGGCATCGCCGCGACGCGCCCGAAGTGCTGATTTTCCGCGTCGCTCGGCTCAAGTTCGATACGAAAGAAAAGACGCCACGGACCGCGGTCGGAACGCGTCTCGCCCGCTCAGTTACCTCCCGAGCTCGCGATTTCGATGGTGCCGCGCATCCGGAAGCTGTGGGCGCGACAGACGTACTCCGCCATCGAGTCGGTGACGGTGAACGTGACGCTCTGTGACTCGCCCTGCGTCGCGAGGTACGACGTGGAGATGTCGTTCACGACGGTGTCGTCGCCGTTGACGACCTCGAAGTTGTGAGGCGCGCCGTTGCGGTTCGTCCACGTGACCGTGTACTCGCCGCCGGCTTCGAGGGTGAGCGTCGGGTTCGTCGCGTCCGCGATACCGGACGGCGAGACGCCGGTCCAGCCCTCGTTGCTCTCGGCTTCGAGTTCGATGGTCGACCCCGACGGGATGACGTCGCTGCCGCCGTCGTCGCTGCCGCCGTCGTCGCTCCCGTCACCACTGGTCGCCTCGACGTGTTCGGTGACGCGGTCGTAGACGAGTTCCAGCCCGTTGCCGGAGCCGCCGATGCGCTTGAGTTCGGTGTCGTCGAACCACGCGGTACCGGTGGCGTTGCCCCAGCCGCCGAACAACAGGTTGAACTGGAACTCGCCGGGCGACGCGCCGGTCGAGAACGTCGTTTCGAGCAGTTGCCAGTCCTCGACGGGGTCCGTGTAGTAGTCCGTGACGGAGCCCTGTCCGAGTGAGTGGATGTTGATGGTGACGCCGTAGGAGCTTCCGATTTCACCGAAGCCGTCCTCGGAGTTGCTGAAGTCGTCCGAGGTCTTGACCCACGCTCGGAAGCGGTACTCGGAGTTCGGTTCGAGGTCGTCGCGGAACTGCGTCCACGACGCGTCCGCACCCTCCGTTGAGTCGACCCGGACGCTGTAGTCGCCCGTCCGCGCCACGTCCGAGGTGTAGGTGAACTCAGCCGTGCCGCCGTAAGTGGTTCCCTCCCAGTTCGCCGGGCCCTCGGGGTCCGACGACGAGTCGGTGCTCGCGGCCTCTTCGAACGACGCGTTCGGCAGGACGTTGTTCCCGTCAGGGTCGGTCAGCGAGACGTTATCGAACCACGCCGTGCCGGTCGCGTTACCGTAGCCGCCGAACAGGCAGTTGATTTGGACCGTCGTGGTGTCGGCACCCGTCGTGAACGTGGTGCTCACCTCCGTCCAGTCGTTGGTGCCAGTCAGCGGGCCCGTCTCGAAGTCCGTACTGTGGACGTTGAACAGCGCACCGCGGGCCGAGTCGCTCACCTGGACGTTCTCGGTCTTTATCCAGCCGCTGAGGGTGTACTCCGTCTCGGGCTGGACCGAGATGCCGTCGGTGAGCCAGACCGCGTCCGCGCCCTCCGCGGACGAGATTTGGACGCTCTGGCTGCCGTCTTGACCCGCGTCCGCGTAGGTGTACTCTGCGGTGCCCGCGAACGTGTTCGTCGTCCAGTCGGCGGGCATCGCGGGCTCGCTGCTGCCGGTGCTCTCTTCGAAGGAACCGTTCGAGAGCACGTCGGTGCCGTCGGGGTCGGTCAGCGAGACGCTGTCGAACCACGCCGTGCCGGTCGCCTCGCCGTAGCCACCGAACAGGCAGTTGATCTGGAGTTCTTCGAGGTCGCCGCTGTTGATGGTGATGCTCACCTCCGTCCAGTCGTTGGTGCCGGTCAGTCCGGACGGAATTGTGTCCCACTGGGTTCCCGAGTCCGTGTTCGCTATCTGCTCGACGCTGATAGTCGCCCCGAGCGGGCCCTCACCGATCGAGGTACCGTCGACGAGTTGGACGCTATCGGTCTTGACGTACGCGGAGAGAGTGTACTCGGTGTTCGGGTCGACCGCGACCGTCGTGTTCCACGAGGCGTCGGCTCCCTCGGTGGACGACACTTGGACGCTCCGGTCACCCTCGTAGCCCGTCTCGGCGTACGCGAACTCCGGTGAACCGGTGTACGGGGTGGTCGACCAGCCGGCCGGCATCGGGTCTGAGTCACCCCCGGTGTCGCCACCGGCGGGCGTCTCGAACGAGGGGTTTTCGAGGAGGTTCGGCAGGTCGCCGGTGTCGTCCCCACCGTCGCTCGTGTCCTCGTTGGCCTCGTACGCCGGGATGAACCCGTCGGCGTGGGTCGCGCCGGCGAGCGACGCCGCGTCGACGAGGACCGTGTCCTGATAGTTCGATTCGGCGCTAATCATCTCGTAGACCGCCTCGCCGGACGCGTCGTCGGACGGCGTCTGCGCGAGCGCGACGAGCGCCCACATGGCGACCCGACCGTCCTCGTCGTTGAGGAGGTCGTTGTCGAGAATCGCCTGTCGCGTGTCCGTCGTCGACGGCAGGACGCGGAGTGCGGTGAGCCTGACGCCCGGCGAAGAGTGCGTCAGCGCGCCGAGTGCGGCCTGAATCGCGGTGCTGTTTCCAGTGTCGGCGTCGAGCGCGCCGAGGCCGTGCATCGTCCACAGCGCGTGAATCGCCGCCGGGTCGAGGTTGATTTCGTCGAGCGTCTCCGTCGTGACGAGGTCGACGAGCGACGAGAGCGCGCCCGTCTCGTTGCGTTCGACCAACAGCCGCTGGGCCGTCCGCCGCCAGAACATGTTCGTGCTCGACAGCGTGTCGACGAGTTCCGAGACGCTCGCGTCCGCGAGGTCGGTCGGCTCGTAGCCGTCGTCGTCGCCGTAGACGACGCGGAAGAGCCGGGCAGTTGCGTGGTCGCGTACCTCGGTCATGTACGCGTTGCCGGGGCCGTTCTCGAAGCCACCGGGCGTCGGGTTGTGCTGGTAGATGTAGTTGTACCAGTCGATGAACCACAGCATGCCGTCCGGGCCGACGGAGGAGTACGACGGCGCGAACCACGCGTCGGTGCCGCCGGCGATGTTGTGGGCGTAGTGGGTGTTGTAGCCCGCACCGTCCTGCGAGAGGAAGAACGACCCGAGGATGTGACCCGTGCCGTCGCCGACGAAGCCGGTGTTGTTCCAGTACTTCTGGGGGTACTCGCGCGCCGTGTAGATGGTGTGGCCGGTCGCCGCGGTGTACCCGCCGTGGAGGTCGACCTGCCGGACGCGGTCGGTGACCGGGAGGAACCGGTTCGAATCAGACGCCGCACCGAAGTCGTTCGGTCCCGTTCCCTCGATGAGGTCGTAGTACTGATGCGGGATAGCGAAGTAGTTGCTCGGTCGCCCGGAGGTCGCGGCCGAACCGAAGGCGAGACCCTCCTCGGTGAAACCGAGGCCCGCCTGGTTCCCCGGCAGTGCGCCGACGATTTCGAAGTCGGTGACCGAGCCGTCTTCTAACTTGAATCGGTAGACCGAGGAACTGAAGTTTCGCTCCTCGCCGGCGATGTTGCCGCTGAAACCGCCGTACCCGACCTGTCCCCAAATCCAGTTATCGATGCCGTGGGCCAGTTCGTTGGGGCCGGCGTGGGTGTCGCCGTTACCGAACCCGGAGAACAGGACGTTTCGCTCGTCAGCCTGCCCGTCCCCGTCCGTGTCGACGAGGTGGACCATCTTCCCGCTCTCGCTGGGGTCGTCGAGGTCGGCGACGACGACGCCGTCTTCGACGACAACCATACTGACCGGCACCGAGAGGCCGTCCGCGAAGATGGTGAACTCGTCGGCCTGTCCGTCGCCGTCCGTGTCTTCGCAGACGACGATTTTGTCGCGGTCCTGGCCTAGCTCGTTCGGATAGTCGCGGGTGACCGACAGCCAGACGCGACCCTGCGCGTCGAACTTCGCGTCGAGGATGTTCCCCTTCGCGTCGTCAGGTAGGTCGCCCTCGGTGACGAACGGCTTGAGGTCGAACCCTTCCGGCGTAATCGTCCGCCGGACCGTCTCGCTGGGGTTCAACGCCCGCTGCATCTTGTTCCAACTCGTTCCGCTGCCGACCTCCTCGGGGACCTCCGGCGCCAGGAGGCTCCCCTCCGGCGGCGGATAGTACGGGATGTCGGCGTCGATGAACTCCAGGTCGTTGAGGACCTTGGTGTCCTCAGCGATGGTGTCTTCGTTCTTCGTGACCCAGCGAATCGCGTTCTCGATGAGCGCTTTGAAGCCGTCGGTCGCCCACGGGGCTCTGCCGTGGCCCCACGCGGTGTAGAAGATGCGCCCGTCGCCCTGTGTGCGAGTCCACGACCACGGCTCGCCCTGTTCGCGGCCGTCGTCGTACTCGGGGATGCTGTCGCCGTCGGGGAACTGCGCGTAGGCGAGCACGTTGATATCGTCGTTGAGGTTCATGTGGCGGTACGTCTCGTCTTCGACCGTGATGGGGTCGAGGGTCGACAGAATCGGATGGCTCGGCTGGGCGAAGCTCGTCGTCATCTCGCCGAAGTTGTGAGCGGCGAACTGGCCGCCGACGAGGTTCATGTAGGCGTCCGAGCCGGTGAAACACGCCGAAGCGCTGTGTATCGGGATGAAGCCGCCGCCGTTCTCGACGAACTCGACGATGGACTGCTCCTGTTCCGGAGTCAGCTCTTGGCCGTAGTTCGCGCCGCGGTTGTCCATCATGATCCACGCGTCGTAGCGGTGGAGCACGTCGGGTTCGAGGTCGGCGAGCCGGTCGGTGTACTGGACCTCGATGCCGCGGTCCAGCATGTACTCGGTGAGCTGGACCTGCCGGGCCGGCGCGTTGTGACTGCCGCCCTGCGGGCCGCCCATCATGAGGACGCTGATGTTGTCTTCGGCCGGAGGCGGCGTTATCTCGACGCTCCCCCGCATCTCCTCGGGGTGCTCTTCGGCGTAGTACATCGCCATCGACGACTCGGCGGTGAAGCTGACCGTCTGTGAGTCGCCAGACCCCTGCATCGTCGAGAACGACTCCATCACCTCGCCGGTCGGGTCCGCGAGCATGAACGTGATGTCCTCGTCCATGGCGTTCGAGAGTTCGATTTCGTACTCCTCGCCCTCGTGCATGACGAGCGTCGGGTTGGTCGTATCCTCCATCTCGGAGGGCGCGGTCGCGACCCACGAGAACGAGTCCGCCGAGGTCTCTATCTCCGTCCCGTTGCGCCAACTGTTGATTCCCTTCAGCAGGGAGTTCGTCGTCAGGTCGCCCTGACGCCAGTCGGATATCGCGTCGGCGAGACCCGAACCCTCGATAACCGACTCCTCGTTCGTGTACGCCGCGAGAATGTCTCCCTCCGTCGCGACGAGGCGAATCGTGTCGTCGGTGGTGAGCTGTTTCGCCTGTGCGACGCCGCTGGCCCCGAGGAAGTTCGCCGCCCCGACGCCGCTCACTTTCATGAAGTTGCGTCGGTTGATGTTCAGTCCCTCGCTGTCGCCGTCGTCGGGATTCGATTCCCGTGTCGTGTCGTCGTCGTGTGTCATAGTGTGTTGCGTCGACCGCTGTCGTCGTTGGTTACCGTGCGATTACAGGACTGCGCTGCTCTCGCGAACCGCAACCCAGCCGTGTACCCGGCCAATTCGCCGAACGGGCGGCTCTCACTCCCGCGTTCCCACCCAACTGACAGGCGAGGTGTAACGGAAGTATAGCCATTATTCCCGTCGGCTCATTGATTTGGGCTACCAAATCTCATGAACTAACATTACTTGAATGTACTGTCCAGCGGCAAGTCGTGTCCGCATGTCTCGATGCTTCACTAGCCGGTGAACGTTGGACTGACCCCAATATTAATTACAGTCTGTAGTGTTGCCACGATTGCAAGTATGAACCGCGCATGCACACAATCAGTCGCATCGGCGGCGACGCCGCGCGGCGTCGAGGTTTCGAACGACGGGTGCGGACCGACCCGACGCGAGCGGTCCACCGCGGGTGACCGATGAGCGTCGTCATCGTCGGCACACTCGATACCAAGGGCGAGGAGATAGGGTTCGCCCGCGACGTGCTCGAAGGGCAGGGAATCGAGGTTCACCTCGTCGACGTCGGCGTGATGGGAGCGCCCGAAATCGAACCGGACACCGACGCCGCGGCCGTGGCCGAGGCGGGCGGCAGCACCCTCGAAGCGCTTCGGGAGGCCGGCGACCGCGGCAAGGCCATCGAAACCATGGGCGACGGTGCGGCCGTCGTCACATCGCGACTCCACGCGGAGGGCCAACTCGACGGCGTCCTCGGTCTGGGCGGCGGGGGGAACACGTCGGTCGCGACGGCCGCGATGCGCGCGCTTCCGATGGGGGTCCCCAAACTGATGCTCTCGACGATGGCCTCGGGGGACACGGAGCCGTACATCGGCTACCACGACATCGCGATGATGTACTCGGTCGCCGACATCGAGGGGCTCAACCAACTCTCGCGGACCGTCATCTCCAACGCGGCACTCGCGATGGTCGGCATGGTGTCGAACGAGCCGGCCGTCGAGACCGAGGACAAACCGACCATCGGAATCACGATGTTCGGCGTCACCACGCCGTGCGTCCAGACGGCGCGCGACTGGCTCGAAGCGCGCGGGTACGAGACTATCGTCTTCCACGCGACCGGGACCGGCGGCCGGGCGATGGAGTCGCTCGTCGAAGAGGGCGTTATCGACGGCGTGCTCGACGTCACGACGACCGAGTGGGCCGACGAACTGGTCGGCGGCGTCCTGGCGGCGGGTCCGGACCGGCTCGACGCCGCGGCCGAGCGCGGCATCCCGCAGGTCGTCTCGACCGGCGCGCTCGACATGGTCAACTTCGGGCCGAAAGACTCCATCTCAGACGAGTTCGACGGCCGGCAGTTCCACGTCCACAACCCGCAGGTGACGCTGATGCGGACGACCCCAGAGGAGAACGCCGAACTCGGCCGAATCATCGCGGAGAAGCTCAACACCGCGACCGGGCCGACCACGCTCGCGCTCCCGCTCGGCGGCGTCTCGATGCTCGACGCCGAAGGCGAGGAGTTCTACGACCCCGAGGCCGACGAGGCGCTGTTCGACGCGCTGCGCGAGCACCTCGACGACCACGTGGAGGTCATCGAGTCGTCGGCCAACATCAACGACGAGGAGTTCGCGCTCACGCTCGCGAAGGCCATCGACCGCCGCATGCGGGCGGCGGCCTAACCCGGGCGTTTCCGAATCGAGAACGGGACTCGGGGGTCGCCCCCGCTGCCGACGACGTGCTGAGCGCCGACGAGGGGGAGTTCGCGCTCGCGGGCCGGCCGGGTGACCTGATTTCTACCCGGATAATCACAAAGTTTAACTATACCATGACACCATGTCACTACCAGCGTTCCGAAGAAACATGACTGATCAACCAGCGCTAACTGACGAATCCAGGCGACGCTATCTGAAAGCAATCGGGACGGCCGGACTCACGGCCGGTCTCGCGGGTTGTACCGGTGGGGGCGGTTCCGAGACCGAGAACACCGACGGCGGCGGAGGCGACGACTCCTCTGGCGGGGACACGTCCGGCGGCGACGACAGCGGCGAGGACTACGAGGCTATCGGGAACTTCCCGCCCGAGGGAAGCTCCGTGAGCATCGGATTCAACGGGCCGACTTCCGGCGCGTTGGGCCCCGACGGCCAAGACCAAGAGAAGGGCTTCGACCTCGCGGTCAAACACCTGAACGAGGGCGGCGGCCTCGTCGACTACTGGGACCGACTGAGCGGCGACGGCATCATGGGCTACCAGGTCGAGCCGACGAAGGCCGACACCGCCGGGAGCGCCGACACGGCACAGGACAACATCGAGCGGATGATTCAGCGGGACAACATCCAGTTCTGGACGGGTGGCATGTCCAGTACGGTGACGATGGCGATGCAGAACGTCGCCCAGCGAGAGAAAGTTCCGTTCATGGGCGGGAACTCAACGTCCGCCGGCATCTCCGGGGAGAACTGCTCGCGATACTACTTCCACCCGACGTTCCACGCGGAGATTATCGGGATGGCGATGGGCGAGGCCGCGCCCTCGGTCCTCGGCGAGGACCGCTCGCTGTTCCACATCTACATGGACTACTCCTACGGGCAGTCGAACCGCGACGCCGCCCGCAAGTACCTCACCGAACAGGGTCCGTGGGAGGACGCCGGCGGTGCCGCCATCGCGGAGGGCGAGACCGACCACAGCTCCCAGATTCAGGCGCTCGAAGACTCCGGTGCCGACACGCTGTACTTCTCCAGCTTCGGCAACTTCGCCGCCAGCGGCCTCGCGCAACTGCGAGACGCCGGCCTGACCGACGACATCGACGTCATCATCCCGCACGTCAGCGCGTTCACCCTCGACCCGCTCGGCGCGGACGCAGAAGGTGTCCTCGGCATGGAGCCGTGGAACCCGAACGCCGACAACGAGGCGAGCCAGACGTTCGTCGAAGCCTATCAGGCCGAGTACGACGAGACGCCCAACCAGAGTTCGCTGCACACCTACGAATCGATGATGGTGTACGCGGCCGCCGTCGAAGAGGCCGGCACGTTCCACCCGCCGACGGTGGTTCGAACGCTCGAAGAGTTCGAGTGGAGCCTCGCGTGGGGCGACTCCTCGTACCGGACCTGCGACCACCAGGTCGAGCGCCCGTGGTACATGGTCCGCGGCGTCGGCGACGACCGCGCCGAAGAACTCGGTATCCGGACGGAAATCGTCGAGACGACCGACCCGCTCGTCTACGAGTGCAGCGAGTTCCCGGCGTCGAACTGCGCCATGGGCGACAACGAGTACGGAGACGAGTAACGGCCGGACCAAGCCTCGATACGACGTACCTTACTCCCATTTTCTGCAGTCGATAATCCGCGAGCGGCCATCGGCGTTCTCGGCCGCGCGCACGCCATTCTCCCACTCGACTGCATTCGCGCCGCGCCGACATCCGGGACCGCCCCCGACGAACCCGGAGAGCGGCCCGCTGGCATGCCAGAAGTCAGCGAAACACAAGATTAACATACTGAAGAATTCATGAATAATCGTGCACACCATGAAGTGCTTACTCACATCTGTACCGAGGTGGAAACGATGAATATCGACAGCATCGTCGGGTTCCTCTTCATCGCGCTGAGCGTCGCGTCGCTGTACCTGCTCGTCGCGGTCGGCCTGTCCATCGTGTTCGGGTCGCTCAAATACGTGAATATGGCCCACGGCGTCCTCTACTTGAGCGGCGCGTACATCGGGCTCCTCATCGCGTCGAGCGAACAGTACGGCGGACTGTTGAGCGACTTCGGACAGGTCGGACTCGATTGGGGGTTCATACCCGCGCTCGTGTTGACGCCGGTCGTCATCTTCGTCCTCGGCGTCGCGATGGAGCGTTGGATCGCAAAACCGTTCTACGAGCGAGAACTTCTCGACCAGCTTTTGGTGACATTCGGAATCCTCATCGCCGCTCAAGAGTTAGTCGCCATCCTCTTCGGCCGGACGGGGACCATCTACCCCCGGCCCGAGTGGCTCACGGGCGCGATTTCGCTTCCCCTCATCGGCACGCCGCCGGGGATGAGCGCGGCCTCGACGATACGCGTCCTCGTCGTCGCGCTCACGCTGTTGCTCGTCGCCGGCATCTTCGCGTTCTTCAAATACACCGACTACGGGTTGGCCGTGCGGGCGGGCACCGAAGACTCCGAGATGACGCAGATGCTCGGCATCCGCGTCGGCAGGCCGTTCCTCCTGATATTCGCCGTCGGTGCCGCCTACGCGGGACTCGCCGGCGTCCTCGGCGGGTCGCTGTTCAACGTGACTTCCGAAATCGGCATGGAGATAATTATCCCGTCGCTGGTCATCGTCATCATGGGCGGCGTCGGCAGTTTGCGCGGGACCGTTGTCGGCGCGCTCCTCGCCGGGCTCACCTTCGCGGTGGCGACGGAACTCGAACCGAGCATGACGCAGGCCAGTATCTATCTGCTGGCCATCGTGGTGCTGACGATTAGGCCGAGCGGTATCTTCCCCTCGGCGGAGGTCGGACAATGAGCACGGACAACATCCACAAGACCGTAGACGAAGAATCGTCGTTGATTAGCTGGGACACCTGGGACGGAATCAAACACACCGAGTCGTTCGTCCTCCTGTCGTCGGTGCTGTTCGTCCTGACGTTCTCGTACGCGTTCGGCCGCGCACCGGTCGTTTCGGACATCTTCCAGGGGTATCACGGACTCGCGGTTACGATCCTCATCTGGTCGATATTCGCGCTCGGGTTCAACCTCCTGTTGGGCCAGACCGGCCTCCTCTCGTTCGGGCACGCCATGTTCTTCGGAACCGCGAGCTATGCTGCGGCGCTGTTCGCGATTCACGTGTACAACGACCCGCTGGCGGTTATCGTCGTCGCGACGCTGGCGGCGGTCGCCCTCGGTGCGGTCGCGGCGCTGATTCTCCTGCGTCTCCACACGGTGTACTTCTCCATCGTGGCGCTGGCTATCGGCCAGTTCCTCTACTTCCTCGCCCGAGAACCGCTCGTGGAGATAACCAAGGGCATAAACGGCCTCGAAGTGCCGCGGTCGCCCGTCCTCGGGTTCTTCGAACTGGAACACCAGTACGGCGGCCTCCTCGGCGAACTCGTCGTGAACAACCTCTACCTCTTCGTCGGCGTCTTCTTCGTCGCCGTCGTCGCCTCCATCACGCGCATCCGTAAGTCGCCCTACGGACTCATCTTCAAGGCGATTCGCGAGAACGAGACGCGGACGGCGTTCGTCGGTCTCGACGTCTGGCGCTACAAGTTCGCGGCGTTCCTCCTCTCTGCGTCCATCGTCGGCCTCGCAGGCGGCCTGATGGCCGTCAACACCCAGTTCGCGGGCGTCGAGCGACTCTACTGGTCCGTCAGCGGCGACGTCGTCGTCATGACCGTTCTCGGCGGCCTCGGCACGCTCGCCGGCCCGGTCATCGGGACGTTCGTGTTCTTCTACTTCAAGGGCATCGTCAACGGCTTCCCGACGCTCGGCAACTACTGGCTGCTCCTGCTCTCGCTTTCGTTTACCACGGTCGTGTGGGTCTACCGCGACGGTATCTGGGGGATGACGACCGCCTTCACCGGCGCGCTCCGCGAACCCAGAGAACTGCTTGACTCCCTCACGGGCGGCGACTCGACCGGCGACTCCTCGGGAGGTGAGAACTGATGGCGCTGCTCGAAACCCACGGGCTCACCAAGGAGTTCGGCGGGCTCACGGCGCTCGACGGCGTCGACATCGAAGTCGAAGAGGGCGAACTCGTCTCCCTCATCGGCCCCAACGGGGCTGGCAAGTCCACGCTCATCAACACCATCACCGGTCGGCTGCGCCCGACCGAGGGTGAGGTGTTCTACGCCGGGAACGAACTCGTCGGCATGAAGCCGTTCGAAATCGCACAGCTCGGCGTCGGCCGGTCGTTCCAGACGGCGTCGATTCTCCCGGAACTCACGGTGCGCGAGAACGTGCAGGTCGCGTCGTTCGCGGCCGAACACGGCTCGTTCCGGGTCAACTTCTTCCGCCGGCGGGACTCGTTCGACGAGGTCCAAGCGCGGACGAACGACATCCTGGAGACCATCGGCCTCGACTCGAAGGCCCGGATGGAAGCCGGTTCGCTCCCGTACGGGGACAAGCGGCGCTTAGAGGTCGCCATCGGGCTCGCGACCGACCCTGACCTGCTGTTCATGGACGAGCCGACCGCCGGCATGTCGCCGACGGAGACCGAGATAACGGTCGACCTCATCCACGACCTCCTCGCCGACTGGGGGATGACCATCTTCCTCGTCGAACACGACATGGACATCGTCTTCGACGTGTCCGACCGCATCTTCACACTCCATCAGGGACGGCTCATCGCGCAGGGTACCCCCGAGGAGATTCGGGAGAATCCGGCCGTTCGCGAGGCCTACCTCGGAGGTGGGGAACAATGAGCCTGCTCGAACTCGACGACGTGCACGCCTACTACGGACCGAGCCACATCCTCCGCGGTGTCTCGCTCGGCATCGACGAGGGCGAGGTCGTCACGCTCCTCGGCCGCAACGGCGCGGGGAAGACGACGACGGTCCGCAGCATCGCCGGGACCGAACCGCCGGCGATTCGGTCCGGGTCGATTCGGTTCGACGGCGACGACATCACGGACTGGCCGGCCGACAACATCGCCATGGGCGGCATCGGCGTCGTTCCCGAGGGTCGTCGGCTGTTCTCCGAACTGACGGTCGAGGAGAACCTCGAGATGTCGAAAATCACCCGCGGCTGGTGGAACACCATCCGCCGGGGCGGCCTCGGCGGCGGCGAGAGCACGATGTCGATAGACGAGCTGTACGACCTGTTCCCGCGGCTCGACGAGCGGCGGACCCAACAGGCCGGGACGCTCTCGGGCGGCGAACAGCAGATGCTCTCCATCGCGCGGACGCTCAGGCTCCCGAACCTGAAGCTGCTGTTGCTGGACGAGCCGACCGAGGGACTGGCCCCCCAAATCGTCAAGGCGGTAGGCGACTCCGTCGCGGAAATCGCCGACCAGGGGCTGACGGTGCTCCTCATCGAACAGAACGTCCGCGAGGCGCTCCGAATCGCGGACCGCGGCTACGTGCTCGACCAGGGCGACATCGTCTACAGAGGGACCGTGGACGAACTCGAATCCGAAGACCTCGACGAGTACCTCGTCGTCTGACCGCGCCGAACGCGCGCCCCTCGGCGCGACGGACGCGCTCTTTTTCTCCCACCTCGCTTCCGTTTCGGTCCGTTCTCGTTCCGATTTGCTCCGCGGCACTCGTTCCGCTCTCGTTCCGGTTCCTGCCCCGGCGCTCAGTCTCGCATTTCGAAGTCGGTTCTTCGCCCCGGTCGCCGTCAGTCAGTCGACAATATTATTTCGTGACACTCGAACACACGGGACATGAAACGGACCAACCGACGACGATTTCTCGCCGCGTTCTCCTCGTCCGCGCTCACGTTCGCCGCGGGGTGTCAGCGACCTCCAGTCGCGTCTACGTCGCAGAGCCACCCCGTGTCCGAACCGGTCACCTCGTGGCCGACGTTCCGCGGGGGGCGGTACAACACCGGCTACATCGGCGACGTGTCCCCGCTCGACTCGGAACCCTCGGTCGAGTGGACCTTCGAGGCCGACGGGGCGTTCTGGGGAAGCCCAATCGTCGCCGACGACACCGTCTACATCGGGAGCGCCGATAGCTCCCTGTACGCGCTCGACGCGGAGACCGGCGAGGACCGTTGGTCCTTCGAAGCGGGCCATCGAATCGAAGGGACGCCGGCCTACGCCGACGGTATCGTCTACATCGGGTCGTACGACAAACACCTGTACGCCATCGACGCCGAGACCGGCGAGGAACGCTGGTCCCGAGCGTTCGACGGATTGATTCGAGGGAGCCCGACCGTCTGGGACGGGACGGTCTACACCGGCGTCGGCTGTCACAACCTCGCGTGCGCGTGGTACGCGGAGGAGGCCAACGTCTCGGAGAGCGGCTGGGTGTACGCGCTCGACGCGGAGACCGGCGAGACGGAGTGGCACTACGAGGTCGGAGACGAGGTCGTCAGCAGTCCGGCGGTCACGGACGACCGCGTGTACGTCGGCTCCTCGGACGAGGCGCTGTACGCGCTGTCGCGCTCGACCGGCGAGGTCGAGTGGCGCTACGAGACCCGCGACATGATATGGTCGAGCCCGGCGGTCGCCTACGGCTCCGTGTACTTCACCGACTGGAACGGCAACGTCCACGCCGCCGACGCGGCGACGGGCGAGCGAGAGTGGCTCGCCGACACGGCGGGCCGATACATCTCGGGCTCTGTCGCGGTCGGCGAGGAAGCCGTCTACGTCGGTCACACGCCGTACAACACGCTCGACGACCCGACGACGAACCACGCGAAGGTGTTCCGCTTCGACCGCGAGAGCGGCGCCGAGAACTGGAGCTTCGAGACGCCCGCGCTGGAGGTCGGGAGCAGTCCCGTCCTGACGGAGGACACGCTCTACGTCGGGACGCACCGGCAGTCGGACGGCGACGGGGTCGGCGTCCACGCCATCACGACCGACGGGCAAGAAGAGTGGTTCATGGAAATCGACGGGCGGGGCGTCGGGTCCAGCCCGGCGCTCGTCGACGGGCGACTGTACTTCGGTGGAACCGACGCGAAGGTGTACGCGGTCGAGTAGTCCGACTGTACGCGAGACCGCCTCCGCGACGACCTAGTCACCGCAGCGGTAGCAATCGCTCGAACGAGAACGTCTCGAAAGCCCTCAGAAGTCGATTTCCTTGAACTTGCGCGCTTGATTCTCGATGGCCTCCTCCGTGGCGAGGCGCTCGATGCTCGACGCGCCGAAGAAGCCGACGACGCCCTCGGTGTTGTTGAGGACGTACTCCGCGTCGTCAGGCCACGCGATGGGGCCGCCGTGGCAGATGACGTGAACGTCGTCACGGATCGACTTGGCGGCGTCGTGGTGCGCCTGCACGCGCTCGGCCGCGTCGTCGAGGTCGAGCGCCGTCTCCGCGCCGATGTCGCCGGAGGTCGTCAGCCCCATGTGGGAGACAATGACGTCGGCACCGGCCTCGGTCATCGCTTTGGCCTGCTCTTCGGTGAAGACGTACGGGCACGTCAGCATACCCTGCTCGTTCGCCTCGCGAATCATCTCGACCTCCTTGTCGTAGCCCATGCCGGTCTCTTCGAGGTTCTTCCGGTAGCTGCTGTCCTCGTCGATGAGTCCGACGGTCGGGAAGTTCTGGACGCCGGAGAAGCCGCGACGGCGCAGGTCTTCGATGAACACGCTCATCTCGCGGAAGGGGTCGGTCCCGTTGACGCCGGCGAGCACCGGCGTGTCTTCGACGACCGGGATGACCTCGTGGCCCATCTCGACGACGATTTCGTTGGCGTCGCCGTACGGCAGGAGACCGGCCAGCGAGCCCCGACCGTTCATCCGGTAGCGCCCCGAGTTGTAGATGATGAGCAGGTCGACGCCGCCGCGTTCCGCGAACTTCGCGGAGATGCCGGTTCCGGCACCGGCGCCGATGACGGGGTCGCCGGATTCGATCGTGGATTCGATACGGTCGAGTGATTCAGCACGAGTATACTTCATCCGAGTTGACAGGCCATCGCATACGACTTTAATATTTCGGAAGAATCGACCGGCGGCCGGGCGTCGGGCGAGCGACCCGACCGAAATGGCGTCGATACGAAGTCGCTCGTCCGCGCGAATCAGTTGTCCGGGAACTCGCCGGGCGGGAAGACCGTCGCGTCGTCGTCCTCGCGAATCACGGCTTCCGGGCCGGGCGGGCAGTACACAGCGAGGAACCGAAGCGGCTCCCACGAGGTGTTGATGGTGCTGTGTTCGACGCCACTGGGGATGTGAACCATGTCGCCCGCGCCGACCGTCCGGGTCTCGTCCTCGATGGTCTGTTCGCCCTCGCCGCCGAGGATGTACAGTATCTCCTCGCTATCAGGGTGGGTGTGTCGCTCGTGGCCCTTCCCGGGTTCGAGCAACACGACGCCGGCGCTGAACCCCTCGGAGCCGGTGACCTCGGGTGTGTTCATCCACTTCAGCGTGCCCCAGTCCAATTGAATCGTCTCTACGTCGTCCGCCTGGACGAACCGCTTTTCGGATACCATGACGTGTTGAGTCAAACAGTATCAATTATTAAATATTTTGGTGGTCGGAACGCGGTCAGAGAGCCCGGCGAGCGCCAACGAGGGCCCCAAGCATTTTCGAGAGGAAAACGACGGTGTGGGGCCGAAATGAGCGAGTTTCGCTACAGAACCGGCAACAGATAGCCTCAAACGCCGATTCACTCCGGTTCGAACCGTCAGTACCCGCGTGGCCGGACCACTCCGTTTGCGTGTTGTAAATTATTAATACATCAATATAATCGCCGAGCAGAGCGTGAACGTCCCCACCGGTGACCGAACCATGAACGCCCCCGAGACCGAGCGTAATCAGGCCGAGGTACAGGAGATTATCCGCCTCGTTGAGCCCGGGAGACTGTTCGCCTCACGCGGGCGATGCGGATTACGACCGGTAACACGACCGTCGTTCTCGTATCGAGAGTGAGTCGCGTGGTGACGAGCGGGGCGGCCGCTAAACACTCATTTTCATATCGAGAATAGAGGCGGACAAACGCGAGTGCGGTGTCCCTCGGAGTCGACGCTCGACCCGCATATTCAGTCGAGATTACAGGCGTATATCTGTAACAATTCCATTACAGGCATATGATTGTAATCCAGTGTGCCATCGTTCGCAGTTTACGAGACGTGGAGAAGACCGCAGTGGGGTCACCAGTCAGTTCTACGCTGTACCGTCCCGCGTAGTGTCGAGCGGCTTCGTGGCGCTGGCACTCTCCTGACACCCACCTGAGAAGCGACTGCCGCTACGGCTCGCCGCGTTTACGAGACAACAACCAGCGCGACTCCGTGGTGCGCCGCGAGACCCTTGTTCGAGGTTCACGCGAGAAGTGGACCGGGTATCAGAAACGGTGCTTTCGAAATGTGAATCTAGATCGTTCGTCGATAACGGGCCCGAATACCGCCGTCCCGAGGTTACTCAGAACAGCGCCCCCGCCTGCAAGACCGCCACGAGAACGGTCAGGACGGCGACGCTGGCGACGGTGGTCGTAAAGATGGTCGTGCTGAGGTACTCGGGGGCGGTGATACCGTCGACCGCCGTCTCGTCGGCGTACTCGATGGTGAGCGCCAGCGGGATGACCGCGGCGGGAGTGGCACACTCAAGGACGAACACCTTCGCGACGGTCGGGTCGCTGAACCCCAACGCGAGCGCGAGTCCGAACCCGACGAGCGGCGCGACGACGAGTTTCAGCGCCGTCGGCGCGAGCGACCGCGATATCACGGACACGTTGGTCTCCGCCAGCTGGATGCCGAGGATGAGCAACATGACCGGAATCGACGCGTCGCCGACGAGTCCGACGGTCTCCATGAGCGCCGAATCGGCCGGCGGGACGAGACCGAGCGCGCGGGCGATGACGCCGGCGATGATGGCGTACAGGAGAGGGAGACGGAATATCTCCGTGACTGCGTCGAGAACTCCGCTGTCGGAGCCGTTGGACGCGATGTAGACGCCGAGAGTGTAGACCACGAGGTTCTGGATGGTGAGGTAGATGACGGCGGTCGTTCGTCCGACCTCGCCGAACGCGAACCCGGACAGCGGGATGCCGACGAAGCCCGAGTTCGGGAACGCCGCCGCCAGCATGAGCGCGCCGAGGAGCGGCCCCGACTCGCCCGCGAGCCGGCCGACGCCCCACGCGATAGCAATCATGAGGAGCGCGTAGCCGACGACGCCGACGCCGAGTTTGAGCACTTCACCGCCGTCCAGGGTCGTCGTGGCGATGCTGTGGAACGCCAACGCCGGGATGAGAACGTATAATCCGAGCGTGTTTATCGGCCCGACGTCGATGTCCGTCGTTCGTGCTAGGAGATAGCCGACGACGGCGACGCCGAGAATCGGGAGAATCGCGTTCGTGAACGCCCCCGTCAACGACATAGTTGGCCCCCCGAGGAGGGTCGGTTCGGCGGTCGGACGGGGTCGACTGAGACTCTGCGCTGTCGCTGTCGGCTCATGTCACTTCCATATTGCTTCTGGTATAAATAGTATCGGAGACGGTTACGTGCGGGGTCGGAGACCGTTGCCGACGAGGACGGCCGACGTCAGAATTTGGACAGTCGCTTCCGAAGGCACGCATCAGATTGTGCTCAAAATATGCAATAACAGTTCGGGGAAGATTCCTAGTCGGATGGCGAATCGAACTGATTGAGTTGTATTGATTTCCAAAAATTAATAGTTAGTCCTAGATAGAACATGGAAATAACACGATGAAGCGATAATCTCGGTGGGGCCACACTATACAAAATTGTTTAGAGTATCTAGATTATTTGGAATATTCAGATTTTCTGAATGGCGCTACAATATTTCTACGGATATACAATTCAGATGGGGCAGAGACCCATCGAGAGCTCTCCCTGCACCTCGGACGACACCAACACAGGTTGGGTGGCACGAACAGGAGAGAGACTGCAACCCGTGATATCTCAAACACGGTCGGAATTCCCTCACCCGCAGATGGAAGAGGTGTCAGTCGATATACCCTGCAACTCGGTCGCACCCACTGTAGTCGAACGTGACGCACCGACGAGGCAGTAACGAACCACGGCCTCGAAACCGGCCGAATTTACTTGGTTCGGGCGGCCTCGACGGCCGCGCTGAACGCGCGGGCGTTCGCTTCGATAACGCCGAACTCGCCGACGTTGTCCAGTCCGACCCCGCCGGTCGAGACGGTCGGGATGTGACCGAGGGGACCGCCGAGCGCCGAGACGAACCCGGTCCGAGCGTGCCGGCGGGGAACACTTTCACCATGTCCGCGCCGTCGCCGCGTCGAAGACGGTCCCCGCGGTGGCCACCCTCAAGTGGGCTGTAACTCAACGGCACAGGCACACAGTTCGGACCGCGCACTTGGCTACCGACTTCGGCTCCGCGTCCTTCGTCGCCGAATTTGCACAGGCCACCATTGGCTCTCAAGTGGAACGTTCCCTTCGGGGCACGTAGGGTGATCCGTGATTCGACCGTCGACAGACAGACACCGATATTCGAGATTGTGTTCCAAACTAGAGAACGTCGTTTAAAAAGTGGAGTTTTCGGTCCTCTATAGGCTCTTCACGGCCAGTTGTGAGTTCGAACGAGACTTCTCGTACAATACTACGATTGTAATGGTTTGGTTCAGAAACGGAGTCATTCAGACCTGCCACGGAGGAGATCAGCGTGGTTTCGGGACACTTCATTCTGAAATCAAGAATGTCTTATCAAGTTCTAACCACCGGTGTTCGGTTCGATAAACGGCGCGAACCAACGACATCCGGACACAGACACGGCTAACAGACCCACGCCATCCGATGGGAGAGAGTGTGTGTATGCTCGTTCTAACATCCATAGCCGATTTCGCGTTTACGGATGTGCAACGAAACTGCAGTTTTCAGCATCAGCCGACATTTTCTGCCAGTTCGTTGCAGGTGGTTCCGCCGAGCCGACGATTCGGGACAAATTTATTCTGTGATTCAGAACGTGAGCGTTCGTCCCCCGGACTGCGGAGACAACGTGTGGTGCAAGACACCACAGAACATAATTTTATTAGATTTGGTTATAAACCAGGATTCGAATGCAGTACCACCAGCTTGAGGTGTCGGGAGAGCGCTGTCTCACGGCAACTCGCGACTCCACGACGTACGACCTCACGAGCGCCGACGAGGACCTCCGGACGTTCGGGGACCTGGCTCGGGTGGCCGCTATCGCCCGAATCCCAATTGACAGACTCGCCGCCGAACTCACCGAAAACGCCGACGTGATCGACGAGGAGTTCGTCGACCAGCACGTGACCGTCCCGGTCGACGCCGAAGAAGTCTGGGCGGCGGGCGTCACTTACCAGATCAGCGAGCAGGCCCGCGAGCAAGAGAGTTCCATGCCGGACATGTACTACGACGTCTACGACGCTGACCGGCCGGAGATTTTCTTCAAAGCCACCCCCTCTCGGACCGTCGAACCGGGCGGCGCCATCGGCGTCAGAGACGACTCCCAGTGGGACGTCCCCGAACCCGAACTCGGTATCGTCCTGCGGCGCGGCGAAATTGTCGGCTATACTGTTGGCAACGACGTGAGCAGTCGGTCGATCGAGGGCGAAAACCCGCTGTACCTGCCGCAGGCGAAGGTCTACGACCGCTGTTGTTCGCTCGGCCCGTGCGTGGTCACGCCCGATGACATCGACGACCCTCACGAGTTAGAGATGAGCATGACTATCGA
>NZ_LK053000.1:2998530-3012917 GCF_000723845.1 Haloferax prahovense | reverse complement strand
ACTCGCCGTTACTAACGACATCGCGGATTGCTTTCTTTTCCTGTTCCTACTAAGATGTTTCAATTCGGAACGTTCCCCATTGCGCAAGGCAATTGCGTGGGGATTCCCATTCGGAGATCCTCAGTTCTTTCCCTCCATGCGGGTCCCTGAGGCTTATCGCAGCTTGGCACGTCCGTCATCGGCTCTCGAGCCGAGCTATCCACCAGCTGGCACAGTAGCCAGTTGATATAGTCACTGTGACCCGGAGAACGGGTCCAGTGGACGCCTGGATTGCACGTACACACGGTTTCATCAAATCCCCTCGGTGACGACCCGAGGCGAATTTTCGACCCTTCCCAACCTCGCTTGCGCGGGATGGTGCATCTGTCGTCAGTATCCATTCATTCGAAACGTCTTGCCACACTTAAGGGGCACGATCGTTTCGGAGTGGAGTACTGCTTACCATGGACCCACAGGGATTCGAACCCTGGGCATCCTCCTTGCAAAGGAGGCACTCTACCACTGAGCTATGGGCCCGTGTTAGCCCTAGTAGTTCTAAGGTGTCCGAACGGGTGTCATTGGTGAACTCGGAAGATCGCGTGTGAGCCACCCCGTCGGGGTGGTCTCGGTCGTTAGGAGGTGATCCAGCCGCAGATTCCCCTACGGCTACCTTGTTACGACTTAAGCCCCCTTGCGAAGCCCAGATTCGACCACCGTGTGGTGGCCTCATCCGGACCTCACTCGGGTGCTTTGACGGGCGGTGTGTGCAAGGAGCAGGGACGTATTCACCGCACTCTATTGAAATGCGATTACTACCGAATCCAGCTTCATGAGGGCGAGTTTCAGCCCTCAATCCGAACTACGATCGAGTTTAGGAGATTAGCGTTCTCTTTCGAGATAGCAACCCATTGTCTCGACCATTGTAGCCCGCGTGTAGCCCAGCTCATTCGGGGCATACTGACCTACCGTTGCCCGTTCCTTCCTCCGCTTTAGCAGCGGCAGTCCTTCTAATGTACCCAGCCAGTCGAAACTGCTGCTGGCAATTAGAAGTGCGGGTCTCGCTCGTTGCCTGACTTAACAGGACGCCTCACGGTACGAGCTGACGGCGGCCATGCACCTCCTCTCTATAGCGTCGTGGTAAGGTCATCAACCTGACCGTCATCACTATAGTCGGAGCTGGTGAGATGTCCGGCGTTGAGTCCAATTAAACCGCAGGCTCCTCCGGTTGTAGTGCTCCCCCGCCAATTCCTTTAAGTTTCATCCTTGCGGACGTACTTCCCAGGCGGCTCGCTTCTCGGCTTCCCTACGGCACAACACAGGCTCGTAGCCTGTGTCACACCTAGCGAGCATCGTTTACAGCTAGGACTACCCGGGTATCTAATCCGGTTCGAGACCCTAGCTTTCGTCCCTCACCGTCGGATCCGTCTTCTCGAGGTGCTTTCGCCATCGGTGGTCCGTCCAGGATTACGGGATTTCACTCCTACCCCGGACGTACCCCTCGAGCCTTCCGGTCCCAAGCCACGTGGTTTTCACCGGACGCCCGCCAGTTGAGCTGGCGGATTTCCCGATGAACCTTCGTGGCCGGCTACGGACGCTTTAGGCCCAATAATATCGGTCATCACTTGAGCTGCCGGTATTACCGCGGCGGCTGGCACCGGTCTTGCCCAGCTCTTATTCCTCGACCGCCTTACAGTCGAGAAAAGCGAGGACTATATGCCCTCGCACTTGGGGTCCCCTTATCGCACTTGCGTGCAGTGTAAAGGTTTCGCGCCTGCTGCGCCCCGTAGGGCCCGGAATCTTGTCTCAGATTCCGTCTCCGGGCTCTTGCTCTCACAACCCGTACCGATTATCGGCACGGTGGGCCGTTACCCCACCGTCTACCTAATCGGCCGCAGCCACATCCTACAGCGCCTGAGCGTTTCGGGGAGTCGGCATTCCAGCATGACTCCCGTATGAACTATTAGCCTCAGTTTCCCGAGGTTATCGTTCTCTGTAGGGTAGTTTGGCCACGTGTTACTGAGCTTTTCGCCACGAGTATGAACTCGTGCAACTAGCATGGCTAAATCGGACCCCAATAGCAATGACCTCCGGCAGGATCAACCGGAATGGGTCGCGACCATTTAAACCTGGTCGCGGGGTTTTGGCGGGTGAATGGCAGCGATATGCTGTCAAATCACCGTTCAAAGGTCCGAGTTCGTATGACATCCGTTCGGATGTCACCGAACTACTAGGGCTAACATCAGATACCGTCTTGCGGCGTACCGCAGGGGCGGAATCCTCATTTCCTTCGGACCTGAACCGAGGCGATTCGTGGGTATAAACCCTTCGAACCTCCGTGGGTTCTGGTCCGGTGAGGCAGGACGCGTTGAATCGCCCTGCAATCGCGGTGTGTCGTTCGCATTCATCCGAAATGCCTTGGACCACTTAAGGCCGTCGTATCGTGGCGGCCCCCGGGAAGGTGTGTCATCCCGGTGAGCGCCTGACGACCTTGGGGTCGGGGCGTTCGGTGGAAGCTTTCGGGGGGAGTACCCCCGTGCGCTTCTTCGCATTAATCCGAATGCCGGGGATACATTTAACCCCGTTGATTTAGTGGCTCTGTGAGAAAAATAGACACGAGGCGTGCCATAACTTCACGCGCGGTCAATTGTGACATCAATTAGACTGAGCGAGAAATCAATGTATTAGTTTCGCGTGCGTGCGAGGTGTCGATAGAATCGACCCGTTGAAGTCGGTTTATAACGGGTCGCTTTATAAGGCCGGAGGTACGATTCACGTGCGAGCAATGAGTGGGCCGGCAGACTCCATCGAGATTCAGAACGTAGTCGCATCGACCGGGATCGGTCAGGAGCTCGACCTCGAAGCCCTCGCCGACGACCTCCCCGGTGCAGATTTCAACCCGGACAACTTCCCGGGCCTTGTCTATCGCACCCAGGACCCGAAAGCCGCTGCGCTCATCTTCCGCTCGGGGAAGATCGTGTGCACGGGCGCAAAGAGTATCGACGACGTGCACGACGCACTCGGAATCATCTTCGACAAGCTCCGCGAGCTGAAGATTCCCGTCGATGACGAGCCAGAAATAACCGTCCAGAACATCGTCTCCAGCGCGGACCTCGGACACAACCTGAACCTGAACGCGCTGGCTATCGGTCTCGGCCTCGAAGACGTCGAGTACGAGCCCGAGCAGTTCCCCGGCCTCGTCTATCGGATGGACGAGCCGAAGGTCGTCATCCTGCTTTTCGGTTCCGGGAAAATCGTCATTACCGGCGGAAAGCGGACCGACGACGCGGAGACCGCGGTCGAAGAGATCGTCGAGCGCATCGACGCACTCGGACTGCTCGGATAGACGCTCCCGAACTATCGATTTTTCGCCGCGTACGGACCTGAACACCCGCAAGTGTAAAATACAGAACAGTCCAACGGATGGCACATGAGTGCGCGGGAGGACGTTGCGTTCCTCGTCGGGTCGCAAAGCAGGGAGGCTATTCTCCAAGCGCTGGCAGTCGAGCCGCGTCGACCAACTGACCTCGCAGACAGCTGTGACTGTGCGAGGGAGACGGCACAGCGGACACTCGCAGGGTTTTGTGACCGCGGGTGGGTCAAAAAGACCGATGGGTTCTATCATCTCACCGCGGGTGGCGTAATGGTCCACGACCAGTACGCGGAGTTCATCGGTACGGTCGAGTGCGCCGATCGGATGAGCGAGTTCCTGGCGAACGCCGCGGAAATATGTGAGGGCGCACCGTCCGGCGTCCTCAGCCAGATGAACATCACCACCGCTGCCGACAACGACCCTCACGCACCGCTCAACAGATACCTGACCATCGTCGGAAACGAGCCGGTCGACCGCTTCCGCGGTGTCACGCCCATCGTGAGTCGGGTGTTCAACGAGTCGGCTAAAGACGTATTGGGCCCGGACACGCGGATGGAGCTCGTCGTCGACCGCGACGTCCTCGAACGGTCGATGGACGCCTACCCCGAGTCATTCGAGCGCGCACAGGACCTCGACCAGTTCGAACTCCGGGTCACCGACGAGGACCTCGACTTCGGCCTCCTACTGGTCGACGGCCACGGGGCCGTCTCCGCCTACGACAAACACGGTAACCTGACGGCCCTCGTCGATGGTGACGCCCCGGAGGTCGTCTCGTGGGTCGAGAGCCTGTACGAATCCGTCTGTTCGACATCAGTCCCGCTCGAACAACTCGAATCGTGACTCGCCCTCGACAACCGGTGGTGTGACCGATCCGGTCACACGTGATAATTCCAATCACATGCCACTGCAATAAAATATAAGAGGTCGCTCGACAGAGGTGTACTTGCAGCGGTGCAGCGTCCCCCACTAGGCGATTCGGCCCTTACGTGCTTTCGGTCGGTCCCCTGATTCCCCGTCAGGTGTCCGTGTTCTCGATGAGAACGTCTTTGACTACGTCCGGATCTTCGAGCAGTTGGTGTTTAGTGTAGCTCCCTTCCGCACTTCCGCCGCTGTGTTTCGACTGTTCGATGATATCGAGAAAGGCGTGTTCTTTCAGCAGGTCGCGGACCCGCCGAAGCGACAGGCTATCAGAACCCTGCTGCCGACAGATGTTCTCGTAAACCTCGTAGACGCGACTCGTCCGGAAGCCGTCCTGCTGTTGGTTCGAAAGCGAGAGGATCGCCAGCGCTTGTAACACGTAGCGAGAGTGCGGCGTCGACCCGCGAATCAACTCGCGGAAGCGGTCGGTCTCCGCGCGCTGTCGCGCCTGCGTGACGAAGTTCTCTCTGACCGTGCTCGCCCCCATAGATTGGGCAATCTCACCCGCGTATCGCAGGATGTCGATAGCCTTCCGCGCGTCCCCGTGCTCGCGGGCGGCGAGCGCCGCGGCCCGTGGAATCGTCGACGGGTCCAACACACCGTCACGGAACGCGTCGCTCCGCGCGTCCATGATGTCGCGAAGTTGGTTCGCATCGTACGGCGGGAAGACGAATTCGCGCTCGCAGAGGCTGGATTTCACCCGCTCGTCCATCCGGTCTTTGTACTGAATCTTGTTGCTGATTCCGATGACGCCGAGCTTACAGCCGGCGATTTTGCCGGCCTCTCCCGCTCGCGAGAGCTGCATGAGGATGTCGTCGTCGCTCAGTTTGTCGATTTCGTCGAGGATGATGAGGACGACGTCGTACAGCGAATCGAGGATACGCCACAGTCGTTTGTAGTACGTCGACGTCGAGAGTCCCTTGTCGGGGACTTTGATTCCGGTAATTGCGGTGTCGTTGACGCTATCGGCGATAGTCTGGACGGCCTGCGTCTCGGTCGTGTCCTGCGCGCAATCAACATAGGCGAACGTCGCTTTCACTCCCTCTTCTTCAGCCGTCTCGACGAGTCGCTGGGAGACGTACTTCGCACAGAGCGATTTCCCCGTCCCCGTTTTCCCGTAGATAAGGACGTTGCTCGGGCTCTGTCCGAAGATGGCGGGGTTCACCGCGGTCGCGAGATCCGAGATCTCGTCGTCGCGACCGACGATGCGACCCTCCCCCGGGAGGTGGTTTATCTCCAACAACTCCTTGTTGGCGAAGATGGGGTCCTCCCGGGTGAAGAGGTCGTCGCTGGCGTTAGGCATGTTCGCAACACACCACGTTTCCGGTGAAAGGACTTACCATTCGACGCAGCACACACACACCACGTTTCCGGTGAACGACCACGAACCCCGGTTTCCCGTCCACACGAAACGGAGGTATTGATTCACCGGAAACACGGTGTGAGGGAGTCTACCTGACCCAGCGAGGGTCGAGGAATCTCGGCTCGTCTCTCGTCCAGTAACGAGGACGAAAACGAAGACGAGGTCCGAGAGTCCGACAATACCGGTGGTAGCCACGCTGAACGTGCTCGTTGTCGTCGTAACAGAACTCAATGAACGTCGCCCGCGGTAACCGTCGATACGACCAGTAGCACAGGATCTCAGAGACCCGCGAGCACCGTTAGGAGCGGTTAGAACACCGAGAACACGTGCCTCGAGACGTATCGTTCGGGTCGACCAATACTCGAGGATCGAGTATATTCTTGTTTGCGAGTGTATCAATGGTCGGTAACACAAATAAACTATTTAATTGTTGTTATACGTGGGCTCCAGTGCCACCGACCCAGAGAAAGTGGTCAGTTGACCGTCGGTAGTTGACACAGCCCACTCGCTCACCGGAAATGTGGTGTCTCACACCGTTCCGGGGGTTCGAGTTGATATAGATAGTAGCGCGCCTCTCACGTCGTATTTCACCGGAAACGTGGTGTGTTGGTAATAAGTGGACCGATTCAGTTCAGGCCGAAAACTACGGAGAAGGCACGGGCGTCAACGGCCGCTGTTCGGCGCGTTCCCCACCGAGAGACGCTCGGGCCAGTTCATCGGAAACGTGGTGTGCGCGTGACTCCGTTCTCGTAGCTCGCCGGCGAGCCGACACCGATTCCGACGTGATTACTGCCTCCCCCCACCGTGTCGTATTTCACCGGAAACGTGGTGTCTGTCAGCGCTGCTACGTTCTCCGCTCGGTCGGTTGGCAGCGGCTGACTCGGGAATCGGCTGACTCCGAAGCGGGACCACCGCTGCAACGGCTCCCCGTTCAGTCGACGCGACGTTCAGCCGTCGGTCTCGACCGGCGGTCCCAACACTCGCAGTTCGAGATATCCTCGCCGTCGGGGTCGGATTTCGGCCTCGTATATTTCGACCAATTCACCGGAAACGTGGTGTCTCTGACCGTCTCACGCGGAGTTGCGATTCACCGGAAGCGAGGTGTGGTACTTCCCGCGGGAACGGGTCGGTGACTGACCGGTGCCGACCGACTGCCGTCGCCGACTTTTGTCGAGGTCTGCAACTCGAGTCTCGTCCTCCCGTTCACCGGAAACGAGGTGTGCATGCGACTCACGCGCACCCCGGTTCGCCCACGCTCGGAACGTTCTCCCGCGACGGACTGTGTCGATAGCGTGGCGTCAATGCAATTACCCAGGGGAACGAACCGATACCGTATGCGTGCGCTCAGTCGCGTGTGGGTGCGCCTCAGCGAAGCCGTGTCGGGCCGAAGGGACGACCGAGAGTGGTCCCTCGAGCGATCCCGTTCGACGGAGACGCGGTGGTCTCGTTCGGGAGAACGAGTCGACTGCTTCCGGTTCGACGACGGTTACGTGACCACCGTCCACTACGAAGACCGCGGGGTCACGTGGCAGTTGACCCCCGGACAGGTCCCGCTCGCGAGCGCGCTCGCGATGGCGAAACTGTACCTCGAACACGAACTGACTCCGCAGACCGACCCCGAGGGACGGCCGTTCGTCGGCCTCACCGAACGCGGTCCGGTTCAGGTGTTCGAGGAAATTCCGCCCGAACCGGTCGAATACGTCTACCTCGACGGCGTCCGGACGCTCGAGGAGTTCCCGGAGTTCCTGACCGTCAGCGACGACTTCAGGTCCGTGTTCGACCGGATGGCTCCGGCGCAGTCGAGTACGTCCCGATAGGCGAACCGCCTCGTTCTCGATAGTGCGAGTCGCTCTCGGTGTCGCAAGCCGTTTCCCCGTCGCGGCCGTACCCGCCTTCGATGACTGCCGAGGACGAGGACCCGAGTCCTCCCGACGGAGACGCCGAGGCCGACGAGGCCGACGCCTCCGCAGACGTGCTCGACCGACTGGCAGACGCGACCGACGCGTCGCCAACCGCCGCCGAGGTGACGAGCGAGGGCGACGACGGCGTCTCGCTCGCGTCGTTCTACGAGGCGCTCGAATCAGAGGGCCGACCCGTCGTGACCGCCCAGCAGGTCGCGCGGCGTCTCGGCGTCTCGCAGGCGGACGCGATGGACGGACTCGACGCTCTCGCGGATGCCGGTCGGGTCCAGCGGGTGAACGTCGAGACCGACCCGACCGTCTGGTATCCGACCGAGTGGGGCGAACTCGCCTCGCGGGAGCGGGTCGTCCTCTTCCCGAAGCGCCGCGAAATCGTCGTCGACAACCCGACCCAGTACACGCGGGCGCGACTCTCCCAGTTCGCGCACCTCGTCGATACCACCGGCGACCGCGAGGGAAGAGGCCGAGGCTACCTCTATCGAATCCGGCAGGAAGACGTGTGGCAAGCGCCCTTCGACGATGTCGACTCGCTCCTCTCGATGCTCCGGTCGGTCCTCCCCGAGCGGTCGCCGCACCTCGAAGCGTGGGTCGAAGACCAGTGGAAGCGCGCCCACCAGTTCCGCCTCTACTCCCACGAGGAGGGGTACACCGTCCTCGGAGCGGCCACGGAGAGCCTCATGGGAAACGTCGCGCTCCAGAAACTCGACGACGACCACGTCTACGCGCCCATCTCGGACACGGAGGCGTGGGTCAGAGACGAGGAAATCGCGGCGATAAAGCGCATCCTCTACGACGCGGGGTACCCCGTCGAGGACGACCGCGACCTCGAAGAGGGCGAGGAACTCGACGTCTCGCTTCACGTCGACCTCCGCGACTACCAGCGAGACTGGGTCGACCGCTTCGTCAACCAGCGCGCGGGCGTCCTCGTCGGCCCGCCCGGTGCGGGGAAGACCATCGCCGGTATCGGCGCGCTCGCCGCGGTCGGCGGCGAGACGCTCGTTCTCGTCCCGAGCCGCGAACTCGCCCGCCAGTGGCGCGAGGAACTCCTCTCGACGACCGACCTCGACGCCGACCAAATCGGCGAGTACCACGGCGGCGCGAAGGAGATTCGACCCGTCACCATCGCGACCTACCAGACCGCCGGGATGGACCGCCACCGGTCGCTTTTCGACTCGCGTCGCTGGGGGCTCATCATCTACGACGAGGCCCACCACATCCCGAGTCGCGTCTTCCAGCGGAGCGCCGACCTCCAGTCTAAACACCGCCTCGGGCTGTCGGCGACGCCCATCCGCGAGGACGACAAGGAGGCCGAGATTTTCACGCTCATCGGTCCGCCTATCGGGACCGACTGGGGGAAGCTCTTCGACGCCGGCTACGTTCAGGAGCCGGAAGTCGAGATTCGCTACGTGGGCTGGGGCGACGATATGGCCAGAAACGAGTGGGCCTCCAGCGACGGCCGCGAGCGGCACATGCTCGCCGCGATGAACCCCGGAAAGGTATTCGAGATTCGTCGGCTCCGCGCCCGCCACGCCGACTCGAAGACGCTCGTCTTCGTCGACTATCTCGACCAGGGCGAGGCGATTTCCGAGGCGCTCGACGTACCCTTCGTCAGCGGTGAGACCCGTCACCACCGCCGCGAGGCGTACTTCGAGGCGTTCCGCGACGGTGACCTCGACACGCTCGTCATCTCCCGCATCGGCGACGAGGGTATCGACCTCCCGAACGCCGGGCTCGCAATCGTCGCCTCCGGCCTCGGAGGCTCTCGTCGGCAAGGCTCCCAGCGCGCCGGTCGAACCATGCGTCCGACGGGGAGCGCACTCGTCTACGTGCTCGCCACCCGCGGGACCAGCGAGGAGGACTTCGCCCAGCGACAGATGCAACACCTCGCCGGAAAGGGGATTCGCGTCCGCGAGACGAGTTCTGACGACCTCGACACCGAGGCGAGTGACGGTGACCCCGACTCAGATGGCGAGCACTCAGCGTCTGCGGACGGTTCCGAGTCGACGATGCCCGACGAGTAACCGCACCGTCGTCGGGCGCTTGGCCGCCCGGAATGAGAATTCTTAAGTCTAACCGTAGATTGAGATTCTCTTGACCGCTCTTAGCTCAGCCTGGCAGAGCAGCCGACTGTAGATCGGCTTGTCCCCCGTTCAAATCGGGGAGAGCGGACTGAACTTCAACACCCGCGAGCGCAGCGAGCCGTGTTGCATGTGAGGGACTCCTCGACCCGATTTGAGCAGCGAGCAACGCGGAGCGTTGCGAGTGAGTTCAAATCGGGGAGGGCGGACCGTCTTCTCTCGTACTGGTCGGTTCACATCCTCACTCTCGCCCACCCGACACCAGCCACCTATTCCCGCCCACCCCACACCGTCTTCTCGACCAGCTCGACGGTCATCGGCTCGTCGACGCGAATCTGACAGGCGAGCCGCGGGTAGCCGAACCGCGCCGCGAGGTCGTCGTGCCAGTGGTCGGCCGTCGGTTCGCTCGAACGAATCCGGACGCCGCACGTGGCACAGAGGCCGCGCCCGCCGCAGTTCGCCCGCTTCGTGAGCCGTGTGTACGGTGAGAGACCGGCGTCGAGAAGCGCATCGCGGAGGACGGTCCCGCGTTCGACGCTGACCTCGGTGACACGGCCGCCGTCGGTGTCGCTGTCCCGTTCGTCGTCGGGGTCGCCACCGCGGACGCGGACCGTGGCGGTCGAGTCAGCCGGGTCGCGTTCGGGGTGAGACTCACGGTCGCTCATCTGTCGGTCGTTAGGCCCGACTCGACATGGGTGTACTCCTCTGGTTGGCTCCTCGCCCAGTGGACTCACTGACGCCTCTCCGGTGGGTTCCAGCCGTCTATGTAGAGTCCATATCCGAAGATATCAGTATTATAACGGCTTATGCCGGGCGGATTCGTAGGTGAGCGTGATGGTGACCCTCGCGTCCGCGCCGGTGTTGGTGAACGTCCGCGTCGAGATGAACGACCACGAGACGATGACGGTCGAACTGCACGAGACGAACGAAACGCGCCACCTCGTGGCCTACGAGTCAAAGCGCATCCGCGACACCCTGGCGTCCCTCTCCGCAGGCGCTCGCGTTCCGGTCGAGATGGTCCGCGCCGGCTCGCGCTCGAACGTCTGGAAGGCCGTCGCACTCCACGGTCGGCAGTCCGCTCCGGCGGACCAGTCGGCTCGGACGGCGAACTGAGGCGTCTGCGGTCCCGTCTCCTTCCCCTCACTCGCCCCGCTGTCTTCTCACTCGTCTTCTCGTCCGCCTCTCGTTCACCGGGTCCACCGGAGACAAACCGTCGGTGCTATACTTCTCGCCTGTGTCGCGCACCGCAATGAGCTTCGTCGCCGAGGTGGAAGTCCGGTTCCGCGACCACGACTCGTTCGGACACGTGAACAACGCCGTCTACGCGACC
This sequence comes from Haloferax prahovense, assembly GCF_000723845.1. Lineage (NCBI taxonomy): Archaea > Methanobacteriati > Methanobacteriota > Halobacteria > Halobacteriales > Haloferacaceae > Haloferax > Haloferax prahovense. The sequence continues at coordinate 3,001,960 of NZ_LK053000.1, read as the reverse complement.
TACTGCGAGCAGTCCCGGGTCCGCTTCTTCGAGGAAGTGATGGACACGCCGCTTTCCGACCCACACATCGTCGTCGCACACCTCGAACTCGACTATCGCGCCCCCATCGAGGGCGTCGGTACCGTCGAGGTGGAGGTTGAAGCCGGCGAGCCCGGCGGCAAGAGCTTCCCCATCTACTACACGCTCTCCTACGAGGGCGAGGTCGTCGCCACCGGGGAGACGGTCCAGGTCGCCATGGACGGTGAGGGCCGCCCGACCCGCGTCCCCGACCAGTGGCGCGAGGCAATCGCGAACCAACCGTAGCTCGGTCCACTCGTCTCGTCGTCGGCGGTCATCTACCGCCGGGATGGTTCCTTTTTCCGGGCGGTCCGCGGCTCGTGAGTCGCTGAATTCGACCCACAGTGCCGAGACAGGAGAATTAAATACTCTCGTGATAATCCCCGAGTATGCCTCGGGGAACACTAGAGCACGCACGGTCGGCGGAAGCCGACGACGAGACCCCGCTGTCCCGAGCAGGCGAGCGCGTCCTCCACATCGGTCGCGACCGGCCCATCCGCATCAGCGCCGGCCACCGCCTCCTCCACCACGACGGCAAGTGTAGCCGCCCGCACGGGCACAACTACGAGATTTCGGTTCGCGTCGTCGGCGACCTCACGGACGAGGGCTGGGTCGTCGACAAGGGCGTCGTGACCGACGTCATCGACGAGTGGGACCACCGCTTCCTCGTCGAGTCGGGCGACCCGCTGGTCGAGGCGTTCGAGCGCTCCGGCGACGCCGACGGGACGGTCGTCCTCGACGCGCCGCCGACGGCCGAGGTGATGGCCGTCGTGCTCGAAGAGAAGCTCCTGTCGGCGCTTCCCGACACCGTCTCCGAGGTTTCGGTCTCGGTCAGCGAAACCTCGGAACTCTGCGCCGGCTTCTGATGCCCGTCTCCGATACCGTCGCCCGCGACGACACCGACGCCGAGGGCGACCGCCTCCCGATAAACGAGCTGTTCGCGTCGCTTCAGGGCGAAGGCAAACTCGCCGGCGTTCCGAGCACGTTCGTCCGCACCAGCGGCTGTAACCTTCGCTGTTGGTTCTGCGACTCGTTTCACACCTCGTGGGAGCCGACTCACGCGTGGATGACCCTCGACGAAATCGTCGCCGAGGTCGAGTCGCGCTCTCCCGATCACGTGGTCGTCACCGGCGGCGAACCGCTCGTCCACGCCGAGACCGACGCGCTCCTGTCGGCGCTCGCCGACGACTACCACCTGACCGTCGAGACGAACGGGACGCTCGAAACCGACGCGCCGGTTGACCTCGCGAGCATCAGCCCGAAACTCGCGTCGTCGACGCCGACGCCCGACAATGCCCCGGCCGACGTAGACCCCGGCGTCTGGACCGAGCGACACGAGAACGCCCGCGTCGACCTCGACGCGCTCGCCTCGCTGGTCGAACACGCCGCGGACTTCCAACTGAAGTTCGTCGTCACCGGCCGCGACGACATCGACGAAATCGAGTCGCTCGTCGCCGACGTGCGCGGCGTCGCGGCCCGCGAAATCCGCGACAGCGACGTGTTGCTCATGCCCGAGGGACAGACCCGCGAGCAACTCGTCCGAACCCGGACCGAGGTCGCCGACCTCGCCGCGGCGTTCGGCTACCGCTACACGCCGAGACTCCACGTCGACCTCTGGAACGACGCGCCCGAGACCTGAGTACCTCCGAAAACACTCTGAACGCACTCCGAACGAACCCCGAATACACTCCGAACGCACCCCGAACCATTCCACGACAACGATGACTACCGAGACCGATACCGGCACCACGTCCGACGAAAAGCGCGCCGTCGTCCTCCTCTCCGGCGGCATGGACAGCGCGACGACCGCCTACGAGGCCAAGGAACGCGGCTACGAACTCTACGCGCTCCACACCTCCTACGGCCAGAAGACCGAGTCGAAGGAGTTCGACTGCGCCCGCGCGCTCGCCGACGAACTCGACGCCCGCGACTTCCTCCACATCGAGACGAGCCACCTGAAGCAAATCGGCGCGTCGTCGCTCACGGACGACTCGATGGCCGTCGCCGACGCCGACATGGACGCCGACGAGATTCCAACCTCGTACGTCCCCTTCCGCAACGCCAACCTCCTGTCGATGGCCGTCTCGTACGCCGAGGCGAACGACTGCGACGCCGTCTTCGTCGGCGCGCACTCCGAGGACTACTCGGGCTACCCCGACTGCCGCCCCGAGTTCTTCGACGCCTTCGAGGCCATGGTCGATGTCGGCACGAAGCCCGACACGACTATCTCGCTGGAGGTCCCGTTCGTCCACGACTCGAAGACCGACATCGCCCGCCGCGGCCTCGAACTCGGCGTCCCCTTCGAGCACACGTGGTCCTGCTACCGCGCCGAGGAACCGGCCTGCGGCACCTGCGACTCCTGTGCGTTCCGCCTGCAGGCGTTCCAGAACCTCGGCGAGCGCGACCCGATTCCGTACGCCGAGCGCCCGGAGTACGCGGACGCGGACGCGGCGTAGCGTCGCCCCCGTGCGCCGACGACGGGGATAGACTCCGCCCGCCGTTCTACCTGTCTCCTCGCTCCCCTTTTTCACCGACCTGCGCGAATCTCGGGTCATGAGCGACGAGAAACGCCGAACCGCCGCCCAGTTCGGGAGCGCCGCCGAGTCATACTTCGACAGCGAGGTCCACCGTCTCGGCGAGGACCGGGAGACGCTCGCGTCGTGGTGCCGCGGCGCGACCCGCGCGCTCGACGTGGCGACCGGGGCCGGCCACACCGCGGGCGCGATAGCCGAGGCGGGCGTTCCCTCGGTCGTCGCGGCCGACGCCGCCCCGGAGATGGTCGCCACCGCGGTCCGCGAATACCCCGTCACGGGCGTCGTCGCCGACGCGGAGCGCCTTCCCTTCGCGGACGATTCTTTCGACGCGGCCGCCTGCCGAATCGCCGCGCACCACTTCCCCGACCCCGAGTCGTTCGTCGCGGAAGTCGCTCGCGTCCTCGAACCCGGCGGCGTCCTCGCCTTCGAGGACAACGTCGCGCCCGAGGACGCGACCCTCGCCGAGTTCCTCAACGGCGTCGAGGTGCTCCGCGACCCGACCCACGTCGAACTCCACCCGGTTTCGCGGTGGCGCGAGTGGTTCGAGGCCGCGGGCCTGTCGGTCGAAGCGGTCGAGACCGCAGCGATACGCCTCGAATTCGACCCGTGGACACGTAGGCGGCGGCCGTCACGGCACCCACGACCGCGAGCCCGTTTCCGAGAAGCGGGCGCGGCGCGCCGCTGGCGGTGAGGAAGTCGGAGACGGACATGAGCACCATGCCCGCGAGCGCGACGCCGATGCCGACGGCGGTGCGGCGGCTCACGCGCTCGTCGAGGACGGCCCACGCGCCGACAGCGACGAACAGCGGTTGGGACTGCACGAGCGTGACGCTCGCGGC